>JAQTTP010000020.1 GCA_028710695.1 Candidatus Iainarchaeum sp.
ATTGAATTTTGTCATAAAGACAATGATTGTTATTTTCTTATTATCTGCAATGAGAGCAGCATGTTCAAGAATTCGTATAGACCAGATGGTAAGTTTTAGTTGGCGTTATTTAGCGCCGTTAGCCGTACTTCAAATATTTATCATTATAATCTTAAAAGGATTTCTAAGATGAAAATACAAATACTTGCTTTTTTACCGGAGTTATTAAAACATTTATTTAGAAAAACCGCTACGGTTGATTACCCTTTTCAAAAGTTAGTCGCCCCCGAAGGGTTCAGAGGAACGCCCGTTCTATATCCTGAGAAATGTATTGTATGCAAAGCTTGTGTTCGAGATTGCCCTGCAGAAGCGATTGAAATCGTTCCTGTATCAGAGACAGAAAAAAAATTCAAGATGACAATTCACAATGACCGTTGTGTACATTGCGCACAGTGTGTGGATTCCTGTCCAACTGATGCTATGGGAATGAATAAAGAATTTGAATTAGCTGCTTTTGACAGACATAATTTAAAAATTGATTATGTATATGTAAAAAGCACTCCTGTACCGAGAACACCTATCGCAACAAATACGCCTAAAACTGAAAATTAAACTTTCAACTAATTTGTTTATCGTTTTGTTCTAGTAAAACTCTGGGAATTAGTATTTGTCTTACTCCATTATCAATTAAAAAATCTATCCATTCTTTTTCCTCACCCTGTGAAATCCCTTTCGTAACAAAGAAACAAGACTTATCCGAACTTTTTTCCAAAACTTGTTTTACAAAATCGGTTATTACTTCTTTTTCTTCGGACATAATAAGCAATCCATTAACATATATATTTTGTTCATTCCTTACGAAATTTATTTCAGTTTTTTCAACTTTAAAATGCAACAAAACTCCTTCCGTTGAGAGTATAGGATATCCAAGCAAAATTTCTTTCATTGAAACAGGAATAATAATGGAATCCTTTGTTATTAAAGTATCTACAGTAACTGTTCTTTTAATAAAATGCCAATGCTTGCCTGATTGAATTCCTGCTTGAATCGCAATAAAAAGCCAGAACAATACGGCAACAGCTATTCCACCCCAGAGCCAAAAACTGTTTTTATTTATTTTTCGCATTTGATATAAAATACAATTTAAAATCTATTTTGCAACTTTTTAATAAAATTTTATTTTAAAATACTACTATACGCCCAAAAATCCTTACTGTCGCGTCTTTAGAGTTAAGTTATTATTTGTCAAGGAGTTACAGCCAATATTGTCTCTAATCTATTGTATCCTCTGGAAAATAAAAATAAAAAAAATTAAAAATAATGCTTGACAAAGGTTTTAGATGTGCTAAAGCTCGAGATAGTTAATAAAGGAGGTGATTCACAAATGAATAAATCAGACCTTGTTGCCAGAATGGCAAAAAAGGCCGAAATTTCCCAGAGTTCAGCAGAAGTAGCGCTAAATGAGTTTATGGCAGGCGTATCAGATGCATTGAAAAAGGGAGAAAGAGTTACACTCGTCGGCTTTGGTAGCTGGGATGTAAGAAAGAGAGCAGCCAGAAAGGGGAGAAATCCACAGAATGGCAAAGCCCTTAACATTCCTGCAAGAAGAGTAGTCAGATTCAGAACTGGCTCAGAATTAAAAGGCAGAGTCAAATAACACAACAACCCAGAGTGATATAGTTTTTACTTCTTATCCTCTGGGTTCTTTATTTGTAAAGGTAAGGAGTATCCCTCGGACAAGAAATCTGAAAACCAATTTAGGAAACAAGAAATAAACTCCTAAAAGATGTGAGACTATAGCAGTAGATATAAAGAAGTTTTTTAACGCTACTCACAAGCAAGATGCTTGTGTTACAATCTACAGATTTGCAAACTGGGAACTTGAGTTATAAGTACGCGGAATAAGGCTGGACAGTAAAGTTATTGTTTAAAAACCGCATCAAATATATAATCCACCCATCGCAGGTAATACTTGGGGTTGAAAAAATCCGTAACTGCTTTTGCGGAAAATGTCTTTTTTACAAGTTTATCTTCTAAAAGAATGTCTCTTAAATGCTTGTTTTCTGCTTCAGCCATGAATGCCGAACTCTGGACGATTTTGTATGCCGTTTCACGTTCTATTCCTTTTGCAAGGAACTCTTTCAATATTCTTCCTGAAAATATTTGTCCTCTTGTAAGTTCTAAATTCTTTTCTAAGTTTTTATTTATGATTTTTAATCCTGCAATTACGTCTTTTGTTTTTCTTAACATATAATGAGTAAGCATAATTGAGTCCGGAATAATTATTCGTTCAGAAGAGGAATTTGAAATATCGCGTTCTCCCCATAACGGGATATTCTGCATCGCTGCCATTGAGTTGGAACGGATTACTCTTGCCAAGCCACATATCCTTTCACAAATCACAGGGTTCTTTTTGTGAGGCATCGCAGACGACCCCTTTTGTCCACTTCCAAAAGGTTCTTCAAGTTCATGTATTTCCGTTCTCTGGAGATGCCTTATTTCTTGTGCTGTTTTCTCACAGGAAGTTGCTATCATCGCAAGCGCAAGAATAAATTCTGCGTGGTTGTCCCTTTGAATAATCTGGGTTGAAATAGGTGCAGGCTTTAAGCCTAAGTTTTTACATACAAGCCTTTCGAGTTCAGGCGTTATATGCGGATAATTACCGCAAGCGCCCGAAATTTTACCATAAGATATTGTTTCTATTGCGGATAAAAGTCTGCGTTTGTTTCTTAATGCTTCGTCATACCAAACAAGGAATTTCAGACCGACCGAAATTGGCTCCGCCTGAATCCCGTGAGTCCTTCCTGCTATTAAAGTATATTTTTCTTCTTTTGCTCTTTTTTTTATGGCATCTAATAAACTTTCCAGTTCTTTCAGGATAATTTCTCCTGATTCTTTAAGCAATAAAGCAAGCGCAGTATCTTCTATGTCATAAGAAGTTAAGCCCATATGTATCCATTTTGCATCCGTACCTACGCTTTCTTTCAGGCTTTCAAGAAAAGCGATAAGGTCGTGCTGGGTAATTAATTCCAATTCGTTAATTCTTTGAATGTTGATTTTGGCTTTCTTTTTTATAGTGGTTACAACGCCGGCAGGTATTTTACCAAGTTTTACATACGCATCCAAAACTGCGAGTTCAACTTCCAGCCATTTTTTGTATTTGTATTCTTCCGTCCAGAAATTTTTGAATTCTTTTGTGGTATATCTTTCTATCATATATATTGAAGGTTACAAAAATTACTCTTCTATCATTTCAACATTTGCGCGTGGTAAAATGGCATCTGTTCCATCATCTAACGTTATTTCAAATGTTCGCACTTTTGTACCTGTTTCTATTTGTCTCAATTCGGAAGGTAAACTTTTTACTTTCCCTAGTTTCCCGAAATAAGGCTCTCTGATTATTCGTACTCTTGTACCTATATCCACACCTTTTATTTCTATTTCTTTTACTGCTTTTATATCCTTTTCGTCTTCGCTTAAAGGAATTAT
>JAQTTP010000021.1 GCA_028710695.1 Candidatus Iainarchaeum sp.
AGAGCCATACGTGCTGGAAAATTTGTTGGAATTGGCTATTCAACACAGCTTCTTTCAAGCAATGGTATCGAAAAGTTTGAAAAAGCAAAAGATAAGGTTATAAAGTCAAAATCCGAAAAACCTTACGGCGATTTCTATGAAATAACGAAGGCTTTTTGGTCGGTATTTACTTCAGCAAAGTCTAACCGCGCCGAGGCATGGGTATAATTTAAGACCTATACCTAACAGTTTTTCTTCCGCCCTTTGAAAAGAGGGCGGGGACAAGAACTGTTTAAAGATAAGGAAAAACAATGAGAAATTTTGACGTAAAAAATTTAGAATTACAATTAACAATCGCAAGACAGCCTTTTATGAAAGACAAAAATGACGCTGAATTTTGGGCTCATATATTTAAAAAGATTTTTGAACAAGCAACTATACAGGCTAAATTTGAAGACTCAAGAATATTGCTAAAGATACATAATATTGACAAAGATGATGAAAAATACGATGAAATTGTGCATGGTTTTATAATTGCTGCAAATGTTCCAGAAGATTATGTAATCGACAGTGAAGGGCATACAATTGTAGAAGCAGTACAGATGAGTTTGTCAGTAGCTGCACAAGTATTTTTGGATTTACCTGAAAATGATAGAGACACAGAAATAGTAGTAAAAATTCTTCCAAAAGAAGAATATGAAAAAGCAAAGCAACTTATAGAAGAAAATAAAATGTACAATAAAATAAGTAAATTAAGTTCAAATTAGGAGTCTTTATGCCAGAAGAATTAGATTTAGAAAAACTACCTGTAAAAGAATTATTTAAGTTTCCATTCAGCCGCCATGGGAAAAAGCAGGATTGTAAATGTTTAATTTGTGATACTTTTCACTGTGCTGGAAGCATAGCATCTCATTTGAGAGATATACATGGTAAAGGTAAGATTTATGGACAAACTTATATCGCATTTGATATGTTTGGAGAGCCTTTAAACAAGAGGACAAAAAAGTGGAATAGGACAAAAAGGTCTGAAAATTCTAAACTAAGAACTGCACAATGCCTTTTATGCGATTATCAAGGTAGTGAAAAAGCGATAGGATATCATTTAAGGTCAAAGCATAATACAGGTCAAGAACGGGATGTAAATTTCAAATTCATAGGAGTACCTGAAAACACTACTACTTTTTCAAAGAAAAGTGAAACAAAAATGAAAATAACTCCAACAAACACAGTTCTTAAAATACCGATAATTTTGTCGATACCAATAGTTTTTGGAAGTATAACAATTGAAGGAAATCAATAAAAAGGAATCTAAAATGGCAAAGAAATCAAGTACAGTAGGATTAAATAAAAATCGAAGAGTAGACTGGAATATGATTGAAAATTTATCTCTTGTTGGATTTGTTAATAATTCTGGTTTACACGGCAAGGTAATAGCTCAACATTGCGGAGGAATGAGCGTAGGACAAGTATACAATAGATGTAAAAAACTTGGTATAAAGATAACTGACTACAGAAATGGTTTAACAGACTCCGCAAAAGTAGTCATAAAAAGATTTTCCGTATCAACCATGAAACCACAAATTCTCAAAGAAATTACAGGCCAATTGCCGAAAGGTTTATAGTTATGGGTGTGTACAATTGGAATGATTGGATCACTGTAAAATGTAGAAAAAAAGACAAGAAAAAGTTAAAGAAAATATACGAAGAATGGTTAAAAACAAGTGGAATTAAAATATCATTCCACGCTTATATAAACTGTGTATTATTTGAGGACTTTTTCAAATTGATACAAAAAAGGCAAGATGATAAGAAACGCCAACAAGAAAAAAGGATTAATGAAAAATACAAACAGTTATTACAACTAAGGAAAGAAAGGAATTTAAAATATGGAAAACGACGATCTGACAATCAATAATGATATGTTTACTAAGGCTCAGCATGACGGTAGAGGTGAAAGATTGTATAATATTTGTACTATAATACTCAGAAATAGTTTAGTTATAGACCCTATAATGGCTTCTTCATTTTCTGCTGCATCTTTAGTTAGTCTAAAGATTTCAAAAAACGATATAGATAAATTAATACAATCTTCTGAAAAAGATATAACAGTTAATTTTGATGATTTGATAGGTTTTAGTGCAATTGTCTTTAGATTTGGATTTTGGGCGGCTTTAATGGCATGTAAATACGCTGAGTTCGACATCGATGCTATAGAATAATTTAAGGAAAACACTATGAAATATAAGAATGAATATTTTAAAGTGAAAGGACAACGAGACCAGTTATTGGCTTTTGCCTTCCAATGCGTAGATGATATGAAAACTTTAACAAGGATAGATTCTGTAAATAAACAGGGATTAATCCGCGAGGAGGAATTAAGAACAATACTCGGAAAGGATAATGATAATGTCAGAAAACAATAAATTAGCATTAGACTTTTTATTAAAGGCACGTGAACGTTTTGGTAAAGGATGTACAATAGTTGAAGTAATGACTATTGTAGATTGTGCTATACTTGCACTTCAAGGAAAGGATGGAAAATTAAAAAATGCCAACAGAAAAACAACTTAATGATAGAAAAAACCATATAGGTGCAAGTGATATGCCTGCAATACTCGGTCTTAACATATACAAATCTGCGTATGATGTATGGCTTGAAAAGACACAAAAAGTTGATATCAAAGCTGATACAGTTGAAATAAAACTTGGTCAAAGTCTTGAGTCTTCTGTTCTTGATATTGCAGAAACTGAGCTTGGAAAAATGGAAAGAGACCCAGAAAAACTTGAAGTTACAGCAAGTGGTGGTATAAACATTGTATCACATCTTGACGCAAGACTTCTTGAGCCTGGAAAACCTCCTGTAGAAGCTAAAACTCATGCAATATTTAATAGATTTTCTCATGAGCATTGGGGCGATGCTGGCTCAGATGATGTTCCAGATAGAATTGTTATACAATGTAGTACACAACTATTATGTACAGGTTCAGATATATGTTTTATACCTGCACTCATTGGTGGTAGAGGTTACTGTTTATTTACAGTTCACAGAGATCAAGACTTAATAAATATGATTGCTGATGCAGCTTTAGATTTCTGGAATAAAAATGTAATAAAAGATATACCACCAGAAAATAGCTTGCCATCAATACAATACATTAAAAAGGTTATCAGAAAGCCTAAAAGCGTCATAGATTTGACTGGAAACGAAGAATTCGTATCAAAGTGGCTATTTACTAAGGAAAACCTTAAAATAGCTGAAAACGCCGCTCAAGACGCTGAAAAGAAAATGTTAATGTTGCTTGGTGAAAATGAAAGTGCCACTTTTAATAACGGAATATTGACATATTATGAAATAAAAAATAAAGGGTATAC
>JAQTTP010000001.1 GCA_028710695.1 Candidatus Iainarchaeum sp.
GCAGACATGGAAAATGACCCTTTATCTTTAGCCATACTTGGGTTCTGCATACATATCCTCCTTTTTGAAAAAAGAACAGCTTTTACTTATTTCAGAATAATTATAATTTAGACTATTAGAAATTTTTCAATATTGTTGATCTACTTTAGAAAAAAGTGCATTGGCTTTTGAATTTATAAAATTATAGTCCAAGTGCGTTATTAAAATTGCAAAGAGCGAAACGATTGCTAAAAAAATTATTAAAAATTCCATTGTGATTTGGCCTTTAAACGATAACTTGCCCACTATAAACCGCTCCTTGGCTTATTAAAACTTTTTTGTCCTTGTTTTCAAGAGTGTTGAGAAAAACATATTGATAGTTTATGTAATCTACCAATCCAAGTGAAACTACTTCAATTAATAACTCTGTTTTGAAATTAGATGTATCAAACCCCTCAGATAAAAGAAATACTTGAAAGGCAGCATCATAAGCTAGTTTAAGGGCAGATCTATTTTGTGTTACAAGAAGCCCTTTTTCAATAGTTTTTTTGATAAAAAATGAAACATTATTTTCTAAGATTGTTTGGTCTGTTACCACATTAGAATATGTGATGTAATCTTCAATTAGTTTTTGTTCTTTGTAAGAGTTATGAGAATATACAAAGAAAATTGTTAATAAAATTAAAAAAGCAAGAATTACAAAATACAATACAAAAAAACCTTTATTCAAGATAATCAAAGCTTACATCATTAAATGAATACTTTTTTGTCCTTATTGTCAAATTCTTAGGAGAATATTCTGACCAGATATCTTTTTCATAACCTAAGTAATCGTTGTAATTTTCAGAATTAACTAAATCTATTATTAGAACTCTTTTCTTATACTTGGTTAATACAAATGCATGGCGCGAAAAGTCGCTTAACTCAACAGAATAAACTTTTGTGTCACTTCCACCAAGAGCAATTAAAATTGAGCAAATTAAAATCGAAAGATCAAATGCATCTCCAGCTCTTGCTTCAATTATATCTTTTGGAGCAAGCCAATATTTATTTGATAAATTTAGATCAGTAATTGTATAATTTTTTCGTAAATAATCATAAAGATTTTTTACTGCTTGAAGATAATCATTTTCATAATCATAATTTTCAGGCATTATTTCTTGTTTTATACTTAAAACACTCAGATCATTTGGCAAAATAAGTTTCTTTAAATCTTCTAAACCAAAGCTCTGTTCGTGCAGATATTTGTTAATTATTGCTTTAAGAAGTTTATTTTGAATCCCATAGTTTTTATTCTGATCTTCATTTTCTTTTAGTGCTTCTTTTAGGGTATTAAGTTCGTGCCGTAATTTTGCGGGGTTGTTCTGTTGTAAGAATTTAATTTTTTCTTTAAGGACAAGAATTTCTTTTTCGTATTTATCTTTTTTTGCAGAATTATTTGTTCTTTTTATTAGATCTTCTGTTTCTGTAATTTTCTTCCAAAGCCTCTGCTCTTGCTCGAAAAGAGGCAGATCACTGGATAGTATTTTCTCAAGCATTATAGAATATTATGTAGAAAGATATATAAGTTTATATATAAAGTGTGCAAATTAAGATAATATGCGAATACTTATTACTGGAGTTCCAGGCACAGGAAAGACAACAATTGCAAAAGAACTTTCAAATGAATTAAAGATTCCTTTGTATGATATTAAGAAGTTTACAAAGGCAAAAGATGTTGATATCGCAAGTTTGAAACGGAAAACAGAAAAAGAATTAAAGGGCAAAAAAGATTGGATTTTAGAAGGACATATTTTCTGCGAGTATAAAACAAATGCTAATTTTGTGTTCTTGTTTGACACTAGTGAAACAAAGCTTAGAGAAATTTATAAAAAAAGAAAATACTTGCCAGTGAAAATAGAAGAAAACATTTTTTGTAAAAACATTAATTATTTTGAAAAGAAACTTGGAAAATTCTACAAAAAAATATACACTCTAGAAACAGAAAAAGATATCAAAAAAAATATTTGTAAGATTAAAAAAATCTTACAAAAAGAATTGGTAGTAAATAAAAACAGCCAATAATATTAGTACTACAAAACCAACTATATACAAGGTATAATTGCTCGTTGATTCTGAGAAATAAAATTCTGTACAGCTCAGTTCTTTTGTGTTTTCATTCAAATACATTTCTCCACAAACTTTTTTTGTGTCGAAGTTATCAAAAGAATACTCAAAATTCATTTCTTTTACTTCTTTACTGCCCATTGCTATTTTGTTATTCATTATTTCCTTGTTATCAACTTTTACTAGCAAATTGAACTCTTTTATTTCTGAAGATTTATTATAACAGCCAACAGTAATATTTGCTTTTTCTTTTAAGCTATATTCTACCTTACTTGTGCCCATTTCACAGTCAATATCATCAAGATAATTCTTTGCATTTACAATTATTGGATTAGATAATTCAACAAATTTATAATTATCATAAGTATATTCTGCTCTTGCAGGTGGAATCAAAAAATATTTATCTGTTTTTGACTTAAAATAATAAGTAATATTTACTGGCTCATTTACTGCTGCAGAACCAACATAAGATACTACTCCACCAAGCATTTTTATTTCAGTATTAACATCAAAATTGTTGTAAGCCAAAGTAATGGTTGCTGGAACATAACCCTCATTTTCTAGTGCTAAATCCACTTTTACTGTTTCATCAACTAAGAATAAAGTTTTTTCTAAAGATTTAGAGAAATTCCCTTTTCCAGAAAAATAAGGCATGATAAATGATCCTATTTTTGACCCTGGAAGCATTTCTAATTCATATACGGATCCAGAAACATATCCACAGATTTTTAGTTGCAAGGAGTTTTGATCTCTATAATTTTCTAAAAATACAACTTTTCTTCCATTTTGGAAATCTTTAAATTCTAAGGTTTCTCTCATAAAATACCCTGAAATTGCCTTATACTTTACTAATTCATCATTAATATATAATTGTAAATAACTTTGGCTTTCTATCTCTGGAGTAAATTTAATATATAGATCCAAAGCAAGAATTCCATCATTTGCCTTCAAAAAAGAGTATTTCTCCTGAGAAATATCAAAAGTACTGCACACATTATTAGATTCTAGGGTCGTTTTAAAAGAGTTAGAATCAGACAATGCATAAGATGGCCCAGTCAGTTCTGAGAACGACAAAGGCAATAAGCACAAAAATAATATTAAAAATAACACTTTAGTTCGCATAATATAAATACGGAAACAATGTTTTTATATCTTTTCACATAAATCATATACAATGGCCTACAAAAAGTCGAAAAGATCTGATTTTCAAGAAGTTGCAAGGGAAAGGATAGATTATCTCTTAAAACAGATCAATACTACTAAAGATCCACTCTTTGCATCTAATTGTGCAAAACTTATCTCAAAACTATGCTTAAAGCACAATGTAAGGCTTGAGAAGGACGAAAAGGTTTTTTGTAAATCCTGTTTTTCATGCTTTTCTTTAGAAAAACCAAAAATAAGAATAAAAACAATTAAGAAAAATGGCCAAGAATATCTTCAGAAGAGAACAATCTGCGCAAGATGTTCAAAAACTACTACTAGAAACTATAAAAAAGAATAAAAAAGAAAAAAAGAGTTACTTGTTCTTAGGGAATAGTAAGAACAATGCAACCAATATCAATATTATTATTAATGGTGTCATAAACCCTGATGGCAAGAAGCTACTACTTGAACTTGCAGCATTTCCCGCAACAGGCATAATTGGCACTGTTGCTGCTTTTACTGTGCTTGTAGTTGTTGTTTGCCCACCGCCAAAGATCTTAGATAGAACAAATAATAGTATTGCAAGTAAAGCAACAGGTATTCCCAGACCTAAACCTGCACCAGCAAATTTCTTAAAGCCGGAACCAAATCCATCTTCTGGCTTTTTATCGCTGCCGCCCTCTTTTTTTCCGTCATCTTTACCTTTATCTTTATCGTCCTTTTCTTTTTCTTCTGGTTGGCCTCTATCTTCTTCGCCAGGTTCTCTTGGAGGTCTTCCACCGCCATCTTCAAAGCCTTCTTCACCAGGACCTCTGCCGCCGCCGACATTGTTGTTATTATTGTTGTTAATTGGTGGCCAACCGCCTGGACCACCAGGACCATATCCACCTGGGCCGTATCCCCCTGGGCCCCAACCGCCCTGTCCGCCGCCACCTGCGCCGTTTCTAATAATAAGTTCTCTTAGTTCGTTTATTTGGGCTTGGATTGCGTCTGTATCTTCTCTTGTTGCACCATTACGAACCAAATCATCAAGATTGCCTTCCATTCTTGCCAATCTTTCATTTAGCTCTTCTCTAATTACATTTCTTAATATCTCTGCGATCGCGTGGTTATTAGCATCAAGCTTTCCATCAATTGCATCTAAACGCTCCGCAATAAGCCTAAATGCTTCTTCAATACCCTCGGTTCTCTCTGCTTCGCCTTCTAATAACTCTCTTAATTCTTCAACTATTTCTTTAATTTCTGCGTCAGTTTCTGTTCCTTTTGAGATTTTATCTAATACATCAAGGATTTCTTCTTTACCATCATCAATCTTTTTCTCTAAATCAGTCATTCTTTTGCCAAGGTCATCGTGCATTCCAGACAAAGTTGTAAGAATGTCTTCTCTATTTTGAACTGTCATTTCAGTCAAAGCATCTAACTTTTCTTCAAGTTTCTTTACAAACTTAGGATCAAGCTCAGCAATCTTTTCAATTACTTTGTCCCCGGCTTCTTTTATCTTGTCTAAAAGCAGATCCACTCCAACATCCGCACCCTCTCTGATCTCTTGCATACACTCTTTTACTACTGCATCAAAGTGCTCCAAGGATAAGAAGTGACCTTCTAACAAACCCAAGTTCTGAAGAACCTTTCTTGTATTTTCGTCAAGGCTCTTAACACTCTTGTTAATTTCAAATAAACGGGCATCAAAGATCTCACTCATTGCCTCTTTAAGTTCTATTTTTGCGGTCTCTGCATCTTCACGTACCATATCAAGTTTCTTAATTACTTCGTCGTGCCTTTCTTTTGATGCAGATCTTAATTCATCAACCAATTCATTCAAACCTTGTAGCTTTCCAGGAATTTCATCTATTCTGTTAACTCCGTCTTTTATTGCTTCTGCTAAAGCTTTGTTTGTTTTTGCAACTTCCTCTAATTGGTCTCTTGTTAACTTTCCTTCGCTTTCTAATGTGGCAGTTACATTCTTTACAAATCTGTCCACAATTTCGGACACCATGGTTATACCTCTTACTTGCCTCTCTGCTTGTGATTTATCCATGGCATCTACAAATTCTTTCAAAGATCCCAATGACTGCTCTACTCTTGCAAGCCCTTGTTCCAAATCTTTTCCTTTTAATTTTGTAAGCTCAATAAGTTCTCTCTGTAATCTAACCATCTTTCCAGTTAGTACTCTGCTCTTATCTAAACTATCTCTTAACACAGAAATTCTGCTAGTTAATCTTTGTTCTATGGCCTCACGGTCTTCTTTTGACCAATTAGATCTTCTTCTGCTACTGTCCTCATGCCGCCTTAACTGATCTTTTAAGCTCCTTGCAGTTTCATCTTCTATGAATTCTATTCCTGTTTTCTCTACTTCTTTTTCTGCTTCTTTTGGAGCAATTAGTTTAGGTTCTTCTTCTGGCTTTTTATCTTGTTTTTCTCTGGACCGTCTTGCTTCCGCCGCTTCAGGACTTTCAAGCAGTTTTCTTTCTGGTCTACCAAGCAATAATTTTCTGTCAGGCCTTTCTAATTGTGGTCCTCTTGTTGAAACTGTTCTTTTTTCTGCAGGCAACAAATTTGTTTGTAAACCTAGATAATGCCTTATACGGCTTTCAAGATATTTAAATGCTGAATCTGGGCCTTCTTTTTCAAATAACTCTCTAAATCTGGTATCTTCGGACTTTAGAATTCTCTCTGCTTCTTTTGTTCCAAACTTGTCTACCAAATTTTCTAGTTTTTTAACTAAAATTAAATATCTTTCTTGCTGTTCACGATCCAAAACAACGTTCTTTGCTCTCATTTCTCTTACAAGTTCTAATCTTTCGCTTTCTAAAGATTGTTTAGGAGTAAGCTTTGCAACATACTTATTTATTTCATCAGATTGTTTTCTCAATTCATTATAAAGATCTTTCACATATTTTACATCAAGCATCTTTGGCCTACCAAGTAACTGAAGCCTTCTAGTTGTGTCAGACATAAATTCCTCTATTTGCATTCTAAGCTGGCCCAATGCTTGCCTTTTTTCGTCCATACTTCTTTTACTATTTCCAATTTCCATCATTGTTCTTCTTATTTTTGTAGGCATAAATTTTGACATATTATCTAAAGATCTTGCATTTCTCTCTGGGTCTTTCATTAATTCAAAAAACTTTTCAAACATAAATTTTGGCGGCTCTTTGTCAAATTCTACTTTTAGATCATTCCACGCAGACAAGCTTCTTTTTTGAGATTCATCATATCTTTCTTCAACAACCCCGCGCATCCTTGCATCGATGGAATCCCTTAACCTATCCAATTCTATTGCTTGCTCTTTTGACATTTCCCTATTTCTCGTTTTCATTGTTAGATCTATTTTTCTAATCAATTCCGCAAGTAATCTGTTGCTTTCTATACCTTTGCCCTTAGTTATAAATAAAAACTCTTGACCAATACTGGATATTGCGTCTCCTATTTTTTGTATTTGTTCTTTTTTTACTTTTGCTTGTTCTCCAGATATTTTCTTACTTCTTTCTAAATCAGCTACACGCCTTGAACTTGTTAGCTCTTTAATCTTTGTAGCAGTTTCTTCTAAAACTCTTAATTGCTTTGCAAATACTTCCTTCTTGCCTTTTTTTGCTTTATTGTATTTTTTAGAAAGCTCTTTAAGTTTTTCAGCAACTTTTGCATACTCTTTGTTTAATTCAGAAACAGATAATCTTTCTAGTTTTGAGTGGTATGTGTCTATA
Organism: Candidatus Iainarchaeum sp.; assembly: GCA_028710695.1. Classification (GTDB taxonomy): domain Archaea; phylum Iainarchaeota; class Iainarchaeia; order Iainarchaeales; family 0-14-0-20-30-16; genus JAQTTP01. Next base: position 6,933 of record JAQTTP010000001.1, read on the forward strand.
CTTGTTCTGGCTTTAACTGCTTTTTTTATAATTCGTGGACTTACTCTTTCTATTCCTTTTCTAATCCCAAAACGGCCTTGAGCCTCAAGCCCTTTCTTGGCAAAGCCTTCTCTTTCTTTGCCCAATTCCTTTTTAGGTCTAACTACAGACCTTTGATCTGCAGCTCTTTTTTCTAAAGCAGCCCTTTCAGCAATAGTATTTCGTCTTACAGCCATAACACACACCTTATATAAATATATATTTTGTTACCTTTTTATTCCTTTCTAAAAATGATCTTTACTTTCTGACTTAGATCCTGAAGATCCAAGTATAAATAAAATTCCTAAAATTACAATCGCAAATATCAAAAGTTCCCCATTGCCTTTGCTTGATAATACATCTTTAGTCACAAAAAACAAAAGAGCAAACATTGCAACAACAAAAAAGCCAAGCCTCATATTGCCGTTTGATAATAACTTGGTAAAAACATTTGATTTGTGCCCGTGACCAAAAACAGATTCCCCTGCTCTGCGCTCTTCCCGCTCACTGCTGGATTCTTCACTTGTAGAAAATAGCTCTTTACCTTCTTCTTTCTCTCTTTTATTTCCTTTCTTTTCATTTTCCATTTTATTATAGCCAGATTCTTTCTTTTTAGATTTTTCTGAATCATCATGCTCTTCTGCTTGTTTATTCGATTCTGTTTTTGATTTTAGCTTTTTAATAAGTGCAAAAAATTCGCTTTTTTCTAGGTCTCCGTTCTGATATGCTTTTTTTATGTCTCTTTCAATTATTTTTGGTGGCTCTTTCTCTTTTTTCACTCTCTCTAAAAAACGAGCATATTTAGTTACTGGCCTTGGTGTTTCCGCCCTTGCTTTTCTACCAGACTCAAAAACCATACAAACTACCTAGAAAACATTTTTACTGCAATCAATTATAAATAAAAAGAGTATATTTATATATGTATCCATGACAAAAATTTACTTTCGGCACGACAACTACAGAGAGGAACAAAATGCCCTTGTAAAAGACATCGCAAAAGTCTTACAAGAAAACAAGACTGGGTTGTTTGAGGCGCCCACAGGGCTAGGAAAAACTGATGCTGCCCTTGCGACCGCAATTTCTTATACCGAAAAAAAAACTATTTTCTTTGTCACCCCAAAAACTTCACAGCATAAAATTGCTTTAGATGTTGTTAAAGGGTTGAACAGAAAGTATTCTCTTGATTTAAAGGCAGTAAACATACTTGGAAAACAAAAAATGTGCTCAGAAATCCCACTTATGAATAATGCACGCGGGTTTTACGAGTTTTGTGAAAGCAAAATGAGAAGCAATAATTGCCAAGCATATAAAAATTTTAAAACCAAAAATTACAACAAAAATATTTTTCTTGAAAATGAATTAAGTGCAGAAGATATTCTAGAATTTGGAATTGGAAACAAAGTTTGTCCATACGAATTAGCAATAGAATTATGCAAAAAAGCAAATGTGATAGTTTGTGACTACAATTATCTTTTCAATAATAAAATTCGTGAAGCATTTTTTCAAAAAACTGGCAAAGAATTGGGGGACAGTGTAATAATTGTAGATGAAGCACACAACTTGGCAGACAGGATTAGGTCTAATTCGTCTTATGCATTAAATAAAAAAATGATTGCGCAAGCAATAAAAGAAGCAGACATTATTGATAGTAAAGAGTTCTTAGAGCTTTCTGAAAAACTAAAGCAAGTCTCCGAATTGTTTAAAGAAAAATATAAAGATTCCGAGTTTTTGGTTGAAAAAGATTTGTTTAAGGATATTTTTTCAAAGTTTGAAGAATTACCAACATTGGAAGCTGAGCACATAAAAGAAATTGCAAAAAAAACAAAAGAAGGAGAATTAATTTTGCCTTATGTTTATTCATTTTTTTCAAATTGGTTTGAAAATCACAAATCAATTATTAGATTTTTCAAAACAGAAAACGACAAAGATTATAATTTAGTTTTAAAATTTTTGGATCCATCTTTTGTAACAAAAACTGTTTTTGAAAATGCAAATTCGGCAATATTAATGTCTGGAACTCTTTCACCATTTAAAATGTATGTTGATATTTTGGGTTTACCAAAAGACACGCTTTGTTTTAAGTACAATAGCCCATTCCCAAAAGAAAATAAACTTGTAATGTATGATGATTCTTTTAGCACAAAATATGAATTACGAAATAATCACGACACAGAAGAAATAACTAACAAAATTGCAAGTATAATAAATGAAATTTCTGGAAATGTTGCAATATTTTTACCATCACACGGCCTGGCTGCAGAATTTTATAATTCATTGTCCAGAAAAACTGTAAAAAAGATTTATATGCAAGATAAAAATGCACAAAAATCAAAAAAGATTGTGGATGATTTCAAAAAATCAAGAGGCTTGGGATCTGTACTTATTGGTGTTTTAGGAGGATCATTTTCTGAAGGATTAGATTTTCCCGGAGAAGAGCTTGTTGGTGTTTTCGTCTTAGGCATTCCATTTCCAGAGCCAACATTAGAAATTAAAGAATTGATAAAATATTATGACGAAAGATTCGGGAATGGCTGGAATTACGGATATACATATCCAACAATTTCAAAAGTTGTGCAAGCCACAGGAAGAGTAATAAGAACACATACAGACAGAGGCTTTGTTGTGTTGATAGATCAACGTTATACTTGGAAAAAGTATTCTGATTTGCTCCCTGATGACTTAAGGCCAAACACTTTAATGTCAAACAAATTAATTGAAAGTTTTTTTAAGAATTAATTTTTGGCAAGCAATTATAAAACTAGTACAGAAAGGATAACTCCAAACAAAATAAATGGGCCGAAAACTGGGAGATTTCTGTAAACTATTACTTCTGCAATCTTGTTTTCTTTTAATTTTGCCAATAACTTTTTATCGAAAAGCTTTGTGCCTGATTTGCCTAAACATTGCATATCTATAATGTCATCTTCTAGAATTTTATCTACTTTTATTTTGTGTGAAAAATCAAGATAAAAGTATTTCTGGAAAAGCAAAACAAATAAACAAACAAATAATAACAAGGCCGCAAGAATAGCCAATTCAACCCTATAAGAAAGAATTAAAAAAAACCCGCTTGCAAGACCAACCAATAAAGCAAGACAAAAATATATGGCTGTTTTTGCAATACCTTCTTTTAAATAATATTTTTTTGAAAAGAATGAATAAAAGAATTTGAATCCAAAGAATAATCCTGCTGACGCAGCCGCAACAAAAAACACTGGCAAAATAAACACAAATTTACCATACATTGGAACAAGCAAGGAAAGACCCATAAAATATTTTATGTCCCCCCCACCAATTTTTCCATATCTGTAAAGAGGATAAAATATTACAAATACTGCGGCAGCGGAAATCAAGCCAATATACCACGAACTTTTAAACGGAAGCAAAATCAGCCCAGCAATAATCATTGGATAGGTTATCCAGTCATAAATGTAAGTTGTTTTGTAATCAAAATAAGCAGCAAGAGAAGAAAAGAAAACAGTTAATCCAATTGAAATAAGTGTAACTATATCCATTTCAGTCACTTTAATTTAAATTTCATCTTCTTTCTTTGCATTTTCATTATTTTTTTATCAAAGCCAAGTTTGGACATCATTTCTTTTGGATCCAAATTATCTTTTTCTGACAAAGAGCCAAGATTTTCTGCATTTGAAAACATATCTTTCATCATGTTGTACTGCTTTAGTAGATCTCTAACATCTTTTTCGTATGTTCCAGAACCTTTTGCAATTCTGTTTACTCTACTGCTCTTCAAAACATCTGGGTTTTTTCTTTCATACTCAGTCATACTGTCCAAAATGTGTTCATATTTTTTGAATTTATCATCTGCCATATCCATTACATTCTTGTCTATTTTTCCAATACCCAACATGCCCGCAAGTTTTGTAAAAGATCCAGCTTTTTTCAGAGTTTTCATCTGCTTTTTGAAATCATTTAGATCAAAATGTTTTAAGTTTAAGTCTCCAGATTCTAAATCAGAAAACTTTTCCATTAACTCTTGCAGATCACCATAACCCATTATTTTTGACAAATAACGTACTGGGTCAAAAGTAGTAATATCTTCTAATTTTTCACCAGTTCCAATAAAATAAACTGGCGCTTTTGTTTTTTTACAAGCAATTAGGGCAGATCCACCTTTTCCAGATCCATCCATTTTTGTTATTACAATTCCATTAATGTCCAAAATAGACGAAAATCCATCAACTTCTTTTTTTGCTATCTGGCCTATATCTGCAGACAAAACTAAAAAAGAATAATCAGGTTTAAACAAGTTATTTATTTTTGAAAGTTCTTGTTTCAATTCATCATCAAGAGAACTTCGGCCTGCAGAATCCAAAATAATTAAATCACATTTTGAAAGTTCTTTTAGCCCATTTTTAACAATTGAACCAATATCTTTTGAAGTTTCAGAATAAGAAATTGTGTCCAAATTATTTTTTTTAATGCTTTGGACTATTTGTTCATAAGCACCAGGCCTGTAAATATCTGCGCCGATTATTCCTACTTTTTTATTAAATTTTTTACTATAATAATTTGCTAATTTTACTGCAGAGGTTGTTTTTCCACTACCATACAAACCACACAATAAGATTCTTTTGGGATTTTGTGGAATTTCTGCAGTTGTTCCAAATATTTCTGCCAATAAATCGTATACTTTTTTTATAAAATATTCTTTTGGACTTATTTCATCGGGAACTTTTTCGCTTGCAAGGTTTTCAACTTGCTTAGATAAATCAAATACAACTTCGATATCAACGTCAGAGGCAATTAAAGTTCTTTGCAATTCTTTGTTAAATTCTGCAATGTTATCCTTTGTTAAGAACTGCTTACTAGAGAACTTGTCAAATATTTCCCTTAATTTATCTCCAAGCATATAATATCTGTATGATAGATAATTAATAAAAAGAATTGGTCTATATTTATATATGCCTAAACCTTTGAAAATTGGAAGAGAAAGAATTACTTGTGGGAATGAAATTATATCCCGGAGGCAGGGAAGAAAACTTATCGAACTTATGAGGCGACATCAAGACCATGGAGAAGTAGTTCCGCTATTAAAGAAAGTAGGGCAATATGTAAGAGTAAAAACAGTACAATTTTCAAATCCAGCAAAGTTAATAGTACATAATTCTACCGGATCACTACACAATGCCGCTTTATGGAGTACTATTAAACTGTATATTTCAAATATCCGAAAAAGGGATCCGAGAACACTTCCTATTCTTTTAAATGAATTGGCAGAAACATTGAGGACCGCAAATGCAAGTATAGATTTAGGAACAGCAAGAATTACTTCTAACAAGAAAGAAAACGGCGCGAATTTACAACTTATTTTGGGGGAGCTAGAGAAAAGGGATGCTTTTGTGTACAAATGGGGAATTCCCGAGATATATGCTCAAAAAGAATCAAACACAACAATATTGGATTTACATTCTCATCCAGAAAGATCTCCTTTTTCTTTGGGGGATTTAACACTTGCGCTAAATCAAGATAATAATGTGGGCATAATAATTCCGCACAGAAATTCATATGAATTAATTGTAATTCCAGGAAAAGCTGGGTTAGAAAAAGCAATTATACTATATAAAATAAGACTAAACTACATAGAACAAGAAATTGCACGAGGCAGAAGGCCTTTACAAACAGAACTACGTGGAATTACAAATTATTTTTCTTTTTTAAGAACATTTTTACGAAAACAGTTAGTCAGAAAACGGCTCTCTTACGAGGAATACAAAAGAGCAATCACTATTTTAGATACCCCCACAAAAGCATTTAATCTAAAACAATTAAGGGAATTAAATATTGCAAAATAAAAAAAGAAAAAATAAAACCCCTACTCAAATTTAGGAGGGTCTTCAAAATAATATTTTACTGTTGCTTTTAACAAACCAAGATAAATTGGTTCCTCTTCTTTTCTTAGGCTTGCAAAGTTGATTTTTACAACTGTGTCTTTGTCCTTTTTTTCAATAGAATAATTTTTTATTTTTTCTTTTGGCAAAGCCGCAGAAATAAATTTTTCTATTCTTTCTTTACCAGTTGGAATTAATTTTAATTTATAATAAACTTCTATTTTGTGGTTTGCAAACGGAGAATTAAAATCTACTAGAACTCTTCCACCAGTAACACTTTTTACAGTTCCAACTCTGCCATCGGCATTAACTTGTAGCCCAACAAAAGGGTTAATTTTATTGTCTCTAAAATCGCTAGCAGCAATTACTCTTAGCAATTCTGCTTTTCTTATTCCATATGCATCTTTAGGTTCTAAAACTAGGTAAAATTCTTCTCCAACTTTTAGAGTTTTTAATTTTTCTTCAGTTTTTCTAAAAGCAGAACCAACACCTTCTAGAACTACTTTTTCACCATTGAAAAACAAGGCAGGATTATTTGATTTTACATTACTTTCAATAACTTTTCCAACAGTCAAATCTTTAATGTAATAGTCAACAACATAAATTCCTTTGACTTCTTTCTTAACGTCTTTTTTTGATTCCACTTTAACACTTTCTTTATTTTCTTCTTGTTTCTTTACTACCATTAAATCACCTATTATTTTTTTACCTTTTTATCATCAACTTCAATTCCTTCAGGCCTCAATAAAGGGAATATTACACATTCTCTCATTGGCCTATTCATTAATGTTGCAAATAATCTTTCTGAAACACCAAATCCACATGCCGGCGGCATACCATATTTCAAGGCTTCAATGAAATCTTTATCATGGTCTTGCGCTTCAACATCGCCTTGTGCTTTTAACTTGGCTTGTCTCTCAAATCTTCCTTCTTGGTCAATTGGATCATTTAATTCAGAATAACCATTTCCAATTTCGCTTCCAGCAAGGATAACTTGGAACTGTTCAACTTTTCTTGGATCCTCTTTTTTTCTTTTTGCAAGAGGAGATAATTCAACTGGTTGGCCAACTAAAAATCCAGGGCCAGACAATTGCTTTCTACAATGTTTCCACAGAACATCAATTAATCTCCATTTGTCTACTTTTGGATCATACACCATACCAAGTTCATCAAGTTTTTTCTTTATTTCTTTTTCTGTTGCTTTGTAAATATCAATTCCTGTTTTTTCTTTTATAACTTTTTCAAAGTCATATTTTTCCCATTTTTTTGACATATCTACTTTGTAACCTTTTGATTCAAATTTCAATGTCCCTAAAACTGCTTTTGTTACTTCTTTATACATCTCTTCAACTAATTCCATTCCGTTGTCATAATTTGCATAGCCCCAATAAAATTCCATTTGGGTATAATCCTGCAAATGCTCCATATCCATTCCTTCATTTCTAAATTGCCTACCAAGTTCAAATGTTTTTTCATAGCCGGCAACTAGAAGTCTTTTTTGCCACAATTCACCCATTGAAATACGCAAATAAACATTAATGTCCAAAGCGTTATGGTGTGTTTTAAATGGTTCTGCTGATGCACCACCTGCGGAATTCTCAAGCACAGGAGTTTCAACTTCCAAAAATCCGTTTTTAACTAAAAAGTTTCTAATTGTGCCCCAAAAAATCTGTTTTTTTACAAATAATTCTTTTACTTCTTGGTCCATTATTATGTCCAAATATCTTTTTCTAAATTTGTCTTCTTCATCTTTTAAACCATGAAATTTATCTGGCAATGGCAAGATAGATTTTGAAAGAATTTGCAATTCATTTGCCAAAACAGAAAGTTCTCCTGTTTTTGTTTGCATTACTTCTCCCTTAACACCAATTATGTCCCCGGCATCTGTTTTTTTGAACAATGCCATTGTTTTTTCAGGTGTTTCGTCCTTTTGAAAAATTACTTGAATAAATCCTTTAAAATCTTGCAATTTAACGAAATTTAGCTTTCCAAACTCTCTTTTCGTCATCATTCGGCCAGCAACAACAACTGTTTTTCCGCTTTTTTCATCATTTTTAAGTTTAGAAAAATCCCCAATAATATCAGAAGTCCAAACACGTTTTCCAGTAATTTCGAACTTACTTGGGAATGATTCAATTCCTTCAGCGTTCATATCAGCTATTTTCTTTAGCCTTTGATCAACAATTTGCTGTCCTCTTCCTTTTGATTCCATGATAAAAATATTGGGGTATAGGATTTATAAATGATTGCTACAAGTAATATATATAATACTTAACTGTAACACTTACTGGGATAAACATGGAAAATTACGACAAATTATTAGACAAGGCTTTTGAAAAAATCAAATCTAGCAAAGAAACTGAGGGCCGTTTCGAACTTATAGAACCTGACTCTTTAATTCAAGGAAAAAAGACATTAATTAAAAATTTACAAGCAATTGCAAAAAATTTAAACAGAGACATAAACCACATTGCAAAATATTTTGCAAAAGAAACTGGTGCTGTTGGAAATTTGGATGGTGGAAAATTAATACTTAATAGTGCAATTTTACAAACAAAAATAAAATTGATTTACAATAATTATCTTGATGCTTATGTTTTTTGTAAACAATGTAAAAAACCAGACACAAAATTCCTGACTGAAAAAGGAGCACAAGTAATTAAATGTGAAGCTTGCGGTGCAATGACTTCAGTAAAAAAGATTTGAGGTGAATAGTTGACAGAAGAAATTTCAAATGAATTTAGTTTAAAGATGCCAAACCAAAAAAACAACGAGCATTTAGCAATTGTAACTTTACAAACTGGTGCTGAATTTTTAAAAGCAATGTGCGACGACAAGATAGAAAGATCTTGTAGAGTTCCTGGAAGATTAAGAAGAAAAATTTGGCTAAGAGAAAATGATGTAGTTATAATAAAAATTTGGGAGTATGATCCAAAAAAAGCAGATATTATTTGGAAGTATTACCCACACCAAGTAAAAAGATTAAGAGCAACAGGCGCCTTACAAGGAATAGATATTCCTGAATGATTTAGGCCTTGCAACTATGTGATATTTATGGACGTTAAACCAGTAGTTTCTAAACATTTCAAAGATTACAGCCTAATAAAGCCAAAAAATAAAGGCTTTGGAGATTTAACAATTGTAATAAAAGAGCCTGAAGAAAAAAAGATTAAAATCTTGAAAAAAGATCTTGAAAAGTTTGAGGGAATCGAAAAGGTTGAACAAAAAGGGCTATTTCTAAACATTTTTTACGAACCAATCCCATATTTTTATAATTCTAAAAAAACAAAAAAAGGCAATGTAAAAACAATGATAGAATATTCTCAACCAAACCCAAATAAAGAAATGCATGTTGGCCACTTAAGAGGCGCGATATTGGGGGAGGCACTAGCAAGAATAGTTGAACAAAGGCAAACAGTAATTAGGGCAACATTGTACAACGATAAAGGCATACATATGTCAAAAACAATTTTGGGATATTTAGAAAATAAAAACAAAAAAGAAGATACTCCAAAGTTCATCAATGATTGTTATACGATTTATTCTAAATTAGAGGAACAAGATGAAAAATATAAAGACCTTGCTCAAGAAATTTTGGTTAAATGGGAAAACAAAGACAAAGAAACTTGGAAAATCTGGCAGAACATAAGAGATATTTCAATTAAAGGTTTCCATGATGTTTACAGATTGTTAGACATTAAATTTGATGCGGAATATTATGAAAGCGAAGTTTATGAAGCAGGAAGAAAGGCAGTTCTTGAAAAATACAACGAGGGAATTGTAGAAATTGACAGAAGTGGAAATTATATAGTAAGATTAGATTCTTTACCAGAAAAAGTTGTTTTAAGGGCAGATAATACGACAATTTATGCCACCGCAGACATTGCACTTACTGAAAAAAAGTTTACTGATTATAATTTAGACAGAAGTATTACAGTTACAGATAATGCACAAAATTTATACTTCAAACAGCTTGCAGAAATTCTAAAAAAATTCAAATATAATTTTGGGGATAAATTCGAGCACGTAGGATATGGCACAGTAACTTTAAAAACCGGAAAAATGAGCAGCAGAAAAGGAAATATAATTACTGTTTTTGATTTTTACAATACTTTATTTGCAGAGGCATATAAACAAACAAAAGGAAAGAGGCCAGATTTATCAGAAAAAGAAGTTAATGCTATTGCAGAAGGCGTTACTTTAGCAGCAATGAAATATTACATTCTAAAATACGATGCAAAAGTAGATATGGTTTTTGACTTAGAAAAAAGTTTGGACTTAAAAGGTGACACAGGCCCGTACTTGTTGTACAATTATGTAAGAACAAAAAGTATTATAGAAAAATCAAAAATAAAACCGACAACAATCACAGAAGTATACACAGAAAAAGAAAAAGAAGTTCTAAGAATGCTTTCAGAATTCAATACAAAAATCGATGACTGTGTTAAGCATTTGACAACACATTTCTTAGCAAAATATTTGTATGATTTGACTTCTTTATTGAATTCTTATTATGAAGAAACAAAAATAATTGACAACGATCTCAAAAAAATGAAGAATAGAATTTCTTTGTTGAATGAGGCAAATTCCATAATAAAAGATGGGTTAAATTTATTAGGAATAAAAGTAGTTGAAGAAATTTAATTTTATCTTAATCAAAAGATATTTCTAAATCTCTTGCAACTCTATCTATTTTCTTTATCATTTCATTTTCAGTATAAACTGTTATCACATAATTTCTATGGAAAATAAGTTTCAAATTATGAGATTCAATAACAAAGTTTTTCATATTTTGACTATATGCATATTCAATTAATTTTGGCAAGACAGTATAGCTAGCTCTCAAATAAGGGCCATCTTTTGCTACCCCCAACTTTTTTACAAAGTCGTCTGTTTTCATGTCGCCAATAAATTCTGGCTTAAAAATATAACTTTCTGCAAATCCATCTAAAGATCCCGACAAAAATGCAAATATCTTCTGCGGATCTTGTACTTTATATTTTCTTATAGTTCTGTAGGTTTCTAAAAATAGAGCTACTTCTCTCAATTTTAGACTTACACTTGTGATTTGACTTTGTAAATCTATTAAGTCACTATAAAAATTACCGTAGTTTTCTAATAAGGCAGTTGTTTTTATGATCTGGCCAACTACTTTCTTGTCTTCGTTGCTCAAAGTTGTTTTTGACTTCAATTCATCGAAATATTTATGGACTTCTTGAAAATAAGTGATTATGGCTTCCATTTCGCTAAAGGTCTTACGACTTTTAGTTAAATTTTTTTCTATCTTCTTTATACTATCCTTAACTATAGTCTTATCTAGAACCATTTTACACCACATAAAATATAGAAGTAGAGGGCTTTTAAAATTATGCCAAACCGGTTACTTTGGGGCATAAGGATTTATGTTCAGGTTAGAGGAGTCAATTTTTGCTTTAACGGCGTCACCCAAAGCATCAGTGTCAAAGAATAAGTCTAAGAAGTATTTACAGGTATTGTAGCCTGTGTCTTTTGTTGTAGAGATTATTACTTTGTTGTCATAAAGAATTATTTCATCGATATCATTATTTGAATTATATTCTACAAGGAAATTACTTGCTTTTGCGGCATCACATTCTTCCAAAGTGTAGGAAAGGTATTGTTTAGTCTTTGAATCATATCCTGCACAAAAAGTTACTTCTTGTTCCTTAACTTTGTAAAGAGATAGAACATTTTTGTCATTTCCGCTTAAAACCATACTATAGAGCAGGCTACAACCATACTCATTACCGTTTTTTTCTTGCTCAGAAATATCTGTAAAAAAAGTCCAATCATTGTTATCCACATATTTTCCCAGAAGTTCTTTAATGTTGCTATCAGATTTAAACATTATCCCTTGCTCGTTTACTTCGTTAATATATTTTTTCTCTTGGGCATAGGCATAATAATAGATTAATATTGCAATTATTAGAACCAATAGAACAATTATAATGATCTTCTTTTTATCCATAAAAATCACAAAATATAAGATCCCTGTGCCTTTATGGCACTTTTTTCTTTCTTTTGGTGAGGTTAAGATTTTCTTTCTTTTCCAAAAAGAAAGAAAAGGTTACGCCCAAACCGGGAATCGAACCCGGATCGCAACCGTGACAGGGTTGCATCATAGCCATTAGACCATTTGGGCCCGGGATTTTTAAAAAAAATCCTAGGTTGGCAAAAAGACCATATCTTCGCGACAAGTCGCTTGATATTCCAGATTACCTAGAAAAGGTAAAGTATATAAAAAATATTTTCCTATGAATCTGTTTTTAAAGGTTATCTATGTCTTTCTTGGTTTTTACCCCTATTTGCATCTATTTAACTATATAATAGACTCCTGCTAAAAAGCCACCACTAAGAGCAGTAATCAACTGAATTAGGCTCATAGGCAACAACATGGCTTGCGGGACAATGCTAAATGTAACAAATAGAATAGTTACCACAAAAAGCAGAGCAGACTTTGCTGTGCCACCCAAAAACACAGTTAAGAAATAATTTTTGCTTTTTAAAACTTTAAAAGTTCGAATTATATAAACAAACAAAAAGTTTGATGCCCAAATAAAAGGCATTAAATAAATAAGATATATTGATAATGGCCCAAAAACAATTCCTGAAATCATAGTTCCAAAAGCAGGGAGCAATATAACTGGAAGAATTTTTTTATATTCGTAGTTTAAGGCACAATATGCCAATGCAGCATTTACTACTGTTCCAATTAATAATTGATTTGGAAAAAAAGTAATTTTACTAAAAAATATTGGCACAAAAAAGGCAATACAAGCCATAAAAAGCAGGTCAATTTTTTCAGATTTAAAAAATTTGAAATAAGAATTAGTATCCTTGTACAAAAATTGATATTTGTATTTTCTAAGCAATTTGTGCATAAAGTATATTACTCATTGCATATTTAAAAGATTATCTTATTTCCATATTTCCTGATGGTAATTGTTTTACAAAGTCGTCCAAAGTCAGATATTTTGCATCATTTGTTTTTAGGAATCCAAAGAATTTGGAGTTCAATTTTTTGGCAGCATCCCCTTTTTTTAATCTTCCTTGTAAAACTTGCAAAATTTCTGTTTTTGCATTTTTCTTTACTGCAGATTCGGATCCAGAAAATGGCAGATAAATTTTTTCAGATTCAAAAAACTTTGAAATATCTAACAATGAAAAAGATAGCCTAAGATCCATACTTTTATACCACTTTCTTTCGCCCCTTATTACAAATGATCCTTTTGGCAAATATTCTCCGGGCCCAGGGGTTTTTGAAACTTGGTCCGGGCTAATAGAATAAACATCTATTGATCCAAATCCTTCTTTCCAAGCTTTAGAAAAACAGCCAGCAAATAAAGCGGCATCATTAAGATCAACTTCTTTTGCTTTGGAACCGCCTTTTAGCAAAACAAAGGCAGCACCTTGTATGTTTGTGTGGAACGCAACATCATCTTTTTCAAGATATTTTTTTATTAGAAGTTCGTTTGTTGTTGAATCTCTACCCGCCACAATTAGATGCCCGTTAGTGGAAATACTCCAATAAAATTTTTCAAACCAAAACATAGTTCTTTTTGCTTTAGCAATGGATTTTTCTTTAGTTATGGAGCTTTTTGCATTTTCTGTGCGTAGCTTTTTTTCTAGGTCCGCTCTAGCCACAAGTGCAGATTCTGACTTCTTTTTGTTCTTTTTAGAAGAAAGATAATATTCCTGCGCGCTTTTGTAAACTGAATCGTAAAGGCCAATTTCAATATCCATAAAGATTACCTATACTAATATAATAAACAAAAATATTTATATATAAAAAAGCTATTTATAGAGAATAGAGAGAAATGGGTGAAATTATGTCATTAGAAAGAATTCCAACAGGTATTAAGGGTTTGGACGAGCTTATTGAGGGCGGAATCCCAAAAAACAGAACTATTTTGGTTGCTGGTGCAACAGGTTCTGGGAAAACAATATTTTCTATGCAATTTTTATATAATGGAATTATGGAAAGCAATGAGCCAGGGGTTTACGTTACTTTGGACGAAAGGCCAGATCTTATAAGAGAGGATATGGAAAACTTTGGCTGGGATGTAAAAGACCTAGAAGAACAAAGAAAACTAGTTATCGTTGATGCTTCTATAGGGAGATTAGGACTTCCCTCAAACGAGGAACACGCAATAGTAGATACTAGCTTTGACTACAAAAAGCTTATGCTGGAAACAATTAAAGCCTGTAAGTCAGTTGGAGCAAAGAGGTTAGTAATAGACTCTGTTGCAACTATGGGTATGTATTTCAAGAATCCTGATGATGCAAGACTTGCAATATTAGAAATGGTCTACATGTTTTCAAAAATTGGAGTTACTACTCTTATGGTCTCAGAGATTGAGCAGGATACAAAAAAATACAGTAGATTTGGAGTAGAAGAGTTTGTAACAGATGGTGCATTTATACTGAAGTATCTTGATACTGGTGTTCAAGGGATAAACCGAACATTCTTAGTAAGAAAAATGAGGGGAACAAACCACTCATCAGATATACACCCTTTAGAAATAAACAAGAAAGGCATCGAGATAACAAAAATAGAACAATACGGCATCTAAAGAAGCAAAATAAGGCCTACAATTACAATAACTAATACCAATAACTTAAGCCAAACAAGTTTGCCTTTAAAAAACCAAGAAATTACTTCAAAAAGCAGTTTGGATAAATACAAGAAAATGTGCCCCAAATACTTAAAAAAACCAAGTGGGCTCTTTATTTCAGACACCATATTAGAAAAAAGAGTCAAATTACCCCTGTCTTTTAAGCCATCTATGGCTCCTTCTAAAAAATCAAAGCCAGATAGGGCTGTTTTGTTAGTTGCTACGATAGATATTTTGTAATCCTTGTCTAATTTAAGGCCTATTTCCCAAATTGGTAAATAAACAAGCTCAACTTCTGTTATGAAGTGCTTATCTTTTTCTTCCAGTAAATAAGGCAATTTGTAGTTTAACAGGTCCAAAGCCTTGTTTTCTTGGCTAATCTTTGGCGTTATAATCTGTGGCTTATAAAGTTTATATTCTTCTAAAGTTAATAATTTATCCAGCTCCATACGTTCTGACTTTATTGCATTACAGAACTCTTTGTTATCTAAAACGATCTCTGAATTGCCAGCATTAAGGAAGCCAGTGCCTTTCTTTTTACCATGATGGTATTCAAAGACCCAAAATGGAATATAATACAAATCAAATGCAGGGGTATCGTAATCAGATAAATCTGTGCCTTTTTTCGATAACAAACCGTCTAGATACTCATTCATGTCTTGTGGAGAAATAGTATTTAAAAAAGTAGAACGCAATCAGTACACCCAACAAAGATTATGGGAAAGAAGGTTTACTTCTTCCTCTTTATTATCTTTATTTTTGTTGGAGTTAAAATAACTTGCTCTTCGGAAATTCTTGCGATGTCTCCGTCGATTTCAGTAACAAATCTCTTTAACTTAGCCATTTGTTCCTTTAGTCTTACTGGGCTTCTCTTAACTAAGTCCCCTACGTTCAACAAAATTATGTTTCCGTCCTTTAGTTCTTTAGCAACAGACTTCAAATCTGTGTCTGCCTTTAAAACCATTGGCTTAACATATGCGTCAGCATCATCGTACATTTCTTCTTCAGAAACATCCAAATTGTTTAGGAAGTCTTCAATGTCAACTTCTTCTGACTTTGATTTTTTTAACATTTTTTCTATAAATGCCATTTATACCCCTCCAGATAAGTATCACATTTTTAATCTGATAAAACATAGCTGTTAATATTTATAAATATATTGCACCCGCAAGGGTTTCTTTTGATGGACCGGAGCTTTTCTTTTTGAAAGAAAAGCTTAGTATGAGTTCGCGGGGATTCGGACCCCGGACACCTGGCTTAAAAGGCCAGTGCTCTACCAAGCTGAGCTACGAACCCACTTTCTAAAAGAAATTCGATAATATCTCTTTCTTTATAAATATTTATAAAGGTATACATGAATCAAAAGCAATATAAAACAATTTTCCTAATTTGTATATATGGATGATTTAACCCCCGCAATGAAGCAGTTTGTAAAAGTAAAAAGAGAATATCCTACTTCCTTGCTTCTATTCAGAATGGGCGATTTTTATGAAACTTTCTTTGATGATGCTAAAATTGCGTCCAAGGTTTTAAACATTACACTTACAAAAAGAGGGGCGCAAGGGGTTCCACTTGCGGGAATACCATACCACGCTTTAGATAATTACCTGGCAAAGCTTGTTAAGGCCGGGTATACAGTAACTATAGTAGAACAAATGGAAGATCCAAAACTTGCAAAAGGCCGACTAGTAAAAAGAGATGTTTTACGGACAATCACGCCTGGAACCGTATTAAATGGAGACTTTTTAGACTCAAAAACAAATAATTACATTGTAAGCCTGTGTTTATCTGAAAAAGTTGGACTAACTGTGTCCGATATTTCCACTGGAGAATTTAAGGTTACAGAACTAAATGATTTAGAAGAACTAGTACACGAATTGATAAAAATACAGCCCGCAGAAATAATTTTGCCAGACAATACAAGTGACAATATTATTAATAGAATTAAAAAAGTTACAAATTCTACAATCACTCCTTTTTCATTTATATTTTTTAATAAAGAATTTGGATTAGAAGAACTAAAAAACCATTTTAATGTTCTATCCCTGGACGGATTTGAAATTAGTAACAAGGATCTAATTATTGCATCTGCAGGGGCACTATTATATTATTTTAGAATAACTCAAAAAAGCAGAATAAACCACATAAAGACAGTAAAGAAATACAGCATACATGAATTCATGTATTTAGATTCGCAGACTGTGCAAAATTTAGAACTTATAGAAAATAATTTTGACAGAACAAGAAAGCATACTTTGTTAGGTGTTTTAGATAATACAAATACATCTATGGGCGCAAGGATGTTAAAAAGAGAGATTTTGAGGCCATTGTTAAATAAACACAAAATTGACGCGAGACTAAATAAAGTTGAAACAATAATAAACTCCCAGTTATATTATGACATCGCAGATATTCTAAAACAAATTCCAGATATTGAGAGAATACTTTCAAAAATATCAATGAACACCGCAAATGCAAGAGATTTAATTGGCTTAAAGAATGCAATATTTGTTTTGCCACAGCTAAAATCATTTTGTGAAAAAATCGAGAATTTTAATTTTGAATTAAACCAAGATATTTTAGATATTGGAAAACTTATTGACACAAGCATAGTTAACGAACCACCAATGTTACTAAGGGATGGCGGAATTATAAAAAGAGGATTTAACCAAATAATTGACGAATTAAAAGATATAAAAGAAAATATAAGTGACAAAATTCTAGCAATCGAAAAAAGCGAACGTGAAAAAACCAACATAAAAGGTTTAAAAGTAAAATACAACAGAATCTTTGGTTATTTTATTGAAATTCCCAAGGCAAATGAAAAAGTTCCAGAAAATTATCTTAGAAAACAAACATTAGTAAATGCAGAAAGATACATCACTGAAGAATTAAAACAGTTGGAAGACACGTATTTAAGTTCTGAAGAAAAAGCAAAAACTTTGGAATACGATTTATTCTTTAAAATTGTTGAAGAAATTAATACAAAGATTGTTGATTTGTACAATGTCACTAAAGGGATTGAAGAAATTGATTTTTTTAATTCAATGGCAATAACTGCAATAAAAAACAATTATGTAAAACCAATAATTTCAGAAAACTATAACTTGGAAATAACTAATGGACGACACCCAGTTATAGAAAAGATTGAAGAAAATGAATTCATAAAAAATAATTTGTTCTTAGACAAAAACGAACAGAACATTATGATTTTGACTGGCCCAAACATGGCAGGAAAATCAACATACTTAAGACAAAATGCATTAATAATTTTAATGGCCCAAATGGGCTCTTTTGTCCCTGCAGAAAAGGCAAACATAGGATTAATAGACAGAATTTTTACAAGAATTGGTGCGAGAGATAATCTTGCAATGGGTCAAAGTACATTTATGGTAGAAATGAATGAGGTTGCAAATATTTTAAATAATGCAACCGAAAAAAGTTTTATTATTTTAGATGAAGTTGGAAGAGGAACTTCTACTTTTGATGGGCTAAGCATTGCCTGGGCAGTAGTTGAATATATTTTTGAAAACATAAAAGCAAAAACTTTGTTTGCAACACACTATTACCAAATTACCGAGTTAGAAGAAAAGTTTGCGGGAATAAAAAATTATCATATTTCAGTAAAGGAACATAATGGAGACATAATATTTTTGAGAAAAATTCTACGTGGAAGTATTGATAAAAGTTATGGAATAGAAGTTGCAAAGCTTGCAGGAATTCCAAAAGCAGTTATTGAAAGAGCAAAAGTAATTGAGTCACAAATGGAATTAAATATTAACAAAAAAGAAACAGCACCAGAAATTACAGTAAAAAAACTTGTTGGCCAGAAGACTTTATTCTAAAAAGTAAGATTTATATACTTGTTTTGCATATATATTCCGCTAAATGAAATATGGTTGGTTAATCGTTGTCATAGTTACACTTTTACTTTTCCTTGCCGGCTGTATTAATGAAAAAGAAAAAACTGAACTAATTTCTTTGTGTAACAGTAAAACAAACATTTCATACAGTGACGCCCCAATTTGCCTAACTGCGACAAAATGTCAAGAAAAATATAATTCTATTTTTGGATCGTCTTTAACGTCCGACACTTTAAAAATTGTAGAAACTGCAAAATCAAACTATCAAAAGTCTGTTGTGGATTCGTGGGTCGGAATAAGTAATCTATTAGAAACTACTAAAAAAGTAAATGATGGTTGTGAGGATCCAACTTCAGATAGCTTTGTAAATGATTTACAATATTTATATTCTTACTCAAAAATAAGTTCAAAAGATCTAGCAAATTTAGGATATAGACAAACTGTACTTTTGGGAACAATAAAAAATATTTTAGAAAATAACGACATAAATCTTATGGGAGATACAGAAGTTTATAAAACCTACACAGAAGTCATAGATAATTGGAATACTTTAATGAATAACTTTGTCTTAGTAAATAAAGAATTTAATTTACAACAGACAAAATACAATTATTGGGCAACATTTAACAGCAGCTATCTTTATGCTCCAGGAAAAGTTTCGAGCCAGTCTGTTGATAGTTACAAAAACATAATAAAATATGGCTTATTACAAGATGACTTATTTGGATTTACTCTGGACATAATTCCCGAAAACACGTTATTATCTGCCTTTGCAGATGCGATTTATGATAATGTAATAGGTAGCGATAGTGTAAGCTATGAAAATCTAAGCTCGGTATTTGAACAGTATTTTAATCTTGGCGATTTTATAAAAGAATATTCCAGTTTGTTTGGATATGGCGGCACATTAATTAATAGTTTAAATGGAAATATTTCAGAGCTCGACTCAGAAATTAGAACATTGGAATTAACATTAGACACACAGAAAAAAGATATAGAAAAAAATTTTGATGAACTTAAAAACTTAGAAGAAAACAGTGACACAGAAAGTTATTTACTATCATACTTTGGAATGGACACGAAAAAAATTGATTATTCCGAAAAAATTGCGAACTTAAAGCTTCAATTACAAAACTTAGATAAATCTCTTGGAAAGAAATACCAGGTAACAAATCAAATTGAAAATGAATTAAAAACGATTTTAGATTACAAAAATAAGCAGGCAGAAAATAATAATCTTATTTCTTTTTTGTGTAGTTCAGAACTTAATTCAATAATTACTGAAAATAAAAACAATGCAACTTTGAGTTATTATTTTAATAAATTTAAAAGTTCCAAAGATATCACTGACTGTTATTACTTCTTAAAAAATTCCGAAAATACTGCTGAAACAGATTGTGACTTTGAACTTAAAAAGCTAATTGACGAACTTCATTTAGAATACAACTCTGACCCCCAATTCTCTTGTGAAGAACTACAAAAGCTGAAATCTAATATTCTTTTGTATCTAGACAAAATTACTTTTGGAGAAATAAAAAATAATGTAATTAATGCCGCAGAGAAAGTTAATGTAATTAATTATAAAAGCCCAATTTGTGCAAAACCAGAATCTTATGATTTGCTTGAATTTAAAAAGCAAATAAAGGGGGTTATTGAAATTTCAGAAAGCATTATCGACTCTGGGCTACAAGGACTAATTGAAAAAATTAATTATTGGAATACAAAAAGTGCAGAAGTTTTGGAAAACTCTTTGTCTTGCCACCTTACAAATAAAGCAAGGTTATCAAACAATAGCTTAATTTTTGATGTAGGCTTTAATTATGATGGAAAAATTAATACAAAAATAAAAACAAATTACAATATTACAAGTTTGTCAGGGCAATGTTTAGACAGTTATATCTGTAAGAACAACTATTGTGACTTGATTTTTAGCTGTTTAAAAAAATTAACTAATTTAGTAATAGAATTTGAAAGTTATAAACAAGAGAAACAAGAAATTAACTATTCGGACGATTTAGAAATAGCTCAAAAGTTTTGTTTTGAAAATGATAATTCAAACCCGATTTTTGACGAAATATATTCCGCAGATAAAATCAGCGTTTATTCTGATTATGGCAAAGAAATTAAACATTATTTAAGTGACAAAAAAATTCAACTGTGGAATCAAGTATTCGAAAAGGGAGATTGTATTTTTATAAAATATTATTTTTATGATGCAATAAAGAAGGCTTTGTTATTAGAAAGCACAGATAAAATTTCCGAAAACATTACCAGATATAAATATAAGTTAGAATTAGAAAATACAATTTCGGTAACTCAAAATAACATAGCAGTTAATTTAGATTTTTATTATGATGCTGCTACGCAAAACCCTACAATTTTTGACTCGCAGGGAAAAGAATACAAAATAACAAAAACAAATAGTGGTTTTGTTTTTTACGCAAGTCTGGGCGCATTGTCTAAAGAAACGTACTCTATTTTATTTTATGCAAAGGATGAACAAAAAAAGTTCATTTTTGAGCTTACAAACATAAAAACAACAATTTCAGACTTAGCAAATTCAAAAAGTAATACAATAAAAGAAGAGGCCAATAGCCTCCTAAAACAAATTTCTAGCTTAGAAACAGTCAATCCAAAAAACAACAAGCTTGCTTTTGACGAACTAACTGCTCTAAATAAATCTACGTCTGATCTAATTACAAAAAATAAGAAGTTTTTGGTTTGGGCAGATGAAAAAGATATCAGCATAAAAAAACTAAAAAATCAAAAAAACTTCTTAGAGCAATTAAAAAGTAACTCGGTAAATCTGATAAAAAAAGAATTAATAAAAGAATTTTCCTCTTTTGAAGTCACAGAGGATTTAGCAAAGTTAAATGAGCAGATTAACCTTCTTGAACAATTACCTGAAAATTCAGATATTCCCAAATTAGAAAACATTCGCGACAAATACACAAAAAATTTAGAATCACTTGTTGAAGATGGCTACAAAAAATATTTAATTTTACAAGATAATGCCAAAGCTTTAGATCTAACCTTTTATGAAAATTCAAGAATATTTGACTCCGCAAAAGAAAGTTTATTTTTTGAGGATTATAATGCCTTATTTAACACAATTACCCAAATGGATGCTTTATTAACGCAAAATGAATTAATTATTAATACAAAGGTATCTGAAATAGGAGAAAATATTTTAACTAGATTTTCAAAAATAACTGATATAAAGAACAATTTGGATCCAGTTTGGAACAAATATAACTTTTTATTAAACCAATTCAATTCTACAAATTTTGATCTTGTAAAAAAATACGAAAAAATTCCAGTCACTTTATCTGATTTAAAAGACAACAAATCGATTTTGGATTCTGTGTCAAAAGAGATAGTTGCATTAAACTCTGCAGAAGAAAATTTCAAAAAGGAATATTTCAAAAATAAATTCGACGCAATAAATGACTTTGACTCAAAGAAAATTGACAAAACTATTTTTAATTATCAGCTTGCAAGCAAAAACATTGATGACATTGAAGCAACTCTAAACACACTGGCGACAAAAAATATTGATCTTGCGGAAAAAAGTGATGGCGATAAAAGTTTACTTTATGATGCAAAAACAAATTTAGAAAATAGAGATTATTTTGGAGCAATAATAAATGCAAAAAGAGCAATGGCGGGGGCAGTAACCACAACATCTAAAACTGCAATATATGGTTTAAGTATAGTTATTTTCGGCGCTGTTGCTTTTGCATTATATTCTTTAGTTTTCAAAAAAAGAAAAAAGAAAAAGATTACTTATTATACTGTTCCAAAATAATTTAAGTAATCAATTCAAGCCAATGATTTTACTTACCTTCTTCAATTGTTTTTTGTTCATTGAAAGCAAGGGGTAGTAAATATTTTCACAGTAACCACTGAAACAATCTTTTCCCAGAAACCCATAAAGCTTTTTGAAAAACTTGTCATATTTTGTTTCTAAGTATTCTTTAAGCTTGTCACAAAATATTTTATTTGGAGTATCAGTCACTACTGGATTTGTTTCTTCTGCGGGCAGAGTAGTTGTTTGAGTTGAACTAGGCTCTGTTGTTGTAGTCGTTGTTTCTGTTGTGGTTGTAGTTTGTGTTGGAGCTGGCTCTTGCTGAGCAGGTGGTTGAGTTGTAGTTGTTTCTGTAGGTGCCGGAGGCGGTGTTATTACCTCTGGAACGGAATTGGCTTTATAATAATTATAATATTTCATCACTGTTTGGACATAGCCATTATTGTTGGGATCAACATATAGGCCATCAATCTGATCTACATCTTGCCAACCATATCTATAAGCAGACGCAACCTTATTCAGATCTCCAGAATAGTGGTCTGACAAGGCCTTAAGAAACCAACAACCTCTATTAAAGCTTTGGGCGGGGTCAAAAGCATTATCCATATATGGCGCCTTTGCAGGATCTGCTTCTGCAGGCATATCATACTTCCAGTTCTTTGGGCTTGGATATGGCACACCAGCCACACCTGGGCCTGTTAGCTGTAAGATTCCTTTACCATAATAGCTACCACACCATTGTGGTGTTCCGGAGTCATAGGCTAGCTTTTCTTCTTCGTTCACACAAAGTGGATTAAAATCTGATTCTTTATGTGCAATTGCTGAAACAAAATAAGGATCTAAGCCCCAGCCATCTTTACAAATTTGGTTTATTTGCACCCAATATGTGCAAATTGGCTCGCTTCCATAAGCTTTAGGGCATTGGTCATAAGAAAATGACAAAGAAATCAATGCTACAAGAAAAAATCCAAAAATAAATTTATAGCTCATCTAAAAAATACACAAAATTAGTATTTATAACTTTCTCTTTAGACAACCGGGGCTTTATGCCCCCTCTTTTCTTTTTTGGTGAACTTATGCTTTTTTCTTTTGAAAAAGAAAAAAGGATAGAGTGCGAATGCCGGGATTTGAACCCGGGTCACGGCCTTGGCAAGGCCGCAGTCTACCACTGACCTACAATCGCTCCGGGATTTTTAAAAAATCCTAGGTTGGCAAAATGACCATATCCCACAGAGGGATATTCCGTACCTGTCAAATTGTATTATATCTTCTACTTAGGGGTTTATTTAAAAAAATATCTTTTAGCAAGGGCTAATAAAATGATCACACCACCAAGGACTGCAGCAAAGATAACTATGTTTGTGTAATCCTCGTCTTCTTCTTGGGCCTGCTTGTCATTGCCATCTTGTGTTTGATTATTGTCTATAGACTCAGGCTGAGACGTGGTTAATGGCTTAGTTTGTGCTATTTTCTCACTAACAACTTCAAAGTTACCATCTATTTTTTCACCAGGGAGATACAAAATATACGGCACATATGCAATTCCATTTATGTCTGGTGCTTTAAGGTCTAAGCAATAATTTCCATATAAGTTTCCAGTAAACTCTTTTGGCTCAAGAGACGAAAAAAATGCAATTGGCAAAACTAAAAAGTTTGAATCAATACAAAAGTTAAATTTTTCACCAGATTTTAATTTTTGAGGATAGTTAAAATCATAATTTTGGATTATTCCTTTTGTTGAAATAATATTAATGTTTAAGTCAAGAGCATTCGGCTTACTTAAAATAAATCCATCTAATGACACATTTGCAAGAATAGAATCATGCATTTCGTCATAGTCAGAAAATGTTGCGCTTTTTATGTGGGTTGCGTCTAAATAATAAACTTGGTTATAAGTTGGATCTGCTCCTATCCAACCATAGTTTACATCATAAACATCAAGCCAGGCATGTGATCCCCAACTTTTTCCATCAAAAACATAGCCAACTACAAGCCTTGTTTCATAACCTTTTGATTTTAGAATTGCAGATTCCAAAATTGAAAAGTCAACACAGACTCCTTTCTTTTTTGTAAGTGTATCTGCAGATGTGTCAACATTATAATATAAATCACTTAGCTTGGAGTAATCGTATTCTAAGTTTTTGTTGATCCAGGAAGTAACATTAATTAAAAATTTTATTAAGTCTTTGTCATAAAGATCGTTTGCTAATTTTTGTATTTCGGGGGATATAACTAAATAATTGCTGTCAGAATATTGCAAATATTTCAGGTCAGTTGGTTGGGGGCTTTTTATTACATACTCCAATGGAAATTTTACATCTTGGCTTATATGCTCTAGTTTATAGGTTATCCAGCCATTGCCATACTTATCTACTTCTGACTTTGGGGTTATTGTTTTTGAATCTGCCAAGATACTTTCTTTTACAGTTTCAAATGACATCGGACGCAAAAGCTTTAGTTCCAACCACTCTTTACTATCAAGATCCTGACCCAAGGAAAGAGAATAATCAAAGCTATACTTTACAGTTACCTCGCCATAATTGTACGGATAATAAGCGCTAACAAGGGGGATTAAAAGCAAAAAAAGCAGAAAGTAAGATTTATTCATTAATAAAAGACAGAACCAAATAATATATTCTTTTCCTTGTTAATAGGTATATATGGTAGATATCAAAGAGATGTTCAGATCGGAGATAAAGAAAAACAGCGTTTTCAAAAACAAGAACATTGTTTCTCCACACTACATCCCAGACATACTGCCATTTAGAGACGACCAGATAAAAGAGATTATATTGAATTTAGCTCCCGCGTTACAAGGAAAGAAGATAAACAACTTATTTTTATATGGAAAAACAGGGACTGGAAAAACTAGCACAATAAAAGTAGTTCTTGCAAAAATGGAAGAATTGGCAAAAGAAAGGACTGATTGCAAAAATATAGTTACAACTTATATCAATTGTAGAAATCACAATACAAAATATAGAATTATTCTAAAACACATAAACGATTTATACAAACATGACTATGTTGGTTACTCTTCTTCTTTCGTTTATGACAAATTAACAGAATATGTAAGAAAAAACAAGATTGGTTTGATAATTGTTCTAGATGAAATTGATTTAATAAAAGATGTTGATGACACAGTTTATGCATTAACAAGAGCCAATGATGAACTAACGGAAGGATCAATAAGCATTGTCGGGGTATCAAATAATGTAATGTTTAAACAAAAATTAGATATGAGAACAAAAAGTAGTTTATGTGAAAAAGAGTTAGTGTTCCCGCCATATAATGCAAACGAACTAACAAAAATATTACAAGACAGAGTCCAAGAAGGGTTTAATGAAAACTGCGTAGAAGATTCTGCAATTGGGTTAGCATCAGCATATGCTGCACAAGAATCTGGAGACGCAAGAACAGCCATTTTACTTTTATTGAGGGCTGGAGAAATTGCTGATGAAAACAAAGAAACAAAAATTACTGAAATTGATGTTAGAAATGCAAAAAAGAAAGTTGAAAAAGATATTTTACTAAATATGGTCAGCACATTGCCAGAACAATTACAATATGTTTTGTTTGCAATAACCAGATTAACAAAATCAAAAAATCAAACTACTTTGGGGCCAAATAGCGAAGGCATATTACATTCCGGAGAGGTATACAACGAATATTATCGGATTGCAAAAATACAAGGAAAAAGCCCAGTATCTCTAAAATGGTTCAAACAGTATCTTGAGGAACTAGAGCTATATGGAATGATTGCAACAACAATATCTGGAAAAGGAGTAAGAGGGACAACTACCCTTATAAAATTAGGTGCAGACGCAGGAATTCTAAATAGCATTTTGGAACCAAAAATTAGCATTTAATTCTTTTTTGTTTTCTGTCTTTTTAAGTTAAGCAATTCTCTTTTTATTTTTCTGTCAAGATCATCATTTATTTGTTTTGATTGCAGAGTTTCAAGCTCAATTTTGTGCTTTGAATATAATTCTTGGAATAAGTTTTCAGACATATTTTTTGACAAATATTTTTTAGTTATTAGATTTATTTTTTCTTTTAGTTCTTGTTCGGTTGTTAATTCAGAAATTTGGGCCACCCTTATTTTTGATTCTAGTTCAAAAATGGCTTGGTCAAGAATTTCCTTTTTCTTTTTGAAAGTTTCTTCACTTATGCCTCTTTTAAAAAATAGCATCTCAAGTTGCTTTAGTTCTTTTTCTTTTTCATCTTTTTGTTTATAATATTTTGAAACTTTTGTTTTTTCAAAAATACTTTTAAGCTTGTTAAAAAATGCAAAAAAAGCACCAAGCAAAATAGAAACTACAAAAAAGATTATTGCGAGAATGAGGAGAACATAAATTGAGGTAAATAAAAAGGCCACTAAAGATATTATTAAAAAAATTACAAAAATAAATAAAATAACAAATAACAATTTTTTCATCATAAAAATACCATCAGCTGTAGACTTTTATGCTATCTTTTATCACATAATACCCAAACAGATCATTTTCAAAGTCAGAGGTATTTGCTGAGTATTGGATTGTTATATACTGCCCACTAAAAGGATATGAATAAAACAAATATTTTTTGTTGTCTTTTGTTGAGCAAAATTGATAGGTATCTCCAATTTGCAAATAGGTTACTGCATCAAAACCATATTCACTTGTAGTGTCTTTTATTAAGTCAGTAATTTTGCTGTATTTCAGAGCTTGTACCGATATTTTGCTATTTCCTTTAGAAAAAGTTAGGGGGCTTGCACTAAATAATGAATAGCCTTCTGGTTCAGATAAATAAACTTGGCCAAAGGCGTATTGTGTACCAGATAGATTTGCAGTTGAAGCCTTCAAACCTTGTAGACAGTCGCCTTCAGAAAAAGTGTATTTTTTCTCTTCTGCTTTTGTGTCTTTTACGTCGGGAAGGTTTATGCCAAGACCAGATTTTTCAATACTGTCTTTTGGCTTTACTTCTGCGCCAGAAGTAACAACATAAACAACTAAAACTGCAATAAGGGCAATTAAAATCAATATCAAAACGATGAGTCTTTTATTCACTTTCTCACCTTCCTACTAATTATAAACCCCACTGCAAACAATAGCAATAATACAACCGGGAATGAAATTGCCGGGGTTTTAAATACTTTTGTTGAACCAACAACAGTAAATGCAAATTCATCTTCAAGACCTTGTATTGACAAACTTATGTTATAAGGTTCTGGCATTGCTTTAGCAAGCTTTGTGCCATCAACTAAATAATATACTATTTTTGCATCACCAGGACTTAATGTGAAATCATCAAAGTCTTTTGTTTCTTTATTTGTGTATGGGCCAGATAAACCAACAATTTCGTTGTTGTCGTACCACAACCCAGATTCAAATTCCACCGGAGTAAATGAATATTCTGTAAGACCGTTATTTGTAATTATTATTTCCAGTTCTTTGATTTCATCTTGTTTCATAGTTTGGAATTTCTTGACATCTAAAAATAATCCCAAACCAACAGCAGGAACTATTTCTATTTTGTTAGAATTATAACTACAGTAATATTCTTGAATATCAGGAATTGCGTTTTTATAACAAACTTCTAATTTCAAGTCGTAAACATTAAAGTCCACAAGTTTTCCATTAATCTTAAAATCCCAGGAATCTAATATGTTTTGGCCTGCAGCATTATCTCCGCTTTTTATAATTACCTCATTAAGATACCAATCATAAATATAATCATAGCTTGCATTAATGTCTGCTTGTAATTCCATTACATTTTTTCTTTCTATTTTCTTTGGAACCCCTGCTGCTGGGCCCATTTTGCTTTGTGCATTAAGATTACAATAATTTTTCTTTCCAGTATCAATCCAATCCGTAGAAACTGGTTTTATTGATTTTATTTTTGGAGTATTTTCTATAAAGACCATTAGATTTACGTTTGAAATAAATAACCCATTATAATACAAGTAAGTTACTAACATTTTTGGTTCTGGATCTTTGCTTGTTGTTGTAAAAAGGCCTTTATTTGAATATTCCAATTTCTTTTGTAGTGGCCCAAAGAAAAATCCAGAATTACTATCTAATTTTTTAAGAACTAATTCTTTAATTAAAAAATATGAAAGGAATTGTTCCTCATTAGAATTCTTTTTTGAAGTATAATAGTTGTCAAGTAATGTCGCTTCTTTTAATATGGTATCTTCTTTTTTATTATCAGAAAATACATATGCAGAGTACAAAGAGGTAATGTTTTGCACAGGTAGTTGTTTGGCCTTAATAGTTTGTATTAATGCATTTAAATCTACGGGCCTAATGTCCAAATTATCTGCAATTTGAGAAAAGGACATTTTTGAAAGCCCTTGCGGGTTACCCAATAATACCGCCTTGTTTGCGGGGCTATAAACAACATCAAAGATTGCTTTTAGTTTGTTGCTTGTTTGTGTTAGCTCATCTGCAGATAAAAGCAAATTCAAAATAACTCCATTGTAGTCTTTATCAGACACAAGGTTTAAAGTATAATCAAAATCGTATTTTACGCCTTTGTTACAAACATAGATATCTCCAAGCACGGTTTCCATTGTAACAGATGGGAATTTTAAGGTTATTACTGGCGGAGGATTAGACCATACCAAGTTATAACTTCTAGAATATAGCACTTGATTTGTATCATTTTTTACTGCAAGAATAAAATAAACATCTTTTTTTTCATAAATGCCTGGATACAAAGTAGAATAATATAAGGCATTTTTTATATTTCCGTAAGCCAAATCCAAAGAATAAGTTTTATTTTCTATTCCTTTTTCTGTCTTTATTTCTGTAAATGTATTATTATCAAAAGAGTACAAAAAGCTTACAGTATAGTTATTATCATTAAAATCAACATTACCTACTTTTACGTTTAACGGCAGATCAAAATTTTCTATTTCTAATATGTTGTCCAGTGAAATCCCATTCTTTATTAAAGTTGGTTTTTTTACAACAACATATGCATTTACCGCAGTAGAATCTAAGCCATATAAAATTGTTGCATTTGCTTTGTAAGTTCCAGGATATGTTGCCTTAAAACTTAACAAAAAATGATATGGATTATACGAAAAATAATTCCCACTTTCATAAGAATAAGTATTATTTTTGTAAGGTATTTCTAAAGATGCAAATTCAGGAGTTACTTTCCAATACCATTGCATTTTGTTATAAACATTTCCAGTTATCACTGACGGATACAAACTAAGGGTTTCTCCAAAGTTTATTGTCTTTTGAGAATAACCAAGATTTAAAGTCTGATCATTGTCAGCATTAAGCCCAGAATCAAGTTCAAAACAAATATTTACATCTTCATTTGATGAGCAGTTATAACTCTGTTCTCCAATTTGGAAATCAAAGTTGTAGGTATATTGCTTTCCGTTTACAGTAAATTGGTAAGAGCCAGCAAATACTGCACAACTTAATAAAACCAAAAACAAAACAAAAAATATTTTTCTAAAATCCATAAAGATCACTTAGGAATTGGGCCCCCAAAGCCTTCTGGAACTTCTTGAGGTAATTCAAAATCATCAGGGTTTATACCGCCCATTTTGTTGTCGTATTGCTCTAAGATAAAGTCATAAGCATTATCTGAATAAATGCCTGCGCCAATTAATGCGTCATAATCAACAGATGGAATTGAAGTTGCAATAGTAGAAAATGATGGCGGTGGCAAAATGTTAAATAACACATAGGCGTTTGCTGCTTTTAGGCCCATACTTAGCCCTTTGTAAGCAAGAGGATATTTTGTAGTAAAGATAACTGCAAAAGTCTTATTATTTGTAAGTTTAGATGGTGTAAAAACTGCCTTATAACCATATCCAAAAGCATCAGTAAAAATCATATTTCCTACGACACAACTATTATTTCCAATACACTTTATTGTACTTCCTGCGGGTGCGTTTATGCTTTTTATTTTTATGTTCGCGTAAATGTTGTAATCATAAATTGTTTCATTTATCTCTGGGGCGTTAAAATCATACCCACTTATTAAATCGGAGATTGAAATATCACCATAAGGATCATATGTTTGTGTATTATAATATTCTTGGGGCTGTTCAAAGTTTATTGGTTTTGCATTGACGTCTAAAGAGTATAGAACCCCCGCACATAAAACCAAAAACAAACAAACCAAACTAATTCTTTTAACATTCATAAAAACACCTACTTAAGTTGTATCTCCAAAGATGGATAATTGTAAGTACAAATTATTTTGAAATCTGGATTATTAAGTTCTATATTTTGTGTTCCAATATCATCATCTGTAGCACCAAACTTGGCGCCAAAAGAAAATTCAAGATTATCATAAGGGAAGTATGCTTCTATTGAATAAGTTACATTTGGATCCTCAAACAGTACTGCCTTTCCATTTTTTAATTTAAGAGGCATTGAATAATTACCATACTGCAAGCCATAAGGAATCTCTGAATCGTCCAAATTTTGTGTAATTTCTTCTAAAATTAGGCCATTTGGATTTTTTAATTTAACGTTCACAGCATAATTATCACATAAATCTTGTGTAAGTGGCACAAAAAGAAGAGGGCCATAAGTAAATTGAGATTTAAAGGAGTCAGGGATATTATAAACTAGAATAAAAGAAGTATAATAACTGGCCAGGGGGGTGCATTCACAGTCTTCAGAAAAATCAGTACAATCAGAATTACAAACCAGCTCCTTCCCATAAGAAACTTTTATTGTTTGGATACTTATATCTTCTGGGCACTGGCCTTGTTTTGCAAATAAATAATACATTGTATTATTGTATGACAATTCGCCACAATAAGTTATTAGTTGGTCTGCAGGTAATAAAAAACCAAGATAGTTTTGAGATCCAGACGGACAAAATGGGTTACCGTCGTCATCTAATTCACAAAAATAATCGCTTATAAACTTAGAAAAATGACTGTCCATGTCTGCTTTGTTATGATAGCTCCAATTGTCAAACTTTAAACTCCATTTGTACTGACCAGTTGTAATTGTTTTTTCAGAAGTGGTGTCTTGGCCTGCAAGTGCAAGATAAAAATGAGTTGATGTTCTTGATAAAATGTCTTTTTTATTTACATAAATAATTCCAGAAAATTCTGAAATTAAAGAGATTTTTCCGTTTGCAGCATTTGAAAATATTTGTTGAGGTACTTTTTTCTTTGAACCCTCAGAGCTAATTAAAAAATAAACTTTATTTAGGTCACAACCTGCCACAGAAAAACAGGTACCTGAAATATTATTTCCGGCTCCAGACAAAGATGGATTTACTACTTTTACATAAACTGGATACATTTGGAAAATGTTTTCAGAAGTAAGCACAGAAATTACATCAACATTGCCAAGAATTGTACCTAGATTTACAGGAGTAAAAGAAAATCCAATTCCAACAAAAATAAATAATCCAAATAATAAAGATAAAACTGCTTGCTTATGCATACCCATCACTTTCCTTACTTATATATATTATTAAGATATTTATTACTTACGATTTTGCCCACTGGTATTCCAACATTAACCAAAGGACTCTAGAATCAGTGAATTCAATACTTTGGAAGTGTTTCCATCAACAGAAATAAGCCAATACATGTTTACTAATTTTTCATTGGCAGTTATTGGTTTTGGGCCAGATAGGTCTTTTGTGGAAATAAGAGAGACATCGTAAACACACAATTTGCTATTTTTGTTTGTTTCTTGCCCAGAATAAAGAGCATTAACTACTGACATATCAAAGCCGAGGGAATTGGCATCACTTAGTAGAGCCCCTTCGTTCACATTAAAGCTAATCGACTTTAGAACTTCTTCACTTGCATTTGAGTCAAAACCGATATATTCCAAAAGGAAGAAACTATAGGGTACAAGATAATTTTTGTCTTGGTAGATATCAACATTTAAACAATTAAATTCAGCAGGGGCTTTGCTTCCTCGAGAAATAATCACAAAAAGAATAATGGCTATTGCGATTAAAACTAGGAAAAAAGATATATATGCTTTATGTTTAAATCCCATCAGACTCACGAAGAAAATAGGAAATATAGCTTTATATTTATTTGCTTTCTAAAGTTATATTAACTTATACTAGAGAATTTCTCGGTAGAATTTCATTTTTTGAAAATAAGTTTTTAAGGTGATTAAAATGGGTTTACGACCTGCAAGATGTTATAGAGATATCGAAAGATCTTATACAAGAGTAGCTAATAGAGTACAGGCAAAGGATTTCATTGGTGGTGTGCCAAGAACAAGAGTAAGACAGTTCGTGCTTGGAGACCAGACAAAAGATTTCCCAAAAGTAATACATGTATTTAGTAGCGAGGGGCTACAAATAAGAGACAATGCTTTAGAAGCATTTAGGCAGAAGTTAGCTAAAGTTTTAAACGATATTTGCGGTAAAGATAACTTCTTTACAAAGATAAGAATATACCCACATCACGTTCTAAGACAAAACAAACTAGCAAGTGGTGCTGGTGCTGACCGTTTGTCAAGTGGAATGAAACACGCTTTCGGAAAGCCAATCGGCAGATCCGCGCAAGTAAAAAAAGGGCAGAATGTTTTATCAATTGTAGTTAATCCTGAATTTGTAGACAAAATTGTAATCTCATTAAAGACTATTATTAACAAAATTCACTTCAAATATAACATAAAAGTGGAAGACCATAAAGACAAGATATTAACTGGAAGAAAGAAGTGGACTAGAGAAATCAAGAAGGCGGCATTAGAAACTGAAACTCCTGAAGCAACAGCTACAACTAAGGATGCAAAAGTAGATCCTAAGGCTAAAGGCAAAGATGGAAAAGCAGCAGGAAAAGATACAAAAGCTGCTGCTGCACCAGCAAAAGAAGATCCTAAAGCAAAGGGCAAAGATGCAAAAGGAAAAGGCAAGAAGTAAATTTCTATAACTTAGAAATTTCTTCGGGCCCTGAAACATTTTGCTTTAAAGCAAAATGCTTTCTTAGCAAGAAGTAATTATTCTTCTTTTTTCCTTTTTTTCTATTTTTTACTTTCTTTATAAAAGCAAAAACTTAATATAATTCTCTACATTTATATATAAGTTCTTATTAGGGGTGCTTATATGAATAAAAATATTCTTTGGTTTAAGGAAATACATAAAGACGATATACCTGCAGTTGGTGGGAAAGGCGCAAATCTGGGAGAAATGGCAAATTCAAACTTTCCAATACCGGGCGGGTTTGTTGTTACTGCTTATGCTTACATAAAAAATTGTGAACAACTAGGCATTTTAGAAAAAATCCAAAAGATGGAATCAAGCATAAACGTAGAAGACAGCGAAGAATTAAACAAAAAATCCAAAGAAATTAGAGATTTAATTCTAAAAACAGACATGATACAAGAATTAAAAACTGAAATTTCAAAAGCATATGAAAAAATGGGCACAAAAACATATGTTGCTGTTCGTTCCAGCGCTACTGCGGAGGATTTGCCTGGCGCCAGCTTTGCAGGACAACAAGAAACTTTCCTTAATATTTTTGAAACTAAGAATTTATTAGAGCACGTAAGAAAATGTTGGGCATCCTTGTTTACATCAAGAGCAATTTATTATAGAAAGAGGCAGGGTTTCGATATTGAAAAGGTTGCAATTGCGGTTGTTGTGCAAAAGATGGCAAACTCAGAAATATCTGGAATTGTATTCACTGCAAATCCAATATCAAACAACCTAGATGAATTAGTTGTTGAAGCAGGATATGGCCTAGGAGAGGCAATTGTTTCTGGTTCAATTACCCCGGATACTTATCTTTACAACAAAAAAACAAAAAAAATAGTTGAAAAAACAATTGCAACACAAACTTGGAAATACACAAAAAACACCTTAGGAAATAAAAAAGAAATCGTGCTTCCAAAAGATCAAAAATTACAAAAATTAAGTGATGACAAAATCCTAGAGTTATCAAAAATTTGTGTAAATATTGAAAATCATTACGACAAGCCAATGGATATTGAGTGGGCTTTGGAAAAAAATGAATTATATATTGTACAAGCAAGGCCAATAACTACTTTAAAAACAGAAAAAGCAGAGGAATTTGAAACCGAGGCAAATAAAAAAATATTATTAACTGGGCTGGGAGCATCACCTGGATTTGCGTCAGGAACAGTAAAAATAATTAAGGGTTTATCAGAACTACAGAAAATCAATAAAGGAGATATAATGGTAACAAAGATGACTACTCCTGACATGGTTCCAGCAATGAAAAGAGCATCCGGAATAATTACTGATGAGGGTGGAATTACCTGCCACGCAGCAATTGTTTCAAGAGAGCTTGGAATTCCTGCAATAGTTGGTACAGAAAAGGCAACAAAAATATTAAAAGATGAGGAAGTTGTAACTGTGGATGCTAGCCACGGCCACGTATATGCGGGAACAGTTTTGCATAAAGAAAGTCCAGAAATTACAACAAAACATGTTGAAAGAAGCGATTTTTTAACTGTAACAAAAGTAAAAGTGAATGTTGCATTCCCTGAGAGTGCGGAAAGAGCCTCAAAATACAATATTGATGGTGTTGGTTTGCTTAGAGCAGAGCATATGATAACAACAAGCGGAATACATCCATTCCACATGGTAAAGCAAGGCAAACAAGACAAATTAAAAGACTTAGTTAAAGAAGGAATAAAAAAAGTTGCACAGAATTTCAAAAACAAGCCGGTATATTATAGAACATTTGATGCAAGAACTGATGAATTTATAAATTTGAAGGGCGGAGACAAAGAACCAAAGGAAGACAATCCAATGCTTGGTTGGCACGGAATCAGAAGGGATTTAGATCAGGCAGAGGTATTAAAGGCGCAATTCAAAGCAATAAAAGAACTTTATGATGAGGGCTTCCACAATTTAGGTATTATGATTCCATTCACAATAAATGTTGAGGAATACAAAAAGGCAAAAGAACTGGCAAAAGAGGTTGGATTAATACCACACAAACATTGTTTCTTTGGAGTTATGATTGAAACTCCTGCTGCGGCATTAATAATAGATGAATATATTAACGAAAAATTGGATTTTATAAGCTTTGGGACAAACGATTTAACACAGCTTGTTTTGGGGATTGATAGAAACAATGAAAAAATTCAGACACAATTTTCTGAAAAGCATTTAGCAGTTTTAAAATTGATTGCATATGTGATAAAGAAATGTAAAGCGAGAGGAGTAAGAACTTCTGTATGTGGACAATCTGCTAGCGACCCTGAAATGGTTAAGTATTTGATTAAATTTGGAATTGACAGCTTGTCAGTAAACATAGATGCAATTGACAAGATCAAGGAAACTGTTGAGCTTGAAGAAAAGAAATTAATTCTAGATGCAATAAGGTCTAGAAATATAGATAAAAAGTATGAGATTGATTAAAAGTGATACAATGGAATTAAAATTGAATATTGCCGGATTAGTAGAACAAATAAAAAAACAAAAGAAAGTAAAGAAGGCAATATTACAAGTTCCAGATGGATTAAAAACTGAGGCACAAAACATAATTGACAAGCTCACTATCGCCACAAAAATTCAGTTTTATTTAGATATAGAACCTGTATATGGGGCTTGTGATTTAGCAACTAATTTTTCAGAGGCAGTGAACGCAGATTTGATTATTCATTTGGGCCACAGTAAGTTTTGTGAAGCAAGCAAAAAAGTGATCTACTGGCCAACTTATTATGATATGGCTTCCAAAGATTTAGACGTTCTTGTAAAAAATATAGATGAAAAGTTAAAACAAAAGAAAATCGTTTTTGTTGGACCAATACAATATTCAAAGATTATTAAAGAATTAGAAAAACGGGTAAGGCTTGCAAAAGTAATAAAGACAACAAAAACTGGGTTGCTTAACGAAAACCAAATACTTGGGTGTGATACTTCTATTTTGGATGATATAACTGACAAGGTTGATGCGATTGTTTACATTGGTGACGGAAATTTCCATATTTCTGCATTGGCACAGAAAGTGCAAATATATCAATTAGAAGATTTAGATATTGTTCCCTATGACCAAAAGGATGAAATAAGGGGCAAAATAATGTCTGAGTACATTTTTAAGAATGCAAAGAACATTGGGATTTTAGTTACTTCAAAAGTCGGCCAGAACAATTTTTTGGTGGCTGAAAAAATTTACACAAAACTAAAAAAATTAGGAAAAAACCCTTATTTATTAATTGCAGACTTTATTTCTTATGACAAAATTATGGGCTTAAAGTTGGATTGCATAGTTAATACTGCTTGCCCAAGAATAATTGATGACAAGGAAAATTACAAAATGCCCTTAATAAATTACAAAGACATTTTAAAATTCATATAAGTGAACAAGATGTTTTTTCATATTATAACTTCAAATACTTGTAACCTAAATTGTAAATATTGTTGTGAAAAAGCATTTGATGAACCCGATACTTTTCCAGAGCCAGTTTGTGAATTAAATAATAAAATAAACTATTCGATACCGCAATTGAAGAAATTTATTTCTAAGTTTAAAAATAATACAATTACTTTTTATGGCGGGGAACCTCTCCTTAATATTGAACACATAAAAAAAGTAATGGACAATATTAAAAACATAAGATTTATGATGCAAACAAATGGCTTACTTCTTGACAAATTGC
The DNA here is from genome assembly GCA_028710695.1 of Candidatus Iainarchaeum sp. Classification (GTDB taxonomy): domain Archaea; phylum Iainarchaeota; class Iainarchaeia; order Iainarchaeales; family 0-14-0-20-30-16; genus JAQTTP01. Next base: position 43,683 of record JAQTTP010000001.1, read on the forward strand.
CCCCAGAATATACAAACAAATTTCATACAATTTTAGTTTCTTTGGATGGAGACAAAAAAACTACAAACAAATATAGGGGCAAAGGCACATATGAAAAAGTAATTCAGAACTTAAAGCTCATTAGAAGGAATGGATTTAAAGGAGAAATAATTGCAAGAATGACAATTGAAGAACAAGATATTTACAATTCCGTGCTGCATCTTTTAAACAATAAAGAGTTTCCATTTACAAGTGTGCACTGGCAGCTAGATGCTAATTTCTGGTTTAATGATTGGAAGAAAAGAAATTTCAAAAAGCTTTCTGAAAACTACAATAAAAGCATTACAAAGCTCATTGATTTTTGGATTAAAGAAATGGAACGTAGCAGAAAGGTTGTAAAATTATACCCATTCATTGCAATTATGCACGATATTTTACATAAAAAGACAACAAAACTAAGGTGTGGATCAGGACATTCAAATTACACAATACAAACAGATGGAAATATAAGTCCCTGTCCAATAATGATGGGAATGAAGAATTACTATTTTGGAAATATAAAACAACTTAAGCAAGTAGGCAAAGGGTTCCCCATTATAGAAAGATATCAGGATCAGTGCCCTGCTTGTCCTTATTTATCATTGTGTGGCGGGAGATGTATGTACTCTAATATCTTGAATCCTTGGCCAAAAGAGCAAAGGAAATTAGTTTGTGGAACAGTAAAACATTTGATTAAAACCTTACAAAAGAGTGAACCAAAGATAAGAAAACTAATTACTACAAAAAAAGTTACTCTAAAAGATTTCAATTTTTTAAGATATAATGGTGCAGAAATTATCCCCTAATTAAAATATGTATTTTGACTTTCCAGTGTTGACTACTAATAATTTTGCATCCTTTGGAATCTTATTTTTCATTTGTAAAAGCATCGCAAGTCCAACAAGACCTGATGGCTCTGCAACAATTTTACTCTTTTCTGCGATGGCGATTGCTTCATCAAGATACTTTTCTTTTAAAATATAAACGTCTGATTTTTTGCCACAATATCCAGCATATCTGTATAATTTAATCCATTGTTTGTCAAAATGCACAAACGGTAAATAAGGCGAATATAGTTTATCTGCTTTGGAGTTTAAATCATTTGTTGTTACCCCAATAAAATTACAAGACCTTATTTTTGAAACAGAACCTTTAAAACGTGGATCGTGATTAAGTGTTGACACTTCTTTCTTTACAATATTTAAAACATTTTCATAAAGATTGCCTGTGCCAAATGGAATAAAGCAATAATCCGGGGTTGAATTTATTATTTCATAACTAAGCCAATCATAAAATCTTGTGGTGGGGTCTAAAGCTTCTGCAGAAGTAACGTCAAACCCATTTTTGTTTTTTGTTAATTTTAAAATATCTTTAAAACCAAGACATTTTTTACTCAAATCTGTTTTGTAAATTTCGCAACCTAATTTTGCAATTATTTTTTCAGTATTTTTGTCTACTGAATTATCAACCAGAACTTTCAAATTTGGGAGGCCATATTTCTTTATTTGTGTTTGTATAGCTATTGCTGCAGATCCAGAAGAAATTATTGACATTTGTGGAAGTTTCCCTTTTATTTGGCCTCTCTTTTTTGCAATTAAAATGTCCCTATAAGTAACTATTATTTCCCAAGCCATTCTGTCTTTATGTGTGCCAGTGGGATTATAACTTTCATCTTTTAACCAAACATTTGAAAAGCCAGGGATTTCTATTTTGTATGTTGGTGTTGCAGGAAATTTAGGATTTTCTGCAGGAAATTCCGGTTTATTTGGATCGTTTTCAGAAGCAATTTTTATTGAATCAAGTATCTTTTTTTCATTGCTATCTAATGGCATCTAAACACCTATTTTATTTCTGTACATTTTCCTTTACTGTTATGTATAAGATTTGATAGATTTTCAAGATTGTTTGAACAAATTATGGTTTTTATTCCACTCCGCTTTATCATTAAGAGCGAAAAAATATCTAAGAAAACGTGTGTTCCTGCTTTTCTTTTGTCCGCAAGAGATGCGATTTCTATTGCATGATCTATCTTTACTGACTTTAAGAATTGTGCATCTTTGTATTTTTTGGGGTCTTTAGTAAAAATGCCATCTACATTTGTAATATTAAAAAATGGTGCCCCAAACTTTTCTGCTAAAAGCACAGCAACAGAGTCTGTAGTCAATCCAGGAAATACCCCACTTGTAACAAAAGATTCTGGCAAATTTTCTATTGCGTCCATATCCATTTTGATACAAGGAAGTCCAATAATGTTTGATAAGTATTGTGCATTTTCATATGCTGATTTAATTCCGATAACATCATTTTCAAAATTGTTTTTTGTTCCTGATTTTGATATTCTATCTCGCGCTTTTTTGCCGCCACCAACTACAATTATTTTTCTGCCTTCAATATTTTTTAGAAAATGACGAAACTGAATAATGTATTCATTATTGTATTCCCCAGTTTCATTTAAAATTACAGATCCGCCCAAAGAAAACACATAAACCATATTATCACTGCCTTAGTTTAATATGAATATACTTATATTTAAAATTGTTGCAAAAATAATCCAAGCAAAATATGGACTTAGAAGGTATGTTGCTGTTTTGCTTACTTTGTAAAAATAAATCATATTTACTAACACCGCAATGTCTAAAATAATTATTTCAATAAGGCCTAAAAGCGGAGACTTCAATGTAAAGAAAAAGAAACTCCAAAGAACATTAAGAACAAGCTGTACAGAGAAAATCATTAGCAATTTCTTGTAATGGACGCTGTTTTTCACCAAAATTATGTATAAAGAAATTCCCATTAATATGTACAAGATTGTCCAAACTATAGGAAAGATTATGCTTGCAGGAGTAAAACTTGGCTTGATTATAGTTGGATACCAGGTATTTATTGAAACAGAGTTCAAAACACTACCTAAATATCCTGCAAATAGGCACAAAATCAAGCTAAATGATAGCTTCCTATAGTCCATATCATCACTCTATAAGGGTATAAAAAGATTTCTACTTCATATAAGATATACTTAAAATATTTATATAGTGATAGTATGGCAAGTACAGATAAAAAATATGAGCAGGTAGAAAAGGAGATCTTCAAAAACAAAATTAAAAAATTAGGAAAAATACAAGGTCGACACACAGAGCTCATATCTCTATATGTTCCATTTGGCACAGACAGAGGAACAGTAATGTCACAACTAACACAGGAAGTAAACCAAGCTTCAAACATAAAAAGCCCAACTACTAGAAAAAATGTACAGGCGGCATTAAGAAAAATTGCAGAATACTTAAGATTAATAGATTTTAAGCTTCCGGACAATGGCTTGGTTGTTTTTTGCGGTAATGTAAGCGAAAGAGAGGGCAGACCAGATATACAACTTTTCCATGTTACCCCCATAAGGAAGTTAAACATGAAGACATATAGATGTGACTCAGAATTTGTAATTGAGCCCCTAAAAGAAATGCTTACTCCTGACAAGTCATATTTAATTATTGCAATAGATAACAAAGAATCAACTACCGCTGTTTTAGAAGGAAAAAAATACAGAATTATTGACAGAGCACATTCAACTGTTCCCGGAAAGATAAAAGCAGGTGGGCAGTCAGCACACAGATATGAACATTTAAGATTAGATGCTGCAAATGATTTTTACCACAGGGTTGCAGAACACATAAACAAAGAAGTTGTGCCGTATGTTGAAAAGGTAAACGGAGTAGTTCTGGGCGGCCCAGGGTCTACAAAAAGAGACTTTTTTGACAAAGAATATTTAGATTATAGAATTAGAGACAAGGTAATTGGCTTTTTAGATGTTACTTATACAGACGAATCAGGAATCCGAGAAATAATTGATTCTGCCCAAGACATATTAAAAGAAACAGAAATAGTAATTGAAAAACAGGCAATTTCTGAATTTTTTAAGGCCGCAATAAAATCAAATTTAGCAGCATATGGCTTTGACGATGTTATTTCTGCACTAAAAACCAACAGGGCAAGCAAAGTATTAGTTTCTGAAGGACTAAACAAAGAAATTAAGGTTGCTGAATGTCTAAATTGTAGTAAAACAAAAATTTTGTTTGACGAAAAAGATAGCAAAAAATGTGAATGTACTGGAGATTTAGAGGAAATTGAAACACTATCTCTTGCAGAATATATTACAGAACTATCAGAAAAAAGCAGCACAGATGTAATAATAATTTCTACAGACACGGACGAAGGTGAGCAATTCCTTAATGCATTTGGTGGTATTGGTGCAATTCTCAGATATTAAACTAATTGCTTTTGATTTTGATGGCACAATTGCAAAAACTACAAAATATGCAAAGACTTTTTTTGAAAAATACGTAGGGCAAGAAATAGATGCAAAAAAATATTTCGGTCCGCCAACAAAAGTAGTTATTGCTAATTTAATAAAAGACTATAAATTAAAAATAAGCTTAGAAGATTTTTATAAATCTTGGAATAAAAATTACATTTCTTTTGTTTCAAAAAAAAAGATAATTACAAAATCAACAATAAATGCAATTAAAAAACTTAAAAGAGATGGTTATATTTTAGTAATTATTACTAGCAGTAGCAGAAAGAAACTAAACATTTTACTTTCAAAAGAAATCGAAAAAAATCTTGATCTAATTGTTGGAAGCGAAGACTATAAAAAAGGGAAACCAAACCCAGAATCTTTGTTAAAATTAATGAAAAAGTATAAAATAAAAAAGAGCGAATGTGTATATATTGGAGATAACATTGTTGACATTTACTTCGCAAAAAACGCAGGAATTCGTGGGATTGGCAAAATTGACTTCTTGTATGGAAAGGCAGAATTAGAAAAAGCCGGGGCAACAGCAACAATAAAAACTATTAAAGACTTATTGAAGCTATTGTAATATATGGAAAAAATTTTGCTTAACAATTTAAATGTAAAATACTTTGAAAGAAATCTTGATAATACTTTAACAAATGCATATATTCAAAAAATACAACCTTTAGAAAAAAACGAAAATGCCTTAAAAATAAAAGTAAAATCTAAAGATGTAAATTATGATTTAATTGTGTTTGATGGATTCTTATTTTTAACAAAATATAATTATAAAACAAGCGAAAAAACTGGTTTCTGTAAAAATCTTGAAAAACAACTGGGTAATGAAAAGATTCTAAAAATAGAACAAAAGGATTTTGAAAAAGTAATTGTTTTTGAAACAAGGAACAATTTTCTAATATTTGAATTATTTTCACACAACAATATTATATTAACAGATAAGGATTACAAAATCATTGCAAGCCAAGCCAGAGAAAAATGGGCAGATAGAGAAATTGGCACAAATAAAACTTATATTTTCCCATCAAATAACAAAAAAAGCCCAGCAAAAATAACTGAATTTAATTTTAATAGCATTTCAGACATAATTTCAAAACTTAATGTACCGCCGTCTCTTGTTGAGCATTTTGCAAAAGAAGATCCTAACCCAAACAGTATTGCAAGAAAAATCAAAAAGATATACACTGGGCCAATAGCCATAGACTGCTGCGCATTTTTAAAAAGCAAGAAATTAGAATATTTTAATACAAAGATAGAGGACCTAGAAACTATAAAAACAGGGTTTAATGATATTGTAGATAAATACATTAATTCTTTAGAAAGTGCAACTTTAGAAAAAAGTGGAGTGAACAAAAAATCTTTAGAACTTGAAGCCACTATTAAAAAAATGGATCTTAAAGTAGAAGGCTTCAAAAAAAGCATTACTGAAGATTGCGAAAAAGCAAAATGGATTGAAGCAAATTATGATTTCTTAGAAGAACTTAGATTAACCGTGCTAAAAGCATTGGAAAATGGAAAAAAACCAGATGAAATACTAAAAATATTGAAAGTTAAGGGTAAAAATTACCCCCTTCTACAGAATCTAGTAAAAATAGATATGAAGAATAAAAAAATTATATTTTCTATTCCTCAGCTTCAGCAGTAATTTGCTTTTCATCTACTATAAATACATCACTTACTGCACTAACTGCTGCATATGGTATTTTTATAATTCTGTCACCAGTGTTCAAATTTAGGCTTTTTACCAATTTTGACTGGCTGTCTATTTCAACTAATAGGTATTCTACGTCTCCAGTTAATTCGTTAACAAGAACATCTATTAATTTGCCTACTTCCTCTCCTCTTCCTGTTATAACTCTCTTTGAAGCCAATTGCTTAGCTATTGTGTACTTATACATTAACATCACCCTCTTGTTCCTATATTTTAATTATAACAATTAAATTAAAGTTCAGGTTATATTTAAATGTTTCTCCTTATGCCCCGAAAAAGTTATACAAGAGGGGGCCCCATAGTTCCAGCATTCACTTTTAAAATTAAAAAAATATTTTTGAGTTTAGGGGCCTTCTAATCGAAAACTATATATATGAGTATTATTTTCTATAATATGTAAAGGAAATATTCCTTGAATGATTTAACAAATTAATTATACTGGAGGGATTAAAATGTTAAGACTATCCGAATTATTCGGCAGAGACATCTATACAGACATAGGAGACTACAAGGGTAAAGTATATGATATAGTTGTAAACTTAGAAACAGGTAAGTTAGAAACTATTACTACAGAGCCTTTAAAAGTAAAAACAAAACAACAAGCAAAGAAGATAATAACTGAGAAAAGTATACCTTACAAAAACGTTTTAGCAGTTAAAGATATTATCATAGTTGCTTCTAAGAATAGAAAAATTGATGATTCTGGCTCAGATGATGATAAAAAAAGACCTAGCATAAAAGCAGGTGCATTAGTAAGCTATAGGTAAAAGGTAAAAGTTAATTTTACCTTAACTTCTAATTTTTATTTCATTTCTATATAATATATATAATTATCTAAAAATTAAAGATTGAAATATAAACTTTATTATATCTATAATCTACATAACTTACAAAAATAGATTAATAATGATAATAGTAGAACTATGGGGTGTATCTAATGGTAGACGCTTTTTTAGTAAGGTACAAGATAAAAGTATTAGATGAAGTTAAACATTCATCCTATCTCTACCAAAAGCTATTTAGAGCTATATATGGTTATACCCAAGTTGTTTGTAAACAAACTGGAAAGAAATATGTTTACCATAGACCTGGTGTTTTAAGCAAATTTTCCTATATAAAAGAAGGTAAAAACGAGATTATAGTAACTAAAGACGGATTCTCTTATTTAATTAATTTCTTTAAAACAGGCAAAAACCCAGCACATAATTGGCAATCAAAAGGAAATTGGACTGCAAGCTATAGTGTAGTAGACGTATCTATGGACGAAGCAAAAATAACTAAAGCAGTAGAAAATCAGATAAGAAGCACTTATGTTATTGATAATCAAGGTAATTACCGATTGCTTGTGGATCTTTTAGAAGAACTTTCTTTAGGAAAGCACATAGATAAGGTATTTTTGAAGCAATATGAAAACATAATTAACTTCATAAAAAGCGGAAGCTGGTATGATGCAGCCTTAAAAAGAAGTGGATTAGTTAAAAAATTCGATAAATTAGTTGGCTTTTATGTAAAATATAAAGGCTAAAAGTAAAAAACTAATTATTTGGTTAATTTTAAGCCTGTTTTTACTTTAGTTGTTAGCATTGCTTTCTCTTTCTTGATATTTATAAGGATCTCTCTTTTCTTCCATTGTCTTTTTCCGCCTACAGCATTAGTTTCTAATAAACCAATGTCAACAAGGGTCTTTATGTAAGGGTAAAGGCTCTTTTCGTTCTTATATTCTATGAAAAACATCTGTTTTACTCTATCTTTTATTGTTTGCATGTCTACCCATTCTTCGAAGCCAACAACACTTATTATGTGATAAGCCTGGGTATTTTTCATCGGATCTATGTAATTCCATAAATCATCTACCATAACTTCTTCAGGTTCTTCGGAATCGTTATGTATACTTTTCTTAGGTTCACTTTGCTTTTCCCCTTTGATTTCGAATATTTCTGGATTTTCAGGTTCTTTTTTTGTTTTTACTTCGTGTTCCTTAGTTTTTTCTTCAGTCTTCTTCGAGAATAAGCTTTTTATTTTATCAAATAAACCCATTTCTATCACAACACCGTTCATTGGTAATTACCGTTATTACAATAATTACGTACGAGTATTTATAATAATTACTGTAATTACCAGTAATTACCCTCCGTAACTACCGCAATTACCGTAATTACCAAACAAGGTGAAAAACATAGAGGAAAAACACAAAAGCTGGCAAAAAACGCATTAAATATGTTAAGTAATAACAGTAATTACTGTTAACTTTTTTAATTAGCACAGGCACATTTATGAATAATTTACCTACAAATAGCGGAATGTTTAAACAATCTGAACCTTTCAGTATTGTCCAATAATTTGTGTTTTTTGTGCTTCTTAAAGGCGAAAACTAGTGTGCGATCTGGCGTGTAACTACAGTAATTACCGTAATGACCGTAATTACTATAATTACTTCAAGCCCCAGTTAAATTGACTAAAATAAGATAGCGGGAGTTGGATTTGAACCAACGGCCTCCGGGTTATGAGCCCGGCGGGCACTCCAGGCTGCCCTACCCCGCTATATTATGTAATGATAGTATGGTATTACTTTTTATTGTTTTCCTTTAAAAATGAGGACAAAATTGCATTTTCTTCTTCGATAACATTGATCTGGGCTTGAAGTTCCTTGTGCTTTTCTACATAATCAATATGTTTCAGAGTTTCACTACACATAGGGCAATTGAAATTATACTCTGCAGCAACTTCAAAAGGAAAGTCATGGCAGCTGTTTTTACAAACAAACATTTGGTATTCACCATAATATTTTTCTTTTGCTTTTAATTTTTCTAGTTTATCCATGTTATCTAAAAATACAAGCTTTGATAATTTATTGTAGTCCATGTACCACTTAAATGTAAACCACCCAGAATTTTCATTTTTTATTTTGTCATAGTTTACTATTCCATAATAATGTAATTTGTTTAGTATGGATCTTACAACAGTTATTTTGCAATCAAGATGTTGTATAAAGAATTCATCAGATGTGTTTTCTTTGTTATTACACCAAATAGAAATAAGCTTAGAAGCAGAGCCGTCTATATTTTCTAAATATTTTTGAACGCTATTTAGATTAATAATATCTGCAGCCATAATACTGATGGGTATGATTTTTCTTAAAAAGCAATATGCGCTTATACATAACTAGTAAATATAGTAATTACCCTCTGTCTTTTGTTCTTTGTCTTTCGTAGAGTTCAATTTATTTACTCTTGGTCTGCCAGATTTTAAATCTTTTCTATAAGTTACATCAAGTATTTTTAAGAATTGGTTCATCCCGCTTTTTTTGTCTTTAGGTTTTGTACAAAATCCAGTAACCCCTGGCTTTCCATCAAATACAATTATCTTGTCTGAAATAAAATCTACAAAAAGAATATCGTGGTCTACTACAAAAGCAACCTTTTTTCTTTTTGCAATTATGGATTGTATTGTTTTTGCAATGTTAATTCTTTCTTCAACATCTAAAAATGCAGATGGTTCATCAAGCAAATAAATTTCTGCATCAGTTGCAAGAGTTTTTGCAATCATTACCTTTTGTAAAGTCCCTGTGTTTAATTCGTCAAGATACAAATCTTCAATTTCATTTAATTTAAGTTTAAACCAAAGCTCAGACATCAATACTTCTTGATTTGTGCCCTTTAAAAACTCCCTTACTTTTACATGTTCACCATCAAAATCTTGCGGCTTGTATGACATTCGCTTATTAAAAACATTTATGTCATTATCCTCTTTTTCAACACCGGCAAGTAATTTTACAAACGTAGTTTTTCCAATGCCATTCTCTCCAACAATTCCAATAATTTCGCCCTCATTTAAAGATCCCTCATCAACATCTAATTTGAAATCTTTAAAAGTTTTACACATCTGCGGATAGTTAAAAAATAAGTTAGTTTTTCTTGCTTGTTCATCCCTGTAGTAAAAATTTATTTCGTAGTCTCGAAATCTTAAGTTTTCATCTTGTATAAAGCCACCCAAGAACTCGTTTATTGCAGTGTTTGTTGCCTTGGTGCTAGAAACAACACCATAAGCATGCGCTTTACCAAATAGAATATGTAAATAGTCGCATAAGTAGTCAACTAATGCCAGGTCGTGCTCTACAATTAGATTTGTATCTTTGTAATCTTCTATTAATTTTGCAAATACAAACCTTTGTTTTATATCTAAAAAGGAAGACGGTTCATCGTAGAAATACAGATTTGCCTTTTTTATAATCGTTGCAGCAATAGCAACTTTTTGAAGTTCACCACCAGAAAGTGTAGAAACTTCTTTGTTTACTATGTTACCCATTTTTAGCAGATCTATTATTTTGTCAAGTTCTTTACGTTCATCAATTTTTTTAAGCAGGTCAATTACTTTGCCTTTAAAATTGTCTTTTATTGCTTTTATGTTTTGCGGCTTGTATGCGACTTTTGTTTTTCCATCCTTCAAATTTATAAATGTACTTTGAAGTTCTTTTCCTTTGAAATAAGTTATTATCTCGTCGTAATTACCTTGTTTTTCATAGTCTCCCAAGTTAGGAACTATTGCTCCAGAATAAATATTTAAAATTGTTGACTTTCCAATTCCGTTTTTTCCAATTAAACCAACCGCATTGCCATCTCTTACAGTCGGCAGCCTGAACAGCCTAAAACGGTTTTTTCCATATTGGTGTATCGGCTCACTTAAGTCTAAAGATAGATTAATTATTGTTATTGCTCCAAAAGGACACTTCTTTGGGCAAATTCCACAGCCAGTACAAAGCTCTTCAGAAATTTGCACCTTTTTTTCAGATTCATTATAGACTATTGCTTCCTTGCCCATTTTGATAACTGGGCAGATATTATAACAGGCAAATCCACACTCTTCTTTCTTACATCTTTTATAGTCAATTATGGCAATTCTTTTCTTTTGCATATTTATTTCAACCAAGGATATTGTTAAAAATGAATCTCATACTGTTTATGTTATGAAGTATTTTGTACATAAAAAAGAGCAGAACGTGGTAATTACTCCTGAAAACCTAGATGATCTTTGGGCTTTAAATAATATAACCCACGAAAACGAGCTAATCTATGGTAAAACTACAAGGCGTTTTAGAGTTGAAGGTTCTAAAGACAGTGAAAAGAAAACAGTAAATGTAAAAATAAAAATAGAAAAAAAAGAGTTTGACACCCAAGATGGCAGGCTAAAATTTACAGGGATTATTATTGATGGTCACCCAGAAGAGTATGTTGACGTTGGCTCGTTCCACACTTTGGATATTGGGTTTGGCGACACAGTAACTATCTACAAAGAATTGCTTGGTTATGAACTGGATTTAATAGAATCTGCAAAGAAATATACCTTAAACCCAAAAATCATTGCAGTAGTTTTGGACGATGAAACAGCAACAGTTTCCGAAATAAATTATAGCAATTATAAAGTTGTGGCAAAAGTAAATTCAAAAAACAAAGGAAAAAGGTATGCAGTAGAAGAAGATAAAAATTATTTTAAAGAAATTTTGGAAAGCATCTCAAATACAAAACCAGAAATGTTGATATTGGCTGGCCCAGGCTTCGACAAAGACAAATTGGGTCTTTACTTAAAAGAAAAGAATCTGAAGTTAAAAACAATTTTTGTTAACTTGAACGGCGTAGGAACAAATGGCATACTGGAGCTAATAAAAAGTAACTCTTTGTCAAAAACACTTAATGAATTTAAGATATCAAAAGATATAGAGAAAGTAAACAACTCATTATACAAAATAAGTCAAGGCAAACGAAATATTATCTATGGTCCTAAAGATGTGCAAAGTGTTTTAGAAAATCAGATGGTTGCAGTAGAAGAATTAACAGTATCCACAAATTATTTTAATGAAAATTATTCAACTCTTAAACCCCACTTTGTAACTATTTCAAATCAAGGCAAAAAAATACATTTAATTGATTCAAAGAACGATGCAGGAAAAATGCTTGATGGGCTTGGCGGGATCCTGTTAAACTTATTTTATTCTTTGTGACATAAAATTAAATGTCATAATTTTTCTTTGTTTTGTAATATTCTTTTAAAAATTCGTTAATGAACTGCCCAGAATAGTATATCTCTTTTGGCCCAATATCTTCTACAGCGAGGAGCTTTATACTCACTAACATATTTAGAAGCAGTTTTAAGTCCTCTTGTTCGACCATATGGAATTCATCCATTTTTTTAATTTCGTCTATAGTTGCACCAGATTTTGATAACTTTTCTAGCAAGCTTATACATAACTCAGAGCTAGCAATAGCATATTGTTTAGGATATTTTTGGGCGTATTCTATGAAACTTTCGTTCATTTTGACCACTTTCCTTAGAAATATATATAAAAGTAATGGGTATAAAGGATAATATAATAACTTATATAAAATAGGTGATTTCTTGACATGTTCAAAATTTGAAAAAACGAGACTATTGGCTACAAGGTCATTACAGATAGCGGATAATGCTCCGCCACAAGTAAGCGCGGACAAGAAAGAGACCCCTTACGAAGTAGCATCAAAAGAGTTCGAAGAAAAGAAAATACCTTTAAGAATAATTAAGTATAAAGCAGATGGGACAAGGGAGAAATAATATTAAAATTGAAAGGTGTGGTATATGGGTAAATCAATGTTAAAACCATTAAAGACAAAAGCAAACACAATAATGGAAGCAGTAAAAGAAATAGGTACAGATTTTGATACTAATAAAAAAACAATAAACAAACTAGGTCTGCCAATAACAAAAACAAACGTAAACAAAATGGCTGGCTATATGACAAGGCAAAAGAAAAGAAAACAAAAAGAATGAGCAATCATTCTATTTTTAATAATTCCTTGCAAAATTCTTTAAGTTGCTTATAGTTTCTTTCCAATTTTTTATTTGCTTTTTCCAAGATTATTTTTATTTGTTCATCAGAAAGCAACACTTTTTTCCCAATTTTAATTGGAACCGCCAAGGTTTGTGACCCAATAAGCTCGACCAGATATTTGTCATCTTTTACGTAAAATATTCCGCCCCTTCTAATTCCTGATCTTGTCTTTATTTCCAAAAATTTCTTTGCGGTTTCTAAGTCTTTCGCCCCAAAGTGAAAAATGAATGGTTCCTGCTTAAGCCACAGTTCTGGAAACTTGTTAGTTTTCAAAGCGCCCTTAATCTCAGAAAGCTTTACTTTTCGGTGTTCTTTAAGCACAAAAAGGTTAGGCTGCTTGCTTTCTTCAGTGTCTAGGCCAATAACCATAATTCGCCCAGCACAGCAGCTAGAAGAATAGATATTTGGCTTTTTGTTTATCTTTTTCAAAAAAGGAATGAGCATTTTGTCGACAAGTCCTTTGTCTAAAGCAGCCCCAAATTTGGCTACATTGCTCTTTTTACACATTTCGAATCGGTAATCCGCCATGTTTATCATTAGATAGCAAAGATATATAACTATTTTTGTGCTTTTTTTATAAGTATTAATAAAAGGTGAAAGAATGTTAAGAAAGATGTACTTATGTTTTTTAATTTTGTTAGTTGGTCTATCGTTTTCTATAGGTTTTGTAAAGCCTTTAGATAAAGATATCGATTCAGGGAAGATAGATGCATTTGCAAGTATAATGCCTGGCCAAGTTTTAGATATCTCTTTTTTAAAACAGTATAACGGCGAGTCAATAGAATCAATTACAGTAAAATATAACGACTCTACATTTGAACTCGGGAAGATAAATTATGGTGAACCGTTCATTGACGTCTACATAACTGCAAAGGAAAATGCAAGTCCTGGTGTATATGATGTTCTATTTATTTTTAACACAAACCAAGGAGAAAAAACAGTAACTACCTCAATCACAATTTCAAAAAATCTTGTAAAAGGCCAATTATTTTTTGTAGGATCTAGTTTGAAGTTACACGAAACTAAAGACATCAAGTACATATTAGAAAACCTAAGTGACTCAGAAGTAAATTGTAACCTGAACTCAAACCTTGCAGAGTCTTGGATTAAGTACGTAAATGTATCTTTGGGCCCAAAAGAGATAAAGGAATACTCTAACCAATTTGTGGCAAACAATGTTGGAGATTACGAAATACAATTTGTGTGTGAAGATTACAAAGGCGACAGCTTATTTAAACTTGGAAAGCAGCTTACAATAACAGCAGACAGCGCGGAAGAAAATAAATTTCTTTACTTTTCATACCCGGTAATAAATAGTGTTTTGAATCCATTCCACGCGTTAATAAATTATATTTCTGATTTATTCCAATAAAACAGGCAACTTATAAGCCCACAAGCTTATAATTTCTTTTCTTATTTATTATTTGTTATGGGGCTTACAAAAAATGAAAAAAAGTATTCTCTAGACCTAATCTCTTTTTTAAAATTAAATCCAAATGTTTCACAGCTAAAACTTAATTCTGAAAAAATGAAATTATGTAAAAAACATAAACTAAAAAAATTGCCGCTAAATTCTGAAACTCTTGAATACTGCAATAAAAAAGATATAGAAAAAATAAAACCTTTATTGCAAATAAAAAATGTAAGGCTCAATGCAGGAGTTAATGTAATTGCTGTTATGTCTCCTCCAAAACCGTGCCCCCACGGAAAATGTATTTTTTGTCCGGGCGGAGTAGACGAAAACCTTCCGCAAAGTTATACTGGATATGAGCCCGCAGCAATGAGGGCAAAACAAAATTCTTATGATTCTTATAAACAAACAAAGAACCGTCTGGAACAATTAAAGAACGTTGGTCACGATATTTCAAAATTAGAAATAATAATTATGGGCGGAACATTCCCATCCTATGACGTACCCTTCCAAAAAAAGTTTATGAAAGGGGTATTTGATGGCATTGCTTTTGATGAAAAAAAATCAAAAACCTTTGAATCTGCAAAAAAGAAAATGGAAGTTTACAAATATCGCCCAATAGGAGTAACTTTTGAGACAAGGCCAGATTCCGCAAACAAAGACCAAATAAAAAATATGCTTTATTTTGGCGGAACAAGAGTAGAACTTGGGGTCCAAAGCCTAAATGACAAAGTTCTAAAAATAAATAATAGAAAACACACAGTCAAAGAGGTAATTTCCACAACCCAAAATCTAAAAGATTCTGGCTTCAAAGTTTTATATCACATAATGCCTGGCTTATATAAAAGTACATTTTCACAAGATGTAAAAGATTTCAAAAAACTTTTTTCAGAGCCATTTTCTCCAGATATGTTGAAAATATATCCCTGCCTTGTAATAAAAGGCACCAAGTTACATGGTTTGTGGAAAAAAGGAGCCTATAAACCATACACAAATTCCCAACTTGAAAAATATCTTTCAAAAATATATTATGAAATCCCGTACTGGACAAGGCTTATGCGTATCCAGAGAGACATTCCCTCTACAAAAATAGAAGCAGGACCAACAAAAAGCAATTTTAGAGATATAATATTAAAAAAATTAGATCTTGAAAAAATCAAAGAAATCCGTGCGCGTGAATACGGTAAGAAAATACCTCTAAAAACATCGGACATAGAATATTTTACAGAAAAATACAAAGCAAGCAAAGGCACAGAATATTTTATCTCTGCAGAAGACCCAGATAGAAAAACATTATTTGGTTTTGTGCGGCTTAGATTCCCATACAAGCCATTTATAGAAAACTTAAAAGATTCTGCAATTATTAGGGAATTACATGTATATGGCAACATGACACCAGTAGGCCAAGAAAATAAAAGTGCTTTTGGCCAGCACAAAGGATTTGGAAAAACATTATTAAGTATGGCTGAAGAAATAGCAAAAGAAAAATACAACAAACTTTCAGTCATCTCTGGTATAGGAGCACGCCAGTATTATTATAAATTAGGTTACAAAATTGATGGAGATTATGTTTCTAAAAAGTTATAGTTTTTAATTGGTGATCTTTATGGATTATATTTTCATATTATTTATTTTAGTTGCACTAGTAATTGGATTTATCTTGGGTTTCATTTTAATGAAAATTCAAATCTCTAAATATGAATCTGAAATTTATTCTCTTGTAAAAGAAAACAGAAAAGACGCGGTAAAGAGATCTAGATCAGTTCTTTCTGGCTTAGTAAATGAACAATTAGCACCCTACCTTCCAAATTTCCCATTTAATCCTTCAGAAATAAAGTTTTTGGGCAAGCCAATAGACTTTATAGTTTTTAGTGGTCTAGACAATAAAGAAGTAAAAGAAGTAGTCTTTGTAGAAGTAAAAACTGGCGGCTCAGTTATGAGCAAAACAGAGAGATCTCTAAAGGACGCAATAGAAGGGAAAAGGGTGCGCTGGTATGAATATAGAATTAAATAGATATATTATCTAAAATACATAGTAAGGTGAATAAAATGGCTGTTTTGGACCAATACGACTTCAAAATACTTCAAATGCTAATAAAGGACGGAAGAGCATCTTTTAGTAACATAGCTAAAGAGATTGGCATAAGCGATGTTGCAGTAAAAAAACGGTTTGAAAGGCTTATTTCTAAAAAAATAATAAAACAAATATCTCTTGACGTAGGTTATGATGTTGTTGGGTTCCAAGGTCTATTTTTAGTTTTGCTAAAAGTAAATAATTTCTTTTATAAAAAAATAATGGCATCTCTTAAAGCAGAGGATTTTGTAAAAAGCATCTACAGAACAACAGGTGACTATAACATAACTCTTTTTTACTTAGTTCCGGATATGTCTCAAGTTGAATTATTGGACAACTTATTAACAAAGCTAGAGGGCGTGATAGATTTTAAAATACTAATCGTTACTGGAAAAGAATATGAAAAAGATTCTTTGCCGTTATCAAGTTTACAAGTTTATTATAGGCATTAAAATTTATTTTGCCTTATTTATGTGATTCCATGAAAACTATAATTGTTGCAGAGAAACCAATTGCGGGAAGAACAATTTCCGAAATTCTTTCAAGCAAAAAGTATTCTGCAAAATTTTATAATAAAATGCCGTATTTTGAATTTTCTTCTAAAGAACTAGGGGAAATAATACTAATTCCATTAAAAGGCCACATTTCAGATGTTGCATTTCCACTAAAGTATGCACGGTGGCTTGGTACTGACTTGAAAGATTTAGTTCAAAAGCCAGAAATAAAATATATTATGAAAGAAAAAGAAATTACTGCTCTTTTGAAAAAATATGCTAAAGAAGTAAGCAAAATAATAATTGCAACCGATGCAGACCGTGAAGGTGAATCTATTGGCAAAGAAGCAGTAACTTATGTTACAGAAGAAAATCCAAATATAGAAATAAAAAGAGTATATTATTCAGCAATTACAAAAGATGAACTTAGCAAAGCATTCTCAAACCAGCAAGAATTAAATTATGGTTTGGCAGATGCAGCAGACGCTCGTAGAGAAATAGATTTAATCTGGGGTGCAGTTCTTACAAGGTTTCTATCTTTAATTATAAAAAGACTTGGCCCAGACTTTTTGTCAGCAGGAAGAGTTCAGAGTCCAACTCTTGCAAAAATAGTTGAAAAGGATTTAGAAATTGCTAATTTTGTGCCAGAAAAATATTGGCAAGTAGAATTAACTTTGAAAAAAGGAGAAGAATTTACTGCTCTTTATGAAAAAGAAAAAATTGACAACAATGAATTAGCAGAAAAGATATTCAATTCAGTAAAAGAAAAAGTAAAAGTTCATAGCTTGGACAAAAAGCAGAAAAAGATTCCAAAGCCAACCCCATTTAACACTACAGACTTTTTAAGAGAAGCAACAAAGCTTGGGTTTTCAGCAGGAAAAGCAATAAGTATTGCAGAAAATCTTTATATGAACGGATTTATAAGTTACCCAAGAACAGATAACAGAAAATACGTTGGCGTAGACATATTTAAAATTTTGGCAGACTTAGAACCAGGTTTCAAAAAAGAAGTTGCAAAGCTAAAAAAACAAGATAAAATCACCCCCTCTGCAGGAGAAGAAACAAAAGATCATCCGCCAATCCACCCAGTAACTCTTGCGTATGAAAACACTCTTTCAAAGCCAGAATGGAAAGTCTACAAATTAGTGGTTGACAGATTTTTTGCAACCCTTGCAGAAGATGCAGAAGCAAACACAACAAAAGTTTATTTTTCAACCCCAGAATACTTATTTGTTTCAGAAGGTTTAGAAATATTAAAAGCAGGCTGGCTTGAGTTTTATCCTTATAGAAAAGTGGCAGAAAACTTTTTACCAAGCATGGAAGTTGGAGAAGAGCTTCCAGTACTAAATAAAGAAATCCTTGCAAAAGAAACTAAACCACCTGCAAAATATTCACAAGGAACACTAATTAAACTTATGGAAGATCTAAAGCTAGGTACAAAGAGTACTAGGCCAACAATAATAGAAAAGCTTTATTCTAGAAACTATATAGATGGAGAAAAACAAGTAAACTCAACAGAAATAGCTAAAGCAGTAATATCTGCCCTACAAGAATATGCAAAAGCAATAGTTCTTCCTGAAACAACAGCAAAATTGGAAGACCAAATGACCTCTATAGAAAATAAGGAAACTACAAAAGAGAAAGTTGTAAACGATTCTAGAGACCTTCTATTAAAAATCTTAGACGAGTTATTAGAAAACAAGGGAAAGATAGCCCAGAAGCTTATGGCAGGCATAAGCAGGCACGATTCTTTTGGCCCATGCCTATGTGGTGGAAGTTTAAGAAAGCTTACTTCTAGGGCCGGGAAATCATTCCTTGGTTGTAGTAATTATCCTAATTGTAAAATAACATATTCTTTGCCACAAAAAGATTTCTACACTTATGCCGGCAAATGTAGTATATGTAATGCCCCAAAGATAGAGCTAAGAAAAGGCAAAAGAAAGTATGAATTTTGCCTAAACCAAAACTGCCCTTCTCAAAAAGAATATGTAAAGAAAAGAGAAGAAGCGGGGCCAGCAGTAGCAACGGCAGCCTCCACAAAGCCCGTAAAAACAGTTACAAAGAAAACAACTAAGAAAAGAGTAACGAAGAAAAAAGAATAAATAAAAAATAATTCTTACCTTTTTTTATCTATGTCTTAAGTAAGAATTGAATATATTGAACTTTGTCAAATATATTACTGTTTTTGTTATTTCTAGTAGAGGCACAATAAATATAGTATTTAGTATTAGCCCAACTATTAATCCAGTTGTTCCGCCTATCCACATTGAAATCAAACTAACAATAAATATCAATACCACAAATACAAGGTAAACTACAAAAGTAGTCAACTTGTTATTTTTCATGAACTTGTAGTTATGTTCTAAAGCAACCCCAATTCCCTCTTCATCAATTATAATTGATTGGGCGCAATAAAATACAAATATCGCTAATATAAAGTATAGAACAGGAATCAAGAATGCAACAACAGTTCCAACAAAGATGTAGTAAATTATGAAATAGATTATATTTACAATAAAGGATATCACAAACAAGCTTGTAGTTGATTTTATTATGTGTTTTACCATTTCCATCTTCTTTACTCCTTGGAATAAGTCTCTTCTTACCACGAACACTAAGATTGAGGTAAACATGGAGTAAATTAAGCTAGATAGCACAATTGCTAACAAAACAAGCAAATAGACATAAATTGGATAGCCGGCGGCATATACAAAAGTTACATCATTCCCCATCAGAGAGAATGCAAAATTGTTTATAAAGAGAGTAATAAGCAAAGCAATAGCATATCCCACAACTACGTGGAAGTGCTTAAAGTAGCTCAAAAGGCTATTTTTTACAATATTTTTAACTTTTAACATAACTAATCACACTTGTCTCTTGTTTGTCCTAATAAATAAAAGAAGGAAAGGGATTTAAAGGTTTATTTCAAAATTGGTTAAATCCAATTCTGAAATCCTAAAATGCCTAAGGGCATTTTTTGATTCCCCAATTACCTCAAACAAGTTACATAGATCTTTGAAACTAGCTCATCCTCTGTATTACTGTATGTTTGTGAAACCCCAGTTATAGTACATTCTGCCTCTCCATTTGTGGTTGTAACTCCGTCATCATAGTCAAAGTTTTCTCCAGGGCTATCATCAATATCATATTCTTTTCCGCCCTCACTAGTATATGCTACGGCATAGTCTGTAATGGGGTTGAATGTTATTCCTGCCAAGTCAAAAGTAACTAGGTTTGATCCTGTTGACCCACAATATTTCCTGGTTTCATGTACAAAAATGTGTTTACATTGATCTTTAATATTTCCTGCCTGGCACAAAGCAATGTTTTCTGAATAAGTTGAATCACTTTCGTATCCAGTCATTCCACCAATACAACTCATTTCAAATAACACCCTAACTGTAATCTGATTTTCTTCTAAATCTAGGCCTGCATTGTACTTTTTGTCTTCAAATTCTGCACAAAGCCCATTATTAGCCTGGCACTTGTTGTATTTATCTCCAAACATATATTCACATAATTTATTGCCTGTGTAATTAGTGTTTAAAATACTCCAAGCTTTTGTACAATCTGGATCGTATTTTGTTCCAGATGTCCATTCTGTGTCTTCAACAGAATCAATAAAACTTGTGTTTGATATTAAACCATATGACTTTGTAAATGAGTTTGCAGATAAGTGTAATTTATCTGAAACTGAACATTTCTTAGCGCCACCAATTTGTGTACAATATCCAGAGTCACATTCTGTGTCATAATTACAAGCAGATAATAATGATAATTTGCCGCTAGTCGTTGATGCAACAGAACACACACTATCATTACATGCTAAACCATTTTCACAAAAGCTAAACTTAGCTGAGTTTTTACAAAAACCGCCGGCTTTTAATAAGCCACAATTTCCCACTATGGCTTTGCTTATTGTTTTTTCTTTTGTCCAACTATATTTTCCATATTCTTGGTAATACAAAGAATTGAATTTATAAGTATTATTTATGTTTTTATTGTCTTTTACACAGATTGTGTCATCACAAAACCCATTGGCAGTACACGGAGAACCAACAGGCTGATCAAACTTTTGTTTACAAGAATCTCCTATTCCCTCAGTAACAGCAATATTATTTTTTGTACACCAATATTTATCTGGACACCCAGATATTTCATTGTCTTTAACACTACAAATTGTATCTTCTGTACTTTTTTTACATACTCTTAGGTCCATATCACAAATTAAATCTCCGCCACAGTCGGAGTTGTCATAACAACCTTCTTCGTGTAGTCCGCCCTTACAGATTTTTGACTCTGGGTCACAAACCCCGCTTAAGCATTGAGTTTCTGAAGCACAAGCCTCATTTATTGCAAACTTTTGCTTACATTCTCCTGAACTACAAAACTCAGCAGGTAAACAATCATCATTCTTTTCACAGGCAGTACAAGCCCCGCCTTTACACAAATTTTTTTCACAATCACTATTTGCAAAACAAGAATCCCCTAATGACCGTGAGTTTAGGAGAATACAAGAAAACTCAGGTCCACAAACATATTCTTCTAATGCAAAGTTTTTATTGTCTTCAGTTTCTATTTCACAAAAATTGTTTGCAGAGTTTTCTTTACTTTGCTTACAAACCGCATCATTTAAAGTTGTATACTCACATTTTTTTGTTGTTCCGTTACAATAAGATATGCCTTCTCCACCTGGAGCAACAGGACAATCTTTGTCATAATCACAAGACAGCCCAGGCCTTAAATCAAAGATTTGTGAGCAATATGCATATTCTCCGCTTTTTAGTTTTGTACTCTTTAAATTTATTTTTGTGTTAGTCCCTTCTTTAACAAGGTTTTCTAGTTTTACTTCTTCGCCAGCGCCTAATTTTTTGTTATAAACTGCACAAATTAAGTCTTCACTACATTCTCCGGAGTTCTTACAAGTCTCTCCGACCTTTTTTGTACCTATGGCGTCTTTGGCGCCACTTTTTCCGCTACTGCCACTAGTTCCAGATCCAACTGGGCCTTCGCTTGAACCACCCAAATCTGCGCTTTCTTCAGATCCTTCTGTAGAACAATCTAGTTTTATATTAAAAAAATAAAAGTACATCTTTTCGTTTATACAAAGAGTGTCAGTTGCAGCATTTTGGCCTGCCTTACAAAAGCAGGAATTTGCTTCGTCAAAAATAGGCTTTTCAGCAAACCCAAAGCCAGAAATAAGAATAAGTCCTAAAAGAACACAAAAACATAAAGCAAGGCCATTAAATCTCATCGTAATCATCTCTTTAGCTAAAGATATGTAAAATATGGCGTATAAATATATAAAAGTATATCTAAAGACCCAAATAAGCCCAACTTATTTCACATAAGTTTAAATAAGTTTTGTGACTTTAATTATTAGTGATTGTTATGTCTGAAAGTTATGTAAATGTTAATTTGCACATAGATGATTATACAAATAGGGTTTTGGGTGTTATTAAGGAAAAAAACGGATTAAAAGATAAATCCCAGGCCCTGATGTATTTTGCCAAACAATATGGCAGTGACCTGGTGGACCAAGAGGTAAAAGATGAAGTGATTAGAGAAGTAATACAAATAGAAGAGAACCACCTAAAGAAATATGGTCTTAGGGCAAAATCTATAAAACAATTAAGAGAAGAAATAGAGCGTGACTAGATTAAAGTGATTTAATGTTTGATCTTGATTATTCTGATGAATTAAAAGCCACACTTAATAAATTATCTAAAAAAGACCGGAAAAGATATTTTGAAGTAATTAAAAAAATGGATGAAATAATTAATTCGGATCCCGAAACAATAAACCACTACAAAAATTTGAGATACAGTTATTCTGACAGAAAAAGAGTGCACATTGGCGAGAAATTCGTTTTAACTTTCAGAGTATTTATAAAAGAAAATTTTATTCTTTTTGTAAAATTTGCACATAGAGACGATATTTACAAATAATTGTTTTCTGCCAAGAAAGTAATTTCTTTTAGTGGAAATTATTTCGGGGGCCAACAAAGCTTTTTTGTAGAAAACAAAAAAGTTTGAGGGTCAGAAGCAACCTTGTTTTACGCAAAGTTGACTTCTTACTGAAGAAATTTTATGAAATAAAATTTACTTCCTGCTTACTTCTTTCTCAATTCTGTCTTTGCTTAGTTCTATAAAAATAGGCCTTCCATGTGGGCAAGTAAAGGGATTTTCACAATCAAACAAGTTTTCAATGATCTTTTCCATTTGAATCTCATTAAGTGGTGTTCCGGCTTTTACAGACATTTTACATGCAATAGTAGCAAATAACCCTGCTTGTTTGTCGGTAATATCTGCTTTAATCCCCCTAATAACATCTTTTAGTAATTCCTTGGTTTCTTCTTTAGTAATACTGTTCCTTATTTTCAAAGGAATAGTCCTAACTAGCAGTTCGTCCTTAAGTTCATCAATTTCAAATCCAAGTTTTCCAAGCTCATCTTTATTTTCAAGCAAAACCCCTCTGTCCTCAACAGGTAAAAGGAACCCAAATGGAACCAATAATTCTTGTTTTAATAAGCCATTGTGTTCATGATATTGGGTTTGTATTTGCTCGAAATTATATCTTTCTTCAGCAACGTGCTGGTCAATAATATAAAAAGAATTATTTTTTTCAACAAGGATGTAAGTATTAAAAATTTGTCCAATAATTTTAAAGTTTTTTATTTTCGGAGTAGCATGGTGTTGCATTTCTTCTGGCAAAATATCCAAACTTTTTTGTATACTTTTTTCTGCTTTTATAAAGAAGTCATCCATATCCCCTTTTTCTGCCTTTGTTTCAGATTCCGCAATAAGTCTTGCAGTTATTGTTGAAATAAGTTGTGTTGGTCTTGTTTTATCAATTTCTGCTTCTTTAATTTGTTCTAATGCATTTTTAACAGCATAAAAAGTTGGCAAAAATAATAAACTATCTTCTTTAACCCTTACTTCTAATTTTTGCGGGTGTACATTTACATCAACAATTTTTGGATTAATTTCTAAAAATATGAATGCATCAGGCCTATAAGTTTTTGGAATCTTTGCTTCAAATGCTTTTTTTATTGCTGACAAAACAGTAAAGTTTTTTATTGGCCTATTATTTATGTAAATTTGAGTAACGCCTTTACTTTCGCTTACTTTATTTGGCTTAGTAACAAAAACAATTGCAGAAACCAAGGGATCTTTATATGTTCCTTGGGCTAGGTTTTTTGCAATGTCAAAATGAATTTCATTAACTCTTTCTTCATAGCCTGTTTTTTTCTGAAAGTTATAAGTTTCTTTTCCATCCACAATAATTTTGAAATTAACCTTTGGATTAGAAATTGCAATGCATTTTATCCAATCAATTATTTTTTTTAATTCATAATTTGTGGTCTTCAAAAATTTCTGTCTTGCAGGGATATTATAAAATAAATTTTGAACTGTAATCGATGTTCCCTTTCTAAAAGCCGTCATTGTTTTTCTGTTAATCAGCCCATTTTCTATTTCAATTACATTAGAATGGTCATAACCTTCAATTGCACTTGTAATTTCCATTTTGGAAACATCCGCAATAGTAGATAATGCTTCGCCTCTAAATCCATATGACAAAATAGAATAAATATCCTCAATTTTTGTAATTTTTGATGTCGCATGTCTTAAAATAGTTAATTCTAGATCTTCTTCCTCAATGCCGGTTCCGTTGTCTATGACAGTTATTTCCTTTTTCCCGCCATCTTTTAGCTTGATAATGATTTCATCAGAATTAGCATCTATGCTGTTCTCTACAAGTTCCTTTACTGCGGAAGCAGGCCTTTCTATTACCTCTCCAGCCGCAATTTTGTTTATTGTGCTGCTATCAAGAACGTGGATTTTACTCATATAGAAATAGAAAACAGAAGGGTATAAAACCCTATAGTTTTTTGTGTTTTTATAGTAAGGTCATACCTTCATTTTCAACGTTTGTAATGTCTGGAATAGAGTTTATTTCGTCCTCAAGTCTAGGCATAGCCCCGTCTACCTTGTCAGGTATGATGAAACTTATCTTTATTACCTTTATTCCAAATACCAAGTCTTCTATCTGACTTTTATCATATTTTGCATTTTTTATCTTCTTTAGCCTTTCATGCACAGCCTCTAGCTTGTCTTGGTCCTCTACACTTATCTTATAAACTAGTAAAACTTCACCCATTATAATCTCTCCAATAACTAGACCTTAAACGTTTATGGCAATTCTATACCACATTTCTTGCATTTGAAAGTATTGCTTAGAACCCTGCAGTGGTTACATCTATGAATTTGCTCTCCACATGATGGGCATTTATACTTCACATAATCATCAGTTTTCTTATTACATGTATTACATACTGTCATTATTATCACCTTTTTAAGAATTTAGTATATAAGTGTTTGTATCTAAAGATTTATATATTATATCACAAAAAGTAGGACTTGTGAGGTAATTGGATAACCTAGCGGGCTTCGGACCCGCCTATCGGGGTTCGAGTCCCTGCGAGTCCACTAAGTAGGGTATAGCTCAAATTGTCCCTCTTTTATAGTATAGAGAACGAATTTTTCAGTAGTTTCTCCATTTTCATCAAATGAAACTCCAAAGTTTGTAGTTATTGCACTATCTTTGAATTTTTTGGCAGTACAAGCCACATCATCTTTGCAAATTGAATAAATTTTTGCATATGCATTTGTTAAATTATAGTATTGCCAAGAAATCTGTGCTGGCTCCTCTGAATATTTTTCTTTGTATTTTTTATAAAATTCTGTATTTTTATCTAAAAAAGTAGTGCTAAAAATTATTCCGTCAGTAGCATTTCCGCCTGTCTTCATTAAATCTGGGTTTTGACATGCTTGGCCACACAAAATTTGTTGTTTTAAGCCCAATTCTCGCGCCTGTTTTGCAATTTCGCCAACATTTACTGCAAATGCGCCAATATAAATCGCGTCAACGTTTTCGTCAATTTTTAGTAAAGTTGATTTTACGTCTGTAGATTCATTAAATTGTTCTATTAAAGAAACATTTCCTCCTAATTCTAAGTATGGCTTTTCAAAAGCATTTTTTACACCTAAACCATAGTCGTCATTTTTGTAAATTATTGCAATGTTCTTTAGATTAAGATTGGCATATGCGAGTTTTGCTAAATCTTTGCCTTCTTGTACTGCAGATGGTTGCACTCTAAAAGTATTTAGTCCATTTGTTGTATACTTTGCAGATGCGGCAATTGCAAACAAAATTTTATTATCCTCTTTTATTGGTTCTTGTAATAGTATTGAATTTGGTGATCCCAAAGTAAAAAATGCAGTAATATCTTTGTCTATTAGATAATTATATTCACTTAACGTGTCCTTTGTTGTACTCTTTGTATCCTCCAGATAAAATTCAACATCCTTACCTTCTGTTTTTAGTTCTTCAATAGCCAGATTAACTCCCTTCTGCATTAAGTCTCCTTGTCTGGACTCTACCCCTGTCATAGGAAGGAGAGCACCAATTTTTAGGTCGTTTGTAGAATTTGTGCTAAAAAGCAAAACAAAAACAATTACAACAATTAAAACTAATAATCCAATTAGCCAAACTTTTCTCATAAATAGAAACTTAATCTCTTAACTATTTACTATATTGTTGTCAAATAACTAACGACAGACATATATTATTTTCGTAAAACTATTTTATTATGGAACCGGAATTAAAAAGTTTGGGTTTGACTGACAAGGAAATAAAAGTATATCTTGCCCTATTAAATTTAGGTATTGCACTTGTGAATGACATTGCAAAAAAAGCAGGGACTTACAGAACATATACTTACGAAGTTTTAAAATCTCTTAAGGAAAAAGGATTAGTATCACACGTAATAAAATCTGGAAAACAGTATTATGAGGTGGCACCACCTGAAAAATGGCAATCTATTTTAAAAGAAAAAGAACAAAAATTTAATAAAATCCTTCCCGAATTAAAAAAAATATATTCTATAACTGTTGAAAAACCAAGGACGGAAGTTTATGAGGGCAAAGAAGGTCTAAAAACAGTTTTGGATGACATGTTAAAAACAAAGAAAACGATTTATGTTTATGGAAATACAAAGAAAATGTGGCAATATTTACAAACAAATTTTCCACAGTTTATTTTGAAACGGTCTAGCCTAGGCATAAAAACAAAAATTGTTGATGTTAGATCCAAAGAAGCAGAAAAAATAAATACAAAAAGTAAGGTAGAGTTACGAGAAATGCGTTTTCTGCCCAAACAATACGAATTTTCTATGACTACAAATATTTATGGAAACAAAGTTGCAATGTTATCTTTTCAAGATGAATTTGTAGGAATTATAATAGAAAACAAAAGTATTGCAGAATCTCAAAAAGTAGTTTTTGATTTTCTCTGGTCTTCTGCAAAACCATAACTATCTTACATAGCTTGGTTTGACATCTGAAGCTTCATCTTTTGATAATTGCTTTAATGCTGTCTGAACTTCTTTGAATGCTTTTGAAATCTTCTTTGCTTCTTTGTCAATGTCTTTCAAATCAACTTTCAACTCAAAGTACTTTGAAATGAATTCTAACATTTTCTTTGCTGCCTCAAAATCACCATAAATAAGCTTTGATGTTGTTTCTGCCAAGATACAATATCCTTGCATGCCTTCTTCTTTTGCAAATCCAAGAGTTAATCCTGCAACCCCTGATATTGTAATTTCGTCTTGTAATAATTTTGCATATTTGCTTGGCTCTTTTTTCTTTGTATTTGTTGTAACAAAATATAATTCTGGATTTTTTGTAATTCTTGCATCAGAAATATCAAGCCCACCAAAAGTATAAATCTCTTTTACACCCAACTCTTTTGCAATTTCAACAATTTTTTTTGCAAACTCAAAATGTGCTTCTGGATTTATGTTTTCAAAAAGTGCTGGTTGTGCAATTCCAGTAAGTAAAATAAAATCTTTTTTCTTTGTTTTTATTATAGAAAATTCATCTTTTATTAAATCAATCTGTCCTTTATAAGTTATTCCTGCAGGCGTAAAATAAGTTGAATAAATGGAACCAATCTTTTCATTTTTCATTTTTTCAGCAATGAAATCTATTGCAATTTTTCCAACTAGGCCAATGCCTGGCAAGCCAATTAATAAAGTTGGATTATTTAGTTTAACATTTTTCACATTAGAAATAACTGCCAAGAAATCACCTATTTATTCTCTTCTTTTCATATTTAACTCGCCTTTTTTTCCAACTTTGGCTATTAAATAATCATTAACATCTTTTATGTGTTTTTCAATTGTTTTATAATCATTAGAAACAAATTTCAGCTGGTATTTTCCGCCACCAAGATAAGAAATCTTTTGCTCAACACCTTTATTTTTTGGCATTTCTTTGAACAATTTCTTTATTTCCATTAGTCCGGTTCCAGTTGTAACTCTTAGTTCTACGTTTTCAATAATTTCTTTTTTTGTTATTGTCATGCTTCTTGAAACAACATTATACAATGCCTCTCTGTACTTTTCAGGAATTTCTTTTACTCCGTCTTTTCCAGATTCAAGCATCACCTTAAATGCGTCAGTAACAGAATTATATTTTTCAAGAATTTTTGGAACAAGGTCATTCCAGATTTCGTCTTGTTCTTTTTTCATGTCTTTTGCTAATACACTTAATAATTGTTGGGATCTTTTTGTTTCTCTCCAAGATATCATTTTTTTTCTTTCATTTATTGTATTCATTCTTGAAAATGAAACATCTATCTGCCCCCTTTCTCTATTGATGGACAGTACAACACCAACTTTTATTTGTCCAGGCCTTACAAAATTTCTTATGTTTTTTATCCATCTATTTGCAATTTGTGACAACGGAACAAATCCAACAAGGCCAGGGTATTCTTCAAGAGTTACAGTTACCCCGTAAGGGTAAATTTTGTCGATCTTACAAACAAGGTGCTCTCCTGGTCTTACTTCATCTAAATCCATATTTCTCATTCCTTCTTTTCTTCCTTTTTCTTTTCCTCTTTTTTAACTATCTTAGCGCCTTTTGTTAATTTGGGGTGTGATGCGCCAGGAGTAGCTAAAACTTCTTCACATTTATTGCAAGAAATTTTGCTTGCTGGTTTGTTGAATGTATACTGCTTACTTCCACACTTACATTCTATTTCTACAAATTTTGAACTATGAACTTTCTTCATTTTATCACCTTTAATTACACTTCTTTTCCTAATTCTTTTGAGATAAATATTTTTGCAATATTTTCTGGCAAAGTAACCTTGTCTCCTGCCGTATACGGACCATATTCAATCATATCAGTTCCAATAAATTTTGGAATTTCTTTTATGATCTCCAGGTTAACTTGTTTGTCTTCAATTTCTTTTTCAGTCTTGAATTCAACTAAGTATTTTTGTGTGCTCTTTACAAGCTCATCATAGATTTTAATTTCTTTTCCTGACAGGTTATCAAAGTTTTTGTCATTTCCTTTTGCAGAAGATATTGCTCTTTTAATTATTTTTGTGTACCTTAAGTTAAAAATATCGTCAACCATCTTTTTGACATTTATGTATTTTCTAAATTCGTCATCTTCAAAACTATACTGTTTTAACTGCACATCTTTCTGTGAGTTTTCCAAGAAATCCTTTATTTCGTTAAAGAAATTATCTGGTAATTTAACTAATTCAGGTTCCTTAATTTCTTGCCTATGTAACTTTCTAATTATTTCATAGGATAACTCCATCGGCAGCACCTTTTGCTAATAAATATAATGCAATGTTTTCGGGTAATTCAACTAATTGTTTGTAGTATGGCCCGTATGGTTTGCCCGCGATTAGGATTTGGGGCAGTTTTTCAATATATATCTTTATATTGCCGTTTTTATTAAAAGGATATGCGTCTACGAAGGGCGAAAAGCGATCTAACGTATCTAAAGGGATCTGTTTTGAGATTAAGGCGGCCCCGCCGTGTATTGTGTTTGGAACCCTCACAATCTTGAAAATATCTATTGATGTGCTTGTGTCAATGCTTAATTTGCTTCCTTGTTTTAAGTCCCCTAAAAATGAATCTATCACTTTATCCCACAATTCCTTGTTTTTGTCATCGTTTCCAAGTATAGAAATCAGAACCTTCCTTTTTTCCAAAGTATTTACTGCATCTTTCTTGCTTTTTACAAATTTCAGGGCAAATCCTGGAATTATTCCCATCTCTACTAAGTCCTTTGTCTTCTGTTTTGAAATGAATTCTGTAAAGCTTTTTCTAATTTCTCCCTCTGCATTAAAGTAAGGGTATTTGTACTCAATTCTCTTATTAGAAAGCCCAGTTTTTGTAATATAATCGATCAATTCATTTCTCTCTTCTTGTGTGAGTTTTGACACTTTTTCGGATTTTATTTTCACGTGGTATCCTTTGTGCCCAGAGAAAGAAACAGAAATCTCCTCTTTTTTGAACCCAAGCTCGTTGATTAAAATATCAATTAAGTTTTTAGTTTGTTTTTTTGTTTCTTCTAAGCATTCATCACAAATATAATCCTCAATTTTTGTATTTCCTTTGCAATTTGGGCAGGTTTCTAAGCGCCCAGTACCATAACAATTACAATTTGCGCAAAACCACAAATCGTGTTTATCCTTGCATTTAGTAGGCAAATCATCAGCATCAAACTCAAATATAAAATCCGAACCAGTTAGTTCTTTTGCCTGCATTGGCCTTGCTGCCGGCTTGTTGTAATATGCTACAGAACAAGATACATAGAACGGAATCTCGCGCCTTAAAAAATCATTGAAAACATAGTCATTTTTGAATTCTAAGTGCCTATTCGCAATTTTCTTCCCAAATATCCCAATTCCGAACTCTCTTTTTTCAATATTGTCAACAGTAATAAAATGATTCTGATAAAAGCCCTTGTACTTTGATTTCAGATACTGCTCCGTGTCAAAAATCATCCATTTCACACCCTTTGTGGCTCACCTACATATTTATATATCTATTATATTATATTATATATCTATATTATATATGTAATTGGGGGCTTATTTATGTCTTTAATAGAACAAATAAAGAAGAAAAGTAATTTAAGTGAAGATGAAATTAATTCAAAAATAAAGGAAAAAATATCCAAATATCCTGGGCTATTTACTGAGGAAAGTGCTGCCTATGTTTTGGCAAAAGAACTAGGCATTGTTTTAGAGGATAAAGATGTTAAACTTACTCCTTTAAACATTATAGACAACACAATAAAAACGGCAAATGTTAATACTGTTGTTGAATATATTTTCCCTCCAAAAGAGTATGTGCAGGGAAGTAAAAAAAGTAAATATGTAAGACTAATTGTTAGAGAAGATGATACTACAGTTAACTTGACTTTATGGGATAAATTTGTGCCTTTAGTTGAAACTAAAAAGATAAAAAAAGGATCAATTTTGGCATGTAAGAATTTATCTGTAAACAAATATAAAAATAAAATATCTCTTGGAACAACATCATTTTCTGATATTCAAGTGACTGGTGAAAAGAAAATTGAACCAGAACAAAAAAGAATTAATGATTTGTCAGAAAGCGATTTCTTTGTAAAAGTAGAAGCAAAGTTGGTTTCAAAAAGAGAATTAAGAAATATAAATAGCTCAAAAGTAATAAACTTTAGGCTTTACGATGGTTTTTACATAAATGCTTCCGCATGGGATGACGCAGCAGAAGAAGTAAATAAAATAGATATTGGAAAAACAATAGTTATTGAAGGCGCCTATGTAAGGAGAAGACAAAAACTAGAATTGAATGTTCCATCAGACGCAAAAATATCTACTTCTAGCAAAGCATTTGAAGTAGTTGCGGATGCAGACTTACCACTAAAAAATATTTCTGAATTAGCATACGGTGAAAGAGTAAGACTAAAAGGAACAATAAAAGGCCTTGACAGATTAGTTTCATATAATTGGTGTGACAAGTGTAACAAAAAAGCAGAAGACGTTTGTGCTTGTGGAAACAAAGACTTGGTAAAGAACTATATTGTTGGATTTATTTTCGGAGACGAATCTGCAACAACAAAAGCGATTCTTTTTAGAAACCAAATTTCCGCACTGTTGGGCTTACAACAAGATATTACAGGAATGACAGAAGACGAAGTTAGCTCAAAACTTTCTACAGTTTTGGATAAAGATAAGGAATTTTTGGGTTACTTGAAAAAGAACACATTCTCCGGTGAGGATGAATTTATTGTCATGAGAGTTGTTTCCTAAATGCGGAAACAATCTCAGGCCCCTAAAGCAATTTCTGTAAACAAGAAATTGGCTTTTTGGTCATGAGGGTTGTGCAATAATAAGAAATTAGATCAGACAAACAAAACCAATATAAAAAAAGTTTTCTTTGGGAGACCGTAGCTTTCTTTTTTGAAAAGAAAGCTTGGAAAGGGGAGAGGTTAGTATGGGAGACATAAAGAAAGTATCGGACTTGCCAGGAATTGGTCCTGCAGCAGAAGAAAAGTTATTTAAGGGTGGATACAAGACCATTGAGAGCATTGCAGTTGCATCTCCGCTTGAGCTAGTATCTGTTGCGGGCTTAGGTGAAACAACGGCAGCAAAAGCCATTGCAGCAGCAAGATCATCAATGGATATGGGCGTAATAACTGCAGAAGAATTTTTAGAAAAAAGAAAAACAATCGGAAAAGTTACTTTAGGAAGTAAAGCAATTGATGAACTTCTTGGTGGGGGGCTAGAAACCCAAAGCATTACAGAAGTTTATGGTAAATATGGTACTGGAAAAACACAGTGGTGTTTTGAAATATGTGTTACCGCACAGCTTCCACAAGACAAAGGCGGACTAGAAGGAAATGTTTTCTATATTGATTCTGAGAATTCATTTAGGCCAGAGAGAGTAATAAAAATTGCAGAAAAATATGGCTTAGACCCAAAAGAAGTTTTGAAGAATATTTATGTTGCAAGAGCATATACTGCAGACCACCAGATGCTTTTGGCAGAAAAAGCAAAAGAAATTGTTAAAGAGAAAAAAATAAGAGTAATGATAGTTGATTCTCTAACTGCACAATTTAGATCAGAATATATTGGCCGAGGATTATTGGCAGATAGGCAGCAAAAACTTAACACACATATGAGGACCCTGGCAAAGATTGCGGAATCCCACAATATTGCTGTGTTAGTTACAAACCAGGTAATGTCAAAGCCAGACCAGCTATTTGGAGACCCAACAGAACCAATTGGTGGAAACATTGTTGGTCACGCATCAAAAACAAGATTGTACTTAAGAAAAAGTTCTGGTCAGACAAGAATTGCTAAGCTAGTTGATAGCCCATACCTTCCAGACGGAGAAGTAATTTATAGGGTTACTGACAACGGTATAGAAGACCAAACAGAAAAAGAAGAGAAATCAAAGAAATAATTCTTTTTCTCCTTTTTTATTTTATCTTATTTAAGGCGGTAGTATGAATGCAGTAATAATAGGTGCATCAGATAGATCAATACTTTGGAAAGAAGGGAAAATCAAAGAAGAAGATTACTCCCAATTTATTTCTGATTATGCTAACCTGCTTTCAAAACATTTTGACAATCTAATTGTAACTCCTGATGACGGCATCTATTCAGACATTGCATTAGAATTCGGAAAAATTAAAAACAAAAAGCCAATTGGA
The DNA here is from genome assembly GCA_028710695.1 of Candidatus Iainarchaeum sp. Classification (GTDB taxonomy): domain Archaea; phylum Iainarchaeota; class Iainarchaeia; order Iainarchaeales; family 0-14-0-20-30-16; genus JAQTTP01. The sequence continues at coordinate 77,124 of JAQTTP010000001.1, forward strand.
TATTATCCAGATAAAGACGCTAACTTTGGAATAAAACATATTGAGCAAAACTTTTCTAAATATGACTTGAGACCAATTGATGGTGATTGGTACAAGCTTGGTGCGGACCTAACAAAGCAAGCACCAATAGTTATTTGTGTTGGATTTACTCCAGGCTCTCTTATAGAGATTGCATATTTAAAATATCATCAAAAATATGGTGCCTACAAAGACCCCGCACTCAAGAATATACATTTGTTTATAGACAAAAGAAGCATAGGGCAAAAGCTTCCTCCAAGTTTCCATGAACAAATAAACAACATTTTTTACTTTTCTTCTTTTAGTGATCTAGAAAAGTTAATAAAATCTGCAAAAGCAAAGTTAAGTTAGAACAAAGGTGATAATTATGGATAAAAAAATAATTTGGTTAACTGTTTTTACTGTTATATTATCTGCTCTTGCAGTAGCTTTCTTGTGGAAATATACTTGGGCCTTATTTGGGGTTTTATTAGTTATTGCAATTTACAATTTTGTTGTAAGCAAATCTATGCAAGAACTTAAACTGTTTATCTTTGGAGCAATTATCGGCCCAGTTTTTGAAATATTTGTAATTTCTTTTGGCGCTTGGACTTATCCCGCTCCAAACTTATATAATATCCCCGTATGGTTAGTTTTGTTATGGGGTTTAGCCACATTAGTACTAATAAGAGCAAAAGATTACTTCAAAAAGTGAGTAATTCTTTTTTTATTATCTTCTTTTCAAGATTATCTTATGCTTAAATCCCTGTACCTGAAGAACTGGAAAAGCCACAAGGAGACAAGAGTGGATCTTTCTAAGGGTGCCAATGTAATAGTTGGAACAATAGGTGCGGGAAAGACAAGCATAGTAGAAGGTATTGCTTTTTCTCTTTTTGGAACAACCCAATCTGTGATCTCAAAAGGCATTTCTGTAAAAGATCTAATTATGCAAAAGCCAAACAAAGAAGACAATGCGGAAGTTATTCTTGAAATCGAAATGGAAAACAATCTCTACAAAATAGAGCGCCAGATATTTGAAAACAAAAGTTCTCAAGCAAGAATTTATTGTAATGACTTGTTAGTTGCTGGCCCAAAGCCCCAAGACGTAAATAAGAAAATAGAAGAATTATTTTTTGTGAATTTTGACTTGTTTATGCGTGCAAATTATTCTGAGCAGAATCAGCTTGATTTTTTTGTAAAGCTTCAACCAAGAGAAAGAAAAACAATATTTGACAGTATCTTAGGCATTGATGTTTTTGACAATATAGAACGAAACTCAAAGCAAGTGCTAAATAGATTAAAAGATAAGTTGGATTTAGAAAAAACAAATTATGAACAAAACGGAAAGACCTTGGAATCATTTAATTATTCTACTTTACAAAACACAAAAAAAGAATTGGAAAATTTAATTGCAGAAACAGAATTGAATTTGAAAGCTCTGCTTACTGAATCTGAAAAAATGAAAACAGATCTTTTTGAATTGAAAAAAAACCAAGATAGATACGACTCGATAACGGACAAGCTGTTTGTTTTTGATGGCCAAATATTAAATTTATCCTCATTCATAAAAGACAAAAAATACCTTTCAGAAGATCCTCTCGCAGATCTTGAAAAACAGAACAATCTCGCAAAAAAACAATTTGAAGAGCTATCTAAAGCCCATAAAGAAAAACAAAACCTTTTAGCAGAAATTTCTTTGCTAAAAAAACAAGAACTTGAACTTAACTTAAAGTTGAAAGACTATGAATTGAAAAACCTTGATGAAATAAAAAAAGATTATGAATTAATTTCTGTTGAAAAGCAAGAGGCAGAACAAGCCCAAACAAAACACAAGTCAGAAATAGAACTAAAAAGACAGAAATTATTTTTTGAGCAAGAGGAATATAGCAAAGCAAAACCAATTTTGGAAAAACTAAGATCCCTTAGTAATATAGAGAAAGAATATTCTGTTCTTGTGCAATCAATAGAACAAGACAAAAACCAAGAAATTGCTTTATCTGAGAAAATAAGTTCCATAGAAACTGAGTTGTCAATTTTAGAAAAAGGAGAAAAAGATTGCCCTCTCTGTGGTTCAGAATTAGACGAAACACATTTGAAAAAAGTGCGGGCTGCAAAGAACGAATTAAAAGTAGGTTTTGAAAACGATTTGAAGAAAATAAAAGAGAAACAAACCAATAATAAAAAAGAGTTCGGCCAAATAGAAAAAAAGTATTTGTATTTTATTGAAAATAAGTCATATCTTTCAAAAGACTATTCATCAACTGATTCTGACAAAAAAGAATTGGACGTCTTGTTAGAACAGTTTTCAAAACAAGAGCAAAAATATTTGGAATTAAACAAAAAATATGAAAAAATAAAGAAAGAATATGAGGCATCAAGTAATTATTATTTTATTTCAGAACAGCTAAAGTCAATAATTAGTAAAAAAGAGCTAAATGAAAAACTTTTTGGCGGCTTTAATGTTGACGATGAATTGCTAAAGCAAAAAGAAGAAACTCAAAAAAGCTTGGAGAAACAAATAGAATACAAAAAACATCAGCAAGAACTAGAACTTTTACAAAAACAAAAAGAAATATTGCAAAAAGAAAAAGAAAGTATAAAGTTCACAAAAAAAGATTTAGAATCATTGCAAACAAAGTATTATGATAATCTTGCCAAGATAAGTTCAATTACAGAAATTGTGGCAAATAAAAAAGAAAGCCTTGTAGAACTTGTTAAACAGGAAAAAATAATTATCGAATTTAAAGAAAGATTAAATCTTTCTAAATCGAAAATGGAAAAATACTCTTTAGTTACTGAAGATATGTCTTTGTTTAACACAGTTGCAAAAAAGACACAAGAAGATTTGAGAAAAAGAATTATCGAAAAAATAAATATAATCTTTTCTGAGCTTTGGAACCAATTGTATCCTTACACCGATTTCAAAAAAGTAGAAATAAGTGTAAAAGATGGGGATTATAAGATCGAAATTTATTTTAACAATTACAAAAGAGATTTGGATTCATTTGTTAGTGGCGGAGAACGGTCTCTAATTGCTTTGTGTTTGCGTGTAGCAATAAGTTTAGCTATGCAAAACAAATTAGATTTAATTATCTTGGACGAACCAACCCACAATCTAGACAAGAACTCAATCCAATCTTTGTCAACAATGATAAATGAAATGCTTCCAAAGTATATTGGCCAAATTGTAGTTATAACCCATGATGAATTATTAAGTTCTTATTCAAATAATGTTCTTGCAGTAAAAAGAAACAAAGAATTAGATTCTGCAAGTAGTGTTTAAATTTGAGGTGTTGAGAATGGAATGTAAGAAAGAAGAAAACAAAAAGAATTGTACTTGTCCAAAAAAAGATTGTGTAAGGAATGGGCTTTGCTGTGATTGTGTAGAATATCATAGATCACAAGGGAATCTTCCAAATTGTCTGCGGGCTAAATAAAGAATATCAACACGGGCACAATAATCCCGGCCATAAGCAGGGTTCGAGAGTTATTTGATACAATACAAATATACCCTGTTAGTCCGCATAAAACAAAGATGAAAATCCCGAACAAGTTTGTTGATATTGCTGCCAGCACGAACAAAATAACTGGAATCACAAATTTTATTTTGTTTCCAATCTTATTTCCAAGCCTGACAAACAATTTTCCGATATAATATGTGATAATTACTCCTGCAATAACAAAAATAATTGTAAGTAAATAAGTGTAATACCACGGAACATTTAATGGCAGATAATATGCAGTTCCAGTTCTTGCTTTACCCGTAAAATAAATATTTACAAAAGAAAGTAGCATTACACAAACCCCTACACCCCCAATTATCTGTAAATAATCAGTTTTTTCTTTGAACAACTTTAATTCTTTACCTAAAAAAGCAGCGAATCCACTTCCAAGTCCGGGAAAAAATGTTACCAGCAAAGAAAGAAAGTTTGCAATGATTCCGTTTTTTATTAGCCCCGGGGCTTTTTCTGTTTTATCACTTTGTTTTATCCATTCTGTTTTATAATAAAATAATGTTATTGCGGAAGACAACCCAAATAAGCCTCCAACCAAAACAAATAAAGGATTAGAAACGATTTCTGTAGTTAAACAAACATATCCCAAACAAGAAGCAAGAATCACAACAACAATTGAATAGATGTTTTTTGTTTTCTTAATTACTAAAAATAAAAAGCACAAACTCAAAACAGGCACGATAATGTAAGGATAAAACGAAATAATTTTTTTAGAATAGAAAATAATTAACACAACAAAAGGCAAACTAAACACTGCAGAAACTAAAATTGCTTTTAGAGTTATCACTAGTGCGGCGAATGCTTTCCCTTTTTTAAAATATTCTTGCCCAGGCAAAACAGAAAGATAGTTTGCATCTGTTGGAACCATAAAAAAATATGCAGGAATAAAAGATAAGCAAACATACAAAACAGAACTCAAAAGCACACAGAAATAAAGTTCTTGAGAGCCAAGCAAGCTAGAAACAAAAGGCATAATTTGGTTTATGTGCAAAGATGGAATCAATCCACTTAGGAATCCAAAAAGAGTACCAAATCCAATTCCACTTAAGGCATTAATTAGCTCAAAAACCATTGCTTTATAATAACAAAAACCATAATTATATAGTTTCTGGTAGTTTGGTGATTAGATGATAGTTTACGCAGATTTACACTTACATGGCCCTAATGCTGGCGGAACAAGCAAGAATCTAAGTATTGAATTGATTGCCAAGTATTCAAAACTTAAAGGCCTAAACTTAACTGCATCAGGAGATATCCTGAACAAAGAATGGCTTGATATGGTTCGGAATTCAGTTGTTCTAGATAATGGTTCATTTTATCACGATGTTAATGGCGAAAAACAGCATATTATGTTACAAACAGAAATAGAAACTGCTGGCAGAGTCCACCACATTTTATTATTCCCTGATTTTGAAACTGTTGAAAATGTAAGATCAATCTTAGGAAAGTACGCAAAGTTAGATGGCTATATGAACGGCAGACCAAGAATTGCTTTACCCGCAAAAGAAACATTTAAACTTTTGGCAAATGAAGAAATAATCTTTGGACCTGCACATGCATTTACCCCTTATTTTTCAATATATGCACATTATAATTCCTTAAAAGAAGCTTATGGGGATTTATTGGACAGAGTAGCATTTATGGAATTGGGCTTAAGTGCGGATTCTTATGGTGCAAACAATATTGCAGAACTAAAAAATATACCATTTTTAAGTAATAGTGATGCACACTCTTTTTGGCCACATAGAATGGGCAGGGAATTTAACAAATTTGAATTATCAAACCCAAATTACAAAGGCCTTAAAGATGGTTTAAAGTTTTGGGAAGAAAAGCACCTTTTGAATGTTGGTTTGAATCCACAAGAAGGAATGTATAACAGGACGGCATGTAATTCTTGTTACAAAATTTATTCTTTAAAACAGGCAGTAGAAAACAATTGGAAATGTGATTGTGGAAAACCAATAAAAAAAGGAGTTTCAGAAAGAATAGAAGAACTTTCAAGTCCAAATCAAGAATACACTCGTGCAAAATACGTACACTCTCTTCCATTGGCAGAAATAATACAGCTTGCATTGAAATCGAAAAATGTATTTTCTGTGCAAGTTCAAAGTTTGTGGGAAAAGTTTGTTAATACAATTGGCACAGAAATTGACGTTCTGTTAAATGCAAAAGATGAAACTCTTTTATCAATAGATGAGAATATTGCAAAATACATTATTGCATTTAGAAAAGGATATGTAGTTTACAAGCCCGGTGGTGGCGGATCATATGGTGTGCCTTACATTACATTTTCAGAAGCTGAAAAAGTGGCAAAACAAAAAGAAATAGATGCAGAGATTTCTGGAAAGGCCAAACAGATCCAAAAGAAATTATTTTAGCGGAAAAGATCTAACCCGCCTATAAATTGTACCATTCTCGGAAATTACACTTTCATACAAAACTACATTGTCTACTTGCATCTTGCCAAAATCAAGATTAGAAAGTTCAGAAATTAATTCTGCTAACTTGTCTGGATTTAATAAGTATTTAGTTCTTGCAAAAGTTATATGTGGGACTATTTTTTTGTAATCTTCTTTTTTTATATTGTCAAATTCTGCCCGAAAGCTACGTGTTAAGTCTATTAGCCCTTTGCCTTTTGCCCCAAGCCATAGAACCCTTGGATTTTTTAAATCTGGAAAAAGCCCAGCCCCCTCGGCCAACGCCTTGAAGCTTTTTGTATTCCCAACAGCTTTTTCAACTCTTTTTTCTATATTGGATAGCCTAAGCGGGTTTATTTCCCCTAGAAATTTGACAGTTATATGCATGTTTTCATATGGGCTAAAGTTCAAGTTTGGGAATTTTTTCTTTTTTGGTTCAAGCGTTTCATAGATTTTTTCTTTAATTTCATCAGAAATTGGGATTCCCACAAACAATCGCATAATAGAACTTAAAATGAAAAATATAAATACTTTTACTTCTTATACATATAGATTTATGGGGTGTTTATGATGTTAAATTTACTTTTTTGGAAAAAAGGCTCAAAGGGACAAGGTGCCTTAGAGTATCTATTAATCATTGGTGCGGCAATTCTGATTGCAGCAATAGTAGTGACAATCTTGGTAAAAACCACAAAAACCACAGAAGGATCTGTGGACAAGGTTTACGGGGATTTTAACAAAGTTGTTAGCGATATAAACTTAGATACCGATATTAATACGGGAGAAGTAAATACGCCAGTAGGTTGTGATGCGGATTGTATTTCAGAAAAGTTTAAAGGCTGTATTCCAGCAGAACACACAGATCAAACCGGGGACGGGTACGATATAACAATTTATGGTTTAGAACCAGTGACTGATGACCCACCCTATGAAGAAGATGAACTGTGGTGTAAAATAAACGTTTATAAAGAATCCGAATTAGACACTAACTGTATTATTCCAGAATATTGGTTATATAATGAATTAACAACTGCGATAATAGAACACTGTGATTTGGGCTAGGCAAATCCGCCCCCCTTCATTCTTTATTTTATATAACATATAAAAACATTATCATACATTTAATATTCAACAATTAAGAGAAAGTCTTATTTTGGACGTGATTTAATGGCCTTCATAGATAGTTTATTTGAACATAAGAAATACTTATATCTTTTGATAATTCCTGCAATCATATTTGTGATTGCAATCATATCTACCTTCTTTGTGCCTACAAGCATAGATTTGAAGGGTGGAGTTCTAATAATAATGCAAACAGACCAGGATGTAACCCCTAAGGCCCTTGAGGAAGCCATATCTTCCAAATTTGGAATAAATGAGGTTAAAGTTACTGTAACCCAAGGAATTGGCCTTAAGGGTGTTCAGGTACAATACCTTCAGGCGAAAGATGTAATGGATCTTGATGCATTGATAAAGAGCATTGAATCTACTTCAGAAAACGATGTTGAGCTGGCAAAGACCCAGGCATTAAAATATTTAACTGAAAACAACATACAAGTTGAAAAGAAAGAATTAACTGATTTGCTTAATGCTATGAAGCAAGAATATAACAACAAAAAGAACGTAACAATAAGCGATATATCTTCATTTTTAGTATCTGATTATGGTGCAAAAGCAGAAACTGCACAAATTAAAGAGATTGCCCCTACTTTGGGAGCTACTTTTTATAAAACAGCAATAAATGTTGGAATCACTGCACTAGTTTTGATTGCGATAGTGGTATTTTTATTTTTTAGAAAGCCAATACCTTGTTTTGCAGTTATTTTATCTGCGATTTTAGATTTATTTGGTGGGTTATTGGGTATGGCAATATTTGGAATACCCTTATCATTGGTAACTATTCCTGCATTGCTTATGTTAGTTGGTTATTCAATTGACACAGATGTAATGCTTACAGCAAAACTATTGAAACAGCAAGGCGGAAGCGTAAAAGAAAAAACTTTGTCAGCTTTGAAAACAGGTTTAACTATGACTTTAACATCATTTGCTGCTGTTGTAGTAATGGCAATAGTTGCATATGTAATGAACATAACTGTATTGTACGACATGTCAATCGTATTATCTTTTGGATTATTAGTTGATATAATCTCAACATGGCTAATGAATGCCCCAATTTTATTGTGGTATGTTGAGCACAAGAGTAAATGAGGGATCTGAATGGAATTTAAAGACGTTATAAAGAAACCGAGAGTTGCAATATTAATCTTTTTGCTTATTATTGGTGCAATAATATTGGGTGTAAACGGCCTTAAATATGGTCTAGATTTTAGTGGTGGAACCCAATTTACTATTGAACTTGATAAAGAAGTTACTGACGCAAGTACTTTAGCCTTAGTAACTAGTACAATAAGCCAAAGACTTGATTGGTCTGGATTAAAAGACACAACAGTTAATACCTGGGGTGGAAAATATGTTGTTGCACAAGTTGGAACAACAGATCCTGCAGAAATAGAGGCTTTAGAGTCTGTATTATACAAACAAGGGCGTTTTGAAAACATCATGGACGGCGAAATACTTTTTAATGGTGAAGATATTCTTTCAGTAGATAAAAATCCTTCTCAAGGATATAGCATAACAGACACAGGTAGTGGATATTATAGTTGGACTCTACCGTTTACATTAAAAACAAAATCTGCCAAAAAATTTGCAGAAATGACATTCCATAAATGTGTGCCATCAGGAACCGGTGGAGCATATGATTGTCCAAAAACATTTTTCTTTATTGACAGGCCTTTGAACTCAGTTTTTATAATCCCACAAGACTTATATGACGAGGAGCAATTACTTCCAACAGATCCAATAAATAAACAATCTTCAACAATAGAACTGGATGAAGCAATGAAAAATGCAAATATTGAATATATAATTGCGGATACAATAGATGCAAATGTGATTGCAAAATTAAATGATTATAAATCAAAAGGGATAGAGAAAGTAATAGTTCCAAAAAGTGTTTATGATTTATCTGGCTTAGACTTGAATTTACAATTTGTTGAAATAGCAAAGAACAATAAAGAGCCATGGGTTTGGACCGCAAGTGGTCTGAAATCTATTATTTGGGTTAATGAAGATATTACAAATTTAGGGGCCCCAAATACAAGCTCTTCAAACTTTAAAGTATTTTACACTTTGACTATTAGAGGCAGTGCACAAAACAAGGATGAAGCAGTATACAAATCAGATAATATTTTTGTATTACTATCCTCTGGTTCTTTGCCAGTAGGTGTTTCTAATATTTCAAAAGAAACAATATCCCCTGTTTTGGGAGAAAACTTTTTAACTACTATATTTATTATAGGAATTTTAGCAATAATTATTGTTGCATTAGTAGTTTATATTAGATATAAACACCCAACATTAATTGCAGCAATTATGGTTTCAACACTAGCAGAAGTATTTTTAATTTTAGTTTGTGCTTCAATAATTGGTTGGAGACTTGATCTTGCGGCAATTGTTGGTTTAATTGCAGCAATTGGAACTGGTGTAGATGATGTTGTAATCATCACTGATGAAATCTCAAAGAACAAGGAAGAAAAAGAAGAACATAGTTTGTTAGCAAAAGTTAAAAGAGCATTCTTCATGATCTTTGCTGCTGCAGCAACAACTATCGCAGCAATGGTACCAATATTGATCTTTGGCTTCGGATTTGGAAAGCTTACTGGATTTGCTTTGACAGTAATTATGGGTATATTGATTGGAGTAATAATCACAAGACCAGCATATTCCGAAGTAGTGAAATACATAATGTCCAAGTAATTAATTCCAAAGTAACTGGAATTATTACAGGGGCCTAAAGTAATTTCTGATAAAGAAATTAACTTTTTGTCCAAGTAAGGGCAACCTTACTCTTTTTTTATTTTTCAAAAAGTATATATTTCTTTAGGATTAAGATGTTATTATGCCTACTAGAATTGCAGAACGAAGAACACAGCTTGCAGAAAGGCTAAGAACTTTGAACACTAAACATTCCTGGATGCAATTTGAGAGCATATATCAAAGACCTGCAGAAAGACCAAGAAAAGTGGGGGGTCGAAAATTTACTGTTTATTCTGAAACTGAAAGGCAGTTGTCAGAAGTGATACCTGAATATTGGGACAAAGAAAGTTTAAGAAAATTTGTAAAAAAACATGGCCTCGGATATGAACATATTAAATTACTCCGTATAAAACGATATTTTCGTGAAGCAGCAGTGGAGGCCAGGAAAGAATTATTAGAAACATTATTTTATAACCCTGAAAAAATAAAAGAAAAATATGATGCTTTGCAAGAAAAAATTGCTAAAGGTGCGTCTAAATCTAGTGGGTTGGTTGATTGGTCACGCGCAGAGTACATTTTAAATGTCGAATTAACTTCTGTTTTTAGGCGTATGTCAATCTGGATGAACTCAAAATTTGGAGAAACGCGGGCCGTAGGTCCAGACAATGAATTAGCAGCAAAAACTATTTGTAATTTGTTTAGCGAAGCTTATAAAAAATTTTCTGGACAAACTCTCTTTTATAAGGACTATGAGGCCAGGGTCAAAGGGTTTCTTTCAAATCCTTTTTTTGCACTTCAAACAAATGCGCTTGAGCGATTTTTATATTTAGGGGAAACAAAGGGTATTGAGAATCTAATTTATTGGTATAAAAAATTAAGGGCTGGAGAGAAGGTAACCTTTTTTGATCTTCAAAAAGATTCTGTACTATGGGGCCTATATGTTCCAAGAGGACCAGGCCATAGTTTTCGGTGGGCGGATAAAATATTTGGCCTTACTGCGGGAGTTAATGTATTAAGTCACGAATTTATACATATGATGTTAAACAATACTCTTTCCCATCGTCGTCGTCCACTATTTAGGAATGAATCTTTTGTAGATTATCTTGCTCATTTATTTACAATCATATCTTGCCCACATGATGTACGTATTAGTAAGAGATCCAGCACATTTACTAAACCTCAACAGGAGTTTATTGAAAGTTGTGTGTTCGGAAGCCAAGGTTATGAACGTTGGGAAGAACTGCCTAATTTGTTTTCATCAAGCCCTGGTTTAGAATATGATTTGGGGGTAGAGGCCGCAAGAAAATTTTGCGAATCAGTAGGTTATGACAAAGAAAAGATAAAACAAAGAATACAAAAAGAATTAGCTACAATATATTCTTAGTTACATTACTTATTTTCAAATATATACCACATTAGTAGAATACATCCAGAAACAAAGAACCAACCAAATATATGCAAATATTCCACAGTTCCTTTTGTTGAATATTCAAAAATAATATACAACCTTAAAAGGTTCACAACAAACAAAACAGGAATAGATGCAATTAAAAAAATCACAATTTGTTTCCAATTCTTCTTTGTGAGCTTAAATGCCTTTTGAACAATTACTATGCTTGCTAACAAAAATATGGCTACAAATCCAGTACATAAATTGTTTATGCTTACTTCGTAGCCATCTTTATGCAAAGTAGGTAAGTCAGAATAGTTTAAATCTTCACTAATAAATACATCAAGAGTTTTTCCAGTAATTGCTGGAAAAGGGAGTTTAACGTAATCTATTAGGGCCATAAAACAAATGTTTACTATAAGACAAACGATAATGAAACCCCAAATCTTTTTGTTTATCATATAAGATAGAAAATAATAAAGCTTTTTAATAACTCATTTGTTATTTATATATCTTTGAGTGGTATTATGGCTAGAAAAGGACAAATAAGTCTTGATCTCTTATTGGCAGTAATCATCTTTGCGATCCTTTTCTCGGTATTTTTCGTTTTTGGCAATACAATTGTTGAAAAATCAGATTTGTTTAAACAAGACGCCGAGCTTTCAAAAGAAGCAAACGAACTGAGGCCATACTTTGCAGCCATATCTTTACCACCGGAATACAAACTTCTTTATGACTTAGGCTGTAAAGATAAATCTTTCTACACTCAAGATGGGAATTATTTTGTTTCTTTTGCTGACGGAAATGGTCTGGAGAAATTAATAGCCCCCGGAAATTTAGATAATTATTTTTGTAATACCAAAGTTTATTTCAATAAATGATTTTTATGGTGCGATTAAATCGGAAAGGAATAATGTTTTCATTGGATTTGGTCTTTGCAGTTGTGCTATTTGTACTTCTGTTTGGAATATTATATCAAACCTTTTCCTATTCTTTACACCAATATAACTCTCTAAAAACAAATGTAGAGTTAAGCAGCTATTTAGACCTGATCGAAAACAAATTTGTTTTAAGCAAAGATTTCTCATGTGATCTTGTAACTCAGGATGATGTAGTAATAAAACAAATTGCTTATTGTATAGATACCTCTAAATTTAATCGAAATTTGCTTGCCTTGCCACCAGCTCTGAAATTATCAATCCCCGAGTTAAATATTAATGATACAATAGAAATGGAGTTTGCAAAAAAGTTCAAAGTAATTTTGCATAATGGCCCAGTAAAAAAAGCAGATTATTATAATTGTGTAATGGGTGCGGAATGTAAACTTGTAGAATCAGAATTAACTATTGGGGTTGGTTATCAATGAATCGCGGATTCATATTCACATTTGACCTGCTTTTTATAGTTGGCCTGTTTATAACTCTTTTTTCTGTGCCAGTAAATGATTCTAAGACCCCCTATTTTGATTACTCTTATATGAACTCAGATAAAATGATGTCATATTATTTTGACAAGAGCCCAGCAGATGTAAACAAAGATGTAAGTTTTTTGTGTTATAATACTTACAAGCAAAACCCTGGAGAAGAACAAGCCCAAATAAAAGAATATTGCTATGGTGGTTATCATGAATAATAGATCAAGTAAAGGTTTTTTCAGCGTGATCCTGGCAGTAGCGGGGGTTGCTCTTTTGTTGTTTAATATTTCAATTCCAACATATACCTCAAATAATTATCCTGAATTTATAACAAAAAATGAAATGCAATATTTGTATTTAAATAATGTGATAACAAAACAGATGGCAGATTATTTTATTTCTACTCCCGGTTGTGATTTTGATTTTGTGGGATTCAAAGATTATCTAAACTCTAATGCTGCGTCTTTCTGCGAAAACTTTAGTAGCGAATTCTTTAAGTGCGATATTAAGGTAGTAACCGTATTTCAAAAGTTTGGGTTAACAAATGTAACTCTTTCTATAAATAATTCTTTTGATAAAGGGGCAATCCACTTTACATATTCAAAAGAAATAACATTTTCAAAAATATTTGCCCCAACACAACTTACAATACCTATGCCAGATGGTACAGAACAAAAGACTTGTAATTATACAATAACTGATTTTGAATCCCAGTTAGTAGAAGCATCAGGAACCAAATAAAGTAGTTTGCTTTGCTTTTTCGCGTGTAGGTGTCAAATCTTTTTCTGAGGCTTTTGCATTGTTGTTTTTTGTCTCCTCTTTTTGTTTTTCTTTACCTTGTAGGTTGTCAAAGCCCATCTTGATTTTCTTTGTATTGATTTTGTTTGACTCCTTTTTATCATCTTTTTTGTCTTCTTTTGCAAGTAGTTTAAATTTTATCTTTAACAGCTTCTCAAGGTTTTCTAATTCTAAATCTGTATACCTGCTTTGTAGGAACTCGGCATCAGCGCTTTCAAAATACTGTTTATAATATGGAATTTCATTTAAAATTCTTTTTGAGCTTCCCCGTATCAGTTTTTGCACTAACTTTGCAATTTCTTTGTTTTTTGAAAAGCTACTTCTTTCTTTAGACATCCTTGAAATAAAAGTTGGAAAATTGAACTTTGCAAACTTTTTGTTCTTTAACATAAAAGGCGCAACAATGCCAGTCATTAAATAATATTTCAAGAAAATCCAATTCTGTCTTTTGTAAATATAATTCCTCATCAAATCCGCATAGGACACAAGATCGTATGCTTTTTTTAGTTCAGGGTAACCATAAATATTAGAAATATTTTCATTAACCCATGCAAATTGCATATCATAATCTATATTGCAGGAATCTTGTATCCGCTTGCCTTCTGTTAGAGACTTTGATCTTTGTAAATTCATCAATGTCGAAAATATATTATCTGTTTTCTCTCTTTCCCCCAATATTGCAACAGTTTTTTCTGTTACTCCAATATCAGCCAATGCTTCTAAATCCAAAATTGCAGAACGTATATCTCCTTTTGCGTTTTTTGCAATCATTTCTAAAGCGTTCTCAGAAAAATAAATGTCTTCTTTTGCAATAATGTCTTTTAGTTTTTTCTGTATTTCTAAATAAGTTAATTTCTTTAGATTCACTACGACACAATAATTTACTACGTCTCTGATCTTCTGATTAGAATAAACATCCGTTGCGGTGAATATAACTGGATTTTTTGCAACCTTTATTATTTCTAGAATTTTAGAACTTGCTCCACTGTCTTTTACTGGCAAGAAATCTAGATCTTCAAAAATGAAAAGGTTTCTTTTATTAAAAAATGAGTTTGACTGAACAAATAATTCCATTCTTTTTTCCAGAGATTCTTTGTCTCTCTGTTCATCAGGGCTGATTTCGTTTATTTGCCAATTTTTTTCATAAGAAACAACTCTGGCAATAGTGCTTTTCCCAACCCCTGTGCCACCTACAAGCAAAAGTGGTTTACGTTCTTTGTCGAAGTTTTCAGCCCAGGCTTTTACATCAGCAATGGCTTGTTTGTTTCCTACAAACCCTTCGTAGCCCTGTGGCTCGTATTTATCTAAGAACATATATATTCTTGTCTCAGATTAACCTTAAATAAATATGGGGAGGTATTCTAACCCCCAGAATTAGATAATTATTGGGTATTTTTTTCCTTTTCGAATTGAGTTTCCATTGCTTTTTCAACTTCTCTTACGAATTCAGGCTCTTTATCTGATGCTTTTTCTAAATGTTTATCCTCTAATTTATTGTGTACATAAAAATAAGCAGTTATTATTGCATCTAAATCCAATTTTCTTTTATATCCCAATCTTGCAATCTGTTCAAAGTATAATTTAACTATATTATATGCAACTATTTCCCTACTAACTTTTTCATTGCCAATTACTTTACCAAAATCTAAGTCCATTTTTAGGCCCCCAAATATAATATTGCTATATAACAATAAAAAAAGGTATTTAAATACTTTTCTAGGATTTTACCTAAAAATAACAGAAACTTATAAAAATAAGTATTCCTTATATATTTAGAAAATCAGGTGTTGTAATGATCAAATTCCTCAAAGATGTAAAAGGACAAGCATCAATAGAGATTCTTATTGGGGTAGTAATAGTAATTGTTATTGCAACGCTAGTTGGGTTATTTTTGAAAAAAAGCCTGACAAAACCGCAAGAACAGGGTGCGGATTTAATAGACAAAGTTTCTGAAGATATTGGGGGTAAGTAATATGTTCAAATTTTTAAAGGATAAGAAAGGTCAAGGTGCTTTAGAGTACATTTTAATCATAGGTGCAGCAGTTCTAATTGCAGCAATAGTAATTGCAATTCTTGTAAGTGCCGGCCGATCAGGAAAAGACGATGCAAATAGTGCATTAAGCGAACAACAAAAAGATTTTAACGAATTAAAAAATATTGCAAATGAGTGATATCTATGAGTTTTCTTAAAGATACAAAAGGACAAGGTGCTCTTGAGTACCTTTTAATTATTGGTGCGGCAATTCTTTTGGCAGCAATAGTAATTGGGGTTTTAATAAAAACATCCGGCAACGCAAAAGATGACATAAACGACACCCAGCAAGTATATGATGACCAAATAAATAAGGCGAAGACAGATTTTAATTTGTAAAGGCGAAGACATGAAATTTATAAGTGATAAGAAGGGACAGATCTCCTTTGAGTACCTTCTTACTATTGTTTTTGCTGTTCTTCTTGTAATTGCAGTAACATTATTTGTTCTTCAGCTGAGGAAAATAGGCCAAGTTGCCCAGACAAAGATAGAGAATTATAAGATTGAGTTCTTTAAGAAAACCTTCGAATAGTTTTTTATTCTCTCTTTTTCTATTTCTATTATGTTTTTGGATCTTGTATTTTCCTATTTGCCATACATTTTAGTATTTATTGCCTTGGCAATTGGATCTTATACTGATTTAAAGACAAGAGACCTACATAATTGGCTTACCTTTGGGCTGATTATACTTGGAATCTTATTTTGGATTGCTAAAAGTATCTATGTTGGACAGTTTTTGTATTGGCCTTTGCTTATTGGCTTGATTACCTTTTTTGTATGCTACTTGCTTTGGTATTTTGCAGTATTTGCTGGCGGAGATGCAAAACTTATTGCAGGCGTTGCATTTTGTATCCCTTATCAGGATTTTTCAATCTTTTTTAACGGCGGAATAAACCCATATTTTATTCCCTTATTTTTTGTTCTTGGTGTCTTTATAGTATTCCCTTTGGGCTTTTTCTTGGCTCTAAAGAGAATAATTGTAAATAAGCATTACAAAATAATTCTGCGTGACCTAGTCAAGAAGCTCCCGGGATACTTAGAAGTTGCAGTTACTCTTGTTGGTTTGTATTATATATTTTCTTTATTGCACATCCCTACAATTTTTGCCCTGTTGTCTTTCTTATTATTCAAAATAAATTGGAAGATACGTTTGCCAATAGCAATAATTGTTTTTGCAATATCGATTTATTTGAATCCTTTACGCCTGGTAGATGTTTTGATTTATGTCCTGATTTCAGTAATCTTCTTTTCTTTTATAAAGTTGTTTGGATTTGTAAGGTCTAAAGAGTTTGCAGATTTGAAGAAAGTAAGTAAGCTAAAGGAAGGAGACATACTTTATAGTTCAATTTACATAAAGGATAATGCCCTTGTAAAAAAACCAACAATAAAAGATATGTTTAAAAATATCAAAAATAAAGATATATTGCAAAAAACATTTGAATCTATGAAGAGCAAGAATTATGATACAGTAATTCAAACAAGGCCTGCTGGGCTTTATAACGAAGAAATAGTAGTGTTGAAAAAATTACAAAAAGACAAGGTAATTCCTGCAGAGATTTATGTGAAACAGAGCGTTCCTTTAACACCTGCTTTGTTTTTAAGTTATATTGTGTTATTATTTATCGGTGGATTATTATGATGTTAGGAAAAGGCCGGGGACAAATGACAATAGAATTCATTCTAATTGTGGTAGTAATTTTGATTTTACTACAAACCATAATTGTACCATTCACGGATTATGCAAAAGATTCTGTAACAGATATTTCATCCTTATCTTATGTTGACCAATCTGCAGATAATCTGAAGCAGTCAATTGAGTTTGTAACTATGAATGAATCAATGGCAAAAACCCAAGTTACTGTGTTTATCCCGGAAGATGCAAACTTAGTTCTTTCTGCGGATGCAATATCTTATTTTATTGAATTAAAAGATGCGCCAAAGAATTCTAATTGCAATAATGACGGCCTATGTACAAAAACAATATACTTACAAAAAGGAATTTCTAATAGCGATGATCTAATATTACCTGGAAAAAAAGAATATTCATTAAATATCTTCAAAGAGCCCGGTGGAAAAACATATGTTGAACTTTTGCAATAAGAGCAAGTTGAATAACAAAGGCCAATCCAGTTTTGAAATTCTTTTTGTTACAATTATAGTAATCTTGCTTGCGGGTATATTGTACTATTTCACCTTAGGAAATACAAAAGAGATAAGCAATATAGGAGTAATAAAAACAGAGGTAGAATCCTTTTTCGTTGAAAACAGTCAACAGATAACTATCTCAAACATAGATCTAATGGAAAGTGGAAATCTAATTCAAGCAAAAATCAAGTTATCAAAAACATACGAGTTCTCAGAGACACAAATAGAATTATTGAAATCAAAAATAAAAGAGAAAATAAAGAAAGATGTAGAGTTTATTTTCTACTAAAGGTTTTTAAACAAATCTTCCTTTTGTTTAACTATGAAAAGAAATATTATTATTTATTGCATAATTATTGTAATCATATTGGCAATTGCAATTTGGGCAATAGTGGATTATTCAACTTCAACCAAATTGAAAGACCTTGACTTAAACATGACTACTGAAGAACAGTTTAATTCAAACATTGCTCTGTGTAATAAAATGTCTTCTGAAAAAAATACTTGTCTTGAAACAGTAGTTTTTACTTATTTGGATTATTTGCATAACAAAGCTATCTGCCCTGAGTCAACTGTTTGTGAGCCTTTGGGGGCAGCAGGTTTAACAGACGCAAAATCCAAATGTATGGAAGAAATGTGCGTTGCTTATGATGATGTTGATTGTATAAAAGGAGACGTAAAATTAAGTGAAACTAATGTAATAACAGTTTGTATAAATGGGCAATATGTTAGTACTTGTGATGATAACGACACCTACATTGATTCAGACGGTTATGAATTGCGGTGTGATAATGGACATTGGAGTGATGCGCACCCATTACAAAAAGAAAACCCCGCATAAAAACAACAAACCACCTTTAAATGCATTTGTATACTTATTTAAAGATTAGTATACTTATTTATATAACTTATTTGTGAGTTGGGTTATATGAATAAAGGCTATTTTGGCATTGCTCTTATTGTTCTTGTTGTTGTTGGAATTTTTGCTTTCGGATTTTTGAGTTCTTTTACTGCAAAAGATTCTTATTTGTTTATTCCAGTGGTTGACCATAACAAACTGAAAGAAGTTGCAAAAAATAACACAATCACAGGCAGATTACCGGCTGATTTAGTTACTTCTAAGAACTGTCAATCTTTAGAAATGCAACTCCTTTCAAGTCATAAATTTGTTTGTAAGGATTTTGATGAGTCTGTGTTAAAAAAGGGTACAGTTACTGGATATGCAAAAGAAAGTTTTACATACTTGCCATACGGTTCTTCCCAAAAAGTAGATGTAAATGTTGGCTGTGAACAAAAAACAGATTATTGTAAAAGCCCAGAAATTCTTTATGAAGCATATTGTAAAAAAATATATGCCGACTCAAAAAAATCAGGTGATGTATATTTAGAATATTGGCCAGATTACAAAGTAGTTGATTGTAATGACCAAGGCCCAGGATACGTTTGTAAAAGTGGTGCTTGTGTTGATGTAAGTAACATTTGTGGAAACTCAATAATAGACCAAAATGAAAGTTGTGATGATGGAAATAATAAAAACGGGGATGGCTGCAGTTCAAAATGTTTATTAGAAGCCGCCCCCGATTTAATTGTAAGTAAAATTTACAAAGAACCATATAGTGAAGACTGTGTAAATTCAGTTCATTTTGAAATATGTAATGTTGGCAACTTGCCAGTATTAGGAGATTTTAATATCCTTGTTAAAGTTGAAGACAAAAATACAAAAATAACTTATTCTGCAGGACAATATGACGGATTTGAAGACGGGTGTGTGCATATAACTGATTCCATAATGTTATCATATGGCTTATTTGGTTTAGGCCTTAATGAAAACCCAACAGTAGAAATAATGGTGGATATAAGTAACAACATTGCAGAAACAAATGAACAGAACAATAGTTTATCCCAAGAAACAGAAACCGGAACTAAGTACCTTGCTGATGGAAATATATGTGAGGAAACCTGTACAGACTCCGATGACTATTTGGGTGAAGATAGTGTTTATGTTAAATCCTTATTATTTGGAATGGATAGTGGTGGTGATTATAAAGATTATGATTATTGCGGATCATCTGGTGCTTATTTAGAGGAACTAATTTGTATCCCTTCCGAAAAAGGAAAGAAGGGCACGACAGAAGAATATCCTTGTTTTTTGTTTAATCAAATATGTGAAGATGGTAAATGTGTAGACGCACCCGGATTTTCTTTTTCTTGTGATGAACAAGGAGACACAGGATTTGACTGGGATAAGAAAGGGAAAATAATTTACATAGATTCTTCTGGAAAAAATAAAGAAAGCGAAGATTATTGTTATAATGAAAATGTTGAAGAAAAATTAATGTATGGTACAAAGGTGCATGAATTTTTATGTGCTGGGCCCATAGCACATAACAGTAATAAAAATTGTATTTGTTATGATGGCGCTTGTGTAGGGAGTCAAGAAGATTTATGTGATTCTGACCTTAAAAAATCTTGTTCTAAAGATGATATTAATTATTATGAGAAAGGCACTGCGAAGCAAACCTTAAAGCTTTATTGTGATCTGCCTGTGTTGGGGAACACAAAGGTTGAAGAAAATTCAGCTGAATTTGAGGATTATTGTGAACTGAATGAAAATGGATCTTCTTGTGACCCAAGTATTCCAGAATATTTGAACCCTAATTGTTATACTTATGGCCCAATCTTAAAAGAATTAAGTTGTAATTCTGAGGGGGAAGTAGATTATTTGAATTATAACTGTGCTTCAGAAGGAAAAACTTGTGTGAATGGCGCTTGTATTGAAGTTGGCGCTGATCCAGAAGAATGTGTAGATAACGATGGAATAAATTATTTTTCTCAAAGTTATATCTGGTCAAAAATTTCAATTGGTTGGGAAAATAATTGGTGGGATACTTGTTTAGATGATAACACCTTATTGGAATATGCTTGTGATGGAAATAAAGCAAAATATGAAAAGTATGATTGTTCAACTATAAACAAAGTTTGTAACAATGGCAAATGTATAACTCCTGCCGGTCAAAGCGGGAGTGAAGTAGAAGAGCTGGATGGTACAAAAGACAATGGAATCTATACTGTCAATGGCAAAGATTATTCTTTATCAGAACAATTTTGTATCCCTTCTGACAAAAAAATAGAATATTGTGATGGGCAGGGAAATGTGTTTGCATCTTCAGATTCTTGTGTAAATGATATTGGTGGAAAAGTAGAGAGTTCAAATTATTTGGTGAGTTGGTCTTGTGATGTTGACAAGCCAAAAACAAGCCTAACAAATTGTAATTCTAATGGTGGTCATTGTGAAATTAATGAATGTGTCAAGTAAGGGATTTATTTCCGTATTTTTTGTGTTGCTTGTGTTAGTATCTTTGGCTGTGCTCCCCAATATTGGGGATAATAATTCAGCATTACTATACTTGCCTTTTATAGACCACAATAAAATGAAAACAATTTCTACTAATACAACAAAAAATATCATTAATCCATACTCTTCAGATCCAACATATATAACTCAAAAATGTTCTGAGTTGCAAAAAGAAGCCACAAAAAACACAAGTATTGTTCAACAGATTTCTATTGGAAAAAATGTTTGTGAAGAACAAGATAAAGCAAGTAGTATGTATGAAAAAGGAATTACTGTAAGTTATAATCCAAAAGAAATAACAATGTATAAAGAAGATGGAAGTAAATATAATTTATCTAAAGGCTGCCATAGTTTGGAAGATTCTTGTACTTATAACGGATCTACAACTTTAATTGAGTCTTATTGTGACACAACAAAACAAGTTGTTACATCAAAAGAAATAAAATGCCCAACTGGAATGATTTGTAATAAAGGGGCTTGTATTAAGCCAAGTTGTGGCGATGGTCTTCTTTTGAGCGGAGAAGACTGTGATGATGGAAATACAATTAATGGAGATGGTTGTGACTCTGGCTGTAAAATTGAAAAGAAACCAATAGATTTATATGTTGGAAAAATTGAAAAAGAAGCAATAAGCAAAAAATGTATGAATTATTTTTCTTTTGAAATCTGTAATAGCGGTCCGGGGGCAGTAGCCCAAGGCTTTAATGTATTACTAAAATCAGAAGATTCAAATGTTGTAATTCCGATAGATATTCAAAAATATGGTGCAATTAATTCCAATGCCTGCATTTTAGTTGATGAACCGGGATATGCAAATATAATAGGTTTAAAATTAAACTTGGGAGACTCTGCAAAAATTGAAATATCTGTTGATTATGATAATTTAATTATTGAGGAAAATGAAAATAATAATTCAAAATCGGAAACTGTATTTTCTGGGTCTGCATATATGTATGATAACACAACAGAATGTGAAACTTCTTGTTATGACTCTGATGGCGGTTGGCAATACCCCGCATCTATAAATAAAGGAACTTTATTTTTTAATGATCTTTACGAACTTTCAACTACAGAAGACTCCTGTTCTTTATTTGGAATAGAACTCACTGAAAAGTTTTGTGGAACTTATAGTTGGAATGGTAAAATAGAAAGCACTTCAAAAGAGATTAGTGTGCCGTGTTATCTGCAAAATAAAAAATGTGAAGATGGCAAATGTGTGGATTTAGAATCTGGAGAAAGCAAAAATAATTTATCTTGTATTGAAACAGAAGATTTTGGTATATTTGTTGGTGGAGATATAATATTTGGCGATTTTAAGGGGGAAATACATAATCTTGACAGTTCCTGTTTGGAAAGCATTTTGACTTATTATCAATGTGATGATTTACAGCCAATTTTATCTGAAAGTGATTGTTGGTATGATAATGCTTTGTGTATTGAAGGAAAATGTGTTCCAGGGGAAATAAATTTTATTTGTGATAAAAAAGATACAAATTATTTTAAAAAAGACTTTGCATTTGCTCAAAAAGAAATCAAAGTAGGGGAATTTGTTTCCCCTGTAGACAACAAAGAAATATATGATTCTTGTGTAGAAGATTATGGCTCCATTTTACAGGAGGCCTTTTGTGGTAAGGATAATGTGGAGTTTATAGATTATAATTGTGCAGAAATGGGCGCTACTTGTGTTGATGGCGAATGTAAATTACCGGATTTTAACTTGAAATTTTGTGATGATTATGATCAGGGATTAAATGTTTTTGAAGGCGGCAGCTTATTTTACTGGAACGAATTTGATGTACATGGCACTTATAATGATACCTGTGTTGATAAAAATCAAATCCTTGAGCTTTATTGTGACGGTGTAGATTACAAAACGACAATCATAAATTGTAAAGAATTTGGTGAAAAATATAGTTGTGTTGATGATTTTTCTAATGCTTTTTGTGGATATCCTGATGAATCAAAAGAAAAATGTGAATCTTTTGATAATGGTGTGGCATATACAAACACATACGGAATAACAGAAAGCTTTGGTAATGATTGTATTAATTTTGGCACAAATGACAGTCCCTCATATCAGGAAGTGACATATTTTTGTAATGGGAATAAAAAAGTAAAAAACCATGTTGACTGTGCCGATGGTCAATCCTGTATGAACTCAGAACACAAATGTAAACCCCTTGTAGAACCAGAATGTTATTCGTCAGATGGAAACAATCTTTTTATAAAAGGCAATATTTTTTATGTTGATAAATTTGGAAATAAGGAGTCTAATAATATGGACTGTTGTAAGCCGGGAACAACCCAATTACAAGAAAGCTATTGTGATGGCACAAATATAGTTAAACAAGAATATGATTGTAAAATATTACTTAATAACCCCGGTGCTGTCTGTTATTACGGCAGTGATGAATGTAAGGTTTATGATCTTGCCAAAGATTACTGTAAGGAAACAGAATATGGAATTGAATATGGCGATGGATATAAAATTAGTGAAAAACATAATATTTGTAGTGACGATATCTGGTCTTTGAAAAACATTGATGATTACTTTTTAGGCGATTATTATTATGCATATAATTGTGATGAAAATTTTGGATATGACTTCACGCAAAGCAAAGCATTTGGTAATAACAATATTTGCGTATATAACTTCGTCGATCAAAACGAAATGAAAGTTCTAAATAAAGTAAAAATGGTTTCGATTGGGGATTATGAAATTAATGATTATATGTTAATATACCCTTTTGAAGGGCTTAATGACTATATCGAAGAATCCGGTATATTTAATTTAAAAAGCAAACCTTATGGCGAATATAAAACAACAATAAAAAATTATTTAAAAGAGAATATTTCTGGGCTGATTTCAAAGGTCGTCACTGAAAATAACTTTATAGGACTAAAAACTTGTTTGGCTACAGAAAATCCTGCTGTTGTAGATTGCCCCTCCTGTTACACGGATTTTGGTGTAACAAAACAAGAATATTATGAAGATATTTACAATTTGTTAAATGACGTAAAACCAGAAGGAATAGATGTTTGTGTGCTCCCGAATGAGTAAAGTTCAAGTTAGAACTTTCTACTAAACACCAACATTTTTCTCGAACTTTCTATAAGTATCTATGACATCTTTTGTTAAACTTGGTTTTGTCTTCTTTAATGCTGCTTTAACATCCTCATCAGTTACTTGAGTATCCTTCATTCTTGATCTTTCAAGGGCAATCAAAGCGGCTTCTCTTAACAAAGAATTCAAATCAGCACCGGAATAACCATCTGTTTTTTCTGCAAGAGTTTCAATAAAAGTCTGCCCTTCTTTTGATAATGGCATTCTAGTAATAATCTTTTTGATTATCTCCTCTCTTGATTTCAAATCTGGTGCAGGAACAAATATAATATTATCAAATCTTCCCGGCCTCAAAAGGGCAGGATCAATAATGTCTGGTCTGTTAGTTGCAGCAATAAGTACAACACCCTTTAGTTCAGATAAACCATCCAACTCAACAAGTAATTGGTTTACAAGCCTTGCACTTACTCCACCATCTGCCATTTGGTCTCTTTTTGGGGCCAAAGCATCAATCTCATCAAAGAATATTACACAAGGGCTTGTCTGTCTTGCTTTTGTAAAAATTTCTCTAATTGTTTTTTCACTATCTCCAACCCATTTGCTGAAAACTTCTGGGCCTCTAACACTAATAAAATTTGCTTCACTTTCATTTGCAATTGCTTTTGCAAGCATTGTTTTTCCTGTTCCTGGCGGGCCATATAATAAAACACCTTTAATTGGGTCTATCCCCATTTTTCTAAAAGAATCCGCGTGTTGTAAAGGCCATTCTACACTTTTCTTAAGCTGTTCTTTTACTTCTTCTAGGCCCCCAATATCAACCCATGTAACATTTGGAACTTCTACCATTACCTCTCTTAAGGCGGAAGGTTGTACCTCTTGTAAAGCTTTTGAAAAGTCTAACATAGAAATTTCTATGCTTTCTAAAATATCTGATGGAATTGTTTCTTCTTCCATATCAATCTTTGGAAGTATTCTTCTAATTGCTTGCATTGCTGCTTCTTTAACTAAAGCATTTATATCTGCACCAACAAATCCATGAGTGATTCTTGCCAGCTCTTTTAGGTCAACGTCTTTTCCCAAAGGAACTCCTTTAGTGTGTATATTGAAAACTTCAAATCTTCCATTCTTGTCTGGAGCATTAATATGTATTTCTCTATCAAATCTTCCTGGTCTTCTTAAAGCAGGATCTAAAGAGTTTGGTCTATTTGTTGCAGCAATAATTATTATGTCTCCTCTTGCTTCTAGACCATCCATAACACTTAATAGTTGTCCAACTACTCTTCTTCCAACTTCACTTTCAGAGTCATCCCTATTTGATGCGATTGCATCAATTTCATCAATAAAAATTATTGCAGGAGCATTTTCTTGTGCTTCCTTAAAAATAGTCCTTATTTTTTCTTCTGCACCACCAACATACTTACTCATTATGCTTGGGCCGTTGATTATACTAAAATTTGCATTAGTTTCATTTGCTATTGCTCTTGCCAATAATGTTTTTCCTGTTCCTGGCGGTCCAAAAAATAAAATTCCTTTTGGTGGAGCAATTCCCATGGTCCTGAAAATTTCTGGATGTTTTAGTGGCAATTCAACTAATTCTCTTACTTTGCTTAATTGCTTTCCTAAACCACCAATTTCATTATAACCAATTTTTGAAATGCTTGCAGATTCCAAAGTAATTGGCGTTTCTAATAGTTCAAATAGGGTGCTGTCGCTAACATAAACAAAGCCAGTTGGATTTGTTTTTGCAACTGCGTATACCATTGCATTTCCGAATAAAGATAAAAATAATTGGTCTCCAGTATTCAAAGCCTTTCCAAGGTATTGTTTTTTTGCAACTCTTGCAAAGTTATTGTTTGGTGGCAATTTCACGTTTTGTGTCGGTGCTAAATAAATTTTGTGTGCTTCTTTAACTGCTGCTTTTTTTACAACTACTGTGTCCCCAATTGCAACACCCGTATTAAGTCTAATCAGGCTGTCCATTCTTATGAAAGATTCAGCATCGTCTTGTGGTCTTGTTGGCCAAATTTGTGCAACAGTTTCTTTACGCCCCTTTATGGAAACAAAGTCTCCAGAAGTTAATCGTAATCTTTCTTTGCTTGTACTATCTAGAGTAATAATATTACGTCCAACTAGACTTGGGTCTGCTTCTTTTACCTTAATGATCACTTCACTTAGTTTTGTGTATTCCATTTTTTGTCACTCTCTTATATTTCACTTCTTATTTTTTATTAAGGCGTAAGTCAGCCACCCAAGGAATGCTCCAATTATAAAATAGACATAAGGGGTTGTAGCCATATATGTTAGCCAGTTTATATTGAGTTGGCCGAATATCTCTGAAAATTTAACACTTGAGAATATTGCTCTTTCTCCAAAATAGATTAGGAATGCAAGGTAAAACCCCAAAAATAGGAATACAATAAGGATAATCCCGTTGTAATACTCCTTGAAATTGTACTTTACAACCTTTTCAAGATATATAAATATAATAAATATCAATAAAAAAGATATTCCTGGCATGATGTAGTAAAGGACACTATTGAATTTTGCAGTAAGCCCAACCAAACTAAGAACAACAGAAATAACATAAGTTACTATTAACCCGAATATTGCGTATAAATACATTTTAGTCCCTCTTTTTTATCAATATAAAAACAAAGAGCATTTTCTTTTTAATCTTATTGTGCCTCTGTGTTAATATGCTTAAAGAAAACCTGCCATGGATCGAGAAGTATAGGCCGGATTCTCTGAAGGACGTAGTAGGCCATTCAGGGATAATTGATAGGCTTAGAAGCTATGTGAAACTTAACAGGGTTCCAAATATGCTTTTCACAGGTTCTGCAGGTATTGGAAAGACAAGTTCAGCCATAGCTCTGGCTAAAGATCTATTTGGCGAGCATTATGACAGGAACTTTCTGGAATTAAATGCCTCTGATGATAGGGGTATTGATGTTGTAAGAAACACAATCAAAGAGTTTGCAAGAACCCTTCCTTTTAATTCAGACTATAAACTGATTTTCTTAGATGAGGCAGACTCTCTAACTGCGGATGCCCAACAGGCATTAAGAAGAACAATGGAAAGGTATGTAAAGACCAGCCGTTTTATTTTGTCTTGTAATTATTCTAGCAGAATTATAGAGCCAATCCAAAGCAGGTGTGTTGTATTTAGATTTAAGCCTTTGGAAAAAGAAGTAATAATTTCAAAACTTGGAGAAATCGGAAAAATAGAAAAACTTATTTTTGAAAAGGAATCATTAGACTCTTTGTTTTATGTTTCGCAAGGAGACTTAAGAAAAGCAATTAACATCCTTCAATCTACTGCATCGTTAGACCCAAACATAAAAACAGAAGATATCTTTAAAGTAAGTTCAAGAGCAAGGCCTGAAGAAATGAAAGAAGTAATTATTGAATCTTACAAAGGCAATTTCAAAACTGCAAGAGAATTGTTATACAAACTTATGTTTGATTATGGAATGTCCGGCGAAGATATCATTGGTCAGATATACACTGAGTTAATTGATTACGACGAAAGTAAAATTGCTTTAGAAGATAAAATAGAATTAATAAAAATTTTAGGAGAAACTAATTTTAGAATTACACAAGGTGCAACAGAAAGAATCCAAATAGAAGCAATGCTTGCAATGTTTTATTTAAAGAAGTAAGGTGACTATTTAATATGCCTGAAAAAAGACCTGCTCAGACAACATATAATAGGTTAAAAGAACTTTATATACGGACAGATCGAAGTACAAAGGATCATAGTGCCGGAGAACACCTGAAACAAAGAATAGAAGAACAAATTTTGAAATTGCAAAAACGAAGAAAAGCCGAAGATCAATATGATTTTAAATTTATAAAACTTAAAGAAATGCAAGAAAAAAGAAGACGAGAAGAATTAGTTATTGAAAGTGCTAGGCGACAAATTGCAAAAGCACTTTTTTCTCTTCGCCGTCCAGAAAATGTCTTGAAACTTTTTGAACAAGCAGCAAAAAGATTAGAAAAATATTATCCTGATTTTGAAACAAAACACAAACCGAGAATATATGAATTCCTGTATGCTTTTGTAGATAATCAAACAAAGCATATGGCAAGGCAACTAAATCATTTTTTTGGAAACTATCGGCAAAAAGAAGTTACTACTAAAGAGATAACAGTTGCTAATTTTGTAATTGACTTGTTTGAACAATATATGTATACTACGCACGGCAGCGCCGAATCATTTCATCTGTCTCCAATGTACAATGATTCTGCACGTTTAGCAAGATTTTATTCTAACCCTTTTATCCACCTTGCAAGACGAGCAATAACAAAACTTAGGGCTGGATCAACAAAAGAATTAGAACATTTTGTTTTTTTGTGGGCTAGTTTTTGTAAAAACGGAAAGTCATTTACAAAAGAAGAGATGCTCTTAAAGGTTCGGGCCTTGCGGGATCAACTGTTAGTAAAAGGTACTGTTGCTGGAGTGTATTCTGAAGATTTAAAAGCACAAGGCATATTTGATCCAACTGGGGGGCAAGTAATTGCTCATGAATTGGTGCATCAATTGTATCATGAGATTGGAACTAAACCGCCTAGCACACACTCTGGCTGTTTTATTCTTGAAGCAAGAACGGAATCTTTGGCAACCCTAATTTACGTATATGCTTTGGGGCAAGAATCAAAATTTAGGGGCCGGCTTGATCTTTCCGTTGATATGACACACCCTAATTCAAATCTGTCATTAGCGATGGCAAAAGGAAATGGTTACAATGAATATGAACTTGGATATCATTCTGCTATTGATTTTTGTGAATCTGTAAAGTATGATAAGGAAAAAATCAAAGAAAGAATTTTTTTAGAATTTAAAAAATTGTTTGACTATAAAAACTAACAATCGTATCTTCTTGCGCTATTTTTGGACAGCCAACATTGCGATAATGCCTGCAGAATAAGTTTAAAACTACATAAAAAGATAGAAACATTTATATATAAAGTCTGGGTATCTTCTGTATATTTTTTAAATAAAAATATATTTGGCAGTTGGTAAAATTGTTTTTGCACAATTGCTGGACAGCATTATAATTAAAAGAAAGGGGGGAAGATTAAGATGCCTGCAAAGAAAAAAGTTGTAAAAAAGAAAGTAGCTAAGAAAGTAGTAAAGAAAAAGACAGTAAAGAAAGTAGTAAAAAAGGCTAAGAAAACAGTAAAAAAGAAAAAGAAATAAAATTAACATGGGCCTTTGATTAAGGCCCGCCTAATTTTTTTAATAATTTCAAAACAAAAAGACAAACTAGATTAATATAAAAGTCACAGATTAAACTTTAGCCCTACTTGTAAAAAAAGAAAAAAAAGAAATCAAGACCTTTGGTCCTGACTTTATATGCTAAACTTGTTTCCGAACTTTCCAAATATTGGAAGTTCTTTCTGCTTATCTGTGGCAGCAGTAATTATTCCAATTATACAAAAGATAAGTGGAACGTAGTACAATATGCTTAATATTGTAAACAATACTAACCATGCGCCCGGAATTAAAATGAATATACTTCCCAAGATTGCCATAATAATTCCTAATATTATGCTATATATTATTGAGGCAATAAGCAGAACGATTCCTTGTTTAACATGGAACTTTACATACTCATCCTTTTTTGCTTCTTCGTCAACAAAATACCAGATAATACCAATTAGTATGTATGCAAGTACTGATATTGCGATTCTGTTTTCGAAAGTTTTAGTTTCAGTTTTTTTAACTTCTTTTGCTTTTACTATTTTTTCAGCCATGACATGACCCCCGTTTCAATAGAATAGTTATATCTAATATAAACTATAACATTTATATATTAATTCAAGTTATTTATAATGTTTGTTATGTTTACAGTCTGGTCTTATTTATATCTCGGGTGAATGGCATGGTGTTTGTAGATAATCTTTTCCAAAAGGATTCTAAAGAAAATAAAGAAGAAAAAGAAGCGGCGCAAGAAAAAGAAGAAACAAAAGAACGAACTGCGCGACCGACTAGTACTAGCCCATCCACTACAGACGCCCTTATACCTACTGAACTAAGTTTTGAAGATTTAGAAAACGCAAACAAAAAAATGATTGCTTCTTATGGTGAAGTGAAAATATACAAAGTTGAAGGTCACCCAATATTACACTATGAAGTGCCAACTCCTAAAGCATCAAGTGGAGAACAGCTAGTAATCAACACAATAAAAGAAGCGGCAACAAGAATCATTAACGTTGCGCCTTACAAAATAAGAGATGAACAACAGAGAAGAAATGTATACTTCCAAAAAGTAATGGAAATCATCTCCTCGTCCCCAGAATTAAAAATCCCTGAAGGAAAGCAAAAGTTTTATGCCAATGCAGTTGTAACTGAGATGGTTGGATTTGGAATTATTGACTCTTTGTTAAAAGATGACGGATTAGAAGAGATAATGATAATTGGTCCAAAGAAGCCAGTTTATGTTTTCCACAGAGAATACGAAATAATGACAACAAACATCGTATTTTATGAAGATAAAGATATAATTGATTTGATCTCCAGAATTGCGAGATACACAGGAAGAAGAATAGATTATTCACAACCATTATTAGATGCAAGATTAAGTGATGGATCAAGAATAAATGCAACTATTCCACCAGTTTCTGTTGCGGGTTCAACATTGACGATAAGAAAGTTTAGAAAAGAGCCTTATACTATAATAGATTTGATAAACAACGGCACAATAGATCTACAAACTGCCGCATTCTTGTGGCTTTGTGTTGATGGTATGGATGTAAAGCCAGCAAACATTTTAATAGCGGGAGGAACAGGATCAGGAAAAACAACAACCCTGAATGTTCTCTCAAGTTTTATTCCATCAAGAGAAAGAATAATTACTATTGAAGACACCGCAGAATTAAACTTGCCTTTAACTCATTGGATAAGATTAGAAGCCCGACCACCCGGAATTGAAGGTACAGGAGAAATAACTTTAGATATTTTAACAAAAAATGCATTGAGAATGCGACCTGACAGAGTAATTGTTGGTGAAGTAAGGCATAGCGAAGCTTTGGCTTTATTTACTGCAATGAACACGGGTCACGATGGTTGTATGGGTACAGTACACGCGAACTCTGCCCAAGAAACAATTGTAAGAGTTACTTCTCCACCAATGGATGTTCCACAAGTTATGCTTTCTGGTTTAGATATGATTCTTGTTCAACAAAGAATACACGATAAAAGAAAAGGAACAATAAGAAGAATCACCGAGATTGCAGAAGTAAGTGGAGTGTTAGAAAGAAATACTCAAACACAAAAAATTTATGAATGGGATCCGAAAGATGACAAATTAGTTGATACTTCAGTTCCATCAAGATATTTGAAAAAAGTTGCAACATTTTCAGGAAAAACAATGGCACAAGTTACAAAGGAAATTTCAACAAGAGCACAATTCTTGAAAAGATTATTGGATAAAAACATAAAATCTCAGATAGAATTATCGCAAGAGATACAAAAATATTATGATTTAGAAGAATAATGGCTCAAAAATGATTTGTGATATTTATGAGCAAGTTAATGATTTGTTGCAAAGCGGCAAAAATCAAAACAGGCTCACAAAAATGTGATTTATTATGAGTTTTGATCTTAACGACAAGATGCAGGAGAAGGTAGACCTAAAACAAGTGGAGTCTATTGTCGAAAATATCAAACGTAAGTATGAAGAAAAAGGCTTGTCAAATGATTTAGAATCATTGCGTCTGCAAGAATTAAGGTCAATAATTTCAGAAGGAAAAAGATCACAAATTGAAGTTCAAAAACCAGAAGAATTATCTGCAGATTACAACAAAGGTGTAAAGCTGATTGGGAAAATTTATAACTCATTTTCATCATTCTTTTCATTATTTTCAAAAAGAATATTATCTATTTTGCCAGGTAGAAATGAATTAAGCATGGACTTAGACAGTGCAAACATAAATTACAGCACAGCACAATATCTTGCAATAACTTCTGTTATATCATTAATATTAACAATAATAATTACTGCGGTAGCTGCAGCTTTGTTTGCAGTAATAGAAATTCCACAATACTATTTAGTATTAGTCTTTTTTGTGGCCATGTTTTTAACTGCGGGAATAGTTCTGAAATATCCTTCCATTGTTGCAGCCGATCGTGCAAAAAAAATAGATGCAGAACTTCCATTTGCATTGCGACACATGGCAACTGAGCTTCGTGCAGGAATAGGTTTGTATAGAGTTTTACAAACGATCGCTATTGGAGAATATGGCTATTTATCAGAAGAAATGGCGCGAGTTATAAATGAAGTTGAACAAGGTGCAGATACAAAAGATGCATTAAAAAATTTAGCATATAGAACAAGATCTTTTTCATTAAGAAATACTTTAAACCATATTTTGCGTGCATTAAAATCTGGTGGAAACCTTTCTGAAGTTTTGAATAATACAGCAAATGATGTTTCATTTGAAATCAGATTGAACTTGGAATCATTTTCAGGAAAAATGAATTTCATTGGAGTAATTTATATTTTTATTGGAATTGTAATCCCTGTAATGTTGGCAATTTTAGGAACAATTAGAAATATTCCTTTGGGCGGCGGCGTATCTTTATTTGCCTCTTTGCCATTGACGCCAACAATGATAATTTTATTGTATGTTGTAATTCTTCCAATTTGTTTGATTGGATTGGTAATGTATATTAGAAAAATTAGGCCTACATATTAAGGTTAGTCCACAAATGGTGTTGCTATGAGTAATTTGATGTTGAAGTACAAGAAAATATTGGAGAGAAACAAAATAAAACTTCATCCTCTTGTGTGGATTGCCATTGCAGTATTAATTGGTATTGTTGGAGCAGTTTTAATTGCCTTGCTTGTTGGAAATTATGTTTTTGCTGCTGTGACTTTGATTGCCATTGCAGATATAATAATTGGTCTGCCTATTTATGTTGAAAACAAAAGAACCGCCCAGATTGAAAAGTTTTTTCCCTCTGCATTAAGAGAAATGAGCGATGTTTTGAAGAGCGGCGGAACTTACGAATATGCTTTAAGAGAAGTGTCAATGATCGATTACGGCCCATTGACTAAAGAGCTACAAAAAGTATTAAGGCGATTAGAAGATGGTGCAAACTTTGAAGATGCCTTGGCGTCTATAAACGAAAATGTGGATTCTTCATTGGTAAGAAAAGTTATTACAATTATTTTGGACTCTGTTAGAGCTGGAGCGGGTTTAGCAGATGTTTTAGATGAGATTGCAGAAGATGCAAGAAACCTGTATAAATTACAGCAAGAAAGAAGAGCAAAGACTACAATGCAAGTTTTATTTATTGCTGCGGCCGGATCGGTAATTGCGCCAGCAATATTTGGGTTAGTAAATACTTTAAGTTCGTTTTTAGTGGAGGTCTCTACAAGCACAGGGATTGTGGAATCAGTTAAAGAGATCGCTGCTGCTGTTGCCGCCGGAGACATAATTTATAATGTATTATTATTCTACTTATTTTTTGAATCCTTAATTTCAAGTGTAATAATTGCTTATATGAGGGATAGAACCGCATCAAAAGCCTTGCTTTACTTCCCAATATTCGTATTTGTTGGATTCATAATATTCTTCCTAGCAAAGTATGCCACAAAAGTAATGCTTGCAGGTATGATTTAAACAAACTTGGATATGTAGAACCGCAAAAGAAATATATATTGTCTATATCCAATATAATTACATGCCTTCGATTGTGAAGAACTGGCCTTTATATTTTAAAGACATGCTAATTGTAAAAAATACCTCGCACAATGTTGGTGTTGCCACTCTTTGGTCTAAGCCCGAATTTTTTGAGAAATTAAATTGTAATACTATCGGAACCTGCTATTCTATTGAAGGGATAAAATATATCTTGAGAAACCTTCTTGGAAATACAAATATTCGATATTTAGTTTTATGTGGTACTGATTTATCAAAAACCGGAGAGTCGCTAAAAGAAATATTTGCGGGAAAATACAATATAGTAATATCTGATTTTTCTTTTGAAGATCTAGAAAGAATTACAACAAATGTTGAGCTTGTGGATATGATTGAGAATATAAATCCTCAGGAAGTGCAAGAAAAAATAAATTCTCTTTCTGTAAAACAAGCATATGGTGAAGCAAAAGAGATAATAGTAAAAGAAAAAACCCATTCTAAAAAACCAAGTGAAAAGACAGGATTTATAATACGTGAAAAAAACATTGCTGATGCCTGGCTAAGTGCCTTGAAATTAATAAAAGAATATGGTATTGAGAAAAAAACAGCATACGGAATAGGTTCTTTGGAAATAATGAATTTAGTTACTGTTACAAATGAAATGGAAGAAAGGCACACACCTAAATTTTTGGGAGTAACAAAAAAGCAAATAAAAGATTATGAAGACCAAATTTGTACCGGAAAACAAATAAAATCTGTAGAATACACTTATGGCCAGGGACTTTGTAAGTATTTCATGTATGACCAAATAAAATGGGCAATAAATCAGTTGAAAACTGATAAAGATAGAAGACGAATTTTTTTAACTCTTTGGGATCCACATACTGACAAAGATTCTTCTTTGCCGCCTTGTTTGGACTCAATACAATTTTTAGTACAAAATAATGTTCTTTATATGACTGCTTATTTTAGATCTCATGATATTTTTGGTGCCTATCCCTTGAATATATTTGGACTTAGAAAAATGCAAGAAATAGTTGCAAAAGAAGCAGGTTTAGATGTTGGAGAACTAACTACAATAAGCTGTTCTGCGCATATGTATTATAATGATCTTCCGGCAGTAGAAGAAATTTTGAAATGGAATTATGATTTAAAATGTATTCCTGATCCACGAGGATATTTTTTCATAGAAGTAAGAGATAAAATTTACGCAAAATATTTGAATAATAGTGGGATTCCTGTAAAAACATATTCTGGTGAAACTGCAAAGGAAGTATACAACCAAATTCTATTAGATTTTGCGGTATCTCAATTATCACACGCCTTTTATTTGGGCGCAGAATTATCATCTGCAGAAGATGCATTAAAATCAGGAAAGAAGTTTGTTCAAAGGTAACATAACCTTTATATATTTACACAGTTATATATAAATAGAAAGTTTTTGTGTGATTGATATGGATAGATTGCCTAGGGATAAAAAGTCAAGAGAAAACTTAGAAAAAGTTAGAAACTTAAGTAACAAATTTTTAAATGAATTTAATGTGTTAGAAAAAGAAGAAAAAAAGGAAACAAAAGAAAATTCTAATAAACTTAAAAAAGAACTAAGAAAATTAAACAAAAGAATATCTGAAAAGAATAAAAAGCATATGAAATCTGTAGAAACTGGAAAGAAAGAGGTAAGCAAAACAAAAAAGCTTTTGACAAAAAACGAGAAAAGATTAAAAGCAAAAAATAAGAAAATGTATATTGTTGCGGCAAAGAAAAAGGAAGCAGAAAAAACATTGCACGAAACAAAGCTTACAATAAAAGATCTTGAACAATTATTAAAGCAAAAAGATGATACAATACATCATTTGAAGCACAAGTTGGAATATGACTCACACATAGAAACAACTCATCTGAAAGAAAGGGTTACAAATTTAGAACAAAAGCTTAAAGAGCACCAATTAGAGCTTGTAAAAAAAGATACAGTAATAGAACTATTAGAAAAACCAGAATTTGATTATTCTCAGTTAGTAAACTTTGATATCAGAAATATAAAAACAAGGCATGTAGGATATCCGGAAGTTGCTCAGCTTGAAGAGATAACTTTTTCATTACAAAACATCATGGCAGAGCCAATAAAAGATTTGGTTTGTGATGTTGTTGTTGAGAATCCAAACAGAAGATTTGAAATGGACAACTTGCAAGTAAAAAATAAACTTAATGCTAAAGAAAAAATAATAAAAACAATACACCTTTACAAACATTTGAAAACCCGGGGTTTGTTTAAGGTAACAGTTTGGATAAAACAAAAAGGTCAAAAGGTTGCGTTAGTTGAACAAAGCAAAACAATTAACATATAAACCTTTTTTTCTTATTCTTTTTTATGGGTTACATAAAACACGAGATATTACATATTTTTATTGCTTGGATAGTAATCAGTCTTGCTTTTGCGTGGCAAGGTTTTTCAAATTTTTCTGCATTTTACCTGAATCTCCCAATTGTATTATTGGCGGCAGGAACAGGATTTATAGTTCACGAGTTAAGCCACAAATTTGTTGCAATTCATTATGATGCAAAAGCGAGATTTGTTATGTGGCCTTATGGGCTTGTATTTGCTGTGGCTTTGGCATTAATATCTGGCGGTGGGTTTGTATTTGCAGCACCTGGTGCAGTATATATTTGGGGTAAAGATTTATCTAGAAAAGAGAGCGGGATAATTTCTGTTGCTGGCCCGGTTTCAAATTTGGTTATTGCAATTCTTGTATTTGTTCTTAGTCTTATAATATTCCAATTTTATATAAGTCAATTTTTAGTTACTCTTTTTTATACAATTATAAGCGTTAACTTGTTTTTGGGGTTATTCAACTTATTGCCAATTCCGCCTTTGGATGGTTACAAAGTGTTAGTATGGAATAAGCCAGTTTGGGCGGTGTTGTTAGTAATATTCATTGCGGCCTTAATCTACTTTTGGTAATCATCGTAGAGAGATGGGTATTTATACCTATTTTCTCTTATATTATGTATGCTGTTTTTGGATTTATCTAAAATGCTAGAAGAAATAGAAAAAGAGCCATCTAGATTGAAAATGATGACTTTGGCATCACAAATTCTTGACAAAACAAATGAAAAAGAAGTAGATGTATTAATTTATCTTTTATTAGGTCAGTTTGGCGCAACTTATAAAGAAATAGACTTTGGCATTGCTGAAAAAACAATTATTTCTGCGCTTTCAAAAGCAACAGGAATGGATAAAGAAAAAATAGAAAAAGAATTAAGAAAATTAGGTGACATGGGGTTAGTTGGAGAGCAAATAATTTCCGGCAAAGTCCAAAGAAGTTTATTTTCAAAAAAACTAATTGTTGCAGAAGTTTATTCTTCTTTTGAAAAGCTTGCAAAGATGGCCGGAAAAGGGTCTATAGATGATAAAACAAATATTTTAGTTCAGATGATAAATAATGCAAGTCCAATAGAAGCAAAATATATTATTCGAATTGCACAAAAGAATATGCGTTTAGGATTAGCAAATTCAACAATCATGGATTCCTTATCTTTGAAATTCTTAAAAGATTACAAAGAAAATAATATTGAAGAATTTGAAGACCTAAAAAAAGATTATGGCGAAGATGTTGAAAGATATTTGCGTTATAAGTTTAAAGAAAAAATAGAATCTAAATATAATATTTATCCCGATCTTGGAAGCATAGCTAAAAAACTTTTTGAAAAAGGATCAAATGGTTTAAGAGACATTGGAATTACTCCTTTTGTTCCAGTTATGCCTGCATTAGCAGAGCGCCTTCCATCAATTGGAAAGATAATAGAAAAATTAGGGAAATCTATTGTTGAGCCAAAGTTCGATGGGTTTAGGTTGCAATGTCATTATGATGGCAAAAATGTGAAATTGTTTACTAGAAACTTAGAAGATATGAGTGAGATTTTTCCAGATGCTGTAGAAACAATAAAAAAATGCGTAAAAAAGTATCCAATAATTTTTGAGTGTGAAGCAATAGGTTATAATGAAAAAGAAGACAAATATTATCCGTTCCAAGTTACAATGAAAAGAAAAAGAAAGTATGACATTTCAGGGGTCTCTAAACAAATCCCTTTGCGTTTGGTTGTTTTTGATATTATGTATTTGAAAGGCGGGCTAATAGACAAACCACTTTTAGAAAGAAAAAAAATCTTGGAAAGTGCAATGTCTCCAAATAAAAATCTAATTTTCCCTGAAAATATATACTCTGATGATGTTCCAAGAATCCAAAAGTTTTTTGAAAGGGTTCTGGGCGAAGGTAATGAAGGAATTATGCTAAAAGATCCAAATTCTGTTTATACTGCGGGCGCAAGAAAGTTTGCCTGGGTGAAATATAAGCAATCTTATAGTTCTAAAGCTAAAGATACTCTTGATTTATTAGTTATGGGCTATTTTTCAGGTAAAGGCCAGAGATCAAAGTTTGGAATTGGTGCTTTATTAGTTGGAAGTTATAATGAAAAAGAAAACAGATATGAGTCAATAGCTAAACTTGGTTCTGGGCTTACAGAAGAAAATCTTGAGAATTTACAAAAAGCACTTACTGAAATAAAAGAAAAAGAGCAGCCAAAAGAGTATGTTTCTGGGATAAACCCTCATGTCTGGGTTAGACCAAAATATGTTGTAGAGGTGCTATATGATGAAATTACAAAGAGCCCAACACATATGTGTGCTAAAGAGGAAATTGGCGGTTTGGCTCTAAGATTCCCGAGATTAATAAAGATAAGATCTGACAAAAATAAGGGGCAAGTTAGCACAACAAAAGAGGTGCTAGGGATGTTCAAATTACAGTAACAACCCGCAATAATCTTTAAAAATAGATACAATATAAATATATAAAATAAAACAAAATCGGAAGATTACTATGGCAGAAACAATAGTTTTAGACTTCGCTGAAGTTAAGAAACATGGGTTTGGGTTGAGAATGGCTCTGACCATTTCTGCGTATACTAAGCAACCAATAAAAATAACTAATTTTAGGGCTGACGATGAAAACAAAGGTTTAAGATGGAGAGATATTCTCTATGCCGGTGTGATTGCAAACCTTGGCAATGTTGAAATGAAAGGGTTTGACAAGAAAAGCACAGAAGTAGAGACAAATCCAAAGGGAATTCTTGGTGGAAGTAAGATAGTAAAAGTAAAAAATACAATTTCTGTTTCTGAATTAATAGTTCCTGCTGCAATGCTTTCTTTGGGCACTAAATCAAGAATTAGATTTATGGGTCCAACAGATTTAGATAACCTTGTTGCTCCAGAATTTATAAAATATAGCACTTTGTCATACTTAGAAAAAATGGGCCTAAAATACGATTTGGCTATTATTGGAAAGGGCTTTGAAGAGGAAGGATCTTTAGTTTTAAAGAACAACACTGCTGCTTTGCCAAAGAATTATTCTGTTTTACAAAAAGGAGATTTAGATACTATAAAGGCATATATTCACACAACAGGTTACAAGACACATGTGAATGATGAGATTTATACTTATGCAAAGCAGAGGCTTATGCAAACAGGAAAGAAAATTAATTTTATTTTGGAAGAAAACAAGTACATTGAAAATAATGTGAGGAATAAAGGGGCAAGTATGGCCCTTGTTGCATATTATGATAATGTTACTTTATGTGGCTGTGCAAGTGGAATTAAGAAAACAGTTCCTCTTATTGGCAAAGAAGCAGCAGATAAGATTGTGGGATATTTAGCAAAAGACTTTAGTATAGATTCAGAGAATGCGGCAATACTTTTGCCATTCTTTTGCTTAACAAAGAAGAGCGAGTTTGTAATAAATAAAACAAGCGATAAATACAACACAGCAAAGTATGTTTGTGAGAAACTATTCAAAAAAACAATAGAATTTGACAAAGAAACAAGAAAGGTTGTTATATCATAGAAATGGGCTTTGGACCATAACCTTTATATAGATTACGTAACTAGAAAATAGGTATACTATTTTTAAAAAATCTTGAGGTGTTCTCTTGAACTCTTTTGACAAAGACTCTATGGGTAAAACAGGTACGACTATTGTAGGCTGGAAAGGTAAAGATTTTGTTCTACTTGTCTCTGACAGGCAGA
This sequence comes from Candidatus Iainarchaeum sp., assembly GCA_028710695.1. GTDB lineage: Archaea > Iainarchaeota > Iainarchaeia > Iainarchaeales > 0-14-0-20-30-16 > JAQTTP01. The sequence goes on from JAQTTP010000001.1 coordinate 116,791, forward strand.
GCACTTATGGAAGCACAATTGGAAACACCAAAGCAAAGAAAGTGTTTATAGTTGGAAACAATTTTGGTATCAGCTTTGCAGGTGGATTAGGGGATGCTCAAAAGATTATGCGTGTTCTTGATGGCCAAGTAAGATTATATGAAGTCGAAAGAGAGAAAAAAATGAAAACAGCAGCAATCTCAAATTATGTTTCAAATGTTTTGAATTATACAAGATATTATCCTTATATGGCATTTTTCCTAATTGCTGGATTCGATTCAAAGCCAGAACTTTACAGCGTAGACTTAGTTGGTGGGTCCGAATCTATGGAAAAATACACAGCATTCGGGTCTGGAGCTATGTTTGCAATAGGATACTTAGAGCAGAACTACTCAGACAAGTTTAACAAAAAACAAGCTTTAGAACAAGTGGTGAAAGCAATAAGTTCATCAAAGAAAAAAGATGTTTATACTGGTGGAGAAGGGCTTGATTATATAATAATAGACAAAAATGGAATCGAAGAAGGAAACATGGAATAAACATTATTCTAATTTTTTTATTTATCACAGGTGTTATCATTGGAAGAAAACAAGGTTGCAGAGCTTATTAGAAACGTACTACCAAAAGAAATTGAAATAACTAAGGTTGAATTTTTGGGTCCAGACATAACTGTCTATACAAAAAAACCAGAAGAATTCTATAAACAAGATACCTATGTTTCGAAAATCGCAGGAGTACTTAAAAAAAGAGTAAATATTAGGGCAGACAAAACAGTTTTAATGGAAATTGGACAAGCAAGGAAGGAAATTTTATCTTTAATTCCAGAGGATGCCCAAGTTTCAACAATAATATTTGATGCTTATTTTTCAGAAGTAATTATTGAGGCCTTAAAGCCAGGCTTAGTAATCGGTAAAGGCGGATCAACAACAAAAGCAATAATAGACAAAACAAAATGGACTCCCAATATTTTAAGAGCACCAATGATGAAAAGCAAGCTTTTGCCACAAATAAGAAAAGAATATTATGGCGATGGCAAAGATAGAAAACAATTCTTAAAAGAAGTTTCAAAAGAAATATATGCTCCTAAAAGAAGCAATAAAGAGTGGGTAAGGGCTTGTTTTTTTGGTGGTTTTAGAGAAGTTGGAAGAAGTTGTATATTATTCGAAACAGCTAATTCAAAAGTAATGCTTGACTGTGGAATCAATGCGGCAGTAACTGATGAACCGTATCCTTTATTGGAAACTATAAGTTATCCCCTGTCTGAAATATCTGCAGTAATAGTGTCACACGCACACTTAGATCACAGTGGATTTGTGCCTTATTTATTTAAAGCAGGATATAGAGGCCCAGTATATTGTACTGCCGCAACAAGAGATGTAATGTACGCCCTGCAAAAAGATTATATGGACGTAATTTTAAAAGAAGGTAAAATTCCGCCGTATTCTGAAAAAGATATAAATGAAATGCTAAAACATGTTATTACCAGAGAGTATGGAGAAGTAACAGATGTAAGTCCAGATATAAGAATTACTTTATACAATGCAGCACATATCTTGGGGTCTTCTTCTGTGCATATCCATGTTGGAGATGGATTACATAATATGGTTTATTCAGGAGATATAAAGTTTGGATTTACAAGACTTTTTAATCCTCCAGAAATAAATTATCCGAGAGTTGAATCTTTAATAATTGAAAGCACTTATGGTGGAGAGCAAGCACCAATGCCAAAAAGGCAAGATGCAGAAATGGAATTAATAAATACTATAAATAAAGTGGTTGAAAGGGGCGGCAATGTTTTAATCCCTGTATTTGCTGTTGGAAGAAGCCAGGAAGTTATGCTAGTTTTAGAGCATTACTACAAAGCTGGCCAGCTTAAAGCGAAGACAGTTTATATTGACGGCCTAATAAAAGAAATAAATGCAATACACACAGCATATCCGGAAAGCCTAAGAGAAACTGTGCAGAAAAGGATTTTAACTAATAATTCTCCTTTTAGTTGTGAACTGTTTAGGGAAGTTGAATCTAGAGACGAAAGAGAAAGTTTAGTTGCACAAAAAGGAAACATATTCTTGGCAACATCAGGAATGATGACTGGTGGCCCATCTGTAGAATATTTTACAAGAATGGCACAAGATGAGAAATCTGCAATACTATTTGTTGGATGGCAAGGAGAAGGTTCATTAGGTAGAAAACTTCAAAACGGCACAAAAGTAATGGCTTTAGTTGATGCAACAGATTCTAAGTTAAAAAAGATCAATATAAACATGGAAGTTTGTACTGTTGAAGGATTCTCAGGGCACTGTGATAGATCACAGCTTTTGGCTTATATTAGAAATCTTTCAAGCCCACCAAGAAAAATAATTGTGAACCACGGAGAAGGAGAGGGCGCAGTAGACTTTGCTAAGTTTGTGTCTTCAAAATATAGAATAAATTCTTCGGCTCCAAAGAATCTTGAATGTGTAAGATTACACTGATTTTGTAGGAAAATGGTCCTGTTAAGTCAGGCCCCTAAATAAAACTTATCTACAGAATCTTTTTTAATTCTGCTAAATTTTTTATTACTTTTTTATGGCCGTTGATGTGCCCATTTTTTTCATGTGAAACAAGAATGAACTTTGCATCTATTTCTTTTGCAAAAAGTAAATCTGTGTTAGAGTCACCCACCATATATTTCTCTTTGTAGTGGCTGTGTTTTAAATCTCCAATTATTTTTATATCTGGTTTTTTTATTCCTTTTCTGTTAGCCAGTTGTGTTGTTTCTGCAAAAAAGAATTCTTTGAAATATTTCTTTAACCCAAAAAGATCTAACTCTAACTCTGCTTTGTATAAAGGGGTGTTTGTAACTAAGAACAAATCGTATTTTTTGTGTAAGTATTCCATTACACTGTGTACATTTGGTTTAAGAGTTATTCTATTTTCTCTAATAAACTTTGTTCTATCATCCAGAGAATCAAAATCTCTCCAGAATGAATCTCTAATACTTCGTCCATCTAATATAGTGTTCAAAGTGTGTTCACAGTGTGGTATGTTTATATCGTATTTTGGGAGCAAAATATTGTAAATTTGGGTGTGAGTGTCGGCAAGATCCACAAGAGTATCGTCAAGATCAAAGAAAATTGCAGACTCCTTCATAATATCTAAAATAAACGTATATTTTTTAAAGAAAACCCTTATTTATATATGGTGAAATTGATTTCTAGTAAGGAACGTAAGAAGACTTGCGACCTGATTCAACAGCAAATTCTGAATGAAAATGGGGTTCCTCTGAAGAAAATATCTAATAATATTGCTTCTGAAGCCATTTTGACTAATGATAAAAACTTAATGTACTTCTCTTACTTGCCCTATATTTTGTATAAAATATTGACTCAGCCACATTTATTGCATTCTCCAAGGTGGAGATCAAATAAAAAGATAATACTTGACTATGTTGACTCTTTGGAAACAAAAGAGCTTACTGACTATGTTGACAGAGTGATGTATTTTATTGGAATGTTTAAAACTATTGACCGTGATCTGTATTATTACATAAAGAACATTTTCGAAAAAGCAAAAGTAAAGAAAGCATCCTATTGTTATGAGCACGGACAAAGCATAAATCAAACACTGAGTTTAACTGATGCGAACAGAATAGAATTAATGCATTATCTAAATAACAGCAAAATAAATTTTGAAGTTGGAAAAGATATAATTTCTGAAAAAGTTGCAATTATTGAGGATTTTTTTAAGTAATATTTGGGGCAGATGATATGAAATATATATTTTTTGATTCAAGTAGTATAATTTCTTTGACTCAAACGAATATGCTTTTTTTATTAGAGAAATTAAAATCAAAAGAAATAAAATTCTGTATCTCAAAAGCAGTATATGATGAAATAATACTTCCTGGCCAAGAGAATTATCAGTTTGGCTGGAGTTCAGAGCAAATAGCTGCTTGTATAGAGTCTGGGCTTATCGAAGTTCTTGAACTTGAAGAAAAAGAACAGAAAGATTATGATCTAGTGGATGAACAGGTTAATTCGATTTTCTCTACAAAGTTTGGTCCAATTCAGATTCTTCAAAAAGGAGAACTAGAAACAATAATTTTGCTTAAAAGATTCAAAGAGAAAAAACTTTTTAGTATAGATGAACTAATTACCAGAGAAATAATAGATGACCCGAGGAAACTCAAAGATATTGTAGAAAGAAGATATAAAACGCAGTTGTTTTTGGATGAAAAAAAGCTTAAACAATTTGTAGACTATGTTTCCGATATAAAGGTTGTAAGGTCTGTAGACCTGGTGGCGTATTCTTTTGGAAAAAATCTTTTTGCAAAATACAGCAAAAAGAGTGAGCACCTTCTAAAATCTCTGCTTTATGCTTTAAAAGATAGTGGTTGTGCTGTTCTGCATGAGGAAATAGATAAATATGCTGCAGAACCTCATTAATTTGTAATATAACTTCTATAAGTGATATTTATGCCAAGACCAACAAGGAAAAAACCCACTTTAAGAAAAATAGCAGAAAGGGGATTTGCTTTTTCTGGAACTACAAGGGAACATGGTCAAATTTTTGAGCGTCCACAACATAATATATTTATAGCATATAGACATGGATTTGTAGTAACAAAAGATATTTTAAAAGCCCTTATATCTACTTTTGGAAAAAAGCACACAACAAAAGAAGGGCGAGATTCATTTAGGACCTCATTGAACTTTTCTTCTAGTTATTCAAAAAGAAATATTGATATAAAAAATGGTGAATTAATCTACACTTTTGAAAAAACGCCAGTAATACTGTATACTTATGATTATCATAATATGTTTGGGGGTACTGGGCTAGCGGAAGCTATAAGAAAAAAACATCGTAGTCAGATGCCTTATGACGAGCCCATACATTCAAGAGCCCCTTTTCGATATTTTGAAATAACTCCTGATCTAGTGAGATCCGGTTTTGAAGTTTGGAAAAAAAGATATAACCCTACAGAAGATAGAATACATCTGGAGATTGAATGGCGTAAACGTAATAAGTGGCCATCAGATTTAGAAAGCATTCAGACGTCAGATTTTATTCTCTTCTTAGACGATTATTTATACAAAAAATTTATAGTACATATAATCCGTGAGTATAAACAAGAGATTTCAAAAAGAAGAGTGCAAAAATAAAACTAGAAAATACACACCCAACAAATAGTTTATAAATCCTATGTGCAAATAAAATACACATACAAACAAAAAGAGGTGGATGAAATGGCACATATAGAAGTAAATGATTCTAATTTTGATAAAGAAGTTATTGAAAAATCAAAAGACAAATACATTCTTGTTGATTTTTGGGCTCCTTGGTGTATGCCTTGTTTAATGTTAGCGCCAAATCTTGAAAAAGTTGCTGGTGAATTCAAAGGGCTTGAATTTGTGAAAGTAAATGCTGATGAGAATTCAAAGCTTGGCACCAAGTATAAAATAATGTCAATTCCTGCAGTAAAATTATTCAAAGATGGAAAAGTTATTGACGAGTTTGTAGGATCTTTTCCGGAACAAGGAATAAGGGACTTTTTAAAGAAAAATATAAAGTGATAATGATGTATGATGTAGCAATAATAGGGCTTGGCCCAGCAGGAGCAACAGCAGCAATTTATTCTGCAAGATATAATTTAAAAACAATTGTTGTTGGCCAAGTTCCGGGCGGAACCGCAGCAGAAGCACACAAGATATGTAATTATCCTCCATTTGCAGAGATTAAAGGTTTTGAACTTGCACAAAGGCTTTTACAACATGTACAAGCAATGAATGTAGAAGTTGTTTTTGGAAAAGTTGAAAATATAGAAAAGAAAAAAGATTTTTTTGAACTTAATACTGGTGACAAAAAAATACAAGCAAAGAAAATAGTTATTGCTACTGGAACTAAGAGAAAACAATTAGGAATCTCTCGTGAAAACGAGTTTAGAGGGAAAGGAATAAGCTATTGTGCAACCTGTGATGGAATGTTTTATAAAAATAAAGTTGCGGGCGTTGTGGGTGGAGGAAATGCAGCACTAACTGCAGCATTACTATTGTCAGAGTTTGCTGAAAAAGTTTACATTTTTTATAGAAAGGACAAATTCTACAAAGCAGAACCCGCATGGACTGAACAAGTTTTGAAAAATAAAAAAATAAGTCCAATTTTTGATGTTGAAATCAAAGAACTTATTGGAAAAACAGAACTTGAAGCAGTTAAATTAAGCAACAAAAAAGAAATAAAATTAGATGGGTTATTTGTTGAAATTGGGTCCGATCCAAACATAGCCGCAGTTGAAAGTTTGGGCGTAAAAAAAGACGAACGGGGTTACATAATAATAGACGAAAATTGTAAAACAAACATCAAAGGTGTTTATGCCGCAGGTGATATTACTAACCACAAATTAAAACAGATTGTTGTTGCAGAAGCAGACGGCGCTGTTGCAGCCACAAATATTTACCATGAGTTAATGCAATGATCCGGAGGTGGATTTATGGCGATTTCTTTTGCTTGTAAAAAGATAGATATAAATGACCTCATAAAATGCAGCTTTGGCTTTTCCAAAACGGAATTTAAAGTTTTCAACTTTCTGTTAGGAAAAGACAAACAAGCATATACTGTAGTTGACTTGGCAGATAAGGTGAAATTAGATAGAACATCTGTACAGAGAGCCCTAAAAAAGTTAGTAGATAAAAAAATAGTTGAAAGAAGGGCAAAGAACCTTGGAAATGGCGGATTTCTTTATATCTACAAAATACTTCACAAAGAAGACATTAAAGACAAACTGAGGACAAATATCCAAACTTGGTACAAGACTGCTGAAAATTACATAAGTGAGTGGTAGAAATATAAAATAAACTATCCAAATCTATTTTTATGGCAGTGATTTGTGTTTTTGGAGATAGTTTTGCTGTTGGTGCATCAGATCATAAAAAAGGTGGCTGGGCAGATCAACTTAAAATCCACTTTTTAAAAACAAATGATGAAGTAGTAGTTTATAATTTAGGAATCCATGGCAATATAACAAATGACCTTGTTGCAAGATTTGGAGAAATAAAAACAAGAAACCCAGATATTATAATTTTTCAAATAGGTATAAATGATTCTTCTTGTAGAAATAATGGAAAAAATCCAAGAACTACTTTGGAACAATTTGAGAAAAACATAATAAAACTTATTTCTCTTTCTAAAAAAGCAAAGACAAAACAAATCATTTTCTTGGGAATAAGCAGAGTAATTGATTCTATGGTTCAACCTTATTTGTATAGTCCAAATAAAACGCATTTTTCTAATTTAAGGATTGAAACATATGATTCCTTATTGCAAAAGCTTTGTAAAAAGAATAAAGTGCAGTATTTAGAAACAGCAAGTTTATTGAGCCAAAGTGAATTAAAGTATGATGGTTTACATCCCGGCCCCAAATATCATAAACGAGTTTATGAAAAAGTGAAACACCTGTTAAGTCTATAATTAATTTATGCTGTTGTTTGTCTATTCAAATACACACTCCGGTGGGCTTATTGGAACGTATTCTTTCTGAAATAAGTCAATTTGAACTATTTTAAGATCTTTAAATAGTCCAATTATTTCTTGAATTTTTTTTCTTAGATCATATGGGCTATCAACAAAAAGACCAAATTCTAAAAATGGGTCTCCAATATATTCGCCAACATAAGAAACGTCCTTCCTAAACTCTAAATGGTTGATGAGCTTCTCTTTAGTTAATTTATCATCATTAGTAATAAAAATTTCATATTGGTAAAAATTTAATTTAAATACATCAACAAAGAGATAATATTTAATGATATAATTGCTATTTTCTAATTTTTTAATTCTTTTGCTAACTGCTTGTGGCGTTATTGGCGTTTTCTTGGATAAACTGACTAAATCTATCCTGGAATTTTTTGCTAATTCTTTTAATATTGTTTTATCAATATCATCAATATCAATGCTTTCTTCTTTTTTTATTTTGTTAATTTTTATATTTGTATTTGTATCAAAGTATTTTTCATAAAAATATCTTGTTCTTTTGTGTAATGTAAATCTATGATTTGTTATCTGGTCTTTGAATCGCAGATATAATGTTTGGAATTTATTATCTATGTCTTCTGGATCTTTTCCAATAATAGAAAATCCAAAATTCCAGGTTCCTGATAGTTCCACAGCCCAAGAGATATAATTTGAATTGGACAAAAATTCAATAAATTCATCTTGTTTTTCCTCTTCTATATTAAGATATATGGATGCGGCAATATACCCTAATTTTTTATAATTTATTTCTGTTGTAAAATTAATTATTACTCCTTCTCTGATTAGCCGGCTTATCCTATAATTAACAACTTCTCTTGAGACTTTAATTTGTTTAGCAAGTGTTTTATAAGGTATTCTCGAATTCATCATCAACTTTGCTAAAATAAGTTTATCTATTCGGTCCATACACATATAGTAACCATACAGGTATTTAAAGTTTTCTTTTGTAAAAAAGAAAGAAGTTTATTTTATATTTGACAAAAAACAAGTATATTTTTATTAGGTAGGGTGGTTTTATGAAAAATATGCTTGTGGTGGCTGGTGCAAGAAGTGGTATAGGGAAGGCCTATATTGATTATTTCCAAGAAGAGTCAAAAATTATTGGAATTACTAGGACTGAGCAAAAGTATGATAACAAAAATATAACAAATTTGATTTGTGACTTAACTAATAAAGATGAATCAGATAAATTATTTGACAAAACTGATTTTTCAAGAACAGAGCGGGTAATTTTGGTACATACTGTGGGGATAGATATTTTTGAATGTAAGACATACCCAAAAATAAATAATATTAACACAATAAACCCTTTAATTTATAGTACAAATGTAAACACTTTAAAAAATGTGTGTGATAGATTAATTGAAAAATTAAGCCAATATAGAAACAATGGCAAAAATATTGCATTAACAATAGTTATGTTTGGTGCAATATCTGATAAATATAATATACCATTTTTTATGTCTTTTAGAGAGTCCAAAAAGATTTCAAAATTATACATAGAAAATTTAACTAGAAAATATAACTGGGTGAAAGGGTTCGTTGTAAATGTAAGTACTGTGAAAACTAACCTTACTACTTCTATTCGTCCATATGCAGATACAAAATATTGGTTGCTTCCAAGAGAGGTTGTAGATAAATCAGTAGATAAAATTCTAAATCAAAAAGAACATTTTGAAGAGATACAAATCTTTAAGTTTGATCCAAACTTTGAATCAGATTATTATTTTAATAATGATAAAATTTATAAAAAATGGATAAAAGAAATGTATGGGTAAAAAAGAGTGGGCCCAGCAGGAATTGAACCTGCGACTCCCGCCTTGTAAGGGCGATGTCATAACCGCTAGACCATGAGCCCAACTTCTTAAGAAGTAAATATACTCTTATTTGTGAGAAAAGTATAAAAAGGTATTCCTTTGGCCCCTAAATGAATATATTCTAGTTTGTGCTCTTTGTAATATGCCTTTTTGGTGAGCTTTATGACTAGAAAGATGTATTTTGTGTTTATCCTGCTATTTTTCATTTTATTTGCTACTTTTGCCTTTGCTAAAAGTTATACTCTGCCAAAGGCAGAGATTTACATGAAAATAAACCCTGATGCAAGTATAGATGTTACTGAAAAAATCCAGTTTAACTTTTCCGGATCATATACTTATGCATATAGAGACATCCCTAAAGGAGATTGGGAGTTAAGTAATATTTCTGTAAAAGAGAATGGCAAAGAGCTTGATTTTGATATTATTGATGGTTCTAGTAATACACAAATAAAGTGGTATTATTCTGCAGAAAATGAATCTAAAACTTTTGAAATAAATTATACTTTAAAGAATGCCTTAACTGTATATGATGATGTTGCAGAATTATATTGGAAGGTTTGGGGGAATAATTGGGCAGCCCCTCTTGGAGAACTTTATGGATACATAGAACTTCCAAAAGATGTGCAAGATATTAATGATGTTTATGTATGGGGGCACCCAGAATTAAATGGAAAGATTGGATTATCTGAAAATAATAAGGTTTTGTTTCAAGTTTTCGGGATACATAGCAAACAGTTTGCAGAAATAAGAACCGCATTCCCAAAATCATATTTAGAAAAAACAGATTTTGCAATAATGAAATCAGGATTGGGATTACAAAAGATTATAGATGAAGAAAATAGTTATACTTCTTTTACAAAACTACAAGCTACTCTGCTTATAATATTCATAATTATTCCAATTATTTTGTTTTTTGTTTTATGGTTCTTTTTTGGACGAGAACATAAAGTAGAACAAACCTCTATTTATGAAAGAGAAGTCCCCTATAATTATAGCCCAGCAATAGTGAAAGTGATATTACATCAAAATGCCGGGAGATTATCTCCTAATGATTTGGTTGGGGAATTATTTGATTTATGTTTAAAAGGAAACCTTAAACTAGAAAGAATAAAAAAAGAAAAAGTTCTGGGAATTTTTGGAAAAGATGATTTTAAAATTCTCCTTCTTAATAGAGATAATAGCAAACTTTGTGAAAGTGAGAAATATTTGCTTTCCCTTTTAGAAGATGCTGCAGAGAATAAATATGAGGGTTTAGTTTTTAAGAAAAAAGTTAAAAACGGAACTCCAAATGAAGTTACATTAAAAGAATTAGAAAAATTCCTGCAAGCTAATCCACATGAGGCCAGCAAATTCTTTTCTGAATGGAGAAAAAGAGTTAAAGAAGAAGTGGATAGTATGGGCTTACTTTCAAAGAGCCATAAAGCAGAATGGCTATATCTTGGATTGGTAGTTCTGAACATTATTATTGCATTTGCAGTGCTTGGTTCTTTTGCGATGACCACCATATTTGCTTCTTTAGTTGTGGCAGTAATTTTGTGGCTGGTATTCCCTGGTGCACTTCCTAATAGAACTCCAGAAGGTGCAAAGCACTATGATAAATGGATTAAACTTAAGAAATTTTTGAAAGATTTTAGTAGCTTAAAAACCGTGCCTCCTGAATCTCTTGTGTTGTGGGAGAAATATTTAGTTTATGCAATTCCTTTAGGAGTTTCAAAAGAAGTTTCTAAAGCAATGGATTTTGCGTTTAAGGATTATTCTGGAAAACAGAAATCATCGCTGTTTGTTGGCTCATATGTTGGCTTAAGTAGTATTGGTGCGGGTACATTTGCAAATTCATTTAGTAGTGCATTCTCCACAGGCTTTAGCTCTGGTTCAGGGGGATTTGGCTCTGGGGGCGGAGGAGGAGGCGGCGGTGGTGGCGGTGGCGCCGGTTAATAAAAACGAGATGAGAATATGCCAATAAGAAAAACTCATTTGGAAAGATTAAAAAAAGAGGGATATAACCCCCGTGAAATTCGAGCAATAGAGTTAGGAACATCTCAAAATACAGTAGCACAAGTAAAGCAGATACGTGATAGAATTAGGGAAGACCCAAAGCTTCTAAAAAGGTTTAGGGATTTGTCCGTAAAAAATCGAGAAGTATCCGAAGATCAATGGAGAAAAGACAGGTGCTTTTTAGATTATAATAATTTATTTAAACTAGTTCTTGATGAGCCGTTGTATGGTTTTTTAGTACGAATGGCCCAAGGAAAAAAGAAATTAAAAGTTTTAGACGAGGGCGCAGGATTTGGGCTGTTCTTATTAGACCTAAAAGAAATGCTTGAAAAAGAAGGAATAGACACAGATACAACTGCAGTAGTTCTTAAAAAACACAGTTTACTTGACACTTATCACAAAGATGGAAAAGTTGACCATGTTTATGTTGGACGTTCGGAATTCTTTTTACCAGATAGAAATTATGATGTAATATTTTCTCTATATGGCGGGATACATTATACTTTATCAGAATTTAAAAAACAAATTCTGGTTAAATATGCTTCAGCACTGAATCGTGGCGGTGTTGCACTTATTGGTGCAGACTTGATAGGTATTAGAACACCGTTATTTGAACAAATGAAAATTGCATTTAGAAAAAGAGGATTTGAAATAAAACTATTTACTGGGGCAATACGCGGTGGACTCCCTACCGACATTTTGATGATCCGTAGACTTTAAATTAGCGGATTATATGGTGGGAAATTTGTGTTTAAACTAGATTTTAGCTTCGCAATTTCATTATCGCACCAAACAAGCATTTTTTTATAATATCCTTCAGTACTTGTATCTGTGTTTTGTGGGTTTGTTAATATTTCTAGTTGTAATTGAATTGTATCTACTAATACAGTATTATTTGCTTTTTTGGCCTGTTCTAAGCTTTCTAAAAGCTCTTTCTTCATTAGTTCTTTATTTTTTTTCATTGCGTCGGTTTCTTTTGGGGGCTCTATTTCATCAAGTTGCATTTGTGTTGCTGCAGCCATGTCAGCATCCCCCACCTGCTTGTAGTACTTTTGTTGTTCTAACAGCTCCGTCTTTCTGCTCTCCTTATCTTTTTTTGAAGCCTCACTCTCAACTACTTTTTGTTTTGATTTTTTTTCTACAAGTTCTTTTAGTTTTTGTTCATATTCTTTTTTTGAATTTAAAATAGACTGATATTGATTAGCTGCTTGCTGGTTCTTTATTATTGCTCTTGCCCTTGGATCTATGCTATTTGCAGGATCTGAATAAATGCTATCCCCCTTGATAGTAATTTTGCTAGTTATAATAAAATCGGTAGGGGCATGACCTGGCATATTTGGATACCCAATTTTTCCACTATTATTATTTTTAATGGGGTTTGGTGTTCCAAAAATAGCTACAGAATTATCTCTACAAAGTTCTAAATATGCGGAAATTTCATCACAAGCTTTTGATGACCTTTGGCCAACTTTGGCAATATACTTTGCAGCAATAGCAGCAGGCATTTTTGCAATTAAGTTGTCTTGAATATTTTCCATCATTTTTGAAGATGGTAAAAACTCGAAATTAGGATATCCTGCAGGGAACTTTAAAAGGTTGTTTACATTTTTATTTCTGTCTAAAACTTTAATTTGGAATATTCCTTTGATTAATGAAACTGCAACAAAGTTATATTTAATAACTGTTGATGAACTATTTCTTTTAATAACATCTGGAACTTGAGATGGATCCATAAATGCTGGTTCTGGATGCTCTTCTTTTTTTGTTAAAATTAAACTAACTTCCGAATTTGGAAAAATAAAAATTTCTCTATTATAATCGTCATTTGAAATAAAATCATTAATTGTGACGTAAGAATCGTTTCCAGTTTCTATTATATCTCCATTTTCTAAAACAAAAACAGAGTCGTTTGGGTTCATAAGCCTACTACCCATACCCATGCTTTCGCAAGGAGGAATAGAACTTTCTGGAAGAACTATTCTCTGTCCGCCACGTCTAACATACGCTTTGCCCATGGCTTTAAAAGTAGGTGAAGATATGTGTGTATTTTTTGCTACTGTCAAAAATGAAAAATTATGTTTTTTCAGTAGTTCTATTTTTGTTTTGAATTTATCATCATACTTGTATTCTACAGATATTCCATTAATAGACTTTGAAAATACTATCGGCGGATTGACTTTAAATTCGTCAGCAATCTTTTGGCATTCTTCTATTTCTTCTAAATCTTTTCCTATTTGTCTGCCTTTTGCTTTAAATTCCTCTGTTTCTTTAGAATACGAGGTATCTGCTTTTATTTTTTTTATTGCATCTTCCTTCATTTTATTAATACGTGCAAAGAATTCTGCATCACTTTCCATTTTTGTACTTTTTTTATTGGTTACCATATTTACACTACCCTACTTTCACAGCACCAAATTTTTCTGTTAATGGTTTGTAAGTTCTCGGATTTTCTAAAATGTCATCATAGCTTTTTCCGTCAGAAGTTTTTGTAAGTTCTTTTGTCTTTGTTTTTACTCCTGCCATACTGCCGGCAAAAGTTTTTGCAAATCTGTCAATGTTTTCATTACCCATGCCCTCTGTAAACCCCTTCATCATATTTAGACCTTTTTTCATTTCTGCCATAAGACCTTTATCTTCCATCATTTTTAACATGTTTGGCAATTCTTTCATTTGTGCCATTATTTCAGGAGTAACTTCCGCCCCGCCTTGTTTCATTAATCTAGTTAAATCATCTGGAGACATATTTTTCATCATTTCCATTGATCCTACTCCTTGTTCTAAATTGTTACCCAAATTTTTTATTTGATTAGCATAATCAGTTGGATCAATAGTTGGTATTGAATTAGTTAGCATTTGATGAAATGTTGAAAGTAATGCCATTTGATTTTGGAATATATCATCCATGTTTGTCAAACCCTTTCTATAAATTCCGTCTCTAGTTACAATTATTTCTTCAAAAGTGCTGGATTTTGCAGTGAATGTTTTTTTTGTCAGTTTATTCGTGTATTCTACTCCGCCCGCACCAATAGATGTTGATGCCGTTGGGGCACTATATACTGCGTTTTCAGATACATCAAAAAATCCATTGCCATCAAAATTAAATTTTATTAATGCAACAGGGGTTGTTAAAATATCTTCAGTATGGGAATAGCCTATTTGAAAAAAACCTTTTTTTAGTTCTACATTTTTTATTAGTTCTCCATGGTGCCTTTCTTTTGTTTTTGCATCTGTTTTGTCCCAACTTTCAAATCCAGATACTTGTAATTCACTATTTGGGCCCATAAAAATGCCTTTTGATGCTCTTGATTTGTAATCATCAATTGGCTTGTCTTTACCTTTATTATAGCTAATGTCTATGTGAATTTTTGTTTTTGCACCAGAAATGATTGTATCCCCTTCCATAAGTTTTGGATAATCTTTTCTAAACTTTTCAATTTTTTTATTATCTTTTGTTTTTTGGAATTCACTAATTAGATCAGTTTCCGTTTCTACAGGCGGAATATTAACTTTTTTTCCATCCTTTCTTTTTATAAATGCATTTGGGCCTGCAGCGCTCAAATCAATATGCCCTGTTTCAATATCAAAAAGCATTGCCATCAAATCACCAAAATACTTACTTTAATTGACCACCACATTGTTTACAAAACTTTGTACCAACTGGATATTCAACATTACACTTTGCACAAACAACAATTAATCTATAACCGCAACCAGGACAAAACTTTGCGTCTGGTTCTAGCTTTATTTTACATTTCGGACATTTTTCTAATATTTTTGTTGCACTTTTGTCTCCCTTTATTTTGCTAATTCCCTTTTCTACACCACCAGTAATAGTATTTGTTGCTGCATCTGTTGCTCTATAAGTTAAATTATCTGCAGTTCTATTGAAAATTTTGTCTACAACACCATCAAATAAACCCATAAATAATCACCCTAAGTTATATAAAATAAATAAGTATAAAAGAGTTGCCCCCGTTGGGATTACTTCTGTGAGTTAAATATTTCCTAAATACACGTACTTTAAATACTTTTTTCCAATTTTTTCTGCCTCTTTTAAACTTTGTAGTTCGGTAGGGCTTTTGTTAAGCATTTTGTACATTGGGAAAAATCTAGAAATATGCCAAGGAATGTTTTTGTCAACGCTCGCAATGAATTTTGCAATATTTTCCAATTCTTTCTTGGAATCATTTTCGCCAGGAATTAATAATGTAGTTAATTCAATGTGAATTCCTTTTTTGTGTACTCTTTTTATTGAATCCAAAACAGGCTTTAGTTTTGTTCCGGAATGTTTTAAATAAAAATCATTTGAAAAAGATTTCAAATCAATATTCATTGCATCTATGTAAGGAGCAATAAAATCTAAAGACTTTTTTGTAAAATATCCATTTGTAACCAGGATATTTTTTAGACCATTTTTATGCGCAAGTTCTGCAACATCTTTTACAAATTCAATGAAGATTGTTGGCTCATTGTAAGTATATGAAATACTTTTGCATCCAGACTCTAAAGCAAGTTCAACAATCTTTTTAACAGTATATTTCTGCCCCATAATTGTTTTTTCTTGAGAGATATCTGCGTTTTGGCAAAATTTGCATTTAAAATTGCAGCCAACAGTTCCAAAAGAAAAAGTTTTTGTGTTTGGAAGAAAATGATACAATGGTTTCTTTTCAATTGGGTCTACATGCACAGCAACTGGCTTGCCATAAACAAGCAGGTAAAGTTTATTTTTTAGATTTTTCCTTACTCCACACAAACCAGTTTTTCCATCAGAAATTACACATTTGTTTGCACAAGCAAGACATTGTACTTTGCCTTTGTAAGGCTTGTAAAGAATACATTCTTTCATAACTATTATTAAGTTTAAGTTCTTATATTTCTTATGGTTGTAGAATGGTATCCAGCAAGTAGGGCAGAACTAAACTTTATGTTAGAAGAATATCTAAATAACAAAGTGAAAGCAACAAAAAATATTCACGGACTTATTGTTCCGCACGCAGGTTATGAATTTTCTGGTGCTATTGCGGGGAAAGCATATTCTTTGTTAAAAGGAAAGAAATACGATAAAGTAATTATTCTTGGGCCCTCTCATTACAAGGGCTTTAAAGGAATCAAAGCCTTAAAAGAAATTATAACACCATTTGGAAAAGCGAAAATTACAAAAAATGATTATGAAAAATTAGATTATGAACATTCAATTCAAAACCAATTTCCCTTTATTCAAAAAATCTTGCCAAAAGCAGAAATACTACCATTAGTTGTAGGCCAAATAACCTTGAAAGAAGCAGAAGAATATGCAAAGAAGCTAATAACCCCAAACACATTATTTATCATATCTACTGACCTGAGCCATTTTTTGCCCTATGCGATTGCAGAAACAGCAGATAAGAAGACGATAAACATAATAGCAACACTAGACTTCGACAGCTTACAAGACTTAGATGCCTGCGGGATATTTCCTTTGCTTATTGGCATGAAAATATGTGAATTGAGGGGCTATAAGCCAAAGCTTGCGGAATACAAGAATTCAGGGGATGTTACTGGGGATAAGAATTCTGTTGTTGGATATGCTTCTTTCTGGTTCTAAAGGGATTACTTTTTATTAATTTGCCCCCAAATCTATCTTAAGAAAGCTTATAGGTGTCAAAGTTTAACCTGTGCCTTTAGGTATTGGTATTTTTTGACTTATTATTTGCTTATTTTTTGCCAGTTAAGGGCTATCGAGAAGCAGTTGCTTCGAAGATGGGCCCACTTTTGGCAGACTGTGCCTTTTTGTAAAAGGCTAGGCAGGGGTAGCGAAGTGGCTAACGCGTCAGACTGCTAATCTGATCTCCGCAAGGAGGCGAGGGTCCGAATCCCTCTCCCTGCGTCTGTCTTTTCTTTCTTTTCCAAAAAGAAAGAAAACCTAAGTTTGCTAAAGAAAGAAAAGGAAAGTATTGGTTTTCTAAAAAGGCTGGATTTTAAACTTTTTCTTTATCTTATATATATTATAATATTTTGACTTGTTTTGTGTGATTTGAATGGCTGAAGAACTAAATATGCAAAAGATAGAAGCAAAATGGCAAAAGAAATGGGAAAAAGAGAAGATCTTTGAAGCAAACCCTAATAATAAAAAGAAATTTTTCATAAACTTTCCATATCCTTATCTTAATGGCTATTTGCACTTAGGGCACGCATTTTCTTCAGTAAGAGTAGATGTAATGGCAAGGTACAAAAGAATGCAAGGATTTAATGTTTTATTTCCACAAGGCTGGCATTATACTGGTACCCCCGTTTGGGCCGCAGCACAAAGGATTAAAGAAAAAGAACCAAAGCAAATTAAGATGATGAAAGCAATGGGCTTTTTAGATAAAGATATTGGAAAATTTTCTGATATACAGCACTGGGCAGATGTTTTTGTGCCTGCTGCAAAAGATGATTTTTCAAAGTTGGGAAACAGCATTGATTGGAGACGAAGTTTTATTACCACAAGTATGAATCCGCCTTATGACAAATTTGTTTGTTGGCAATTCAGAAAATTAAAGGAAAAAGGACTAGTAGTCACGGGTGAACATCCAGTTGTTTGGTGTCCTAAAGACAATATGCCAATTGGAGACCACGACAGAGGAGAAGGAGAAGGCGAAACTACCCAAGATTTTATTTGGATTAAATTTAGAATGAAGAATTCGGATCTAATATTAATGGCAGGAACAACAAGGCCTGATGCTCTATATGGTCAAACTAACTTATGGGTTGACCCTAAAGGAGATTATGTTGTTGTAAAAGTAAAAGATGAAAAATGGGTTGTTGGAAAAGAAGTTGTTGATAAAATAAAAAATCAATATTGTCCTGAGGTAAAGATAGTGGAAAAAATAGATCCCAAACAATTAATTGGGCAGTGGGTTAAAGGCCCATTAGTAAATAATGAAATACACATTTTGCCAGCCCATTTTATTAAATCTAATATTGGTTCTGGAATAGTTTATTCCGCATTGGAAGACCCAGTAGATTTATATGAATTGAAAAAAATACAATCTGATAAAACATATATAAAAAATTTTAACCTTGATGAGAAAGAAGTAAAAAGATTGAAACCAATTTTTATAATTAAAGTTTCGGGAATGGAAGAAAATTTGGGCGAATCAATTGGAAAAGAATTTGGAGTAAAATCAGACAAAGATGTGAATCAATTGGAAGTTGCAAAAGGAGAATTAAATAAAAGAGTCTTTAGAAAAGGAGTAATGAATTCTAACTGTGGAATTTGTGCAGGAAAATCAGTGCCAGAAGCACAAATTATATTAAAGAAAAAGTTAGTAGATGAAAAAGATGCAATAATGTTTTATGAACTATCTGGAAAAGTTGTATGTAGATGCTTGACTCCGGCAATTGTTAAAGTTGTGTCTGACCAATGGTATTTGAAATATGGCGACAAGAACTGGAAAAAGTCAACACATAAAGAATTAGATAAAATGAAATTATACCCTGAAGCAGTAAGACCACAATTTAATTATGTTCTAGACTGGCTGAATGATTGGGCTTGTACTCATCACCACGGCGCAGGAACTAAATTGCCCTGGGATAATAAGTGGGTAATAGAATCTTTGTCAGATTCAACAATTTACATGGCGTATTACACAATTTCACACTTAATTAAAGATATTCCAGAAGATAAAATTACTGATGAATTATTTGATTATGTTTTCTTAGGAAAAGGTTCTGGAAAAAAAGAATGGAAAAAACTAAAAGAAGAGTTTGAATATTGGTATCCAATTGATATTAGAAGTTCAGGAAAAGATCTTGTTCAAAACCACCTATCTTTTTGTTTATTTAATCACTCCGCAATATTTCCTGAAAAACAATGGCCCGGCGGATTTAGTGTTAATGGCTGGTTATTAGTGAACGGAGAGAAAATGTCAAAAAGCAAAGGAAACTTTTTTACAATAAGAGAGATGTTAGAAAAGTATCCTGCGGATGTTATTAGGGCAAATTTGATGTTTGGCGGAGAGGGTATAGATGACCCTAATTTTGATTTTAGTAATGTTGATTTGCTAATACAGAAGCTTAAAAACTGGGCAGACTTTGCAACAACAAATTATAAAACAGCCAAAGGATCAAAAGAAGAAACAAATTCAGATCTTATATTCCAACACCATTTAAATGGCTGCTTAAAATTGGGTAGTGAAGCAATGGAAAACATGATGTTTAGAACTGCGTTTGATAAATTGTTTAATCAAATGCAAAGAGCATTGAAAGATTATATTAATAGAGGGCATACTAATCAAAAAGTTATAAATGATTTTATAGAAATTCAAACAAAAGTAATTGCTCCATTCTGCCCACATATAACTGAAGAGATTTGGGAAAAACTTGGAAATAAAGGATTCATAAGTTTAGCAAAATGGCCTGCGGCTGATGAATCAAAAATAAATCCAAAGTTTGATCAAGAAGAGCAGATAATAGAAAAAGTTGCAAGTGACATAAATAATATTTTGAAAATTGTGCTAGAAAAACAAGGTGTGAAAAAAACTAAAGCCTATATTTATGTTTTGCCAAATGAACTGAATTTGTATAATGAATCAATTGACTTGATTAAGAAAAAAACAAATTTGGAAATCACTGTGTTTGCAGTTAATGACAAAAGCAAATATGACCCAGAAAGTAAATCTGGAAAAACAAAACCTGGAAAACCAGCAATACATTTGGAATAATTTCTACAGAAGATGATAAAAATGCTTACAAAATTTGAAAATAATGATTTTTCTGTAGACGAATTCTATTCTGAAATTTCTAAAAAACTAAAAGGCTATGAATTTTCATCTTTTGCTTTGGGCGTGGGGTATCCAAAAGAAATTAAAGAAGAAACAAAAAAGAAATTAAGAGTAGACTTTCAAAAAGGACTTGTTTACAAAATATCAAAAGAATTAAACAAAAAAGTAGATTACAAAAACAAAGATATTTTGATAATTATTGATCTTATTGGAAAAAAAATAGAATATGTTTTCAAGCCGATTTATGTGCAAGGCAGATATAATAAATATTCAAGAGAGTTACCACAAACATATCGCTATTGCTTTAAGTGCAGAGGAAAAGGATGCAAGCTGTGTGACGGAAAAGGGAAACTTTCTGAAACATCTGTTGAGGAAATATTAAGAGAGTATTTTTTAGAACTTTTTGCTGCAGAGGAACTTAAGTTTCATGGGGCTGGAAGAGAAGATGTGGATGTTTTGATGCTTGGAAATGGAAGGCCATTTGTTTTAGAGCTTGCTGAGCCAAGAAAAAGAAGTATTTCAAAAAAAGAGTTGAAAGATTTAGAGAAAAAAATAAATCTTAATGAAAAAGAGATACAAATACATAAACTGAAGTTTTGTAAAGAAGAAAAAGTAGAAAAAATAAAACAAGCAGACCACAAAAAATTATACCTTGCTTTAGTTGAATGTGATGAAAAAATTTCACAGAAGGAAATAAAGGCGTTAAAAGGAAAACATTATGTAAAACAGAGGACTCCTGAGAGGGTTTCTGCAAGAAGAAGCGATTTAATTAGAGAAAGAGTTGGAAAAATAAAGAAAGTAGAATATGTTTCTGAAAATGAATTCAAGGTCTGGATAAAAGCAGATGCAGGCTTATACATAAAAGAGTTTATTTCCGGGGATGCCGGCAGATCAATACCATCTGTATCTGAGTTATTAGGAAAAAAGTGTAAATGTAAACAGCTAGATGTTTTGAAGATACTTTAATATTTTTTACTCCCTAAAATTTTATTTTTTCTATTTTCTTAATTGCTTCTTTTACTAATTCTGGATTAATTTCTTTTTCAAAATTTTCTAAATCTTCCAATTTAGATTTTGTTTCTGGATGTTGTGAAACCAAAAGAGAGCAACAATCTTCGTAAGGAAGTATTGAGATTTCATATGTGCCTATTTTCTTTGCAATATCAATTGTTTCTAATTTATCAAAACCAATAAGTGGATGTAGGATTGGAATTGATGCTGCTGAATAAGTTGTTTTTATGTTATCTAAAGTTTGAGATGCTACTTGCCCCAAATTATCTCCTGTAACTAATGCTTTGTAATTCTCTTTTCTTGCAAGCATGCTGGCAATTTTGAACATATATCTTTTGTATACCAACATTCTGTACTTTGATGGAACTTTTAGAATAATTTCTTTTTGTAAATCTTTGAATGGAACAATAAATAGTTTTGAATCAAGCTGGTATTCTGTTAATTTTGAAACTAATTTTTTTATCTTGTCTAAGGCTGCGCGAGAATTGATTGTGTCATTAAAGAAATGGATATAATGAACTATTGTGCCTCTTTTTGAAATCATAAAAGATGCTACCGGGCTGTCTATTCCGCCTGAGAGAAGAGATAGAACTTTTCCATCAGTAGTAATTGGCAAGCCCCCTAAGCCAGTGATCTTGTCAAAGAAGATGTAGATTTTATTACTGCAAATTTCAATGAAGATCTCTTTTGTGAACTTTTTAATATCTGCATTGAAGCCTTTTGAAATTAGGTAATCTGCAAGCTTTTTGTTTATTTCTGGAGATGTAAGTTCAAACTTTTTGTTTTGCCTTTTTGTAGAAATTCTGTAAACTTCTTTTTTTGTAACTACTTTGTCAAGGATCTTTTCTATTTTTTTCAAATCAAGATCAACTGAAAATCCAATACCTATGTTTTGGATTCCGGGAATTTTTTTAAGAATCTCAATGATTTTTTCATTACTTGTATCCAGAATAATTTTTCCATAATTTCTTTTTGCCTTTTTTGTAGTTATGCCAGTAAGTTTTTTGTTTATGTGATCTACAAGGGCCTTTTCAAAATGGATTCTATTTTCTCCTTTTGTGGCAATTTCATTATAATGTATTACAATAACTGAATTTGTAGTATTCATAATAATCACACTAATCACAATCTAGAATAACCTATTAGTATATATATGCATTGCAACAAATTATATATAAAAGAATTAGGTTTTTTAGGTTACAATTATACTAAAAAGGTATTTTTTAATGGATAAAAAGGTATATGAAATTAAGGTAATACCGAGTTCGAAAACCGAAGAGGTTTTTGAGGAAAATGGAATATTAAAAGCAAAATTAAAAGCAAAGGCAGAAAAAGGAGAGGCTAATAAGGCTTTGATAGTTCTGCTTGAAAAGCATTTTAAAGGCAAAGTAACTTTGCTTCGGGGGCATACTTCTCGTAAGAAGATTGTCCTTGTTGAGTGACCTAATTCTTTTTTTTACATTGGAGGAATAATTATGGCGAAAACATACATGAGTCATACTAAATACATTATTTATCAAAAATTTAAGGTAAAAGGTGTAGTTGAAAAGCATGATATAATAGGTGCAATCTTTGGGCAAAGTGAAGGCCTAACTGGCGAGGACTTGTCCTTAAAAGAGTTGCAGAGTAATGGAAAGATTGGAAGAATTGAACTATCTGTAGAATCTAGTAATGGTGCTTCAGTTGGAACAATAGAAATTCCATCAAGTGCAGATATGGTTGAGACCGCAATTTTGGCAGCAACAATAGAAGCTGTAGATAAGGTTGGTCCTTGTGATGCAGAATTTGTTACTGAGAAGATTGAAGATACCAGAACTGTGAAGAGAAAGAATATAATCTTAAGAGCAAAGTCTTTGTTATCAACTTTAATAAAAGATCAGATCCCTGATAGCCAGGAGATTACAAGAGAAGTTGAAGAAGAAGTAAGATCTTCAGAGATTACTAGTTATGGATATGATAAGATCCCTTGTGGACCAACAATAAACGAGTCTGAAGAAATAATTCTAGTAGAGGGAAGAGCAGATGTAATAAATTTGTTGAAATACAACATAAAGAACGTTGTTGCATTTGGTGGATCAAATATAACTAGAACTGTTGTTGATCTATGTAATAAAAAGACTTGTTTGGTATTCATTGACGGAGATAGGGGCGGAGAACTAAACTTAAAGAAGCTAATGCAGATGACGAGCGTAGATTTCATTGCAAGAGCTCCACACGGAAAGGAAGTTGAAGAATTAACTAAAAAAGAAATCCTGATGTGCCTAAAGAAGAAAATGCCAATAATACAAACAAAGAAAGAAACTTCTGCAGGATCAATGGACCTTGAATTATCTGATTTAGATAGTTCGCCTATTGCGGAAGATAAATCAAATGGAAAGCCAGACATTGCTTGGGTTGACAAAAAGGCAGCTGAATTAGTTTCTTCAAAGGTACCTCTTGTGGTAGAACCTAAGAGAGAAGAGCCAAAGAAAGAAGAAGTAAGAAAAGAAGAGCCAAAAGTAGAACCAAGACGAACAGATTTTAAACAATTTGAACCACGGCAAGATTACAGGAAGCCAGAGTTTAGGGAAGAACATAGAGAAGATAAAAGAGAAGAAAGGAAATTCTTTAGTAAGCCTTTGTTCAAGCCAAGAGAACAGTCACAAAGACCAGCACAAGACAGAAAACTTGTTGAGGGCGTAGATGTTCTTGATGAAATGAACAAGATTAAAGGTAAGCTTAAGGCAAACTTCTATACTCAAGGAAAGTTCATAGAATCTATTGCTGTAAAAGATCTAATGAAAGGCCTAAAAGAGAAGAAAGGAATCTCAATGATAATCTTTGACGGCATAGTTACAAAGAGATTAGCAGAAATGGCTAAGTCTAAGGGCGTAGCTGAAATAGTTGGCCTTAAAGTAGGAAAGATGAGCAAGATCAAGGGAATAAATATAACTTCCCTTGAATAGTTCTTTTTTCCCTTTTTTTATTCTTTTTCTTTTTATATTATAAACTTTTACGTCTTATATTTTTGCATGTATTCACAAGATCGTTCTTTAGAAGGTATTCCTGAATCTGAATGGAAAGAACTTTCTAAAAGAATTTCAGAAGCTGGCGGACGAGTTTTACTGCTTGTTCATCCTTTTTATAACTCTGTAACTGACAAGAGATATTATGATACTCTTTATGCGCTGTTGAGAAAATCAAAAATACCAATAATTACACTAGAAGAAGAACGTAGAATCCATGAAACAAATGGTAGATTTAAAGCATTTGGGGCAAAACAAGTTTTTTTTATTTCTACAGCCCCCGGGTCTTCAGAAGTAATTGTTGGAAAAAAACAAGCTGTTGATTTAAGAGGTAATACTTATGGTTATGACCATTATGATTACGGACTTACAGTTTTTCATGATAAATTAAAATCCCTTGGTGTTAGACATTTGTTTATTGGCGGTCAAAAAACACATTATGTTGAGCATGAACGATGGCACCCTTTACTTGGACACAAAATACCCGTAGAAAAAAAGCATTTAAAAGAAACAATTGAATTAGAATCTAAACGATATCCACACCTGAGAACACCCCCTGGGAAAACAATTTTACTTGGTTGTGCAGGAGATCATTATAGTCGTGCATTAAAACGCTTAGAAAAAGTTACTTTAATACCAAATTTGGTATCACCTGATAAGCCAATTAGAAAAAAAAGATCTCCTTGGCTTAGAAAGTTACGCCCCAAATAATTATTTTATTATTTCTTTAACAATTTTGTAGACTTCTTTTTGTATTTCTTCAATTGACTTTGGCTTGTTTTTTTCAAAGCAAACAATTCTTTTCCAATTCTCTGATTTATCATTTTCTAAACAAAACAAATAAGCACTTTCTGCATTTTTTAAATGATTTGCATCTGCTTCATGGAGATCTCTTTTTTTGCCTTTTGTATATTCTCTTGCATCCTTTTTATCAACTAACTGTTGTCCTATTAAAGGATCCATGTGTAATAATAAGGTTAAATCTGGCTTTGGAATTCCTAAAATATTATATTCTAAATCATTAACCCAAGTTAGGAATGCATCTCTCTCTTTATCAGATGCTATTTTGCCAAGTTGGTGGCCTTTATTTGAAGATGTGTATCTATTTGAAATAACTGTAACTCCATTATTTAGCCATTCTCTTATCTGGAAGCTAGCTGCAAATCTATCTAAAGCATAAAACAAGGATGCTTTCTTAGCGCTTACTTGTTCAAGAGTTCCAAATTCCCCGCGAAGATACCTTGCAACAAATTCAGCAGACCAGTTTCCATATTGCGGGAAATCTGCAGTTTTTACCTCTTTGCCTTCAGAGATTAATTTATTAACCAGGAGGTCCATTTGGGTTTTCTTGCCAGATCCATCAGTTCCATCTATAACAATAAACTTTCCTTTCTGCACCATAATAAAATTAGGCTTTTTGTTTTATAAAGATTTTGCTTTTTATCTTATTATGGATGTTATTCTTGCACTGATTATTATTGCCACCATTTTACTGCTTGGTGTTTTTGGAGAATTCTTCTTTAGGAAGACGGGGATACCAGATGCTCTTTGGCTAATTCTATTTGGATTTGCAATAACTACTTTATTCAATATTATAAGCCCACAAGCTTTTTCAGCAATAATACCTATCTTTGTAGTTGTTACTTTGGTAGTTATTCTGTTTGAAGGCGGATTACATCTAAAACTTACTGGTGTTGTTAAAGCCTCTTTGGCAGGCATGGGGCTAGCCATATTATTTTTTATATTTTCAGTTATCATTGTAACTGGAATTACCTATTTGATGAGCGTTCTTGGATTTTATCCTGGCTGGAATTTATGGACTGGGGTGTTGCTAGGGGCAATACTCGGTGGAACATCTTCTGTAGGTGTTATTGCTTTAGTTCAATTTGCGAATCTTGGTGAAGAAGCATCAGATATATTGGTGGTTGAATCAGCATTTAATGATGCTTTATGTATTGTTGTAGTAAGCACATTAGTGGTTTATCTATTAGGGGCAACTAGCTCAGTAGGAATAAAATCAGTTCTTCAAGGTATTTCTTCTGGGTTTGCAATAGGCATTGTTATTGGCATAGCATTTGGATTTATTTGGCTTTATTTGCTGTATAAACTTGAAAGCAACAAAGATATGAAAAATTATTTTTATTTTTTTACTTTGGCGGCGCTATTTTTTATTTACATTCTTACTGATTATGTTGGCGGTTCAGCAGTAATCGCTTGTTTTATTTTTGGTCTAATTATGGGAAATACCCTTTTGATAAAACAATTATTTAAAATCGAAAGAATGTATGAAGTTGATAAAGAGTTACTGTTAATAAATTCACAGTTGGCATTTTTAATAAAAAGCTTTTTCTTTGTGTTAATTGGAATGCTTTTAGTTCTAGACTACAAACTGTGGATTTATGGATTAATAATAACAGTCTTTTTACTAATCCCTCGAATACTTGCAATTCTTATTGTCCCATCTACTCGAAAGATTGAAAAGACAAAAAGAACTTTGCTTTATTTTATTTATCCTAAAGGTTTAGCAGCAGGAATATTAGCCATAAGTTTAGCAAACGCACCGGGATTAGATAAAGCAATACCAACAATTTCGTGGTTTGTGCCGATAATATTTTCTACAATATTTTTGTCGATATTGATGTCAACAATAAGTTTGGGAATTTATAGGTGGAAAATGAAAAAAACACAAGTACAAGGAGATAATACAAATGTTGATACCAATAGTTAATGAAAAAGACAAAATAATATGCTATAAAGACAGAGATAGTATCGGACAAAAAGACATTTATCGTGTTTCTGCTTTGTGGATAATTAATTCTAAAAGTGAGTTTCTTCTTGCAAAAAGGGTAAAAACAAAAAAGAATAATCCAGGAAAGTGGGGGCCAGCAGTTGCTGGAACAGTTGAAAAAGGAGAAACATACAAACAGAATATTTTAAAAGAAACAAAAGAAGAGCTAGGATTAGATCCTAAAGGCCTTAGACAAGGGCCAAAGATAAAAAACACAGGCGAACATAACTTTTTTTGTCAGTGGTATTTTTTAAAGCAAGATAAAGATGAAAAAGAATTTGATTTTGATAAAAAAGAAGTTGATGAAGTAAAGTGGTTTTCAAAGAAAGAATTTGAAAAAGAATATCTTAAGAACCCAGAACTGTTTTTGAAAAACGCACCATTTTGGGTTAACACCTTCTAAGGGCAAAATAGTCTTGTTAAAAGTTTTTTTGCATCATCTTTTGTTTTTTCCTTTGCTGCGATTAATATTATTTCATTTTCTATTTCTGCATATTCTGGTTGTTTTAAAACCAGCAATGTTTTTTCAGGAGGTTTAAGAGTAGTGGCTTTATTCTCCGCCGCATAGGCAAGATTGTAACTTATTTCTGATAAAATCAATGCAGATCTTTTATTTCCATCCGAAAATGGGTGTCTGGTAGATATAAAGATAAGACAATTAGCTGCAACATCAATCGGTTTTAATCTTTTTATTACTGTATCTTGTACTAAGTTATAAATTATAAAGTCAAGGGTGGACTCTGATCGGATTCCAAGTTCCCCCCCAGTTTTTTCTATTATTAAATTATGTATTTCAATAAATCTTGATTTTATTTGTTGTTCTAATTTAATTATTCTTTCTCCAATATGTTTGTCAATTTCCAAATAATCACTTTGTTGATAGACTCTTGAATAATGGGGCGTGCTTTGTTAGTATTTTTGAAACTCTTTTTTTAATATTGCTTTTGTTTTTTAGTTTCTTTTCCATTTGCCCTATTCTTTTGTTTATATCCTTCGAAGTCATAAATAATATTCACCTTTTATTAATATAAATCTATTTCCCTTTCTTCTCAGAATATAATTTATTTATCAGTTCTTCTGGGTCTTCGTAGTACTTCTGAATGTATTGGGTAATCTCTTTGTATTCTTCTATTCCTTTGTTTAACAAGAATTCTAAAATCTTTTCTCTTAACTCAATTTCATCATAAATCTTTACTTTCTCTACGCCCATTGCCTTTGCAACATTTTCTAGAGTTCTTGATGGCACAGAACTTCTATTGGCCTTATCATCGTCTTTGTCATATTCAAATACATTGCTTAGAAGAACTTTGTTGTCCATTCTTTCTATCTCCGCTATTTCTGAAACAAATCTTGTAATTCCTTTTTTGGTGTCAAATTGCTTTTTTATTGTTACTATTAAATTAAGCAAAGGGAGATTTGATTCTGGGATTGACATGGGCTCGCTTTTCAATCTGATAATTGCTTCTTTAGAATTGTTTGCGTGTAATGTGCCTAAAAGGCCATTGTGGCCTGTGTCCATAGCCGTAAACATGGTTCTTGCTTCTTCTCCTCTTACCTCTCCAACAATTATTCTATCTGGTCGCATTCTCAAGGAGTTTTTTAGTAGCATATCCATAGTAACTTCTTCAACTGTACTTGTTTTTGGTCTTGCTTCAAGGGATATCCAATTCTCCCTATCTGATAAATTTAGCTCTGGGGTGTCTTCAATAGAAACTATCCTTTCATTATATCTTATGAAAGATGTTAAGGCAAAAAGCAGGGTTGTTTTTCCTGATCCTGAACCGCCAATAACTAGGGTGCTTTGTGGGCACAATCTGAATCCATCTATGCAAACCCACAAAAATGCTGCGGCCTCTTTTGAGATTGTATTATTTTTTATTAAAGATACAATGGATAGTGGCTTTTCAGTAAATTTTCTAATTGTAATTGTTGGGCTAAAAGGGGTTACATAATTTGAGGTAATATTTATTCTTGAGCCATCAGGTAATCGGCCATCTAAAACTGGGTTGTGTTCATCTAATTTCTTTGAAGTTAGGTTTTGTAATTTATTTAAAAATGTAAGATACTCTTCTTTTGTGAAATTAATATTTGTTTTACAAAGCCCTTCTTTTTTGTGGAATATGAATATTGGGGAATCTGTTTTATTTACCATAATTTCTTCGATTTCATCATTATCGAAAAAGAAGCTTAAGCCACCGTATCCAGATAAATATAAACTTATTGCTTCTGGCTGTTTTATAGATCCCATTCCAGATTTTGAAAGCAATTCTTTTACAGTGGTGTTTAGGTCATCTTGTTCTATTTTATTTGGAAAAGTGCTGTTTGACATAACAAAATCTAGCTTTGAAAGTGCTTCTTTTAGAAAGGAGTCTCCTTTTTTTGAAAGATCTTTAATTTTTTTGATAAAAGAGTAGATTTCTTCTTTGTTCGAAACCTTGTAAATTTTAAAAGGATAATCTTGTTCTATGGTATGCTCGCTCATAAAAACCACCGGTCGATAGTATATATTTCATAAAATAATATAAACCTCTGTGTTATATATCAAGATATGGAAGAAATTTTTGCAATAAAGAAGCAGATCTTGGAACTAATTAAGCCAACCCTGAAAGATAGAGAGAAATATAAGAAAAAGCTTTCAAAAATAATTCAGAAGATAATGAAATATTCAAAAAAGAAAAATATTCCTCTGAACAAAGTGGTTGTGGCTGGCTCTTTTGCAAGAAATACTTCTCTAAAGGATAACACAGATTTTGATTTGTTTTTGCTTTTTGATAAAACAATTGAACTAGACAAAATTGTTGAATATAATAAAAAAATAATTTATTCTTGCTTTTGGAATAGAAGATTAGTAGAAAGTTATTCTGAACACCCTTATGTGCAATACCAAAGAAAGAAATACAAAATAGATTTTGTGCCTGCTTATGAAATAGCAGATTATAAGGAAAGAAAAACAGCAGTAGATAGGACTCCATTGCATTTAAAATATTTGCAAGAAAACCTGTCTGACAAGCAAAGAAATGATGTTCTTATTTTGAAGCAATTCTTGAAAAATAATTTGTTATACGGGTCTGATCAAAATATTTCTGGATTTTCAGGATATCTTGTGGAAGTTTTGATCTTGTATTACAAAGATTTTGAGAACTTTTTAATCCACTTTCCAAAGCTTAAAGAAAAATCTAGAATTGTATTAGAGAAGGATGGAAAGAAAGAATATTCTGATCCATTAGTTGTAATTGATCCTGTTGATCCAAATAGAAATGTGGCTGCGGCTCTGTCTCTAAAACAATTTGAGAGAACAAAAAAATTATGTAAGTTATTTTCGGAAAAGCCAAGTAAAGAATTTTTCTTTTCGGATCCCGAACCAAATTTAGGAAATGTTTTGGTTTATAAAATAAAAAAGCCGGAAAAAAATACAGATATATTGTACGGAATGGTAAATAGAACTTTAAAAAGAATAACTCAATCTGTGTCCGAAGTTGAGGGAATAAATTCATATATAGATTCTGATTTATATTTAGTCTTTTGTTTATCGAAATTAGAACAAGAAAAAGTTTTTGAGGTAAAAGGGCCGTCTGCGAAAGACGTAGAAAATGGAAAAAAGTTCAAGGAGAAGCACCCAATTGTTTATGAAAGAAATGGAATCTTGTTTGCAAAAGAAGAGAATAAAGAAACAAATGTGGAAAAAATAATTGATTCACAAGTAATTCAATACTTTGGAAAGTTTAAGAAGATTATAAAAATAGATTCAAGTAAAACAATTTTAAAGAAAAAGATCTTGGAAGCAAAAGGATTTGTGAGATTATAATAGTCATTTCAAAGCAGCAGATAGTATTTGCATCTCTTTGTCTAATGTTTTTTGTTTTCCTAATAACTCTCTTACATGTTCATCAAAACTTTTTAAGTTTTTATATCTGGCGGCAAGATCTTCATATCTTTTTCTTTCCTGTTCAACGCCTCTGCTTTTTATTGCATTTAGTTCACTTACTATTTGGCCTAGTTCTTCTTTTACGTCTGTGAGCCTACGTCTAATAACCTCTCTTGCATGCCCACGTAATTCCGTAGAAACAAGAGACCCCCTTATATCCCCCGCCCTAATTTCCTCATGTTCTGCTACTAAACCTTTTGCCTTTTTTCTTTGTGCTAACGCCGCTAATACAGATTGTTCTTTCATAAGGTGCCTTACTACTATTGGATGATGGTGTGGAACAGGGGTATGCATAAATATCACTTTATTATTATACTGACTTGATAAATTTATATCTTTTGTGGCTCTAATATTAATTATGATTATATATATTTCATACAAATTCTCGGAAATGGACAAATTTCTCCTTAAAGAAAAACTGAAAATGCTTTCTAAGGCTCTTGAAAACCAAGGAAATAAAACAAAAGTGTTTTTTAGAGATGTGCAAAACTGGGGCGACACCCAAGTTAAGCAAGAAGAAATTTTGCCAAAAGCTTATGAAATGATAAAAGAATCTGATGCCATTTTTGCTTTTGTGGATGTTGGAGAAAAAAGTGAAGGCCAACTTCTTGAGATTGGATTTGCAAAAGCAAAAGGAAAGAAAATTGTTCTTGCAATTAAAGACGGCCTTGGATACAAGTTCTTACGAATGATTGCAGATGAGGTTATTGAATTTGAAAACCTCGATGACCTGATAAATCAAATTAATGCTTTGTAAGTGATGTTGGTGATTTTATGGACTTGAATAAAGATGCATATGGTTGGGAAGTATGGGATTATCAAAATAAAAAAGAAGGATTTGAAATAATTCATAGAGGGGATAATACTTATTGGATTTCATCCGGCCCTAAATCATATTTTTCTAAATATAAGGATTGGCCAGAAAATCTAAAGAAAGCCTTAAAACTTGCAAAGGGAAGTATATTAGATGTTGGTTGTGGTGCAGGCAGAACTTGTTTGTACTTGCAGAAAAAAGGCCACAAAGTTGTGGGTATAGATAATTCTCCTTTAGCTGTAAAAACTTGTAAGGCAAGGGGAGTAAAAAATGTAAAAATAATGGGTATAGAGGATATTGAAAAATTAAAAGAAAAGTTTGATACTATTCTAATGCTTGGAAACAATTTTGGATTATTTGGAAGTTATAAAAAAGCAAAAGATCTTTTGAAGAAAATGCACACAATCACTTCGAAAGAAGCAGTAATAATTGCTGAAAGTATTGATCCTTATAAAACAAAAGACCCACTTAATTTGGAATACCAAAAGAGCAATGTAAAACAAGGAAGAATGGCTGGCCAATTAAAGTTACAAGTAGTATATAAAAAATATATTGGGAATTGGTTTGATTATTTGATTGTGTCTAAGAAAGAGATGAAAGATATATTGAAAGGAACTGGTTGGAAAATTCGGGCATTTATAAACCCTACAAAATGGAACAAATGCTATATTGCAATAATTGAAAAAGAAAAAAAATAATTGTGTGATTTTAATGCAAACAACAAAACAAATAGAGCAAGAAATAAAAAACACAATAGAAGGCTATAAGCTTTGCAACAAAAAAGAAAAAGTTCTTGTTGCTCTTTCTGGCGGAAAAGATTCTGCTACAACTCTTTATGTTTTGAAAAAGTTAGGCTACAATGTTGAGGCATTTTATTTGGATCTTCTTATTGGAGATTGGAGCAAGAAAAATCTTGATGCCACAATAAAATTATGTGAAAAATTAAAAGTGAAATTGCATTTAGTAAACATACGTGATGAATTAGGATATTCCATGTGCTCTATTCGTGGTGGAATAAAATCTAAAGAGAAATTAAGTAATTGTATGATTTGTGGAGTAATAAAAAGATATTTGCTAAATAGAAAAGCAAGAGAATTAGGTGCAAAGAAAATTGCAACGGGCCACAATCTAGATGACGAAATAGAAGTTTACTTTATGAATTTGTTAAAAGCAAATACTGATTTATTGTGGGGTGTAGGCCCGCAAAATGGTGTGACTTTAGATAAAAAGTTTGTGCCAAGAATTAAGCCTTTGTATTTCATTACAAATGCAGAAACAAGAAAATTTACAAAAGCTTTGAAGCTTCCAGTTGTTTATGAAAAATGTCCTTGTTCTACAAAAGCAGGAATCAGAAATGATGTGCGAGCAATGGTATTAGAATTTGAAAAGAAAAACAAAAAGATCAAGAAAGAATTAATAAAAAATATGTTAGAACTAATAAAACAGAATCGCCCAAGAAAAATCGGGGCCATAGCTTATTGTGAAAAATGTGGAGAACCATCAAGGAACGCCGTTTGTAAGAGTTGCTTGCTTTTCGAGAAAATGTTTAAGAAATAGCTCTAAAGCCTTGACTTTAAATTTATAATCTTTTCTGTTAATACATATATATGCCTAATGTAAGGCTGAAAAACAATATAGGAGTTGAATAAAATGAATGGAACAGTAAAATTCTACAATGTAAAGAAGAGATTTGGATTCATAACTGGGGAAGACAGCAAAGATTACTTTGTTCACTTGTCTGGTGTTGAAAAGGGAAATTTTTTAACAGAGAATTCAAAAGTTGAGTTTGAAGTTGAAAACGACGAAAAAGGTCCTAAGGCAGTTAATGTTAAATTAACAGAACCAAACCCACCAAGAGAAAGAAAGCCAAGAAAGACTGAAGACGAAGAAGAATAAAATCTAATTTTTTAGATTATGCTTTAGAGGGCATTATGCCCTTTATCTTTTTTCATTCTATCCGCAACATTGTATCTCTCGTCATTAGGATAGAATGTGGCGTAATATTTCTGGAATAATCTTGATTTTGTAAACTTTCTTAAATTTGTGGAGATTGCTTTTATCATTTTTGGTATTGCATCGAATTTTGACAAGAACTTTACCATTTTGTCGCCTTTTATTGCTTCGTGTACAATTGCCTGGCCAACAAGGATCTTTTCTGTTTCTGCAAATATCAAGTAAGTTCTATTTATTGCTCCAAAAATAAGCCCAAATGGAAATACAGCAAGGATATCTAACCAGTGATGTGTGAAGAAGAACCTTACATTTTTTGACCTTTTGTAAATTATGATTAAATCAGTTCCAAATACTACAATAACTAATATGTCAATAATTTCAAATACAAGTTGCATACCGGGGAGTTTTGTATTACCAAAGATACTATAAAATATTACAAAAATAAGTAGAACAAGAACAAGTGGCATGATTCTGCTGTTTATTCTGTCAACTTTTTTTAAGAAGGGGCTAAGTTCTCCCATATTTATAATAAAACAAACCTATTTAAGTGATTTTCTATTTATAAACGAGATCCGGCTAGTTTTTTAAGATAATAGCCCCTTATTTTTATAGAATAAATGGTATAAAGGGTGGAGGAGGGGTAAAAGATGCCAGTAAATTATTCTATTGCAAGCGGGCCGGGTGCCTGCACATGTGGTGGTTGTGTTCATTATAAGCCATTTCCAGATAATCCAAAGAAAGGAAAATGCTTTAGTAGCGAAGTAGAATGCTCTGGGCATTGTAAGTTCTTTAGATATAAAAGGTAGATTCCCGCCTTTTTTTATTTTTTTGCTAAATAAATCGGAAAAATAAAATCAAGTAGGTAACCTGTTTTTGTTATCTTAATGTTTTTTGGTTGTACTTTTGATTTTAAAATTATCTTTTGTATTTTTTCTATTTCTATCTTTGTGAAATCATATCTTTCTATGTGTTCTTTTTCTGTTAGTTTCATATTATTTGACTTGCCAATAAGTTTTAATTCTTTAAAGCCAGCTTTTGAATATAATTCTGAAATACTTTCTTTGGATTGAAAATGCCTTTTGCCTATTAGCTTGTTTGAAGCATAAATTTTATCTGCTAAATCTCTGTCTTTATTTGTTGGCATTGCTGCACAACAATTTATGAACAGACCAGATTCTGTTAAATGTTTTTTAATGTTTTTTAGCGCCTTGACCTGTAATTTTTCTTTGTAAATATAATCCAAAGAGGAACGCATAATAATTAAATCAAACTTTGTGCATAGATCACAAGTTAGAATGTCTGCAAGAACTTTTTTTGTTTTTGGATTTTTATTTTCATCTAATTGTTTTTGTGAAATGTCTAATAAGGTAAGTTCTGACTTTATGTTATGTTTTTTGAGAGAAAGAATTAGTTTTTCTCCTAGGAGACCATTACCGCCTGCAACATAAAGGATTTCAATTTTCTTTTTGTTTAATTTTTTTATGTGTGGTAGGCAAGCTTTAATAAAAAGATTAATATTTGTTGTATCTGAAAAATAAGAATTATAAGTTTTATTCCAATTCTTTCCAAGAACATTTTTGTCAGTTTCTAAATTATTCTTGGAAATCTTTGTTATTTTTTGCATTAAAATCTTCCTTTAGTCCAAAATTCTTTTGGTAATTTTAATAATATTTTTCTTAGAACTATATAATCAATGTCTTTTTTTATTACTTCAATAACTTGTTTATCGCGCAAAACTTTTTCACTTGTTCTATTTGTATCTATTATGGTTTGCAATTTTGTAATATACAATGCTTCTGTGTTCAAACAATTTAAATAAATCTTTTTATATTTTATTTTTTTTGTTTGCTTGAGAAATATTTTTGTTCCGAGTAAAGATGTATGTACATCGAAAGTAGTATTATTTTTACTTAATCTTACATAATTATGTTCTGAATTTTTGTTATTGCTCTGAAAATCTATTTTCCAATTTTTGTTTTTGAACTGATCTTTTATTTTGTTTAATAATTCTTTATTTTTTACATAGATGTCTATATCTGCAGAAGTTTCTAAACCAGTTGCCAGATGACTACAAAAACCGCCGAATATAACATAATCATCAATGTTATCTAATGCTTGTGTAATTTCATCCATTTCTTTTGTAATTCTAGAATCCATAAAGCTTCTGGCGAGGATTGAACTCACGACCTCGTCCTTACCAAGGACGCGCTCTACCACTGAGCCACAGAAGCCTATGCCTTTCTTTTTCCAAAAAAGAAAGCCGTAAGTTCCCACAAAGAAAAAGGAACAAACTATATTTTATAATGACAAAAAATTTATATTACAAAGGTTTTATTCTTATGTGATAAGGTATGAATAAACAATTTAGAATCTATAAATCTAATTCTCAAAAGAATGGAACTGCGATGTCAGTAGATATAAACAAAGAAAAGCAAAGCATTTTCTTGGAGTTTGCAAAGCAGAAACCAGATGACACGTTTGATTGGGAAAAGAAGCTTACAATAAAATTATCTTTGAGCGAACTTGCAAAAGTTTGTGTGTTTTATAGAAATAAAACCGCAGAAGTAACGTTTTTTCATGATCCTTCTAAAGGAGAATATAAGGCCAGTTTTAAGAACGCTGTTTTGAAAGTATCACGCGGAACTAATAATTATTATTTAAAGTTAAATCAACAGGAATTGGACGGAAACCTGAATTCAATTTTGGTTAATGTAACAGAAGAAGAAATGTATTCTTTGTGTTTGATATTTGATAGAATGATTCAAGATAGTTATCTTTAGGTGAATAAAATGAAAAAGTTGAAAGTGCAAAAAGAGTTTATGGATTTTTTAAAAGAGTATAAAATAGTTGCTTTGGCAATTGCGTTTATTATGGGTGCTGCAGCAACTACTCTGATAAAATCTTTAGTTGACAACATAATAATGCCCATAATAACTGTGTTTATTCCAAGTGGTTCTTGGAAAACAGCAACATATAGTTTGGGGTCAATAGCGATTGGTTGGGGCAGCTTTTTGAGCGAGTTAATAAGTTTTTTTATAATAGCAGTTGTAGTTTTTATTGTTGTAAAAAAAGTTATGAAAGATGACAAAATCACAAAAGAATAAGTTCATTCTGGAATATCCCAAATCTTTGATTTGTGGATATGGTCTGTTTTTGGCAGACCGTGCCTTTTTTCTAAAAAGGCTGGATGGGAAGAGAGGGATTTGAACCCTCGACACTTAGGTCTTCAGCCTAATGCTCTTCCGGACTGAGCTACCTTCCCACGATCCTTTTTTCTTTTTAAAAAGAAAAAAGCCTACGTTTGCCAAAAAAGAAAATGGCTTCGCGTAAAACGAAAATAAGTAAGAATAACTAATGCTATTCTGTGTTTATTGGATTAGTTTGCTTTGAATAATTTGTCCTGCATTTTCTTTACTTCTTCTTGTGAAAGCCTTTTGTGTATCTCTGCAACATACTTCTGTATTAATGCAGATAAATCCATGATTCCGTCTTGTAGCTCGTACATTGAAATATCATACTTTTCAGGAGCAATTACCTCTACACTTGTTGGTGTGTAGAAACTAACAAAATAAATTAATGTAGAAAAACTTTTTAAAGAAAGTGTTGCATCTATGTAGCCGAAAAACATATTGTCTTGCTCTAAAATTTCGGAAATTTTTGAATCATAAATAGTGAAATCCTTTTCATTTGTCATCATTTTTTCGATTTTTTCAAGATTCACTCTTACTAGGTCTTTGTCAATTCCTTGCAATTCGATAATTGCTCTTACTTTTAGTTTATAAGAATCATTCTCAGAGATTTGCTTCCTTTTCTTAACTGTTTCAATAATGTAATCGTCTAAAGTGTACTTTGTTGGGAACCCATCTTGCTTTTTTATTAAGCCTTGTTTTAGCATGTTATTTAGCTCTTTTGTTACCTGTGCATAGCCAATATCTAGCTGTTTGTTTATATCTTCTGCAGTTTTTGGTTCTGTAAGCAATAAAACAGCGATTTTTCTCTGCATTTCGGGAATTCTCATAAAATATCACTAGAAAACTATAGATATTAGGGAGGAGTTACTTTTTTAAATAAGAATGGTTTATTATATATGACTCTTATATGACTTTGGAGGTTATAATTATGATTGGACAAAGAGGACAAGCGTTTAGTGTATTTAAGATTTTGATTGCAGCAATTGTTGCACTAGCTATTTTGGGATTATTATTGAACATTATGGGATTAATTAGCTTTAACCCTGCAAACGAGCCAGAAACAGCAGTAAAGGACTTAGTTAAGAAGGCTTATAGTAGCCCATATGCTCCAGCATCAAGTGTTGTAACTTTTAGTTATCCTGATCACTATCAGATAACAAAAGCACAAATAAAAGAAGCAGCATCATTAACTGATGAACAAATTGTATTTGTATCTCCTAATTCACAATCAATATCAGCACTATTTAGTGCAGAAGATTTTTCTTTAAAATTGGAAAATAGTGTAAAGAGTAAAGAAGCGCTTCTTTATGTGATTTGTGGTGCTAACCCAAATGATATTTCACAGAGTGTTCCAGAAGTGTTTGGAAACTTGTCTGCACAAGATATTGGGGACGTAGTTTGTTATATCACAGTTGGCCCTAAGAAGTAAGTGATCAAAAATGTTTGAGAATATAAAGGGGTTCCTAAAAGAAAAGAAAGGGCAGAGTGAGTGGAACACCCTTTATATTGTCCTAATTCTAGCAATCGCAGCAGTTGTGCTAATTGCTGTTGTAAAACCCATGTTTAAAGGCACTACAAAGGTGGCAAGCAGCCAGCCAGTAGCGGGGACTCCTGCAGCGCCAACTAGCTAGACACACTAACCTATTAGTTTATAAACGCCTACTTATACATATATAATTATAAGTACAAATTGTATTATTTTTAAAAAATAAATTCGGGGGTTGGTACATGTATACTACTTCTAAAGCTCCAGCAATGGCATATGATAGAGCAATAACTGTTTTCAGTCCAGAAGGAAAACTTTATCAGGTTGAATATGCAACAAAAATAATCGATAAAGGGACTCCAGCTTTGGCTGTAAAATACAAGGAAGGAATAGTATTTTTGGCAGATTTGAACTTCGAGTCAAAACTGCTAGTTTCGGATACTTTGGAGAAAGTATTCAAGGTAGATGACCAAATATACCTTATCTCAGCAGGAATGGCTGGAGATGCAAGGAGAATAGTGGAATTCGCTAGAGAAATGATCCAAGAAAATAGGATAATATACGGTGAGCCATTAGAAGTGCCATATTTAGCAAAGAAAATAGGAAGTATAAAGCAAGCATTCACTCAGTATGGGGGGATGAGGCCTTACGGAGTTTCATTCATAATTGTTGGAAAGGATGAAGATTTCCATATTTATGAGACAGAGCCTTCCGGGTCAGTTGCAGAATACAAAGCATTAGCAATTGGAAGAAGTAGACAAAAAGCAATGTCTTTTTTTGAAAAGAATTACAAGGAAAATATTTCAGAAAAAGATGCAGTAAAATTATGCTTAAATGCATTGAAGCAAATTTATGACAAGGAAAAAATGGAATTGTCAAAAGTAAAAGTGGGAATCATAGACGACAAAAAATCAAGGGTTTACAACCTTGAAGAATATTTGTCTAAAAACTGAGGGTTTTAGATGGTCACAGTAGATAAGGCTATAGTTGCAAGCCATGATAAAAATGGAAAACATTTTGAAATATTAGTGGATGCTGATTTAGCATTAGAAGTAAGAGAAGGAAAGCAAATAGAACAGGTGTTTGGAAACCTGTTGGCATCAGATGATGTTTATAAAGATGCGGGCAAGGGAGAAAGAGTGCCTTCAAAAGATTTGTTAGATGCTTTTAATACTGAAGAAATGCTTCCAATAGCAAAAGAAATAATTCTTGATGGAAGAGTGGAATTAACAACAGAACAGAAAAGGAAAAAATTAGAACAAAAGAGAAAAGAAATAATATTGTATATTTCTAAAAATGCAATTAATCCTTTGACAAAAACACCACATCCACCACAAAGAATTGAGCTTGCAATTGACCAGGCAAGGGTTACAATAGATCCAACAAAACCAGTAAAAGCACAGATCGATAAAATAATAGAAAAGATAAAACCTATTTTGCCGCTATCTTTTGACCAGGACGTACTTAGTATGAAAATACCAATAAGTTTTGCAAACAAAGTTCTTGGTTTTTTAAGCAAGTATGAAGTTGTAGAAAAAAAATGGAATAGTGATGGATTAAATATCAAAATAAAGATAAGTAGTGGCCTTAAACAAGAAGTAACAAATAATGTATATGCGGCTACTTCTGGAAAAGTAATGTTTGAATAAAAGTGTGGTGTATATTATGAAAGAAATAATTTTTCCCGGGGATGTTATTAACGAAAATCTCAAACCTGGATTTGGAACCTATAAAAAAGATGGGAAAGTTTATTCCAAGTATTTAGGAATTTTGTATAAAGACGATGGAATAAAAGTAATCCCAATAACTGGAAAATATATTCCAAAAGAAAGTGACAATATAATTGGTGTTGTTTTAGAAGAAGATAATTTTGTGTATTTATTGGACATAAACAGCTACAAACAAGGTGTTTTGTTTAAGAGAGCAAATAGTGCAAAATTATATGATGTTTATTTGATGAGAGTAAACGGTGTAAACGAAGTTAGAGACGTTGAATTAGAAGTAATTAGTAAATTAGCAAATGGAGAAGCAGTAAAAGTAAATCCAAAAAAAGTTGCAAGACTTATTGGAAAAAATAAATCTATGCAAACTTTGATAGAAACAAAAACAAATACAAAAATCATAATTGGATTAAATGGAATTGTTTATGTAATTGGAAATAATATAGAAAAAGTGAAAGAGATAATAAAATTTATTGAAGATTACAGTCATGAGGATAATTTGACTAATAAGGTAAGTGAAGTTTTAGATAAAATGAATGTTAAAAAATAAAGGTGTATATATGGTGAAGAAGAGAGTTGACGGACGAGAAATGAATGAGTTAAGACCAATAAAAATTGTTCCCTCAGTAATTGAGAGAGCAGATGGCTCCGCATATTTAGAGTGGGGTCAAAATAAAATGATTGTGGCAGTATATGGCCCAAAAGAAATGCTTCCAAAGCATTTAGCAGATTCACAAAGAGGAAAAATAAATTTTATCTACAGAAT
Organism: Candidatus Iainarchaeum sp.; assembly: GCA_028710695.1. Classification (GTDB taxonomy): domain Archaea; phylum Iainarchaeota; class Iainarchaeia; order Iainarchaeales; family 0-14-0-20-30-16; genus JAQTTP01. Next base: position 157,492 of record JAQTTP010000001.1, read on the forward strand.
GGCGCCATTTTCAGTGCCAGAAAGAAAGAATCCTAAGCCAGGAAGGCGAGATATAGAAATTTCAAAAGTTGTTGGAGAGGCTTTGTCTCACGCAGTTTTATTAGAAGAATTCCCTGGAATGGTAATAGATGTTTATGTTCAAATATTGGACAGTAACGCAGGAACAAGAGTTGCTGCTTTAACAGCTTCTTCAGTTGCTTTAGCTGATGCAGGAATTCCAATGAAAGATTTAGTTACTGCGGTTGCAGTTGGAAAAGCAAACGGAAACATAATTGCAGACTTAAATAAATACGAAGAAGATGCAGAAGATGCGGTAGATATGGCATTTGCAATGCTTCCTGGGAGTGAAGAGATTGTATTGCTTCAGGCAGATGGGATCCTAAGCGAGGACGAATTTGACAAGGCAATAAAAATAGCAAAGGAAAAATGCCAAGAAGTAAAAAAACTGCAAATTGAGGCTTTAAAGTCAAAATTTAAGGCTTTAAAGGAGTGATATAGATGATAGACTATTCTTATGATATTGAAATGGTAAAAGGAAGAATCGAAAAAGGAATAAGAACAAACAATAGAAAAGATGATGAATACAGAGAAATAAAGATTGAGACTGGAATATTGAAAAATGCAGCAGGATCGGCAAAAGTAACTTTAGGAAAGACAATGATCTATGCTGGAACTAAGTTGGAAATAGGCACACCTTATCCTGATACCCCTGAAGAAGGTGGAATCACAGTTGGTGTAGAATTGAGCCCAATTGGTGCTCCAGAGTTTTATGCTGGTCCTCCAAGCGAAACATCAATTGAATTATCAAGAGTTGTTGATAGGGGTATAAGAGAAGCAAAAACAATAGATTTCAAGAAGCTTTTGCTTGTTCCCAAGGAGAAAGCTTGGTTTGTATATGTAGATATTTATGTTATGAACCACGATGGGAATTTGTTCGACGCATGCCAAATAGCAGCAATGGCGGCTTTGAAAACAACAAAAATACCAAAAATAGATGAAGATTTTAACCAAATTAAAGGGGAATATGCAGGAAATTTGAAGCTAGAAAAGCTGCCTGTGCTTAACACATATTCAAAGATAAGTAATAAAATAATTTTGGACCCTGATTTAAATGAAGATTATGCAACAGAGGCAAGATTATCTATTGCTATAGATGATAATTTGAACATTTGTGCATTACAAAAAGGTGAAAAAGGGTTCTTCACACAAGAAGAATTGAAAGAGATAATAAAAACATCAAAGAAGAAGTATAAAGAAATGAGGAAAATTTTTGAAAAGTTATAAAAGGTGAAAACATGACAATATCATCCGGATTTGGATCAAAATATGGAAGAAAAATAAGAAGAAAATACGATAATGTTACACAAGGCTATAAATTCAAGAAACTAGTTTGTCCTTTTTGTGGAATGAAGAAAGTGACAAGAGAAGCTTCAGGGATATATGAATGCCTTTACTGTAAAAAGAAATTTGCTGGTGGAGCATACGAAGTTGAAACAAGAATAGGAAAAACAATAAGAAGCTCAATGGCAAAGAAAAATGTGAAAGAATTAGAAGTATTTTTGGAAGAAGAAACAAAGATAGAAGATAAAGGCGAAAAAGAAGAAAAGGCTGAAAAAGAGGAAAAAGTAGACAAAAAAGAAAAAAAGCAAAAAAAAGAAAAAGCTAAAGAGAGTGAGGAATAATGGTTGTCTATAAATGCATAAGATGCGGGGCAGAATTCGAGTCTTTAATAGATGGTGAAGTAAGATGCCCACAATGCGCCTTTAGAGTTATAGAGAAAAAGAGACAAAGATTTGCAAAGTCTGTAAAAGCAATATAACTCTCTTTTTTTATTGATTTTTATGACTAATCTGATTACAACTTCAAGAAAGCCAGGAAGAAACCTGAGAAAGTTTGTTAGGCAGGTTTGTCCAATCTTTAATACTAAATATTTTGTTAGAGGGAAAACATCAGTAAAAGAACTTGCAGAATATTTGGAGTATGAAGGATATGACAAGTTGATTGTTGTATCTGAATTTAAAGGAAATCCGGGATCTTTGATAATTTACACAAGCAAAAATGGATTTTTTAAACAAGAAAGAAAATACAAAATTACTTATTACAAGCTTTCTGAGAAGAAGATGCAGTTCCCTAAATATGAAATAGAATTGGAAGACAAAGAAAACAAAGACTTTTTCAAATATCTGGGGACAGAAAATGAAAAAGTAGACGCAAAGATAATTGATGATAAGGGAATAATAAAAATAAAAAAAGGAAAAGATACATATCTGAGTTTTAAGGTAGAAAAAGTGGTGGAAAAATGCCTGAAATGAAGATTTTTATAACTGAGAATTTTAAAGATATATATAAAATAATAACTCAGGAGAAAGAGATTAATAGTAGAACAAAAACTGAGTTCAACCTGAAGAAAGACGGGTTGGAGATAGTAACAAAAGCAAAAGATTATGTTGCTTTAAGAGCAAATATGAACTCTCTTTTGCAGAAGCTTGCATTAATAAATAATACTTATTCGGAGAAGAGGTGAATAATTTATGGATCAAAAAGAAATAATGGAATTTAATAACTATAGTAACCAGATGAATATGCTTAATGCTCAAACTATGAACATAAAAGGAATGATGGATAAAATAAAAGAAAACATAGATGAGTTAAATAAAAGCAAGGAAACACATGGTTACAAGAATTTGGGATTAGTTTTGATAAAGAAACCAAAGGCAGATTTGGTAAAAGAGTTAGAAGAAACTAAAAAGTCTTTAGACTTGAGATTAAAGACTATTGATAAGCAAGAGAAGATTGTTTCAGCAAAGTTAGAAGAACTTAAAGCTAAGTTCGAGTTAGAACAAAAGAAACAAGAAAAAGATGCTGAAAAGAAGGATAAGAAATAATTAAGATAAGAGTTTAGAAGTAAGGTATATTAATCCCTTACTCTATTTTTATATTATGCCTAGAAAACAGCCACAAAAAATTGCAACAAAAAAACAATATGTTGCCCCTAAATGTATAGAACTCAGGGGGAAAGATGTAAGTATTTGGCAGACTAAAGAACGTAGAGATATGGTTCAGTGGAAATTAGAAACTGATCCACCAGATATTGCTAGAAGGCGGTTGGCACTTCTTGCTAAAGGTACAAAAAAATGCCTTGGGCAAAAAAATGTGACTATTTTTGTGAAAAATGTAACTCAAAAAGAATTAGATATAATTGATAAGTTAAGGAAAGCTGGAATATTTACAGAAATGCCTTTTGATTTTAAATTAAAAACTGCCGGCGGTCGTGAACGTGGGCCAATGGGCTTTTTAAATGCTGGTGAATCTTTTGCCAAGGCTACGATAAGGGCAAATAATGCAAAATTAAGAGCCATGTTTATGCCAGTAGCTGACATTATTGGGCAGATGCATGCTTTAGGTGTAGAGCACGGGCATGTGACTACAAGCAACGTTCACATCCATAATGGGCGCTTGTGTTTAGTTGATTTTTCAATAGCTGAACAACACTTAGTTGACTGGAATTCTGTGGGTAGTATCTATAATGCATTTGTAAGAGATTATACTACTAGAATAACAAGAAGCAAAAGCCAATATGCAAATATGACTTTTTGTAAAGAATTTTTCAGAAGAATGATTTCTCATTATCCTACATCAGAACAAATAAAAAGTGAATTAATTAATAAACTGAATAATGATTTGGAAAATTATAGATCCAGGGATTTATTGCCTTATCATGGGCCATGTTAATTTGTAAGTTTTTATATTTTTATTTCTGTTTTTTTACAGTTATCTAGGACAATTAGTTTTGTATTTTTTAACTTCTCTGAAGCTCTTTCTTTGAGTTTATCCATATTTGTTTTTATTAGAGAAAATGTGTTGTAGTGCATAGGTATTGTTACTTTGGGTTCTGTTTTCCTCGCAAAAGCAACGAATTCAAAAATATCCATTGTGAAAACTCCTCCGCAAGGAAGGATTGCAATATCTACTTTTACATCTATGTTTTGGTCGTAGGTATCACCTGCAAAATATATGTCTTTTTCTTGGTATTTTAATAAAAATCCAACACTATACTGGGATTGTGGGTGTTGTGCAGGAACTACGATAACATCCATATTTGCGACCTTTATTTTATCATCTATTTTTATTGTTCTTTTTTGTGAGTTTTCAAGATCTAATTGGTTTGTTACTAATGATGGTGCAATAACTGGGCAATTATCCCTTTTTGCTAAAAATTCAACTGCACCTTTGTCAAAGTGGTCAAAGTGCTCGTGGCTAATAAAAATTGCATCTAGTTTTGGAATTGCTTCTTTTGTTATTTCTAATTTTTCTGCTGCCTCAAAATTATCTGGGGCATTGCTTCCAAAGAAAGGATCAAAAAGAATTGTTTTGTCAAAGAAGTTAATTAGAATAAAGCTGTGCCAGTATTTTGTAATATAAATCTTGTCTTGTGTGCACTCCTCTACTTTTTTAGGCATTAACTTTTTTAGAAGTTGAACCATAAAATATATTGGATGGAATAGCTTTAAAAACAACTTAGTTAATAATTATCATACTATAATGCCTTTTTTCACCGTTTTTACCTTAAATTACTTCGAAAATAGCCTCCCAAAGCCCCCTTTGCCAAAAGGTAACTTTTTTAAAGCAATGTCCTTCTATAATAATATATCTAATCACAAAGCAAGTTTTTCCGAACCGAAACTTCTTTAAGATTAAGACATTTCATAAGATAATTGGATTTTTTGATAAAAGGTGAATAAAAATGGTTAGTGTTTATGACGTACATCACAGTAAGCTTATAGCTGCTGTGGCTAAAGAACTTAAGGAAAAGGTAGAAGCACCAAAGTTTACTGTTTTTGCAAAAACAGGAAAGATGAAAGAAAGGTCACCACAAGATATAGACTGGTACTACTCTAGATTGGCTGCTGTTTTTAGAAAGTTTTATGTAAAAGGAACAATAACAACAAATGTATTGACTATTCTTTATGGTGGAAAGAAGAACTACGGAGTAGAGCCAGAGCACTTTTGTAAAGGATCTGGGGCTATAGCAAGACATTGTGTTCAGGATCTTGAGAAATTAGGCTATTTAAAGAAAACAGATAAAGGAAGAACAATAACTCAAGCAGGTAGAACTTATTTGGATAAGGTGGCTTATACTATAATTAAGTCTGAGAAGAAGTGATAAAGATGAAAGATTCAGGTATTAAGGAATATTTAATTTCACAAAGAAAGAAAATGAAAGCAGGAGTATCTGGTGCCCCAGTATGGGTTATGATGAAATCCGGAAAAAGAATCTGGAATAAAAAAGGAAAAAGACACTGGAGAAGAACTGAGTTTGGACACGAGTATGACCGAGTTATTGGGAAATACTAGAACCAAAGGATTTAGGGTGTGATTATTGTGGTAGATACAAAGAATATTAAAGTTGGAATAAATGTAGTTGGAAAGCATAGAAAAAGAAGAGCAACATTTGCAATTAGATTTTTAAGAAAAGAAATCGAAAAGCACTTGAGAACTAAAGATTATGCTTTAGACAACAGCGTAAACAGTTTTGTTTGGAAAAGAGGAAAAGCAGAAAGCCCAACACAAGTTGATATGACTGTTTTAATGGAAAAAGTGCCAAGACTATTTTTGGCAAACTCTCCAGAGCTGAAAGCTTACTTAGAAAAAGGTAAAGAAAAGAAGGAAGCTAAAGAGAAGAAAGCAGAGCCAAAGAAAGAAGATAAAAAAGAAGAAGTAAAGAAAGAGCCTGCAAAAGAAGATGCTAAACCAAAAGTAAAAGCCCCTAAAAAAGAAGCAAAGAAGAAAGAATAAGGGCGTTAAATTAAGGCAAGTAGGTGTTGTGACAAATTTTTTTGTCGCAGCCTCTTTTTTGTGATATTTATGATTATAAAGAAGACTAATTTTAAGTCATATACAACAATAGGAATTTTTTGTTCAATTTCAGAGAACATTGCACTATTGCCATTGGATGCATCTGCTAAGTTTGAAGGAATAATAAAAGATGTCTTTGGGGTTGAGGTAATAAAAACAAGCCTTGGGGAAACAAACTTGCTTGGAAGCCTTTCAAAAATATATGGTAAGAAAGCGATTGTATCTAATATTACAACAGATAAAGAGATTAAGTATTTAGAAGACCTTGGATTGAAAACTTTGAGATTGAATGCTTACCACGCAGTTGGGAATTTGATTTCAGTAAATAAAAATGCAGCTTTATTGAGCAAAATAATAAGTGATGCAGATAATAAAAAAATATCAAAGTTCTATTCTTTGGATTTTGATTCTTTTAATGTTGCAGGAACAGATTTAGTTGGGAGTGTTTTAGCTACAACTGACGAGGCTTTTGCAGTAAGTTCTAGTGTTAGTGAAAAAGATTTTGAAAAAATAAAAAACTTGTTTAAAGTTGATGGAAATGTTGCAACTGTAAATTATGGTGACGGGTTTGTTTCAAATGGGTTGCTAGTTAATACTAAAGGTTTAATAGTTGGTGAAAAGACAACTGGATATGAAATAATGAGATTGGATGAAATCTTTAGAAAATGATATTTGAGGTGGGATTATGGCTGATACTAAGGAAACTAAAAAACCAGAAAAACAAGTAAGACAAATACAAATGACTCCAGAAATGGCAAAGAATATAGTCAAGATAAGTAGACAGAATTTGAATAAAGTATTACAAAGAAAAGCACAAGTTGAACAAGGAATTCTTGGTTTGGATGCAACTTTGGCTAATGTTGATGCTCTACAAAATAACACTGATGAGCAAGGAATGATAAATTTGGGAAATGGGGTGTTTGTTTCATTAAAATTCCCTGAAAACACAAAGAAAGCATTATTCCAAATTGGAAACGATATTTTAATAGATAAAGAGTTTTCAGAAATAAAGAAAGTATTGGATTCAAAGAGATTGAATTTACAAAAAGAATATGAATTTTTAATAAAACAAGAAGGAGAATTAACAGAAAATTTGAATAAGCTTTATTTCTACCTTTCAAATGTTGAAAAAGCAGTAAAAGAAGCAAAGAAGTAAAATAGAAAGATCTGCGGGGCGGAGAAATGTTCAAGTTGCTTAAGTCTGCATTTTCAAAAGTTGCAGACGTATTAAAATCAAAAAAAGAAGTTATAGAAACTCCTGCAGAAAAACCAGAAGAAACAAAGGTTGTTCCAAAAGAAGAACCTAAGCAAGAAATAAAGGCGGAACAAAAGAAAGAAGAAATAGTTAAAGCAGTAAAAGAAATAAAAAAAGAAAAGGAAAAACCAAAACAAAAAGAAATAAAGCCAAAGGAAGAACCTAAAGAGCAAAAGGTAGAAGAACCAAAAACAGAAAACAAAGACAAACCACAACTAAACAAAGAAGAGCCAACTCAAACCAAAGCAAAGGAAAAACAGGATAAAGTTGTTGACAACCTACATGGCAGCAAAGAAAAAGAACTAGTTTCTGCCCCTTCTTTTAAAACAAAATTAAAATCTCTTTTTTCTGAAAAAATATCTTTATCTGAAAATGATTTAAAAGATATAAAAGAAAAGTTTGAAATTGTTCTATTGCAAAGTGATTTTTCTGTTGAAATACTTGATTCTATTTTAAATAATTTTATTGGAAAATTGAAGTTAGGAATTGAAAAGAAAAAGAATCTAGATTCTGAAATAAAAGAAAAATTCTTAGAAACTCTATTTGAGTTAGTTACTTTAGATAAAGGTACATTATTTTCATTATCTGCAAAACCAGCAAAGATACTATTCGTTGGCCCAAATGGTTGCGGAAAAACAACAACTATTGCAAAGCTTGCAAAGATGATTTTAGATAACAAAAAGAGCGTTGTAATGGCAGCAGGCGATACTTTTAGGGCGGCATCTATAGAGCAGTTGAAAGAACATGCAAATAATTTAAAAGTACCAATTATTGCAGGGAATTATGGTAGTGACCCAACTTCTATTGCTTTTGATGCTGTAACTTTTGCAAAAAATAAAAATATTGATTATGTTTTAATTGATACTGCGGGAAGACAAGAAACAAATTCTTCTTTAATGAATGAACTAAAGAAAATGAAAAGAGTAATAAATCCAGATTTAGTGATTTATGTTGCAGAATCTATTGCTGGGCAGGCAGTTGTAAACCAAGTTAAGGAATTTGAAAAAGAAATTGGAGTTAATGCCTTTATTATTACAAAAGCAGACGTAGATTCAAAAGGCGGGACAGCTTTTTCTCTTAATATTTTCTTTAAGAAGCCAATATTATTCTTAGGAACTGGGCAAGGATATAAAGATTTAGTTCTATTTGAAAAAGATGCTTTACAAGGTTTATTTGAGTGATTTTATGCTAATTGTTTTTAGGTATGGGCATAGGGCCTTTAGAGATATAAGGGTTACAACCCATTGTGCTCTTGTTTCGAGAGTTTTTGGAGCAGATAAGTTAGTTTACTATGGGCAAAGAGATGACTCTTTTGAAAAATCCTTACAAAAAACAGTTGGACAATGGGGTGGAAAGTTTAAAGTAGAATATGCTGAAGACTTTGTTGATTACCTGACAAAAAAGAAAGAAGAAGGATTTAAAATAGTCCACCTTACCATGTTTGGAGTAAATCTTCCTGATTTTGAGCCTTATTTTAAAAAACTGAGAAAAGAAAAAAAGATTCTTATTTTTGTGGGCGCAGAGAAAGTTCCTGGAGAAGTTTACAAAATTGCAGATTACAATGTTGCTGTTGGGAATCAGCCACACTCTGAGATTGCTGCTTTGGCTGTATTTTTGGACAGGCTTCAAGAAGGTAAGGAACTTAAGAAAAAATATCCAGGGGCAAAAACAAAAATAAAAAACGGTTTTAGGAATACTTTAAAAGAATAAAATATAAAAGTAGGGCAAGAATCGCCCTAGTTAGGCAAAGAAATTGGTTCATGCCTTTCTTAGTTCTCTGAACACAGTCATATTTGAGATTCCTAAAGCGCTTGCTATGTCTCTAGTACTAAAACCATCAGCATATAGAGAACAAATTAGGTCTGTTCTAGAATTGTCCTTCAGAGTGATGCCAACAATATGAATTAGCTCCTTCTGCGAAATATCTTGATATTAAATTCTTGTTACTCATGATTGCATCACCCTCCGTATACATAAAATATGAAGAATATGGGGCTACAAAGGTTTTTAAATGGGTGTAACTGGGGTTACGCAGGCTTTTAAAAGAAATCACTCTGGATTTAAGTATGAACAAATTCATCTTTGACATGGACGGGACTCTGTATAATTTCAAAGATGCTATTCCTGGAAAGTTTTATGATACCGGTTTTTACAGTGATTTAAAAAAGAACATCTATTCTTATCTTGGAGAAAAAATGGGTTTTAATAGAGAAAGAATTGATAAAGAACTGGCTGTTGCGGTCAGAGACTTTAATGGGGAATATAGTTTATATTTTGAAAAAGTCCACGGGATAGACAGGTATGAGTATTTAAGTAAAGTATTTAGCTTGGATCCTGAAAAGCATATAGTAAAAACAAAAGGACTTCCAGAGTTTTATGCTAAGATTAAGGACAGATCATTAATACTAACCACTGCGCCAAAATCCTGGGCAAAAAAGGTATTAACTTATTTAGAAATAGTGGACTATGTTGGTGATAATTTAATAACTGGGGAACCAGATATTAGAAAGCCAAATCCTCTTGTATTTATTAATGCTCTAAAAATGCTTAAATCTGAACCAGAAAATACTTATTCTATTGGAGATCAAGAACATTCAGATATAATTCCCGCAAAGAATATTGGGATAAAAACAATAATTGTTGGAAAAAGTAAATCTGCAGATTACGAAGTTAAGGATACAAAAGAATTGATGAAACTGGTCGAGGAACTGTTATGAAAAAAATAATAATTGACACGGATCCAGGACATGATGACGCCTTAGCAATAATGCTTGCAGAAAAAAGTCGGATGTTTGATATTCTTGCAATTACTACTGTTGCAGGAAATACAACAATTGAAAAAACAACAAGAAATGCAAAATATGTTTTAGATCTTTTGGATTCAAAAATCCCTCTATACTCTGGATCCGAAAAGCCAATAAAAAGAGAATTAATAAAAGCAGTAGTGCATGGGGAAAGTGGACTTGCGGGAATAGATCCAGAAGGGGAAGTAGAACTAACAAATAATGCAGTGGATATGATTTTAAAATTAGTAAAAGAAAATCCTGAAGAAATAACTTTAGTAACTTTGGGCCCTTTGACAAATATTGCAAGGGCAATTCAGAGAGATCCAGATGTTATGAAAAAAGTAGTAGAAATTGTGGCTATGGGCGGAGCAATAAAAGTTCCTGGAAACAAAAACAGGGTTGCAGAATTTAATTTTTTTGTAGATCCCGAAGCAGCAGATATTGTGTTTAGATTTCCTGTGAAAAAAACAATTGTGCCTTTAGATGCTTGTAATAGGATTAAATTGTCTTTAGATGATTTCAAGAAAATAAAAAACCAAAAAATACGGGGGCCAGTTTTGAAAATGATGGGCCCGTACATAGAAAATATAACTGCGGATGCAGGCGTGAGAGGGGCATTAATGTATGATCCTCTGACTGTATATTATTTGATTAACCCTGACTCCGCAAAAACTAAAATCTACGATTTAGTAATTGAGACTAAGGGTGAGTTTACAAGTGGGATGTGTGTTCTAGAATTGAGAAAAAGGGTAAAGAAAGAAAAAAACATTCTAGTTGTAGAAAAAATTAATAGAGAAAGTTTTAAGAAAGATTTTATTGAGATTCTTGGACGATAGGTTTAGATGAAACAAATAATTTTAAAGGTTCGTAACAAATGTTACAGTTCATTAAATGCCTTTTCTGCCTTGAAAGAGGTATGGATGAAATACAACTGGCAAGAGAGTTACTGAAAATAAACTCTGTTTCTGGGAACGAACTGGAGATAGGGAATTATATTGTAAATCTCTTAAGGCCTTACTTTAAAATAAAAAAACAAAAAGTGGGGAATTCATTTAATATTTTTGCATATATTGGGAAACCAAAGCTGATTCTTAATACTCACATAGATACTGTGGCCCCCTTTTTTGAAGTAAAAGAAAACGAAAGATATTTGTATGGGCGTGGGGCTTGTGATACAAAAGGTCTAATGGCTTCTATGCTCTGTGCAGGAATTGATGCTGCTAAAGAGGGGGTCAAAGATTTTGGAATTTTGTTTACTGTGAGGGAAGAAACTGATTTTGCAGGAGTGAAAAAGGCAATAAATCTTGTAAATCCAGAAATTATGATCGTAGGTGAGCCAACAAATTTTGATTTTGTAGTTGGACAAAAAGGAATTATTTCCGCAAAAATAATTGCAAGAGGAAAAACAGCACACTCTGCAACACCAGAGAAAGGAGACTCAGCTATCTCAAAACTTTTGGATGTATTACAAAAAATACAGAAAATGATCTTGCCTACAAGTCCGCAGTTAGGACCTACTACATTAAATATTGGAAAAATATCTGGGGGGGTTGCCTCAAATATTGTGCCAGATTATGCGGAAGCAAGTATTTCTTTTAGGCTTGCTTGCGATAGTAAGATAATATTAAATGACTTGAATGAGATTTGTAAAGGCCTGGAATTACAAATAATAAATTGCTATGAATACAAAATAACAGATTCTGGCTTTCTGAAAAGTTTCAAAAATAAGAAAATAGTTTTGCCTTATTTTACGGAAATGGGCTTTTGGAATTGTAAGGCATTTATATTTGGGCCTGGGCAAGCAAAATATGCACACTCAAAAAATGAGAAAATAAGAAAAATAGATATTGTGAAAGGAAGAAAAGAATACCTAAAGTTGATCCGGTGGTCTTATAACACAAAAAGACTCTGAAAATTCGGCCTTTTGCTTGCATTCTTCATAAAACAGTGACACCCAGTCATGATTATACTGTTCACAAGCAGTTGCAATTTTATGTGCTTGCCAATATGTAAAGCAATTAAATTTCATTAAACTAAATTCGATAACTTCATGTTTTAAATTTCGTTCCTGAGTTTCTTCAGGCATAGCAGAATCAAGCCAAATATCATATTCTTTTTTTAAGGCTGTGAAGCCAATGGTTTTTGCAGCAAAATAATTCATTGCAGCATAGTCAAGTAATAGTTGTGGATCAACAAGTTTAACATTGAAATCTAAATAACTAAATCCATTCAATCCCATGTGTCATCACAAGCAATTAATTTATATACTGCACGAGCATATATAAATTTTTTCCTTATTTTGATTAATTTTTCATTATAAAAAGAGAATTTAATAATTAAAAAATAAAAAAGAAGAGGACATTATGATAATTTTATAGTCCTTTTTTCCTTGGTTTGCCTAATTTACCTTTTTCTAATGGTTTTGGTAAAGGCATCAGATGGTGTCCAAACCTGTAAATCATTATTCCTAATATGAACACTACTATCCAACCGAATAAACAAGCCATTGGTTTTAATGCTAGCTGAATCATCTGGTTACTATTGAAATATACTTGATTTGGATATAGCATTAATCCTGTATCATTGAAAGCAGCTTGCTTACAATCTAAAATATAATTTTCTCCAAGATCTGTGTAACATCTGTCTAGATGATCAGAAACAGTCCACATCTGGATTAAACTCCCTATGCTTGCTAAGATTCCGAATATACCAATGAAAAATATAAAAGCACCAATCAATTTCAAGCCGTGTGTATTTTTTCCTACTCTAAGAACTCTATGCATATTTAGCCCCCTATAATTATTACCTGATTTTTCAATATATATTAATCTTTAAGCTTTTTATACTTATCTAAAAATTGTTCAAAATACCTGCAGAGAATAGAAAAAAATATATACTCCTAAATAGTGTGTTTAATATAACATTAAAGAAGTGACACTCAACAATGGAAGAAGATGAGGGATCGTTAAAAGTTAAAAAGCCTCCCCTCGGTTTGGCAAAAAAAACCGATTGGAGAACTATTCTACGCGATAGCGTCAGTACTCCTACGGCCCTTGCTAATTCTTTGAATTTATCTAAAGATGAAATTTCTGAAGTCTGTGATAATTACCCTGCAATGATTAATCCTTACTACCTATCTTTGGTAAAGAAAAAAGGAGACCCGATCTACAAGCAATGTGTTCCAGATGTGAAGGAATTACAAGATTATGTTGGCGAAGAAGACCCTCTCTGTGAAGAGCCAGATCACCAGCAAAGAAAAGGGGTTCCTTCTTTAGTAACACATAGATATCCGGATAGATTATTATTTAGAGTTTCAAACCAATGTGCAATGTTCTGTAGGTTTTGTACTAGAAAGAGAAAGGTTGGGCACCCGAAAAAGAATCCAACCCCAAAAGAGATTTCTGAAGCAATAATTTATATAAAAAACCACTCTGAAATAAGGGATGTAATTTTGTCTGGTGGAGACCCACTAATGTTAGGTGATAAACAGCTTGAAACAATAATAAGGAACGTTTATAACATTCTGAAAAAAAGAAAAAACAGCATAATAAGAATTGGAACTAGAATGCCCTGTGTTTTGCCACAGAGAGTAACAAAGGGGCTTTGTAGAATGCTGAAGAAATACCACCCTCTGTTCATAAACACCCACTTTAACCATCCTTCTGAAATAACTCCCGAAAGCAGAAAAGCCTGCGGGATGCTAGTAGATTCTGGGATTCCTATGGGAAATCAAACTGTTTTGCTGAAGGGGGTAAATGACGACCCTGCAGTAATGAAAGAATTGGTTCAAGGGCTGATAAACATGAGGGTAAGGCCATATTATCTTTATCAAGCAGATTTGGTAAGGGGAACAAATCACTTTAGAACTACAGTCCAAAAAGGATTAGAGATATACAAGGCGTTAAGGGGCCATACATCTGGGTTGTGTGTTCCGAATTATGTTATTGATGCTCCGGGTGGTGGGGGAAAGATCCCTCTGTTGCCAGAATATGTAGTTTCTATTAGTAAGGACAAAGTGGTTTTAAAGAATTATGAAAACAAGAAGTTCGAATATTTACAAATAGAATGAATTGTCTTTACCTAATTATTTTCTCTGTTTTTAGATTCAGAATCCTGCAAGCATGTAAAAGATTGTAATCATCACTGTGTAAAGTGGCTTTTTTTTCTAAGGCAAGAGCAATAACCTCTATGTCTGTTTCGGAAAGTTTTAGCTTGTTCTTTTTCTTGATTTCTTTTACTTTTTTTACGCTCTCCTCAGAAGGGTCTTGGATTTTTAGTTTTCCTATAGAGATTGCATTATTTAATTTGGTTCTGAATTCGAAATCCTTTATTTCTGAGATAACGGAATTTGTAATATAAGCCTCTGTTTCTATTGGCCCGAAATTGTTTAGTATCGCAGAAGTATCAAAAACATTAACCATATTACAAAGAAGAACGAAATAGAATATAAATTAAATACCACACATTTGCGCAAAAGAAACCTTTTTATACTGTTTGTGTGGTATTGATAATATGCAATTAGTTACTAAAGGGATTGGAAAAGGCAAAGTATATTATTTACATCATACCAGAAGGGAAGGGAAGGAGTACAAAAACTATGACCTATATCTTGGAAAAGTACTGCCTGGAGACCTAGAATTTAGAAAATATGCCTTTTTTGAAGAGGTTTATGCTGATGTATTTAAGGAAATAGTTCGGATTAAGGAAAAAATAAAAAAAGAAGAAAAAAATATGCCGCTCTCTGTAGAAAAGAAGAACTTATTTCAATTTGGAATTAAGTTTACATATAATACAAATAGAATTGAAGGCAGCACACTAAGCATTAAAGATACTAAAGACGCAATAGAAGATAATATCTTGCCAGATCGTAAACCAATATCAGATGTAATTGAAGCAAAAAAACACCAAGAACTATTTTTAAAAATAATTGAATCAAAAGAAGACGTAAGTTACTCAAGCATTTTATATTGGCATAAATTTTTATTTACTGAAAGCAAGGGGGATATCGCAGGGAAAGTTAGAACTTATCCTGTGTGGATTTCAGGATCCAAATTTAACCCCCCTGGACCAAATGAGGTTGACTTTGAACTTAAGGATTTTTTTAAATGGTATGAAAAAAATAAACAAAAACTAGATCCAATTATTTTATCGTCTTTAGTACACTTTAAATTTGTGTCTGTGCATCCTTTTGGAGACGGAAACGGAAGAATTTCAAGGCTTATGATGAATGCAGTTTTAAATAGATTTAGATATCCTTTATTTATAATAGATTACAAAAATAGACGTGGATACTATAATGCTTTGGAAAAGTCTAATGTAGAAAATAATGAACTACATTTTGTGGCTTGGTATTTGAAAAATTATTTGAAATATTTGAAGAGTGATAATAAATGATGAAAGCGGTATTATTAGGAAGTGTATCTAGCAAGCCGACTACTGAGAATTTTACTTCTTGTATGCTTGTACAGAATGAGGCAAAAGTTTACTTATTTGATGCCTGTGAAGGAGTACAGATGAGAATAATGCAATCTGGAATAAGCTTTATGAAAATAGATTCTATTTTTTTGAGCCACTTTCATGCAGACCATATTTTGGGAATTCCTGGGCTTATTGCAACAATGGAATTATCAGAAAGGCAAAGCCCATTGAATATATTTGGGCCAAAAGGAATTAAGCAAAGAGTTTCAGAGATTTTAAATTTGATGAATATTGGACACTCTTTTAAAATAAATTACAAAGATCTGAGCGAGGGGAAAGTTTTTGAGAATGAAAAAGTAGAAATTTATGCGAAAAAATTTATTCATAGAATATTGAATTATGGATTTATTATGAAAGAAAAAGACAAGGTAGGGGAATTTAATAGAAAAAAAGCAGAGAAACTTCTTCCGCCTGGGCCATTATATAAACAATTACAAGATGGGAAAACAGTAACTTATAATGGAAAGAAAATAAAGCCGGAAATGGTAATGGATTATAACAAAGGCAGAATTGGAAAGAAGATTGGGTATATTGTTGATACTTATGATAAGGGCTATGAAAAATTTATCGGCAATGCAGATATTTTGTTTCATGAGTCTTGCTTTATGAAAGAAGAAGAAAAGAGAGCAAAGCAGACAAAGCACTCAGTAATGGAAGATGTAATAAAAATCTCAAAAAAAGCAAAAGTAAAAAAACTAGTTCTGTTTAATTATAGTAATAGGTATTTAGAAGACTTGGAAAAAACAAAAAAGAAAATAAAGTCTAAAGATATTGTATTTGGAAACGATTTAGATTGTTTTGAACTAAAATAACTGTTGCGGGGATTATTATGAAGGAAGTTTTGAGGAAAGCAAAAAAGACTAAAGATGAAGTTCATTTGGTGAGGCCTGTTTCTTTTAAAGAATTTAGGTCACACTTTTCAAAGAAGAAAAAAATACATATGTCAAAATCAACTTTGTCTAGGCTGTCTGAGCAGACAAAAATCTTAATACACCAAAAAAAGATAAAAATAATAATTGAAAAAATAAGGGGAAGACCAATAGAAGCAGATCCTAAACTGTTGGCAAAAGCAATATCTTTATACAAATCTGGATTTTCTTATAGAGAAATTGAAAAGAAAATTGGAATGCCAAAAAGTAGCGTACATTATATTGTAAAAAAAGCAAAAAGAAAAAAAATAAAAACAAAGAAAGGGCATTATTCAATTGATTAATAGGTTAAAAGATAAACCCTTTCATTGTGAACTAAGAATATTGATTCTATTCTTGAAAATATCTCTGCTGTGCCTAAATTTGACATCCTTTCTGTAATTCTATTTCTTGCATTCACTGTTGACCCAAGTTCAAAGAGGCCAAATCTTCCAAATACGTATGTTGCCCCCTCTTTTAATGGTTCTAATGTATCCCCCACTTTTAGCACGAAACCGCTTTTTGTTTTTGCTATAACTGGGCTTTCAAGAATTAGCGTTTTTGCATCTATGTGGTCGTGGTTTAATACTACCCCGGAGTTCTCAACAATCTGAACTTTTGATTTTTCTGTAAATTCTGCAAGTTTTCCTGCTATCTGCCTTAACGGGCTTCCACTAGTATATGATGCTTTACCAACAGTCTCTAAAATATCTCTCTTTGTCTGGTCGTGCCAACCTCTATTGAATCTTTTTATGTGGAGACCGCCATTGCTGTCAACAAAAAATACACTTTCAACAGGTGCAACTTTACTTTTATTAATTCTTACTACATTTTGGGACATAACTAATCTTGTTTTTCCATCCCATACAATAAGGCCAGATGCCCCGAAAATATAATGTACTCCTTTAGATAATAAAACTGGTGGTGCATCTGGGCTATTAAAAAATACCTTGTTTTCAATTTTTTCTAAACGGTACATATTAGTAGATTCTGTACCATGCCCTGTGCCCATGGCAGAAACTATTCCGTTTGCTCTGTATACCGCAGTTTCTGTTGCCCTTGCTTGTTTTCTTACAAAAGAATTTGCAGGCATTTTTGTATGTTCTGTTTCTCTATCAATATGTATTTCTAAATTTGGCTTTCTAAGTCTTCTAGCTATCTTTCTAAATAACTCCCCCATAAACAACCACTTTTTAAATATCTAAATATTCTTTAGGTTCCAATTTTTTATAAATCTACTCTTTGGAATTTGGTTTTTTATTGTATTATCTAAACAAATACCCATGCCCACTATTTCGTCTCCAAATTTTATTATTTTGTAGCCACGTTCTAGAGGCTCTTTTAGAACAAGATCTTCCCCTCTCAAATATGATAATAAGTCAGATTCTTTTATTTGGTAAAGGTTTTTTGTTGCGTGCTTTCCAAAAATTTGAATAAAATTTGTTGTTGCTTTTTTATTGTCATCAAAAGGATTACGTAAAGCTCGTAGGCCAACAGTATTTATTTTTAGGCCGGAGTTAATAAATGCAAGTGCTTGTGTTGATTTTTTTGTGGAAATCCAAAGATCTTTTCCTCTTTTTATAAATTCATAACCTTTGAAAGCTTTGCTAGGAATTCCAAACTGAGATTCTAGATAATTGAAAATTACTAATTCCTCTTTTTTGCTTAATAGCTGATATTCTATTTTTTCATAATTTTTGTCAGGAAAAAAGCCCCTATCTTCGCTTTGTGTGGCCATATTCTTACGCACCTCTTAATTTGTTTGTCTATTTCGAAATCCTTGTACTTTGTTAATCCATTTGATTGATTAACACCATCAAATTCAACAGGTTTTATTTCAATATCAAATTCTTTTAATACTCTGTTTACAACCAACTCATTTTCTTCTGGAGAAATTGTACAAGTAGAATAAATAATTGTTCCTTTTGGTTTTGTTGCAGTAATTGCTGCCTTTAATAATTCATATTCCAATTTTGCAGAACCGCTGACAAAGTTTGGGCCCCATTTGTGCTTGATTTTTTCGTCTTTGAACATCGTTCCTTCTAAAGAGCAAGGGGCATCTAATAATACCTTATCAAATGCTTCAGGCATTTTTCTAAAATATCTGCCATCATTTCTTGTTATAACTGTATTTATAATTCCTAATCTTTCTAGGTTGTCTTGTAATGCTTGAATTCTTTTTTGGTTTGGTTCGTTTGCAACAATTAGACCTTGGTTTTTCATATCCATGCCTATTTGAGTTGTTTTTGACCCTGGCGCAGCAGCAAGATCCAAAATGGACTCATCTTCCTCTGCCTCCAAAGGAATTACTGGAAGCATAGAACTTGCATCTTGGACATAAATTTTTCCTAAAAAATGTTCTAAAGTGTTTCCTAAGGACGCACCAAAAGCATTAACAAAAAAGCCGTATTTATACCATTCCATTTGTGTTAATTTAAACCCTTTGGCTTCTAATGATTCTTTAACCTCTTTAGGGCTTGCTCTAAGGGAATTTACCCTGAATGATTTTAGAGGGGGCTCAACTAATGCCTTTTTGAAGTCATCGATTTCTTTCTCGGGAAGTATTTCTGTAACTTTTTCTAAAAACAATTTTGGTATCTCTTGTGTTTGCATATATGACTTTATGGCAGATATTATTTATAAAGAAATACTTTCTTATTTTTTTTATGAAGCCAAGAAAACCAGAGCGAGCAATAAGGGAACTGGGCGTAACAACAAAAGAACGAGCCAAAGAGGTCCATGGTCTTGCAGTAGAAGAATTAAGACGAAGAAATGGGGAACTTCTTGAGATGGTTCCCCGTAAAACACGAGTATACAAGAATGAACATCTTGGCCTTTGGCATATTGACCTGGCGGGCATTGGCGAAGCAATGGTTGAAAAAGATGAGCTCTATGGAGATCGTTTCCTTTTTGTATCTAGTTTTAATGTTGGTGACCCTGGAAATGGGCATAGCGGCCTAAGAAAACAAAAACTTGGGTCTATATTATTAAATATTATTAAGGGGCTGGCAAAAAGAGAAAAAAAACAAGCTGTTTTTTTGGTTTGTAAAGGCAAAGTAAGAGAATTTTATGAAAAAAATGGGTTTGTAAAATTTAAATCTGCCGGGTCAGATTCTGATGGTGCAGAATCACATGTAATGGTATTCTTTTTAGACGCAAAGTTGAAAGAATGGTTTAAGAAAGATCCGCGAGGCCTTATAGACGAAATTATAATTTAGTAAAGAATTTTAACCTTGCCGCTCATTTTTGTACATGCATTTTATAAAATACGGGCATCTTGTAAAATCAAAATTTGGGGTAATCCTTCTTGCAACCTTGATTTGGCTTGCAGCAGATAGAATGCTGGAATATGTAATGCCACTATATCTGGAAGGTATTGGGAAATCTTATTTTGAAATTGGTTTGCTTTTGTCATTGACTGCTTTGGGCGGACTTTTATTTGATTGGCCATTAGGAAATTTGTCTGATGCAACAAGTAGAAGAAAGATAATGTTTACAAGTGTGATTTTATCAATAATTGCTTCGGCCCTTATTTTTATATTTGAAATAAATTGGGTTTTGACAATATTGATTTTGGTTTGGAGTATTGCATACCAAATGTGGTGTGTTCCGCGTGATGCTTATCTTGCAGCACATACAGACCACAACAAAAGGTCAAGAGAATATGGCCTGTTTAATGAAGTTGTGGATATTGCGGAAACAATAGGTCCACTAATCTGTGGTGCTTTGCTTCTATATTTGGGTTATAGTGGGATAGTAAGTATTTATGCAGTGATGCTTGGAATTGCTGCTTTGATAATATTATTTTTCATTGCTGAAACAGACCACCGGTCTATGCTTAAAGCAATTCCCCAAAGTTTTAAATTTTCTGCTTTTATAAGAGATTTAAAAGAGTTGAAGTATCTTGGTTCATTTGGATTATTGCTATTATTTTATTCTTTTAGTTTCATGGCTTTAGATAATGTTATTTTCTTGTTTGAGCCACTTTTTTGTACATCTGGTGGGCTTGGTCTTTCACTTTCTCTCGCAGGTCTATTGATGGCATTCTTTTCAATACCTGGAATTCTATTTTCATATTTGTTTGGACTGATTGCAGATAAAATTGGAAAAAAGAAAGTGCTTTTTGCAGGAATGATTTGTATTGGTTTAAGTTTGATTCTTTTTGTGAGTACAAAAAATATTGTTTTACTATTTGCGTTTGCATCCTTATATTCAATAGGAGCGGCAATGTTCCTTCCATCTCTGAATGGGCTTATTGTTGACTTGTCATTTGGACATCAAAAAGGAAAAATTGTTGGGCTTTGGGATTCTTTTACAGATTTGGGATATTTTATTGGTCCACTTATTGGCGGAATAATTGCGGAATTTTATGGCCTGAGGGAAGTATATATTTCTTTGGGAGTGTTTTTTATTGCTATAAGCCTATTGATTTTTTTCTTTGTTAAAAGAAAGTAATATAAACTGCTTTCTTCTTTTTTTATTGTGATTTTATGGGCAAGAAAGCAATTTATAAATAAATTGTTTCAAGAACCATAAAATATATGGTGTGATTTTATGGGCAAGATGTTGCTATACATATTAATACTAATTATTATTGTTCTTGTTGTTCTAATGTTAACTGGTGTTATCTGAGAGGGTATGAGGGATTTCTATGGCTGGAAAGATTGAATGGTATCATGAATTTGTGAATAAAAAATATAACCCCAAACCAAATGATGTTAAAGTACTTTTTAAATACAAACCTGCAGAAGGTATGACTAAAGAAGAAGTAATTGGAAGGGTTGCTTCTGAGAGCTCGTCAGGAACCTGGACAACACTTGCCAATAGACCAAAGCTTTTGAAGAAGGTAATGGCTTATGGTTATGATTATGATAAAGACTATGTGAAAATAGCTTATCCAAGAATTTTATTTGAAGATGGCTCTGTTCCTTGTATGATGTCTGGAATAGCAGGAAATATTTTTGGGATGAAAGCAGTAGAAGGATTGAGACTGCAAGATGCAGAGCTTCCAATGGATTATGTTAAAGGTTTTAAAGGCCCCAAATTCGGACAAACTGCAATACAAAAAATCTTTAAGAGAAAGCACGGCCCAATAACTTCTGTTGTACCTAAACCGAAAGTGGGCTATACTTCTAAAGAGCATGCTTATTTTGTTGCAAAGCAGGTTTGGAGTGGTGGAATTGATTGTGTTAAAGATGACGAGAATTTAACAAATCAAAAGTTTAACAAATTTGCAGATAGGGTGAAATATCTTGCAAAGGTTAGGGACCAAGTAATGAAAGATACAGGGGATATCAAAGATGCTTTCATTAACTGTACTTCTCCAACTCTAAAAGAAATGGAAAAAAGAGTAAAAATGGTTCATGATTATGGATTTAATTATTTTATGTTGGATTTAGTAGTGGGCGGTTTTACTGCTGTTGGAACTGCAGTGGAATTGAGCTATGACTATAAAATGGCAATACATGGACACAGAGCTATGCACGCGGCCTTTACAAAAAATCCAGATCACGGAATTTCAATGCTTTTCTTAGCAAAGCTTTACAGGCTTATGGGTGTGGATAATATTCACACAGGTACTGTTGTTGGAAAGCTTGACGGCAATGAAAAAGAGATAATGGCAATGAAAGATATGATTATGGAGCCAAAGGTTGATGAAATAAAAAACATAAGGCTGGCTCAGAAATGGGGCAAGATAAAACCATCATTACCAATATCTTCCGGGGGTTTACATCCTGGATTGATTCCTGCGGTTTTTGATGTTTATGGGACAATGAACATAGGTCTACAATTAGGTGGTGGAACACAAGGCCATCCAGATGGAATTGAGGCAGGGTCTAGAGCAATGATGCAAGCAATAGAGGCTCACAGACAAGGAATAGAATTGAAAGATTATGCTAAGAACCACAAAGAATTAGCAAGAGCATTAGAGAAATGGGGTGTCATGAAGCCTATTTAGTTTGCACTAAATAGCTTCAGGGCTCAAAACTTTTTAGCTAAAAAGTTTTTCACTATGAAGCCGATGTAATCTTTTTATCTATCTGGACACGGCTTTGCCTTGTTCAGCCCTTTTTTTCCAATATCTTAATCTAGCATCTACTTGATCTGGAGTAACAGTTCTACCTAAGGCATTTGAAATTTGCGCAGGTTTAAGGCCTTTCTGCGCCAATTCTCTAATAATTTTATTTTGCCTTTCGATTTCTGCAAGAGAATGTTGTGTTGGGCCCCGTGGTCTGTTTGGAAGTTGTTGCCTTTCAGTTGATCTGGCTCTTACCCTCATTATAACACTTACTCTGTCAAATCTAAACTTAAAGCCGCTCTTTTCTAGTTCGGCATTTAATTTTCTCGCAATATCATCTAATTTTGTTCCCTTTAAATATTCTGAAAGAATCAAAGCATTTTGTTTTTTTAATTCTCCGATTGAAAAAGAACTCCCTGGAAAAGGTCTTAAGTCTTTTATGTGTTGTGGGACTTCAGATAAATAGTTTACTATTGATGTTATGCTCATGCCAAGTAACTCAGCAAGGTCCTCATTTGAGAGCCTAGGATCTTCTTTTACTAATCTGGCAACTTCTGCAATCTTTGGGTTTACTGGGTCTTGTTTATGTAAAGAATATTCCGCATCCCAATATTTTCTTACTGCTTCTAGATCAGCATCTAACAGCATTTTTCCAGTTTCTCCAGAATATTGTGGAAGACTTAAAACATCACTTATTTGTGCCCCAGCATCTAGCCGTTCTTTAAGATCGTGCCGTCTTGTAATATTTTCTTCTCTTTGCCCTACTATTGCTGCTCTTTTTCCAACTGGCACATGAAGGCCTTCTCTTTCTAAATCCAACAATATTTTCCCTGCTTTTCCATATGAAAAGCCATGTTCTTGAACTAATTCTGTTGCTGTTACGGACCCATGTTTTTTAATGATGTCTAATGCTCGTTTTCTTTCTGTTCGATAATCTTTTATTTGTTGTTTTCGTTCTTGCCCGTATTTCTTTCTCCAACCGGTTCTTATTTTCATGTAAAAAATAGGCAAAAGAAGTATAAAAAGCTATTGTGTAGGCTACTTTTTAGACTTGCTGTTCCAAAGGGCATAGAAATAGTCTCTGTGTGTTTGCGCCATTTCTTTGCTGTGTATCATAAAAGCAATAATATTTTCTTTTGATACTAACTTTAGAACTACTTTGTCCCCATATATCCAAACAGTTTGAGGATTGGTAAAAGTTTTTGGAAGATATTTTACAGAAACAAATTTTTCGGTTATTAATTTTTTGTAATATTTTTTCCCAGTCTCTGTTGGTGTCACTAGAACTTTTCTATGGATTTTTTTGTTAATTCTCTTTTTATTAAATATATCTAAATATATTGGATAAAGATCTGGCGCATTTCCTGATGACCCAATAGTAAGCCATTCTTTTCCAGTGTTTATTATATCGTCAAAGATTGCTTTTATTCCTTCTTTACCTTCATATGTTTCTGAAAATATGTTTGTTTTCTTTACTTTGTATTTTTCTTCTAAAGCAGAAATTTCAGTATCAATATTGTTATTATACTCCTCTAAAATGTGTTTAATTTTTTGTGGATTTGTTGCTATAAAATATTTTTTGTTTCCTTTAGAAAAATGAGACACTAAGCCTTTTTCTATTAACCTGTTTAAGGCATCATATGTCGCCCTTCTATGTAGATTTGTTTTTTTTGATATGTTTGTTGCAATGTCATTTTCTACAGCAATTAAGTAATAATAACATTTTATTTCATTAGTAGTTAATCCTATTTGCTTAAGGCCTGAAAAATTATCCATATTGGTATTTATGTCCGAAAAGATTATATTTGTGGTGCTATTAAGCACACCATTAATATAAATAGGGGGTCATGTCAGAAAACTAGTATGAAGAAATTGATTTGGATAGTTGGGCTATTATTGATTTTGGTGCTTGTTTTTGTAACATATTACTCTGTACAAAAAAATGCAATTACTGTGGGCGTAATAATCCCCCTTTCTGGCTCTGTTGCTGATTTGGGTTTACAGTCAAAAAACGGATTTGATCTTGCAATAAATGAGGGCATAGAATTTGAATTTATTTTTGAGGACTCTGTAGGAGACAAAACTGCAGCAATTAACGCTTATAATAAATTAGTATCTGCAGATAATGCAAAGATAATAATTTGTCAGTTGGGCGGGGTATGTGATGCTTTGGCAGACATTGCTAAAGATAATGATGTTATTCTGTTAGGTCTGACGTCAAATGACGATTTTGCTGTAAAAGGAAAAAATATTTTTAATGTGAGAGCAAGTGGTTATGGTATTGGAAAAAGGCTTGCAGAATATTTAATAAAAGAAAATTATAATTCTGTTGCTGTTTTATATAATGAGGAACCAACACATGCCGCAATTTTTAAAGGATTTAAAAATTATTTTGAAGAAAAGGGCGGTAAAGTAGTTTACTCTGGTTTACATAAAAGTGATGAAAAAGAGTTTAAAACTGAATTGCTTAAGGCAAACAATGAAAAACCCGAAGGGTTTGTGTTATTTTCAAGATATGGAAACCTGATTAATATTATAAAACAAAAAGAAGAATTAGGAATAAACTTGCCAATATTTTCTAATACTGGTGTTGAATCTAAAGAGTTTATTGATTCTCTTGGCCCACTTGCAAATGGAATAATCTTTTCAAGTGCTTCCTTTGACTATGATTTAGATTCAGATAAAGTAAAATATTTTATTAGCTTACATGAAAAAATGTTTGGAACAGATATCATTCCATTTTATACTGCTAATGCCTATGAAGTTGTAGACCTATTAAATTACCTAAAAAGTAAAGGCTGTAACACAACAAAAGAAATAATTTCTTGTTTAGAAAATTTTGGGGGCTATGAAAGTGTATTGGGAAAAATCTCATTTGATTCTGATGGTGGCGTAATTAGAAACTACCTGATTTATCAAATACAAGATGGCGCATTTGTTAAATTAGAATAGTTATTCTCTCCATTCTGTGTCTTCTGAGAAATTGGCTTTTGTAACAAACAAAAGTAAACCTTGTTTTCCTGCTTTTACTTCATGCCACTCATTTGGCTTTACAATGAATAGAACTCCTTGCTTTAGTTTTATAACTTGCTTTCCAGATTTAACAGAACCAGTTCCTTTTAGAACATATTCTGCTTCTTCTTGGCCTTTGTGATAATGTGGTCTTACAGTTGTGTTTGGCTTTATTTTTATATATTGTGTTTTGCAGAATTTTCCTTGCGCATTTTCTGTTGTCATGAATACTTTTCTAAAGTATCCATAATTTGTTTTTTGCCATTTCATCTTGCTTGGATTTATCTCTTGCATACTATCACTTTAGAAAGGTGCAAAGTTTAGTTTAAGTTCTTTTTTAATATCCAAAACAGAATAATTCTTTATGTATTGCGGGAAATAATTCTTGAATGATTTGATTATAAAATCTGTTTCATCATCACTTGCAGTTTCAATCTCTAATTCCACATTATGGCTTCCAATACAATTTACATAATACAAAATTGGTGGGTGCCCTTGTGCAAATATTTCCATGTCACGCAGAATCTTTTCGTTAAAGCTTTGTAATGTAAATAGAATCATTTGGTATGTTCTACCTATTTTCTTTGGATCTATTGTAATCTTTGGCATTATTACTCCTAAGCTTTTTAGTTTTTTCATTCTGTTTCTTATTGTATCCGGTTTTATTTTTGTTTTTTTGCTTAATTCAATATAACTTGCACGTGCATTTAAGGCGAGGGCTTTAATGATCCTTTCATCTTTATTATCTATATTTACTATTTCTTGATCGCCTAAATAGATAAACTCTTTTTTTTCTATATTTTCTACTAAATAGGATCTAGTAAATAAAGGCGCTTTTGTTAAAATTACCAAGTCCTCGGAATAAATATATACTCCAAATTTATTTTTTAGTCCATTATAGAAATTTTTGTAATCTTTTAATTGTTTTGCTAAAAATGAGATAATATAATCATAATTACCTCTTGTGGATACTGCCCAAAAAACGCCTTGTGTTTTTTTAATAAACTCCTCAAATTCTGCTTCTTTTTCAGAGTTGATGTTTTGTAACCGCAAAAATAGTTTGTAGTGTGTGTTTCCAAGTTTTGCTAAATTGACCATTAGCACAAATTTATCAATTATGTTATTTTTTTGTAGTCTTTCAATTCTATATGCTACTGCCTGTTCAGATAGTTTGACTTTTTTAGCAATTTGCTTATTTGTTTGTCTACAATCTGCGTCAAGCTCATATAGAATTCTGTTGTCATACTTATCTAAAATCTGCATATATTTGTATAATAACTAAAATATATATAAATATTTCTGTTTTATTCCAAATTTTATTAAAAGGCAATATATTGTCAGAAAAACCCAAGTTAAATATACTGGATAATACTAATTGGGGGTTTTCTAATGAATAAAAATTATTTGTTTTTTGGAGTAATTGTAATAGTAATTCTTGCTCTGATAATTGGGTTTTCCATTGGTGGCAATAATGATACCTTAAAAGTGGGATTAGTTGCACCAATGAGTGGAGATGTTTCTATCTGGGGCACTAATGTTTTAGTTGGTGCACAAATTGCTATTGATGAGTTTAACGCCAAGGGCGGACTAAATGGGCAAAAGATAGAATTAATTGTTGAAGATGGGCAATGCTCTGCAGAAGCGGGGGCTAAAGCATATAGTGCTTTACTTAATGGTAATGATTTAGTTGCTATGCTTGGACCTGTTTGTTCTGCAGAGGCAAGTGCGGGATTGCCACAAGGGGTGGTAGCAAATATGCCAACTGTAATTGCAACAGCATCTGCACCTGAGTTAACGGCTTTGGGAGACAATATATTTAGAGTGTATCCATCTGATACCTTGCAAGGTGGATTTGCTGCAGAATACGTATATAATGTTTTGGGAAAGAAAAAAGTTGCAATTATTTATGCAAGCAATGCTTGGGGTCAAGGTGTTGCAAATAATTTTAAAACGGCATATCAAAAATTGGGTGGTGAAATAGTTTATTTTGATAAAGTATCACAAGATGAAGTTGAGGTAAAAGATGTAATTAACAAATCAAAATCAACAAATCCAGATATGTTGTTTTTGCCAATATATCCTAAAACAATAATGGCAATATTAAAAACAAAAGATGAATTGAATTGGAATATTCCTGTATTGGGTGGGGATGCTACTCTTTCTGAAGAGGTTATTAAAAGTAATTTAGGAAATGAAATTTTGTTCACACAACCACAATTCAATATCTCTGAAGAACTAAAAGAAAAAGTAAAAAAGAAGAATGGGGAAAACTTTATGATAAATGTTGGTTCTTCATTTGGTTATGATGCTGCAATAGTTCTTTTGACTGCATTAGAAAATGCAGATTCCTTAAGTCACGAGGACGTAATAAAAGAATTGGCAAAGACAAAAATCAGCGGAATTTCAAATTCTGTAATTGAATTTGATGCAGAAGGAGATTTAAAAACAGGGACTTTTGAAGTTCAAATAATAAAAAACAATCAAGCAATTCCGGCGGAATAATTTCCGCCCCTCTTTTTTTATTTAGAACGGAACAAAGTTTAGTTTTAATTCTTCTTTTACTGTAAGTACTGTATAGTTCTTTATATACTTGAAAAATTGTTTTCTGAAATCATTAATTATTTGCTCAGTTTCTTCATTGTTTTTTGTTTCCATTTCTAATTCTATGTTGTGATTTCCAATACAATTAATATAGTAAATAATCTCTGGATATCTTGTTGCAAAAGACTGCATTTCTTTTTGTGTTCTTACATCAAAACTCTGCAATGTTATTGTGGCCAAGGTATATGTTCTTCCAATCTTTTTTTCATCAATAGTTATTTTTGCTCCAGTTATTGCCCCGAGTTTTTTTAATTTGTCATATCTGTTTTTGACTGTGTCGGGGGTTATCCCAGTGATTTTACCTAGTTCAATATAATTTAATCTTGCGCTGTTTCCTAACGCGTGTAATATTTTTTTGTCTTTTTCATCCAGTATTACCGTTTCTCTTATTCCCCCATATAATATTTCTCTTTTTTCTGGGCTGTTTTTTAGATATGATCTGTTAAGTAAAGTTCCGTGTGTAAGCAGAGAAAGTTCTTCAGAATAAACATATGGCCCCCAAATTTCTTTTATTTTGTCATACATCTCTTTATAATCTAATAAATCTTTTGCAAGATATGAAATCACGTAATCATACAAACCTAAAGTTTTTCCAGCCCAAAAAATATTGTCTTCTTTTTTAATATAATTTATGAACTCTTGCTCTTTTTCTGGCGATATATTTTGTAGTTTTAGATATAATTTATAATGTGTATAACCCATTCTTCGGGGGTTAGTCATAAGTACAAATTTTTTTATTACTCCTTCCTTTAGCATTTTGTCTATTCTATATGCTACTGTTTGCTCTGAAACCTTTGCTTTTTTTGCAAGTTGTTTATTGGTTTGTCTTGAATTTAGATCTAGTTCATAAAGTATAGAATAATCTGTAGGGGTTAAATTAATCATAACATAGAATTTGTAGGCAAGATTTATTAAATATTTCGGAAATATTCTAAATTTGTCTGTTTGGTACATAAATATTCCTTATAATCAGAATGTAATTGGGGGTATCTATTATGAATTTTAAAGCAGTTTTGTTTGGAGTAATAGCATTAATTATCTTGGCAGTAATAATTGGTTTTTCTGTTGGTGGAGATAAAGATGTGATAAAGATTGGGATCATTGCACCACTGACTGGCGATATTGCAAGCTGGGGCCAAAATGGGCTTGCAGGAGTTGAATTGGCTGTAAAAGAAATAAATGACGCAGGCGGAATAAATGGATCTTTAGTTGAATTAATTGTTGAAGATGATAAAAGCACAGATGCAGTAAATCCAGCAAATAAATTAATTAATATAGATAATGTGGATGCATTAATATTTGCGGGGGGTTCAAATCAAGCTCAACCAATAATACCAATAGTAACTGAAAAACAAATTCCTTTGATTTTGACAGTTGCGTCTAATCCTGATCTTACTTTGTCATCTGATTGTGTATTTAGAGTTTATCCTTCTGATACTGCACAGGGGAAATTTGCTGCAGAATATTTGTACAACAACCTTAATGTAAAAAACGTAGCAGTGATATATGAACAAAATCAGTGGGCAACAGGAGTAAAAGAGGTCTTTGAAAAAGGGTACAAAGGAACAATCGAAGAGGTAATTATTTTACAAAAATACCAACAAGATTTTAAGACTGAACTAACAAAATTGGATAGTCTTGACGTAAACTATGTTTATGTTTTGGTATATCCTGAAACTGGAATGGCATTCTTAAACCAATACAAAACATTTGGATCTGACAAGAAAATATTTGGCGGAGATATGTTTGATAGTGGAGAATTAATAACAAGTGGATTTGCGGATGGGGTGTTATATACTGTGCCTAAAGTTACAACACCGGAATCTTTTAAAGAGGAAATAAAAACAATGCCTGCTTTTTCTACTTTAGAAATATCCTTGGCTGCGCCTTTGGGTTACGATGCAGCAAAGGTTCTGCTAACTGCTTTGGAAAATGTGGCTCCTTTAAGCTCAGAAAATTTGATAATTGAATTAAAGAAAACAAGTATTGCGGGAATGTCAAATTCTCTTATCGAGTTTGATAATCATGGAGATTTAAAAACCCCTGGGTTCGAAGTAAAAATGATAAATAACAAGGAAGCAGTTCCAGTTAAATAGGGGGCTTATTTTCTCCCCTTATTCTCTTTTATTGTTTTCATAATACTGCGGATGTATTCAGCTCGGTTCTTTGAAATTGTATTAATTTCAGATTGTGGTTGAATCATAATATGCACTGGAATCTTATTGAAAATAATTTTTACATAAATTTGGTTTGTGATTTTGCTGTCTGTGTCTCTGTGTTTTTGGACGGACCCGAAAAAGTTTTCTGGATTTTTCATTCCTTTTATTTTTTGTAATTTATATTTTTTTAAAATTAGATCTAAAACTTTGTGGCAGTCTTCCTCCGTTTTTGGTAGAATTTTTATTCCAATGAAATCTGTTAAAGCGTTTTTTAATTCCTTGCCAACAATTTTACAGTAGTAATATTTTCGATTTATGCTGTGAATAGTTTTTATTCTTGAAATATAGTCACAAGAAATTCCAGTAAATTTTATTGCAAATTTTAGTTCTTTTAGAAGCTTTTTTTTGGTGGCAAATAACTCTTTATGGTTTCCTTTTATAGACCTAATTAGTTTGTATTGCTTTGGAATGGTTAGGCGTAAAATTAGGCTTTTTATGTGGCCAAGAAACATCTCTTTTTTGTGTTTTAGATAAATCCATAAAAAGGAATACATGCTGGGCTCCTTTTTTTTATTTCTATTCACCTAAACTTAAGTCCCAGTATGTGTATTCATAACCCGATTCTGGATCTTGCGGTGGATTCCAAACTTGGGTTTTTTGGCCAACGGCCCTGTGCCCTTTAGCATTACCACCAACATGTACTTGTAAATTCTCATATTCTTTGCTTTTTCCTAGTTGTTGATCAGGGCTTTCATCACAATACTCATTTCTTGTAGGTGATGGCGTTTTATCTACATTTAACTCTGCAGATATAAATGCTGCCCCGCCATATTGGTCATCATCTGTAAAACCAAATAAACTTTGGTTCTCTGATTCCATGGTGGCAGTTCCATTACCTTCTTTGGTTAAAATAACACAGCCGGTATCTACAACCATTTTATAAGTCCACATAAATTTGCCATTCTCGAAATAATAACTTTTTGTACCTACTGTTTCGCCTAAAACACTATATCTTTTTAATGTTCCACCAACGATGTCTACTTTTGTAAAATAATAAGTATCTTCTGCTTCAGATAAATATTCATATTTAATTCTACTACAAAGATCTCCTGCACCACTTTGTTTGGTTTCTGCTAATTTTTTTAAATCGTCAAATCCTAATTCGTCACACAAAATTACAATTTCTTTTAATCTATTTTTGCAAATATATATGTCATTTATTTCTTCTGTTAGTCTATTTTTAATTGTATCTAAAACTATTTTATCTAAATTTGGCAACAATCCAAAACTTTGTAGTAGTCGTAATGCGTCAATTAACATGCTATTTGTTGAATTGGGGTCGCTGATAATACTTTCAGCCCATTGCTTGATTTTTGCCTTTGTTTGTGCATCATATTTATCTGTGTCTGGTAAGCCCCAAATTTTTGCTAAACCTAATGCATCTATCATTTGTTGAGGTGTTGATTTGGGATTATTAAAAGTATCTTCTACATTGCCCATAGTATTAGCTTGATTTGCATTCATTTGATCTTTTGATGAATCTCCTGTGCTTGGATAAGTCGCATCATCACCACTTGTTAAGCCAGATTTTGTTGTACCTAAATTGCTTTCATCAGTTCCTGGAGCAACACAGCCAGACAAAAATATAACTGATACAAAAAAACAGAGAATCAAAGAAATAATTATTTTATTCATTATACAAATACTAAATATAACTTTAAATAAGTATCCCAGGCTATTTTTATTAGGCAGTAGTGGTCCAGTGGTAAGATAAGAGCTTCCCAAGAACCCTTTTTAGAAACAAAAAGAAACTTTTGCCCTGGCAAAAGCGTTCTTTAGGTCCAGAAGAAATTTTTGGAAAACAAAAATTGGCTTCTTGAAAAGCGTTCACGGAAAAAGGAGTGCATAAGGCACCCCAGAATAGGTTCGGAAAGAGCTTTTGACCCGGGTTCAATTCCCGGCTACTGCATCTCTAAGCTTTCTTTTCAAAAAAGAAAGCTACAGCCTCCCAAAGAAAACCTTCTGGATGATTATTATGGATAAAATGAAGATTATTTTGTTTATATTGGTTTTACTT
The DNA here is from genome assembly GCA_028710695.1 of Candidatus Iainarchaeum sp. Lineage (GTDB taxonomy): Archaea > Iainarchaeota > Iainarchaeia > Iainarchaeales > 0-14-0-20-30-16 > JAQTTP01. The sequence goes on from JAQTTP010000001.1 coordinate 189,643, forward strand.
ACTTTTGTTGTTGGAATTGTAATCTATCCGTATATGCCTGGTACAGTTGCAAGTCATTGGAATGCCGCGGGAGAAGTAGATGGGCATATGTCTAAATTTTGGGGAGTATTTTTAATGCCAATAATTTGTTTGGTATGTATTTTATTGTTTATTTTTATTCCGAAAATGGATCCTCTAAAAAAGAATTTTAAAGCCTTTGAAAAAGAATTTAATTTGTTTATTTTAGTAATCTTTTTGTTCTTTTTTTATATTTATCTTCTGACTATATTTTGGAATTTGGGTTATGATCTAAATATTGGAAAATATATTACTCCTGCCTTTGGAATCTTGTTTATATTTGTTGGGCTTTTGTTAAGAAAAGCAAAAAGAAATTATTTTGTAGGAATAAGAACTCCTTGGACTTTGGCTAATGACAAAGTCTGGGATAAAACCCATCAGTTAGGATTTAAGTTATTTGTAATTATCGGAGTAGTGTGTTTTTTAGGAATATTTTTCCCGGAATATACTTTTTACATATTTATTGGGCTTGTATTATTGGTAACAGGAGTATTGTTTTTGTATTCTTATTTAATTTATCGGAGGGGATAAAATGAAATCATTTGTGTTAATATTTGGGTTGTTGGCATTTTTGTTATTAATTGCAACTATTTTTGTTGGTGTTTTTGGAACCAAATTTAAGATAAAGTCAATATATCACAAGATTTTTGGATTGTTGACATTGATTTTTACAATTCTGCATGTTGCATTTGTTTAATCTTTTGCAAAGAAAATATATCCCAGGCTTGCAATTGCTGCAAGAATGAAACAGATAGTAAACGGATAAAAATTTAAAATGAAAATTAGCATAAGAAGTGGATAAAATAAAACCCTAATAAAATTGAAATAAAAGTCTCGAATAACTATGAATTTGAAGTACCCTTCTTTTTCTGCAAGATCATAGTTTTTTGCGTCATAAGGGATATAAAGAACCTTTTCTGCAACATGTTTGTAAGACTCTATAAAAAATATTTTTGTTGCTGTGTCTGCGAAAATTCTTGCTACCCATGCAAAGAAGTATAGTGCAGTTCCGAATTTTATCATAAGTTCTTTTTTGTGCTTGTCTGTAATTTTTCCAATAAAGTAGAATAGGGCAAGAGATAGTAGCATTGTAAGGGTGACAATTATTCCTGTTTTTTGTGTTGAAACTAAAATAACAATTAGAAATATTGGCCAAATTATTTTTCCAACAATTGTTTCAAATGAATAACCTATAAAAGTTACTAGTATTCCTGCGTATTTTTTTGTTAAAAATTCTTTTAACATGTCTTTTGATTTAAAATTGAGTTCTGTGTAGCAATCGGGAGTAAACATTAAAACTAAAGAACCTAAGATTAATATCATTGAACCAATGATGTACAAGACAACAAAGCCGTAATAATATGCAATAAATCCACCTAATACTGGGCCAAGAACAGAAACAATCATTGCTAATGCACTTAAAAAAGAAATTTCTTTGCCTCTATTCTTTCTATCTGAGTGATTAATGTAGTTCACATGATATCCATTATAGTAGAATGCTCTTCTTATCGCCCAAATTAAAGGGAGAATAACAAATACTGCCCAACTTGTTGTTATGAAGTATAATCCGATGTAATATAATATTGAGAGGGGGGTAGAAACTAGGATTGCGTGCTTAGCTCCAATCTTTGCAACTGCTTTTGCAACAGGATATGCAAAAATAACATAGAATAAAGCATCTAAAAGGAAGAAAAGAAGGATTAGGGGGATTGAATAGCCTAAATTATAGAAATAAATTGGAACGAAAATTCCAATCATGCTTTCTGCAAATGTTGTGATTGTTATTGCAAGATAGAAAAGGTTTAGTTCTTTGTTTTTCAAAAATGGAATTACATGGAAGTTACTAAACAAAGACATAATAGAAAAAGAAGAATAAGAAATAAAAAAGAATTGCTATTTTTTGGAAACTATTTGATTATGCTTCTTTTAATTTCCGTAATTCTTTTAGATGGTCTTCTAAGAATTCGAAATGTGTCTTTACTGGATATTTTTTGCTGTAAGATAATCCTCTTTGAACCATTGCAATCAGAATCGTTCTATAACGTACTTTTAAAGATCTTGGCATTTCATCTAAAGCATCATTTAAATGTGTTACAAAATTAATTGGGTTAATCATATCAACTGAACTTTCAGATCGTAGGTCTCTAATCTCACGTTCAAAAGCAACATATCTTTCTCTTTCGTGTAAAAGATTTGCAATTGTTGCCTTTCGTTCTTGGTGAGGTGTTGTTGAATTCTCCCTTGGCTTAAAATGAACTACCTCTCCATGTCCTTTTGGCGGTTCTGGTTTTTTAGGTCCAAATCTTCTTGTTACACTCATATTAACCACGTTTTAATTGTGCAAGCGCTCTTCTAAAATATGTAAAATAAAGTAAATATTTTTTATCTAGTGCTAAAGCCTCTTTTTCTCGCGTGAACAAAAATTCAATTGCTCTTATAATATCAGATCTTCTTTGACGAACTATTTCTTTTGGTGAATTTCTCATTGCACTATAAAGTGCAGTCATACCATAAATAATTTTTTCATGTGGGCTCATTGCAAACTCAATTGCGGAAGTGAGTTTTTTTTCTCTGATTTTTCTAACTGCTTCTAAGCCATATTTTTTTTGGTCATATTCAATTCCATAAGTTTTTTTGAACTCTTTTTTTGGTACTTTTCCAGACATTCTATCTTTTGCTACGACCATAATAGTTATTTTGCAGGAATCTTTTTATATTCTTATCACATAATTTTATCATGGAAAAAACTATTGAGCAACAAATTTACTTTGATGATCTCGATGGCTTGATAAAAGCAATGACTGCAGAAACGAAAAAAGGAAAAATATTAGTTGCTCAAATTGCACCCGCAGTACGATTTTCTATTGGAGAATGCTTTGGAGAAAAAGCAGGGATTGATAATACAAAAAAAACAATCTCTTTATTGAAAGAACTTGGATTTGATTATGTTTTTGATACTCCTCTTGGGGCAGATTTGATTGTTGTTGATGGAGTCAAAAATTTCTTAAAAATGGATTTGAAACATTTTGAGAAGTTTCCAGTTTTTACATCTTGTTGTATAGGGTGGAGAAGATTTGCACAAAAAAATTATTTTTATAAAAAACATCTTTCAAAAGAGGTAAGTCCAAATATGGCTTTGGGACTAACAGCAAAAACTTTTTTTGCAAATAAAATTAAGAAAAAAGCAGAACAAATTGTGGTTGTTGGAATAATGCCTTGTACTTTGAAAAAATATGAAACTTTGTATGAATTCAAAAAAGGAATAAAATATGTTGATTATGTTGTTACAACAAAAGAGCTCGGGGCTTGGGCAAAGAAAGAAAATATTGATTTTAAAACCTTGAAAGGGCATGAATTTGACTATTTACACGAAAGCTCAAAAGAAGGGCTTATGTTTGGGGCTAGCGGAGGAGTAACAGAGGCATTCCTGACGGCTTTGGCAGATAAGCTTGGAGAAAAAAAGGAAATACTTTTTTTTAGAAATAATAAAAGGATAAAAAGGCAAAAGGTAAAGATTGGAGATCTAGAATTAAATGTGGCTAGTGTTTATGGATTCGGGGCGCTGGTGAAATTACACAGAGAGATGGATCGTGGAGTAACATACCATTTTGTAGAAGTTATGCAATGTCCTTTGGGTTGTGTGGGCGGGCCTGGGCAGCCGGAAGCAGGATTTTTTAAAATAAAAAGAAGGGCAAAAGAGTTGAGGAGACATGCAAGCAGAAAGCGTGAACATAGTGCTTTAGAAAACAAAACCGTGGATGAGATTAGTGCTTATCTAGAAAAGAAGAAGATCTCTTTGCATTTGCATGAGCATAAAGAGCACAAATAGTATCATATTTATATATAAGTTTAAACTCTACTTTATATATAACTAGTGACTTCTATGGCCGAAAAAGATCTAAATTATAGTACAACTGCAGAAATTAAAGTTCCTGATAAACTTATCGACCAAGTTATAGGCCAGGAAAGAGCAGTTGAATTAGTAAAAAAGGCCGCAAAGCAAAGAAGAAATGTTCTTCTTATCGGAGAGCCCGGAACTGGAAAGTCCATGCTTGCAAAAGGAATGGCAGACATAATGCCTGTTGACAAGTTAGACGATATTTTAATTTACCCTAATAAAATTGATTCTCATACGCCAATTGTAAAAGTTTTGCCTGGCGGAGAAGGAAAGAAAATTGTTGAAAAAATGACATTAGATGAAAAAGCACAAAAAGATTCAATGAGGTTTGTTTCGTTGATTTTGCCTTTGGGCTGGTTTATTCTATCTGTTGTTGCATGGCAAATGGCTTGGATAAGTGATGTTATTTTTGCAGCAGCACTAATTGTGGGCTCATTCTTTGTTGTAGCATCAGCATTATCTGGGCAGATTAGAATGCCCTTGAAAGTTGTAACTCCTAAACTATTAATTGATAATTCTAAAAAAAATAAAGCTCCTTTTGTAGATGGTACTGGGTCTAAAGCGGGAGCATTATTTGGTGATGTTAAGCACGACCCATTACAAAGCGGCGGATTAGGAACTCCACCACATTTAAGAGTTATACCTGGAATGATACATAGAGCAAATAAAGGTGTTTTATTCTTGGATGAAATCGCAACTTTGTCTCCAAAATCACAGCAGGATTTGCTAACTGCAATGCAGGAAAAGAAAGCATCAGTAACTGGGCAGAGCGAATTATCAAGTGGTGCAATGGTTAGAACAGAGCCTGTTCCTTGTGACTTTGTTTTAGTTGCTGCAGGAAACTACGAATCTTTACAACACTTACATCCAGCAATAAGATCTAGAATTAGAGGTTATGGTTACGAAGTTTACATGAATGTTGACATGGATGATACTCCAGATAATAGAAATAAGATTGTAAGATTTGTTGCCCAAGAAGTTAAGAATGATGGAAAGATTCCGCACTTTAACAATGAAGCAGTAGAGTTTATTATTTTTGAAGCAAGAAGAAGAGCAAACTCCAAAAAGAAGCTAAGCTTAAAATTTAGGGAGCTTGGTGGATTAATAAGAGCGGCAGGAGATATTGCAGTTGAAAAAGGAAAGAAAATTGTTGATATGGAAGATATGATGGAAGCAAAGAAATCTGCAAAAACTTTGGAAGAGCAGATGATAGGAAAGTACATTAATAGAATTAAAGATTATAGTGTGTTTAGTACCAAAGGAAGAGAAGTTGGAAGGGTAAATGGATTAGCAGTTTTATCTGATGGTGAAACTGGAACTATAATTTCTATTGAAGCTGATGTTGCTCCTGCACAATCAAAAAGTGAAGGAAAAATTTATGCTACTGGAAAGCTTGGAGAAATTGCAAAAGAAGCAGTACTAAATGTTTCTTCAATAATAAAGAAAGTTTCTAATACTGATCTTTCAAGTCATGATATACACATTCAATTTTTACAAAGTTATTCTGGTGTTGAAGGGGATTCAGCATCAATCGCTATTACAACTGCAGTAATATCTGCAATAGAGGGAATTCCTGTAAGGCAAGATATTGCTATGACTGGATCTTTAAGTGTTAAAGGAAAAGTAATGCCTGTTGGCGGGGTAACTGCAAAAGTAAAAGCAGCATTAGATGCAGGTTTTAGAACAGTAATTGTTCCAAAGCAGAATGTGGAAGACATTGTATTAACTGAAGAAGATAAAAAGAAAGTAAGAATTATTTCAGTAAATAATTTGCACGATGTTTTAAGCCAAGTATTTGAAGATGGAAAACAGATGGATGTTTTCTTGAAAAAACTTAAAAAAGAGTTAGAATAAGCAAGTGATAAAGTATGGATGATGTTGCAAAGAAGACAATATTTTTCGGGTTTTTTTTACTTTTGATTTGCTTGCTTGCATATTTTTTATATGATGTATTTTTTGGATTTAATTATTGGGTTAAATTGACTTTGCTTATTATTGCAATCCTGATTTTACTAATATTTTTGATTGTAAAAACCGGTGCCTTATTGCTATTGAAAGAATATGAGAGGGCAGTAGTATATAGATTTGGAAAATTATCAAGAGTGGGGGGCCCAGGGTGGATAATGGTAATACCTTTAATAGAAGAGTTCACTGTTGTAGACTTAAGGGTTCAAACAATAGATATTCCAAAGCAAAATGTAATTACAAAGGATAATATAATGCTTAGAGTTGATGCATTAGTTTATATAAAAGTTAAAGACAAAACAGAAGATGTTGTTAACTCTGTTATAAAAGTTGAGAATTATAAAAAAGCGGCAAGACTATTTATTGAAGCCAATATAAGAGAAGTAATGGGTCAGATGCTTTTGTCGGAAATTATAAGTAGTGCAGGGACCTTGTCTGCTAAACTTAAAGCAGAATTGGGTCTAATCGCAAAAGATTGGGGTATTGTAGTTGATGCGGTTGAGATACAAGAAATTATAATCCCCGAAGAAGTACAAGATGCTATGCACAAAAAAGAAGCAGCAACTCAGAACAAGAAAGCAATAATTGAATTAGCTGAAGCAGAAAGAGAAAAAATAAATGCTATTAATCAGGCAGCAAGTGGGCTATCAGATAAATCAGTTGTATACTATTACATAAAAGGCCTTGAGGAGATGTCTAAAGGGGCATCAACGAAATGGATTTTTCCAATGGAGTTTACTAAGCTTGCAGGATTGATTGCTGGGCAAACTTCTGGAACTAAAGTAGAGCAAGAAAAAATGTATGAATTCCTTGCTAAGTATGGCCCAACTTTCGAGAAATCCTTGGAAAAGGTTAAAAAAGCTAAGAAGTAAAGGTATAATATGACACAAGAATTCCTGTTTGCTTTTACCTTTCCTTTTGTAGAGCAATCTAAAAAGCAAATTCTTGAGATTTCTAGTTCTATAGATAATGTAAAAGACGAAGACCTGAACCTGATCTCTGTGCTTCTTGAAAAAATTATAAATAAAGATTACTCTTTTTTTGAATATATTCTAAGCTCAGAAGATAAGAGATATTTATTGTATTACCCATATATTAGAATAATATTATCTATTTCTAATAACGGCAAATACTTTTCTGCATTTAGTGATTCTTATATTTATTTTACAAAAAAAATTATTTCACAATTTGGAATCAAAGAAGTTGCAAATTATTTGAAAATAGATTATAAACTTGAAGCTGAAAAGTACTGCCTAAACTTTTATGATTATATAAAAGCAAAGATTTATGATGAAAGTCAAAAGTTAACTAATTTTGATGTGAAAGATGGAAAAGTTTTTTTAAGTTCCAAAGAGTTTGAGGACTATATATCAAGATATGTTTCAAAGCAGGTTGTTACTGGATTGCCATTAAATGTAATTGGCGTAGATAAAAAATTTGGTGTTGTTGCTGAAAAATTAAAATCTCAAATAAAGGAAATAGAAGTAAAGTATTCAAAAGAGGATTTCAAATATTTCCCGCCTTGCGTAAATAAAATAATTGATTCTTTAAATGGCGGTTCGCCATCGCATGCAGAAAGATATTTTTTAGCAACATTTTTGTTTAAAATAAAAATGCCTTTTGAAAGCGTATTAGGGATATTTTCTAAAGCATCAGATTATGATGAAAAAATTGCAAAATATCAGCTTAAGAAAATACAGGATGGAAATTATTCTGTTTCCAATTGTCAGAAATTAAAATCAATTGGAATAGACTGTGGAGATTGTAATTCTTTAAGTCCAATTGGATATTATTTATATCGTAAAAAGAAAAATAAAAAATACAAGACTTATAATAAAGAGAATAGTGAGGGCACAAGTAACACAAAAAAATAAAAGGTGATTTGTTGATTAGTAGAAAACCCTTAGCCAAAAGAAAGCCGCCAGTACCACAAGTAAGGCACATTGTTAAAAATGAAACAACAGTGGTGTATGCGGGTAGAAAAACCCCTTATGAATTATGGGCTAAACGTAGAAATGCGGTATCAAAGATTCTTGGCTTTAAAGAAGCAGATAGGCAGTGGGATAGAGATTACTTTGGGCTTGCTGTCCCTCACCATTTTGGTTCTTATGGGCAATTAGTTCTTAGACCTTGGTTCGTAGAAGGGAAAAGATTTGCATATGTTGAAGGTATAAGAGTAAAAGATTGGTACGAACATAGAGGTCTTGCAACAAGGATGTATAAAAAAGCAGAAGAGATTGCAAGAAAACAGGGCTTGCCAGAAATTAGGGTTTGGTTGGTGAATAATATTGAAAGGCAAGAGAAGATTTTGACTGAACTTGGCTGGAAAGAATTTGCAAAATTAAGTGATAAAAATGGAAAAATGTGGAGTAAAATGTTGATTTAACTCTTCGCAATATTCCAAAGAAGCTCAAAGAAGTTTCTATTTGTTTCTACTGCTTTTTTGCTTTTTACAACAAATGCTAATGGTTGTTCTCCCCACACTATTGTGATAAACTTGTCGCCATAAACCATGTTGGTTGAAGGATAATCATATTTTTCTGGAAGAAATTTCATTATGAAATTTTTTGTGGCTTCTTTAATTTTTTGCTTTTTTATTTTTTTATTATAAATTATTTTTAGAATTATTTTTTTTAATTCTCTTTTTTGGTGCCATTTAACATAATAAACTGGAAATAGCTCTTTAAATCTGCTTTGTGCACCGAAAATAAAAATCTCTTTTGAATTTAAAGCATCGTCGAAGATAAATTTTATTCCTTTCTTGCCACGGAATATTGTTGCATTATCATCTTTTTGTGTATCATAATATGTAGACTTTAGTTCGCCTAGGATATCCATTAACTTATTCTGTTTTTCGTCAAGCATTTCTTCTAATATCTTTGGGTTATTTGGCTTAAACATTTTTACATTATTTTCTAGAACATAGCTTACTAGTCCTTTCTCTACAAGCCTTTCTAATGCATCGTAAACATTTGAGCGGTTTGCCTCGCACTTGTTTGTTATTTTACTTGCTTTTGCTTCTCCCAAAGAAAGCAAGGCGAGATAGACTTTTGATTCTGTCTCACTTAGTCCAAATTCTTGTAAAGTATTTTCTTGCATATAATTTGATAGTTACAAAATGTATTTATTGCTGTTGGTATGCCAACGACAAGTTAAGAAATACTTGAAAAGATAAAGTATTTATATGGGTAAAAATATTTTATTGGTGGTAGGAGTTGGATTTATTTTCGTGGCGGCTATAATCATTTTTGCCTTTATCTTTTCTGAGCCCGGAACTGCAATTAAAATTGGGGCAATAATTCCTTTAACTGGTGATGTTTCTTATATGGGCCAGAGTATGAAAAATGGAATTGATTTGGCGTCTAAAGAAACAGGTTTGAAAGTTGTGTATGAAGATTCACAAGGAAAAAAGGATGTTGCGGTAAATGCATATAATAAATTGACGCAACTTGATGGTGTGAATTATATTCTTGGGAGCCAAAGTGGAGTGATTTTGAGTTATTCTTCTCTTGCAAAAGAACAGAAGAAAATAGTTTTTGCAATTGGAACTGCAAGCCCAGGATTAACAAAAAATAATGATTATCTTTTTAGAAATAATTTGTATACCGCAGAAGAAGCAGAATTTAATGCAAGGCAGATTTATAACTTGGGCTATAAAAATTTAGTCTTGTTGGCACACAACCAACCAGGTGGGGTGGATTATTTGAAAATAATTTCTGATAATTATGGTGGAAAAATAGAATTCCAAGAAATATTTTATAGTGCCCTGGACTTCAAAACAATTTTGAGCAAAATAAAAGATTCAAATGCTGATTCTGTGTTTGTATATTCCTATGCTTCTGAGCTAGCAGAGTTGTTAAAGGAAAGTTATGGTTTGGGATTAAATGTAAGATGGTTTAGCTTCTTTGCAATGGAAGAAAAAACAATTCATAACTTGCCATTGAATGTAAAAGAGGGTCTAGTTTACTCTTACCCAATAGATGATAAAAATCCAAAATATTTAGAATTTCAAGAAAAATACTTTTCTGTGTATGGGGAATACCCTGACTTGTTTGCAGCGCTGGCTTATGATAATATTTTTATGTTAAAGCAAGCAATGCAAGGTTGTGAATATGAAAACACAGATTGTGTGAAAGATAATTTGTTAGAGATAAAAGAGTTTGAGGGTGTAAGCGGGCTAACAAGTATAGATTCAGATGGAGATTCCCACAAACCAATATATCTAAAAACAATTAAGGATGGAGAATTTGTAATGTTTGAAAATCAGTAAGGCGGATCTATCTTTATTTGTATTCCAGTTTCTGTTTTAAAAAGAATTATTGTATATTGTGTCTTGCGTGATCCTCTCTGGTTAGTTAATTTAAAAGAAAATCTTTCTTCTCCTTTTTCTAAAGCTCTCAAAGCACCAGTCAATCCAGCAAGCAAAGCTCGCTTTGCATTTGTCTCTAGTCTGCGAAACAGATAATTTATCTCCTCTCGTTTTAGAAGCTCTTCAGGATGGATTTTTGTAGGTCTTTCGGGAGCCACATGTTCAATCAGTTTTCTTTCTTCTTGTTTTTCCCGTCTTCTGAAGCGTTCAAGTAGCCTTCTAAACATAAAAGATTCACTTCTTTAATCCCATGATTGCTTCTGCCACATTGCCATTTGCTTTCTCAAGAGCTTTCTTTGCTTTATCTTTTGTAACTCCTGCCTTTTCCATAATAAGTTTAATATCATCTTCGTTTATTCCTGATTCTTCTTTTGATTCTCCAATAACTTGGTATGTGTCTGTTCCCTTTATTGTTGTCTTTGTTACTTGGGGATTTTCAAAGATCATTTTCTTGTCTTCAAGTTCAAAAATTATTTTCTTAACAGTCATTTCCTCTGTTTCAATTCCCATTTGTTTCATCATTGCTTGCATTCTTCTTGGATCCATATTTCCTAAACCGCCAAACATCTTTATCACTCTCAAATTAATAAATAACTTTCAATTAGTGCTCCGATTAATAAACATACGACTGCCAAAATTATTAAAATAATAACATCTACAATTGTGTTCCTTACTGTTTTTACATCTTTATAATAATGTCCAACTAACATTGCAGAAATAATTCCTCCTGCAACAGCACCAACAAAATATGCAAAGATTTCAAAAATCCCGTGTGGCAAAATCCCAAGAGACAGATAAGTGGCATGAGCAAAGGCCATTGCTTTAGCCGCGACCCCAAAATGGAGATATTTGTTTACCAAGTTCAAGACGTTTGAACCAATAATAACCCCTAGGATTGAGGCCTGATAAGCAATCAAGAATACCGCTCCAGCACCATATACGAACGAGAGGAGGATAATTGCTAATAAAACCTGCAAGTTGTTAACAAAAATTAAACTAAAAAATGCTTCTCCTTTTTGGGTAAAGTATGCGAATTTTGCATTTACTACGTCCTTTACTGTGCTAATATTTTGTAGAGTTTTCATCTGATCTGAAAATAAAGTCATTCTAATGTCATCAGGTACTAATATAAAAATTACACTAAAAACAAAGGTGATTACTAAGAAAATCTTTGCATAAGCCATGAATACAAAGCTATATTTTTTCCAGAGGTTGAATTTGTAGTCTCCTGTTTCTTGCTTCTCAAGCATTTGGAACGTGCTATACATCAGATAGGTAAATGCAATAGAAATAAAGGCAATTGTAAGAATACTTGCGGAATCAGGGAAGAAAAAATAAGATGTAAAACAAGCGATTACAGTGATGATTGCTGTATATAGGATAAGTTTGAAATGAGAGTGTAAAAGATCCTTTGTTTTGAATATGTGCTCTAAAACCATACATTACACCTTATTTTACATATAATTATGGGGCTTAAACTTAAAATTCTAATCTAATATATAAATATATTGTTCTAATAAATATTAGTACTATTCTAGAATACTTTTTTTTGGAGTTTTTGGTGTTTTTATGAAGAAAATTGCAGTTACAGGCGAAAAGTTAGGGAATGAAGAAGATCTGATGATAGTTGGGGATGCATATATTGATAATGCCGGAAACATATTCCCTCGAAGTGCAAGCACAGTTGAACTTGACGACGACACAATTACAATAGAATCTTTGCATAAACAGAAGATTTTACAGGGGGATATTGTAGTTGGATCCGTAGTAGAAATAAAAAAGAATTATGCTACTTTAGAACTACAAAAAAACATAACTATGGACAAAACAATATCTGGAAAAGCAAATTTGAGTATGTCTGAAATTGCATTTGCATATGTTAAAGAAATTAGGGACGCTTTAAGAATAGGCGATATTGTAAAAGCAAAAGTAAAAAGCTGTGAAAAAAATGTAGTTGAATTGACATTAAAGGACAGGGGCTCAGGAGTAATAATTGCTTATTGTATGGGCTGTAGAAGAAAATTAGACAAAAAAATTATATTTAGAAATAAAGATATATCAACTATCCAATGCAGTAATTGTCATGCAAAGCAGACAAGAAAATTTGAAGGAGGATTCTAAATGGAAGTAGAAATGTTAAAGAAAACAAAGAACGAAATTGAGTTTAAAATAATTGGTGATAAATACACAGTAACTGGATTTTTACAAAAGAAATTATTAGCAGATAAAGACGTTGAATTTGCTGCTTATTATATAGATCACCCAGACAAGGATGAATGTAAGTTTACATTAAGAACTGTAAAAGGTGTTGATGCAAAAGACGCTTTGGATAAAGCCATGAGCGAATGTAAAAAAGAAATGGCAGAATTAAATAAACAAGTTTTAGCATTGCTTTCAGAAGTTTCTTCAAAAAAGAAAGCAAAGAAGAAATAAGCATCTAAATCTGTTGTGGGTGCATTATGGTCTGGAAAGAAATAAAAGCAAAGTTAAAATGGATAGACCCATTCACCTACCTTGATTTTTTTATTGAGTTCCTACATAAAAAAGGAATAAACTATAAAATATTGGATATTGTTTTACAAATTCTATATGCTCTTCTTTTGGCATATATTACAATCCTAATTATTGGCCTTTTCACTGGTGCAGCAAAACCAATTACAATTGTTGTTACTGGATCCATGGAACCAAATGTAAACATTGGGGATTTCTTATTTATTGGGTCAGCAAAGAATATCGAAACTACTGATGTTTATTATAATGGAAATGTTGGCGGAAAAGATGTAAAAGAATTTTTGGAACCAATATTTGTTAATGGTAATACGACAAAAGTAAAAATAGATGGAAATATTTACGATTTAAACACAAACGCGGACGTGGTTGTATATTATTCTCCGATAGTTAATAAGGATTTAGTGCATAGGGCTGTGCTAAAAATCCATGCAAATGACGGGATATTTTATATTACAAAAGGAGACAACACAGAAACTAATTTTATGATAGACGAAGATTGTAATTTTGTTTACGGTCCTTATATAGTAACTGATGCTTGTTTGTATAAAACAGCAATTCCAGAAAGTGAACTGCAAGGAAAAATGCTTTGGAAAATACCCTATTTAGGATATATAAAAGTTATACCCTATAAAATCTTTTTATGGGTGAAGGGTTTATTTTAAGCCAAGTAATCTTTTCATTTCAGCATGTGGTGGTGGAACCTTTTGAGCAGCAGCAAGTAGAATTCTATTTGTTTCTCTAAACCCCACTCCAGATCTAGTAAGCCCTTTTCTTAAATTTGTTTCTTGTCCTAAAATTTCCACTCTTATTTTGTTCCAATCTTGTTCATTTAATCTGGAAAAAACATCTCCTTGTAGCTTTCTTAAAGCCTCGCGGTCTCCAAAGAATTGACCATAAAATAAAGGTGCAAACTTGGTTACATTCTTGCCTGTTCCAGTAACGTGTATATGTGACTGGCAAAGGTCCAAGCCCCCCGCTTTACATTCTTTAATAAGATCTGGGCCAACATCGGCCTTTCCAATGACTGCATAATCTAAATCACTTTCTGGAGTAAAATACCCTTTCTCTGTACTGCCAAATATAGTTAATCCAATAAAATCTTTATGTTTTTTTCTAAGTGTAGAAACAATAGATGAGATTTTTCTATTTCTTTCTGCTAAAGCTTTTATGTGACTTGTTGCAAGCACAGATTCTCTTGATCCCATTAATAATGGCTTCCCAAATTCTTTTTGTTCAATTATATTTATGCTTTTTTTTGCTTCATTGACTACAAGATAAGAATTATCAGCAAGAAGTTTTTGTAATAATGGAAGTGCTTCTATGCCGACAACAGGAAGCTTTAGAGCTAAAAAAACTCTCACTCCAATTTTTGGATCATTAGCAAAATGTTCTAAATATTGTAGTGACTTTGGGCCAATTGTGGCAAAGGCGTCAATTAATATCATTTTTGTATCAGATCTAAAGGCGTGTATTGCAGACCCCAGATAAGGTAGTGCCTTTTCACCGAAACTTGTTAATGCTCTTATTGAAGCAATGGATAGGTAAGGGTCTTCAGAAACAAGAGCGATGTTCAAATATTCCAATGCCTTTTCACCACAAAAACCAAGAGCAACAATGTGTTTTAGCCGATCTATTGTGGACCCATCATTAATTAGATTAATTATCTCTTGTTTTTTCCCTTTTGCTAATAAATCTTTAAGCATTCTAACTGTTTTGTCTGATTTTACAACAGGAAATGTTTGTCCAGATGCAACTTCTAATTTTGAGACTTGTTCTTTTGAAAGGTGCTTTTTTAATGTGCTTGGTTCGATTCTTTTTAACCACCTTGCAGCAAGCTCCCTAAGAACAGGATCCTTGTGATCTAATAGGGACACAACCCCTCTTATATTTAGTCGTCTTCTTTGAAATTGCCTATATTCTGGCGGGTAGTGATCATGGGGGAAAGTAGGATTAAGGCTAAGGTCATGTCTTTCTTGTTCTAATCTTGCTTTAAATAATTGTTCGTGAAATTTAGTTGGCCTGGGCATATATAAAGAAGGGGGCTTAGATATTTATATTTACAGGGGGTAATAGGAACCTTGGTTCTTATGGCTATACATAAAAGAGTACTTTTTTAATAGCTACGGCCCAAAGATATATAGTTATAGGAGGATTCCTTATGAAGTTAATATTACCAGACTCCAAGGTGTTAAAACAAAGCTTAGATGCGATTGCGGAACTAATTACTGATGCTGAATTTGTTGTTAATGAATACGGTTTATCTTTAAAGGCTATTGACCCTAGCCAAATTGCTTTGGTGGTATACAACCTGCCAAGAGATTCTTTTGAAGATTTTAAAGTTACTGGCCAGAAGAAATTAGGGCTTAATATTCCAAGTTTACAGCAAATAATAAAGAGAGCTAAGCCAGAAGATAAAGTTATTTTAGAAGTTGGAACAAATAAGAGACTTAATGTTACTTTACAAGGAACCACAAAAAGATCCTTTTCTATAAATTTGTTAGATTTATCTAACTCTGAATTACCAAACCCAAGCATAAATTATGATGTTTTTATTAAAGTAAGAGCCCCTGTTTTGGCTGATGGTGTAAAGGATGCTGCTTTGTTTGCATCTTATTTGACACTAAAAGTAGACAGTGAGAATATTGTAATTTCTACAACAAGCACAAAAGGTGAGTTGAACTCTGAAACAAGTTTGACTAGTGCAGATGTTTTGGATAAGGACATAAAAGGCGAGGCAAGATCAATTTATTCTATTGACTTTTTGGAAAGTTTATTAAAAGGCGCAACAAATGAGACTGAATTAGAGATCTCTCTTAAGACAGATGCTCCTTTGAAATTAAAGTATAAAATCCAAGAATCTACAATACAGTATTTCCTTGCTCCTAGAATCGAAGAGTGAGATAATGATAATAAAAGACACAGAGAATTTCAAAAAAGCAATTGACCAATTGGCAACAATTGTAGAGGAGGGAAACCTCCATATTTCTGTTTCTGGAATTAATGTAATTGCACTAGATAAAACTAATATTGTTTTTTTGAAAGTTCTATTTCCTGATTCTGTAATTGAGAATAGTTTAGAACCAATCGCAGTTGGTCTAAATTTTCAAGAGTTTAATAGAATAATTGCTAAAGTTGGAAATGATGAAAGTATAAATTTGATAATACACGAGACCGAAATTGAACTAAAAACAGAAGGAAATTATTCGAGAAGCTATTTTTTACCAATAATTGAAGTTAAAGATCCAAGCATTGATTTTAAATTAGATAAATATCAGATTTCTATTTCTGAAAAAGGCCAAGTATTAAGAGATATATTTAGAAGTGCTACAACTGTTGCAACAACAGTAACTTTTAAAGCTGCAGAAAGATTAGATATTATTGCGGAAGGAATTCAAGGAAGATTTGTAACTAATATGACTACTGAAAAAGAAGTTAGTCCTTTTAGCGTAAGATATTCTACTTTACAGCTTTACAATTTGATAAAAAACGCAGGCGATGAAATAACTGTAAAGCTTGGAAATAATTCTCCCTTGTATGGAAAATACAAGATAGGAGAAATAAGTGTGGAGTTTATGCTTGCTCATATGCTAATATAATAAATAATTATTTCAGAACTTTTCTTGCTAGTTTTGCTCTTTTTACTCTAAATATTTCTCTGCGTTCTTTTTCTTCTGCTCTCTTTACATTATCCTCACGAAACCCTACTCCTGGGCGGGCAGAAAGAGAAAAGTTTTGTCTTAGTTCGATTATTTCTGAATGGGGAAATAAATACCGCATAGACATTTCTGCGCTATACATACAAATTTCTTTATAATGCCCAGCAACTAGAACTTTATTTGGTTTTATTTGGTGCTGTTCTAATAAGTCTCTTATTTTTGTAGTCCATCCTCCATTGCCAAGAATTTGAATTGGAACTGGGGCTCTGATTTTATCAATAATTTCTTTTGGTGCCTCAGAACTACTATATCCAAAAAGAACAGGCAAGTTATGTCTGTTTGCAAATCTAATAAGAGCAAGCATTTTATTGTTGTGATTCTCTATTGCTTTTTTAGTTGCTTTGCTTGGCTCCTCTGCATTCCACCATCTTGCAGGAGAATGAACAATAAATATTATTGGCCCAGAGTACATATATTCACCTTAAAACCTCTCTTGTTAATGGTCTTCTTGAAACTCCTAATGAGTCCTTAGTTCTTCGTTCTTTTTCTAAAGTTTCTTTACACATTATTCCACGGCCAACCATGTGGTGTACAGTATAATTTCCGTTTAGTTCTATTATTCTTGTGTGTGGGAATAATTGTCTTAAATCTTCCTCAACATTTTTTACGCACCATTCCCTATAATGCCCCCCAACAATAAATTTAGTAGGGGTTATATTGTGCTCTTCAAATTTTCGTTTTATTTCTTCCTTCCAGAGGTATGCAGATAAAGATAAATCAACAGGAATTGCGTCTTTAACTAAATCTCTGAACCATGGAACTTTTTGAATTCCATAACCATAAACTAATAGAATTTTTCTTTTTTTTGCAAGAGCGATTAATTTTAAAATTAGTTTACTGTGTGAGAGCTTTGCTGTTCTTTCGGATTCTGTATTTCGCCAAAGATCATCATTGTCTGCAACAAGCGGGGAATGTACTATGAAGATTACTGGGCCAGTATAAGCCATGCTATCTCCTTCTAAGGTGTGGAAGGAATGGCGTGCCTTCTGCCCTCTTTACTGGTATTTCAATGAAGTTTCTTGGCCTCTCTTCTCTTGGTGCAGTTTGGCGTCTTGGAACTGGCAGTTCTCTTTCTACTGTTCTTCTTCCTTCTATTACTGCCCTTGCAAACGGGTATCCACCGTAATTTGCCTGTCTTCTGATTATGTGGCTTTGTATGTGGCGCTTTGGAATACTTGTTCTATTTGCAATTCTTACTGCTAATAAGTCAGCAAATAGCTCGTCAGCCATATGGTATGGCAATCCAATTCTTTTAGTATATCTGTATGCTGTTGTTGGTAATACTATATGTGAATATTCGTGTAATAAGGTCATAACTCCAGCAGGGTTTAAGTTGTTTCCTTTAAATAAGTGCTCAGATGGAACTCTAATTGCGGATTCAAGGTGTGGAACTCTCATTCCATTTGATTCTTCTATGAAAGATCTTTTTACATTTTCTCCAAATGTAACTCCAGATTCATTAGCAGAAAGATAGTGCCCTTCTCTGAAATGTATTGGAAGCAGAACAACATTCCTCAAGACGTGACCAAGCATAAGCCTTATGTGTGGGTTTGCTTCGCGATCGTACATTTTTCTTAGAGAAGTGGCAAGCCTTACTCTAAAAACATTAAAATTCGTAATCTGTTGAGAAGTTAATACCATGTAGATAAAAGGAAAAGAAGGTATTTATTTTTTGCTATTTTATGTGTGCAAAATTATTTTAATATTTTTCTTGCTAGAACTGCTCTTCTTATTCCTAATTTTTGTCTTTCTTCCGTATGCTTTTTTTTCAAATCACAAAAATGGCGGTTAGTTTCAACTTTAGAATAAGAAGAATGCCCCCTGAGCTCAACAATTTGTGATTTTGGAAATAACTTCCTTAATATTTTTTGAACTCTTTCCATGCAAATTTCTCTATACCATCCGCCCATAATTATCTTTGATGGCCTTATTTCGTGTTGTTCAATTGCGGATAAAATATTTCTTTCCCATTCTACGTTCAAATGATTCTCAGGATTAGGCGAAAAGTCCAATGCATACTTCATTTCTTGGAGCTCTGTAATTATTGGTTTGTTGCAAGAACCGATAAGTGTTTTATGTCTTTGTCCATCTCGAAATTCCCATCTTGAGAATTGATAATAATCTCCAACCCCGAAGATAACTGGAATATTGTATTTATTTGCAAATTCAACAAGTCGAAACATTCTTTTTTCGTGTTCTAATTCTCCTCTTGTGACTGTTCTAGAAGTGGGGGGTAATGGAGAATGAACAATAAAGATAACCGGGCCAGTATAGACCATATCATTCTCCTTACTTTACATATGCAAATACCTGTACTATTTCTCCCCTATACAAATATCCTGAAATTGTAAATCGTGTTGGGATTTCTGGATTTAGATCATAAGGTACAATAACATCAACATTTTGGTCGTAAGTGTATGTTTGACTATTATAATCAATAGAATTTACAAATATTTTTCCAGATTTTGTTGCTTTGAAGCTATTATAATCTTGTAAGAATAACCCTACTTTATCATTAGCTTCTGTTGTTGTGATTTTTGTATAATTTATATTGTTGTCTGGAATTATTTCATAATTATAGTCTGAAAAATAAGTTTTTACTAAATCTTCTGAAACATTTACATCTGGTGCGTAAATATTTGTTTCTAGGCTTAGATCCAAGATGTCTACATCTTTTTCATTTGAAAATAAAATTGGCTGCGCGCTGAAGTTGTATACTTCATAAGCAAATATTTGTATTGGGATGCCTTTTTGTAACATTACTTCAAATCTTGCTGTTATACTGTCATTTTCTAGTGTGCTTGTCTCGGTAATTATTTTTAATTCAGTATATCCCAAGTCATAATCTAAAGTTTTATTTGAATCTTTTGCAACCATATGTATTGGATTTGTAAAAGACAGAATTTGTGTTGGGTAAAGCTGATAAGTTTCAAAAGTGTTGTTTAATGATTCTATAAAATTCATGTCATATTCTTTTTCTTTTAATTTTATATTTGCAACATAAGCAATCTTGCTGTTTTCAGTGTTATAGTTGCTAGAAATAATGTATTTTACTAAGCTTAAATCTCTTATGCTATTGTCTAATTTTGTTATATCAAGTTCGTTTGTGTCTGCAATTATTAGTATTTCGTCAGATCTTTCTTTTATAATTCCGTTTAGATCCGCATAATATGCCTCTTTTATGTCTGGCTCTTTATAATCAACCGTGGGTAAAGCATCGCTGTCCTCTTTGTCTCCCCAACCAATAAAAGAAACACCAATTACTGATGCAAGCATAATAACAATAACAAAAATACTCAAAATCTGTGCAGTAGTTACTTTCATAATAAAATCACCAAATTAGCCTTATTTAATCTATAATTGTGAAATGTATTTAAAGCTTAACTCGCTTTTTTATATGATTTTTATGCAGTTAAAGAATATGAATATTATAATTTGTGGGCTGGTTGCAACAGGAAAGTCTTCTTTAGCAAGAAAAATTGCAAAAGACTTCAAAATGGATTATATTTCAAGTTCTACTATTTTGAAAGGGGATATGGGCTTTAATTATGTAAAGGAGAAGGCATTTTGGGACAAAAAAGGGCTTTCTTTGTTTAAGGATAGAGAAAAAAAAGATTTTGACAAGAAAGTGGACAAATTACAGTTAGGGCTTGCAAAAGAAGGTGGAAAGGTATTTGATACTTGGGCATTGGGCTGGCTTTACAAAGGAAAGGCAATAAAGGTTCTTCTTTTTGCATCTGATTCAGTGCGTATTAGTAGGTTAATGGGTAGAGATAAAATAACTAAAGCGGAAGCATTAAAGGCAATGAAGGAAAGAGATACAAAGAATGAAAAGTTATTTAGGCGGCTGTATGGAATTGAGGTAACAAAGGATCGGAGCCCGTTTGATCTTATTGTGAACACAGATTATTTGACCGAAGAAGAAGTACATAAAATGTTGAAGACTTATTTGTCTAAAGCTTTGAAAACATTGTGATGTTTATGGCGTATTTTGTAAAGTCTTTTGAAAAAGATTTTGTTTTGAAAACAATAAAAGACAAAAAGAAAGTTGATTTCCAAACTGTAGATAATGTTTTGACCACTAAAGCCCTGTTGCCAAATACTTTGAGCTTTGGAAAGACAAAAAGATTGGCTTGTAGTTATATTGATAAAAATTACCTGAAAACTTATAGGTCACAAGGATTGATATTTGAAACAAAACAAAAACCAGACCAAGTTTATCCATTTGATCTTGTGGTTCTAACTAATGCAAATAAATTAGTTGTGCAATATTATAGAATTGAAAATAATTTGCATGAATATTATGGGCACGAATTGCTGTCCGGATTTGAAAAGTTTATGTTTGGAGACCCACAAACAATGATTAAAAAAATAATTTCTCCAAAGAATGCTTTAGAACTAGTAAATGCTTTTAGAAAAAAGCATGGATTTAAGCTCTTAAGTAAAGCACAATTTAAGCTTGTAGAATATAATGAAATGATTTTTAATAAGCCAATAAACATAAAGCCAGTTGCAATATGTGGGTATACAAAATTATCAAAAGAAATTGCAAAGAAATATTCCTTGCCGCATTTTAGAAATGTAAAAGAGTTTTATAATAAAACTAGCAAGTAGGGCAAGAATAAATTGGGCTTATAGGGTCAGGACAGCGTTAGTTAAGTCGCTTTAGCTGATCAATTCCTTGGTTACACCAATAATACTTGTTCCTCTTGTGTTCTTGGTTATTCCTAGAACATAGTCACAAAGCTTGATTGTTTCTGTATTGTGAGAAATAATTAGAATCTGTGTGGTCTTTGAAAGCTCTTTGATTAGTTTTACTACTTTGTCTGTGTTTTGATAATCTAATGCGGCATCTATTTCATCAAGTAAATAAAAGCTTGCCGGTTTGTGCTGTAAAATTGCTAATATAAACGCAATTGATACAAGGGCTTTTTCTCCACCCGATAGGCTTTGTAAATTTTTCTTTGATTTTTTGCTTGAGATTGTGATTTTTACTCCAGCTAAATCTAGATCTTTGTCAGTTAAAACTAAATCTCCAGTTCCAAGTCCAAGTTCAGAAACGTTTTTTATAAAAATTTCTTTTATTGAGTTGAAATTAGACATAAATGTGGTAGTTTTTTCTAGAATTATTTTATCTAATAGTTCAGAAACTTTTGATTTTTCTTCTTCTAGCTTTTTGATTTTTTCCTCAATTTCTGAAACTTCTTTTAATAAATTATTGTAATCTTCAATTGCTTTGTGGTTTACTGGGCCCAGGGTGTTGATTTGCTCTTCTGCCGTATTTAATTCTGCTTTTAAAAGGTGTAATGCTTTGCTTGCTTCTTTTGTGTGGGCCTCAATAATGAATCCTTTGTTATTTCTTACAAAGCTTTCAATTTCTTCTTCATGTTCTTTTAGTAATTGTGTTTTTGACTTTGTCTCAGATTCTCCAATTTCAATGTGATTTTTGTTTATTATTATATTGCTCTTTAATTCTGCTATTTTTTTGTTATTAGTCTGAATTAATTCTTCTAAACTTTGCTTTTTTTGTTTTATTTTTTCATGCCTTGCTTTTTCAGAATTTAAGCTTGCCTTTTCTTCGACTAACTCTGAATTTAGAGAATTAATTTTCTCTTTTATTTTTAATTCTTCTTTGTTTTTTTCCTCAATTTGTTTTTCTATTTTTTTAATTTCTTTTTTATGAACATCAATTAGTTCTGTTTTGTATTTTATTTCTTCTTTTATTTTTTCGATTTCAATTTTCTTATTATTTATTTCTTCTTGCATTTTTTGTTGTTGTTTTACTGTGTTCAATTCTTTTTTTACTTTTTCAATTTCTGTAAGTATATTTTTTCTTTTATTTAGAATTGATGTTATTGAAGAATTATATTCTTCTATTTTTCTTTTTCTTTCTTCATTGATTTTTGAAATTAATGCCTCTTTTTCTTGTTCTTTTATTTCTAAATCTTGCTTGATCTTTTCAATTTTTTTATTTGATTCTTCTATTTTTGCATCTATTTCAGAGAGAATATCTTCGGGGCTTAAAGTAGTAATATATAGTTTTCCAGATTTTTTTGTATTTTCTAATTCACAGTCTTCAAGTTCAGAATCTTCTAATGCGAATACAAAAGTACCAAACCTGTTTTGGGAATATAATTCGTCAACGCGGGCTTGAATTTCTGTCTCGTCTTTAATAAAAATAACATTTTCTTCTTCAACATAATTGTTCTCAATTGTGCTTCTCTCAATCTCTAGATTTTTTATTTCTGCTTCTACAACTTTTATTTCCTCTCTTATTGAATCAGATTCCTTTATTTTATCTAATAGTTCTTGTGGGTTTTTTTCTAAATCGCTTATTTTTTGCTTATTGATTTGTAATTCATTATCAAATTGATTTAATTCTCTGTCATAATTGCAAACAGTAAATTGTTTAACTTCTGGTACCTCAATTGCATTTCGTAAAAATTCCTGTAATTCAGAAATCCTTTTTTCTAAGCCTTCATTTTTTTTGTGGATTCCTAAGATCTCTTGGTTCTTTGAATCTATATCAGAATTTAGATATTTTATTTCTCTTTCTAATTTGTGTAATTCTCTTTCTTCGTTTTGTACAGTAAGTTCTTTTTTTGTAACTTGTTCTTTAATTTTTTCAAATACTTTGAACTCAGAATCAAAATCTTTTGCAATGTTTTTTAGTTCTAATTCAGATTCCTCTGTTTCTGATTTTAATTTAACGAGCTCTTTTTCAAAAATAGCAATTTCTTTTGTACAAGTTTCAATCTTTTCTGCTAATTTTGCTAGCTCTCTTTCAGTATGTTCTTTTTGTTTTTTAAGAATAATTGCTTTTGTAGTTGTTTTTTTATTGTTTAGTTCTATGTATCTTTCTGCTGTTTCTTTTTGAGTTCTTAGATTTGTCAACCATTCATCCTTTTCTCTTAATGCAATATTTATTTTTTCAACATTTACATTAACAGATTCTAGATTTTTTTTAGATAAGTCTAATCTATCTTGGAACTTTTCAATATCTGAAATTTCATCAATAATCTTTTTTCGTTCTAAGTCTGTAGCTTCGGTAATCTTTTTTATTTTGTCTTGTAAAATAAAATTGTGACCATCAGGGTAGATGTTATAATTTGAAAGCATTGAAACTATTGATTCTAAAGTTGTTCTACTTCCATTTAGTCGGAAAACAGAGCCTTTTTCTGAAACTTCTCTTGAGATTTTGTATGTTTCATTTTTCTTTTCGTCTTCTAAAGTAATTGATACTTTTGCGACTTTAGTATCTGATGCTTTGTTTATTAATTCTTCAATATTAGCATAACGTAATTTTTTTTGAGATGTGTTTCCTAAAGCAAATATAATTGCATCAAAGAAGTTGCTTTTTCCACAACCATTTGGGCCAACAACAGCAGTTAAGCCGTCTTTGAGTTTTGCATCAAGGGTTCTGAAGGATTTAAAATCTTCAATGTTTAGCTCCCTTAATTTTAGCATTTTTTCACACTCACATCATGGTTCTTTTACTATTAGTATTTGTGATACATAGTCATTAAAAACCAAGTCCCAACTATTGTGGCTAAAATGATTCCAATAATATAATATCCATAAAGGGGCAAGCCATAACTATATAGGGTTGTGAGTAGAGCATCAACAATATGTACTAATGCAAAGAATAGGATTAAAAGTAATAAAATGCGAGGGCTTTTTCCTTTTATTTTTTCCTTGGAATTCAGCCATGATTCTCTAAAAGAAGTGGAGTCTAAAACAAGATTTGGAACTAAATAAAAAAGCCTAATTGCAAGGAAGATTAGTATTATAATTTCAATAATGCCTACTGTGATATAAAGCCAGGTGCTGAAGCTAGCAACCATATTGATCAAAGCAAGAACAATTGATAAAATAAAGATAAAACAAAATAGCCCAACTACTCTCCAATAATTTGAAAATGGATTCTTTTTTTCGAAAATATTGTAGGTAATTGTTGGCGCTAAAGAACTAATTAAAATGAATACTATTGTACATAACAAAAGTATTATAATATCCCACGGATTTATAGCCAAATAATAACCAAAAGCAGAGAAAATATTTGTCTGGTTTCCAATCATTATGAAAATAAGATTTTCCACTATATTGTAGATAAAATACCCTTGTATAAGGGCCAGAGCAGTAACTATTACAGCGTTTATAAGTAAAGCCTTCCAATTCTTGAATGCATCCGTAAGTCCGTTAATAAAAGAATTTTCCATATCTACACCTAAAAATACCCAGAAAACGTATAAAATAAACAGATTAGACTTATAAATGTATAGCCTGAATAAATATTGTATAACTTATTATTGATTATTGAAGGTGAGCAAAATGCAAATTCCAAAAGAAATTAAACTTTATTGTGAAAAGTGTAAAACACATAAACCACATACCCTGAAGCAGTTTAAGGCTGGCCAGAAGAGAACAATGGGAGAGCACACAAGAAAGCACGAGGCAAAGCACGTTGCAGGTTATGGTGGAAAAGCAAGGCACACAATTCCTAAGAAAAAGCAGGGAAAAAGACCAACATACATGGGTACTTGTACTGTATGTGGAAGAAAGACATATTATATTGCGGGTTGTAGAACAAAGAAACAGGCAGAGCTTATATAAAGCTCCCTTTTTTTAAGGGCTGATGCTAGTGAATTATGCAGAAGTGAGGGAAAAACATTTGCTTCCCTTTACTGCAAAATTAAAACAAGTTTATGCCAAACCCCAAAAAACAGTAATAATTGCCCATAATGACTCTGATGGGATTACTTCTGCAATCATATTCTCAAAGATTCTTGACAGCTTTGGGCTTAAATATAAGAAAGACTATTCTGTTTATTTTGGTGATAATGAGCTTAGAAAAGCAGAGCTTCCTGAGACTCATGAGTTAATAAAAGAAATAAAAAGCTCAGCAGTAGTGATTTATCTTGATTATAGAACCGTCCACGCCCAGAATACTGGAAAAAAAGTTTTTATAGTTGATCATCATAATAAGTCTAATCTTACTGGTTATAAAGATGCCACTTGGTACTATCCCTTAAATGGAGAAATTTATAGGCCATCTGCTTCTGCATTTTGTTATGATATCTACAAAGAACTTCTTGGACAAAACCACGATGTGAAGCTAATGGCGACTATTGGGGCAGTTGGAGACTCTATGTTGCCTAATTCTTTGGATTATTTGGATATAAAAGAATTGGAACAGCCATTCTTTGTTGGTCGCCAAATATCTTGGTACTTTTTTAATGCTCAACGAATCTTTTGTTTGGCTGGAGACAATAAATCTTGTTTAGAAATTTATAATCTGTTGCTTGAAAAACTAGAAAATAAAACCCTTAATGATTTGACTGCCTTGCCAGAATCAATAGAATCAAGAATCTACAAACAGCTAAGAAAAGATAACGATGTAGTTTCAAGATTTAAGGGGCGTTTAGAAACTTATGAAGATTTAAAAGTAATGTTTTTGGAAATGACTCCTGCAGAAGCAGGATCTAAAGATGCAATATTTGGATATGTTTGGTTATATTATCCTGGTTATTTGTGTGTTATTCATATAAATTTTAAAGGTATTGCAAGCCTATCTATGCGATCTAATACTTATGATATTCTTGATGTATTTGAAAAGGTTCAGAACAAACTTCCGGAATTAAACTTTGGAGGACATCCTTTTGCTGCGGGCGGAAAGATAGAAAACTCAAAAGTTCCTTTGCTAAAAGATTTAATAATTGCTGAGTTAAAGACTGGAAAAATCAAATCTATAAATTAAAGTGATTTGTGATTTTTATGGCAGTAGAAATAAAAAAAGGAAGCATAGTGAAAATATCCTTTGAAGCTTATTGTGAAGGCAAGCTTTTTGACAAAAAAGACGAAAAAAAGCCTTTAGAATTTAAGTATGGTGTTGATAAAATAAATTCTTATTTTGAGAAATCTCTTGAAGGCAAGAAAAAAGGGGATTCTTATGAATTAAAGATAAAGGGTTTTGAAACTCCGGAGTTTTCTCTGCCAATAGAACTGCTTTTTGAAGAAATCCCTGAAGATCTTAAGAAAGGGAACTTGTTAGACATGGATTACGGCGGAAAGACCAACACAGTAGAGATAGTGGATTTTGATGACTATGAAATTAGGTTGAAGCTTTACAATCCAATAGAAGGCAAGGACGTTTTGTTCAAAATAAGGGTTTTGGATATAATATAAATTTATATATATCTATACAATAAATCTAATATGGCCAAGTATTTGTATATTTTATTTTTTTGTATTCTTTTTGCAGGAATAGCTTTCTCTTTCCCTGCAGACTCAGATTTCTGCTTTTGTAAAGACAACAAGTTTGTTACTGGAGCGGATGCTCTAAAAGGAATCACCTGCCAAACAGAGAAGATGATGTACACCTTCTTTGCAGAGACTTTATCCTGCTTTACAGGTGAGAAGCCAAAGAAACCAGGCCAAGAAGAGTTTCCTCTAAAAGATGAGTTCCCTTCTAATGATATTGTTGATGTGCCCCCCTGTAAAAAAAATAATGATGGTATGAAAAAAGATGGGGATTGGAATGGTATTGATAATGTTGATTCTAATATAAACACAAAAACTAATGATGATACAAGAGTTTGTAAGATAGAGTATGATAAAGCAAAAATAATTTATGGAAAGAACGATAAGCACATAGAAATACGAGACCAAGACAATGGCAAAACAAAGTTCTATGATGTAGATGGTATCCCCCAATCAATAGGGACTTGGGGCGATGACTACAAGCCATGTTTAGCTAAATGTAATGCATCAGTACCTGGATTTAAAACAATAAACACAGATTTATTGCATTCAGCAAGCTGTCAAGATGCAAGTGGAAATCCAAAACAAGTTAGAATTGATGACCTAACTTATTTTTTCCCAGTTACTTCAGAATGTGACTCTTCTTATGGAAATAACTCGGGAGTACATTATGATAAAATATGTGTTTTTACTGGGGAAGATACAACAGACTATGTTGGTAAACAATATTCTACTGCAGGAAATAGTTATTTGCTTTTTAGATACTCTGTTTGGGACCAGCTAAAACCATTAATACAATCACTTCAATGTAGTAGAGGTTGTACTCAAAAGTATTTAATACCTGATTCAAATTATCCAAATAATATAATGCAGAACCAATTGGATTGTACAGGTTCAAGTGCTTTAAATTCAAGTTCTGCAAACATGTTAAACTCATATAGTGGCCCTTTTGGAAATTTTGATACTTTGTCTGATAGTGGTGGATTAAACCCAGAGGCCTTTGTATTGTTACCGGACTATCCTTCCAATCCAAATATGAGGCCTTGTAAAATCGGGACTGGCTTAAAAACAAAGGAACTTTGTAAAAGCACTAGCTCTAATAATGTATATTGGAAGCTTGGAGATATTGGAATTTTCCCATATATAGATGGATCTGATAAACACAAGATAAAAGATAAAAATGGGAATCTGGTTGCAGATGAAGTTCCAAAGCAAACAATAATTAATGCAATTCCTGATATCCTTAATGGAAAGTCTTTAGATAGCATTTTTGGTGGTGTAGATGCTAGCAACGACGAATTTGAAGTATTGAATGACACAAAATGTTCTGGGGTAAATGACTTAAAAGGTAAATCTTTTTATGAAATGTTAAAATGTACTGGCTCGACTTCTGGGTGGGGGCGGGTAGAAGAACTAGACGATGTTAAAAAACTTACAACAACTGATGTAAGCAATGTTTGTTATAAATATATTTCAGATATTGATCCTAGGCCCGATGTAGCAAGTAATGTAGATAAAATGATATTTATAAATCCATCTTTTGATATTGTGCAATATTGCCCTGAAACATCAGGCAATAATTGTATTAGTGAAGAACGCTGTTATCTTGTAAAGCCCTCAGGCTCAGGAACTGTGGCAGGTGGAGAAAGTTATGGTTCTTTTATATCTTTTAATGCACCCTATAGTAACGAAAACTTAATTGTAATAATAAAAGATCAAACTCCTCAGGAAGGAGACAAGTTATGTGATACTGATCTGGTGGTTGGAGACTTTTGTAAAACTGGAACAAGTAGAGGGAAAAAACTGGCATATGGTTCAGTTAAAGAGCATGATCCTTCAGTACCTAATTCAAAAGCAGGAGAATATACTATTAGACAAAAAGGAAACCCAATAGCAATAAATGTTTCTTATGCAACGATGATTAATAAACTTACCCCAAATGGAACTAATGATTTGGAAAACTTATTTTGTGGTCAGGATGGCCCAGGAAAAGATGCCTCAGGCATGTGTGATTATTCTTACTCAGGTTCTGGAACAGCAGCAGGCGGAGATGAGTGGAAATCAGATCCACAATATGGTGATATTGTAAAATATGGCCTACACACAAAAGATGGTTATCCTGGAGAAACTTTTGTGATAGTAATTAATGGTGTTCCAGATGGTTTGCCAGAAATAGGTAAAGGAAAAACTAAGAACGGAGAATATAGTAGGGAAAAAAATTCAAAGACAGTTTATCTAAAAATTGCAGATAGGATAATAGCACCCAATGGTAAGGATACATATGAAATTTTTGATCCTAACGGCAACCTGACTGCAAAGAATGTTCCTAAGAAGACAATTTTAGATTTGATTCCAGATCTTGTTAGTGGAAAAGATCCTGCAGATGTTTTTTGTGATGCTGCACATCCTGCAGATTCAACCACAGGGGTTTGTGATTATGGTGCTCCAGTAGTGGAACAACCAAGAGTAGCCCCTGGTTTGCAATCCCAGCCTTATAATCCAGATACTGATGAAGAAATGGGTGTGTGTAATCTTTGGAGTGGGGTTGATTCAGATATGCCTAAAGAAGGCCCCGGGTCCAAATTTTATGTTTGTGAAGACAAAATAAGGTCTAAAGAATTATTTTATGAGATCTCTGATTTGGATGTGTATGAAAAAATTGGGCCTATATCTGGAAGACAAGATATAGTAGAAAATGGTGGGCTTGTATATTTCAAAAAAACATTCCAAAAAAACGTGAATGCAGATCCATACCTTTATTGTGTTAACAAAACTTTAACAAATGGAGTTTGGTATTTGTATAAATATACTCCAGATTGTTCTAAGGCAAGTACATTGTCTACTTGTGCATCAGACCCTGCTTTGTGTTCTGCAGGGGATTCTGGCGTAGCGGAAGATAACTTTACAAAGGCAAGAAAGATGATATCTGATGCAGGATTTGATCCAGAAATATTGCCAAATAATTATACAAAAAAAGATACAGTTGTAATTGAGGGTAACACAATCCAAGCAACTCTTACACAAACAGTGGCCTCACCTAATGGCAGAGGAACTCTAATTCTAGGAGATAATTCTGACAAAATTGTTTGTTATGCAGTAACCAAAGGCCCTGGAGATCCAAAAGGTACAATCAATCCTTGTCCTGTGAATGGGGATGTTATAAAAGGAATGAATGGAAAAGGGATGGGCGTTAAAGTTAAATTAAAAAAATTAGTGAAAAATGGGAATGGAAGTGTAGATTCTACGTATAAATTAGGAATTATTTCTAATACTGAGCATACAGAACTAAAAGACATAAAACCACTTAGCTTTGCCCCCTGTAATGATTCTTGTACGGCAGATCCTGCTGATACAAGTGGAGATGTAGCTGAAAGTACAGTCCAACCATTAGCACCTTATAATGCTGCTTTGGGCGGATTACAGTGGGATACAGTTGTTTCTGGAAATGATACAGAAGATTATTTTGCAGTGACATATTTAGTGTATTGTGATTCTAAAACACAATATACCCTTGGCGGAGGGACAATGACTCAAAATGTTGCTTGTAGAATAGGCACTGGAAAGAAAGGGTCTGTAGTTAATATAACTGAAACCAAAAATTTTACTTGTAATGGTGATGCCTATGGTACCATTGGAATTTATGATGGAACCAATTATGCAATAAATGATTTTGTATGTAATTGTGGTGCTGGGCTTTGTTATCCAAACTTGTCTGTGAACTCACAAGGGTCTAAACAAATTATGCCTCCTAACAAAACTACCTTAACTAACTTAGGTTACAATATGTCTGGTATGATTGCGAATAGTGCTTTGTCTATAGCAATTACAAAAACGTCATAAATATTTTATTTATGATGTCCTAAAGCAATTTTTGTAAAAAATTGTTTTTTGGCGTCATAAACCTTTAACAACCTTTTCCCTTTTTTTATATTATGAATAAAAAATTCCACGAGGAAATGTTTGAACAGGAATTTAATTCTAATTCTTATTTGCAAAAATATCTGAAGAAAAAAGGCCTGGAGTTTGTAAAGCTTCTGGGCGAAGGAAGAAGTGCATGGATTATTGTTGTAAGTCACACAGCACATAAGAAGAACACGAAACCACAATTGCCTACTCGCCTTCTTACAATTAAATTGGAGAAGAAAAGAAGTACAAGATCTGAAATGGTAGAAAAGGAAACAAAATATATGAACCTTGCAAACAAATCAAAAATTGGTCCGAAGTTTGTTGATTCTAATATTAATGGCAGGTTTATTGTTTATGAATACTTTGATGCTATTTCGCTAATAAATTATTTAGATGAATTTGATAAAAAAGAATTTGTGGTTTTTTTGAAAGCTTTGTTTGCACAAGGGAAAAAATTAGATAAAATTGGATTGGATCATGGCCAGCTTGTAGGAAAAGGGACTAATATTATGGTTCTAAAAAGTGGAAAACCAATAATTGTGGATTTTGAAAAATCATCTAATAATAGAAAAACACATAATGTAAATGTTTTAATTTCATATTTTTTCTCAGAAAAATCACAGGTGGCAGATAAAGTAGAAAAAATTTTAGGAAAAGATTTTGAAAAAATAAAAAAAGAATTTTTATAACTCTTTTCTTGCAACTTCTTGGAATACAACTTCTAGATCGTCGCCAACAATCCCAAGTAGAAGGCTTGTTTTTAATCCAAGAGACATTCTTACTGCTCTAGTTAGTTCTGTAGAATTTATTTTCTGCTTTTCTTTTATTACCCACACAACGTATTTTGAGTGGCTCTTGTCGGGACTTTTTCCTTTTGGGTAAACTCTGAAATCAAACCCGAATTTTAGACCTGTTTTTACAATATAACCAAGAGATCTTAGATTTTTAAATACTGCAAAATTATCTAAAATTTCTTTTTTTGATTTTTTTACTATGCTTTCAAAAGTCTCTTTTTTTGATAGTTTTAGAGTTCCGCGTTCTAAAAAATAAAGGGTTTCATAAATATCTAAAAAGAATGAGTTTCCTACTTTTTCTCCGTAAAACTTGCTAATAAGCCAAGATTTAGAATCATTCTCGGTTACAAGGGTTTTATTATTTACAAAAGTTCCTTTTAAATCCATATATAATACGGAAC
Organism: Candidatus Iainarchaeum sp.; assembly: GCA_028710695.1. Lineage (GTDB taxonomy): Archaea > Iainarchaeota > Iainarchaeia > Iainarchaeales > 0-14-0-20-30-16 > JAQTTP01. The sequence continues at coordinate 221,520 of JAQTTP010000001.1, forward strand.
TAGTATAATTAAATAGTTTTTTATTGTCTTGGCCTTGAACCTGGCGCAAGCCGTCCTTCTCCAGCAAGGTTAACTCCAGTTATTTTAAAAACATACATTTGTGCAATGTTTTTGGACATTCTTTTATTCATAAGGTTTAATTCAAGTTCCTTTGCAAAAAAATATCTGTGTGCATGTAAAGATTTTTGAAAAGCAGTAGGATTTCTTAGTCCAACATAGAACTCTCCCACATTTTCAGCAATAATTTTTGCAAATGAGTTCATTCGTGAGCTACTAAAAAGTTTAAAAAAATCCGGCTCTGCTTTTGATAAACATATTGCTAAGCCCTTTATAAATTGAGGAGACTCGAAGACTGGATTTGAGAAATTTGCATTATATAACCAATCTTTTAATAGGCCTGGGCTTACTGACTCAGCTTCTCCTTTAACAATGCTATCAATCATTTTTTGGTGTTCTTTTCTGAGAGATTCAAGATCAAAAATTACTTTGTCTGATGTCCTTCGTTCATCTAGGGCGGGCGGAAACCTTGATATAACAGACCCATCATATTGTCCTCTGTCATTGTAAACATCCTGTATATGTTCAACACCGTCAGATGTGTGCAATCGTGTTCGTCTTTCTAGAATTTGTCTGCCAAGTTCAATTATAATTCTTCTTTTTTCTAATCTGCCATCTGCAGAAAAATGATCAGTTAGGGTGCCTCTATAACCGCCTTCACGATTGTGCACCAATCTTTCTACAAATGGTTCTCTTACTTTTGGCATAATATATCTTGGTTTGCTCTGTTTTTAAAGTTATTGTAAATAGCCAATTATAAATTCAGTTACCGTGGTTGCATAATTTCCTTTGTCTAGGATAAAAGAGATCTTGAGGGCTAAGCAGTTTTCATTGAACTCGTCTGGGCAAATATCTAAGACTTTGAAATCTCCAATTTCTAGTTTGATTTTTCTTCTATCGCCCTCTACAGACATCATTGGGAAATTTGCTATTTTAAAAGTAGGTAAAGAAAAATTCTCTTGGTCTAATATGCTTTGTTCTAGCTTGCCTACTTCCTCTTTTGCTAATTCTGTGCTATGGCCGTAAATTGGCCCAAGAACAAAACCTTGTTCATCAAGAATGTCGCCATCTTGTTTTTCAAGTGGATTTTCGAATTCTTTGACTCTTTTTTCTAAATAAAGATTGAATAAATAAGATTGGTATGCGTGCACAAATAAGTATGCAAGAGTTTTTGGAATTTGGTTCCAAGCATTATTGTAATCATTTGGATTTTTTATTAAAGCATTTAGAATTGCCTTTTCATATTTGTTTTCTTTTGGGAATGTTCTAATTGCATCTTTAAGATTTCCTTGCTTTACTAATTCCCTTGCTTTTACTGTATTTTCCGGTTCAGTTCCTGAAATTCCAGTTAAAAATAATTCTACTGCTTCTTTCGTTTTTCCCTCAAAAAATAGTTTGCCAATTAGGTGGTTTGAATTTCTTATTGAACCAAACCTTTGCTCCCCAAAAGCATTTGGGATTCCGTTTTTAATATCTTTTTGTATTTGTTTAATTATTTTTTCTAAGTCTTTGTTTTTGTCTATTCCACGAATTATTATTTCAAAATAATTTTTGTCTAAATCCCCTAATTCAAGTTTTTTATCTGACCATTCAAAAGAATGTAATAATACATTTCGGTCTCGGAATTGTTTTAATCTGTCTAAATCTGGATCATAAATTGTTATGAATTGGGCGGTAACCGCTCTTTTGTCTTTTGTTCCTGCAAAACCAAGACGTTTAATACTAAAGCCTTGTTTGTTAGCAATGGACTTCAAAGCAAATTGCATTTCTGTAATTCTTTTTTGCATTACGCATTTTAGCTGCTCCTTGCGTTCTCCCTGTAAAGCATCTAACTCAACCCCTATTTTTTGCCCATAATCATCAAGGCTTGTTGAAAACTCTTTAATCTCTGCTTTTATGCCATTAGAAATCTCTTGGACTTTAAAATCTTCGTATCTTTGTTTTATTCTGGGTTCCATAGTATTGTTCTTACCCCAAATGCTTTATATTCTATATGCTAATGGGCTGGAGTCTGCCTACTAATACTAAAGATTGCTTTTTATATCTTATAGCTGTTATTTTTACATTATGGGGAACTTATATACCTCCTTTGCGCAATTTGAAAAAGCATATGAGAATGAAGTGAAGAAAATAAAATCCAAAGAGAAGAGTGCCCTAATTTTCTACTTTAAAAAAGGGGGGCTTGTGAAAACCAAGTACACACCCCAATTAAGAGTTACTTACCCTAGCAAACAAAAAGTTAAAGAAGAACTTGCTAATTTGTCTGCACGAAGAGCAGAAACAATGATTAAGCTCAAAGAATGGGGCAAAATAAAATACGATGCAGATAATTATCTTAAGAAAACAAAAAGAAAAAGATTTTTTGATTCTTTATATTGGAAACATAAAATGAAGTCCTTTACTGATAAAGATTATAGAGAAGAGATAAAAAAATTAAAAATCCCAATGGATTTAATGGCAGATCCAAAGCTAAAAAAGATCTTACATGCATTTATGACAAACCAAACATATAGAGATAATATAATTGACACTGTTGAAAATTCAGTAGTTTATAGAGATAAAGGATTTGGAGAACAAATTTTGCAGGCAATAGAAATAAAACAAGGAATTGCGGAAAGAAAGATAACTTTATTTTCTGAAGTTTTACAAGGAATTGATAATCTAATTCTTGGATACAAGGTTGTAAATAGGTGGGTAAGTGTTAACAAAGATTGAGCTTTTGAATAAAGTAAAAGAGCTCAATAATATTGCTGATTTTAATGAAGTTCAAAATAAAGCAATCCCACAATTAGAAAAAAATATTGTTGTTTCAAGCCCTACTTCTTCCGGAAAAACTTTAATTGCAGAAATTGCATCTTTAGAAACTATTCTTAATAAGAAAAGAAAAGTGATTTACACCTGCCCGCTAAAAGCATTGGCAAGTGAGCATTATTCTAATTTCAAAAAGAAATATGAAAAAGAGTTTGGAATAAAGTGTGCAATTTCTATTGGAGATTTGGATTCCAGTTCAAAATATTTGGAAAATTATAATATTATTTTTACTACTTATGAAAAATTAGATTCCTTAATTAGGCACAAATCTTTTTGGTTGTATTCTATTGGGCTTTTGGTTATCGATGAATTACATATGTTAGACTCAGATAGGGGGCCAACAATAGAGGTTTCGGTAATACAGCTTAACCTTATGGTAAAAGACTTACAAACTCTTGGGCTAAGTGCAACAATTCCTAATTATAAACAGTTGGCAGAATGGTTAAACGCAGAAGCAGTATATTCAGAACATAGGCCTGTTGCCCTAAAAAAAGGAGTTTTAGTAGAGAATAAAATTTATTTTGAAAAAGAAACAGAAGAAATAGATTTTTCTAATGACAAAGAATTGCATAATTTGATAAAAGATACTTTAAAGAAAAATAAGCAAGCATTAATATTTACAAATACAAGAAAAAATGCGCAGTCTTTGGCGAATCAAATAAAAACAACAACATTAAAAGAAAAAGTAAATGAATATGATTTTGATTCAGAAAATCTGACTTCTTTTGACAAAGAAATTATTGATTTGATGAGACATGGTGTTGCATTTCATCATGCAGGATTAAGAGCAGAATTAAGAGAAAAAATTGAAGCTGATTTTAGAAATGGAAAAATAAAAATAATTTCTGCTACTCCAACTTTGGCTGCGGGTGTGAACACTCCAGCATTTAGAGTAATAATTCATAGCATGTATCGACACAGCATAAATGGAATGCAAAAAATACCAATAAGGGAATACCATCAGATGGCAGGGCGTGCAGGAAGAGCAGGATATGATGAAAAAGGAGAAGCAATAATTCTTGGAAAAGATGAATATGAAAAAGACAGGTTGTTTGAAGAATATATTTTTGCTGAGCCGGAAGAAGTTCTTTCCCAGATTGGAAATTTAAGTGTTTTGAGAACTCTTCTATTATCATTAATTGCAAATGGAATTGTTTATGATGATGAAAGTATGCTTAATTTTTTTAAGAAGACTTTGTATTATTTGCAATTTAAAAATGAGTCATTGCTTTATGAGAGGATCCGATCTGTTTTAGATGAATTGTTGTCTTACGGATTCATAAAAATAACTTCAAAAATAGAAGCAACAGAAATTGGAAAAAGAGTTTCAGAACTTTATATTGACCCACTTTCAGCATATAATATAATTAATTATTTGAGTTTTTTGGAAAAGCATAATAACGAGTTTGCACAGTTGTATTGTTTAGTTAATACAATTGAACTGAAACCATATCCAACTGTTTCAAAAACAATGAAGGACATTGGAATTGAACTTAATGAAAAAAGTTCTTACTTTTTGGCAGACCCGTATGCGATTTTTGAAGAATATGATATGCCAAATAAGTTCCTGCTTGTAAAGATTTTTTATGACTGGATAAATGAAGTTTCGGACCAAGAACTTTTGGATAGATACGATATGCAGCCAGGAATTTTGCATCAGAAAGTAGAAAATATGAAATGGATAGCTTATGCAACAAAAGAACTTGCAGAGCTTTCGGGTAGAGAAAAATACAAAGACCTAATTAAGGAAATTTCTTTGTTTGAAAAGAGATTACAGTATGGTATAAGGAAAGATCTGCTATTCTTAGTAGAGCTTCCAGGGATCGGAAGAGTAAGGGCTAGAAAGCTATTCTATGGCGGAGTAAGAAACATAGGAGATCTTAGATCCGCAGACCCAATCAAACTTGCAGGATTAATCGGCCAGAAAACAAGAGATAAGTTATATGAACATTTGAAGATAAACCAAAACAAATAATACCTATAATACTCCTTCTTCCCAATGGCCTTTGGTGTACTTGCTCTTTTCAACTTTTACTGACTTCTTTGCAAGAATGTCTTGGTAAAGCAATAATGTTTCTGGGACTTTTGAGTCTAAGTCAAAAAAGAATTTCTTTATTCCAACTTCTTTTAGGGCCAGAATTTTTTGGAATAATCCTAATTCTACGCTGTTTAAAATTTGGTAATATGTGTGCTCTCTTCTAACTGGGAACACATAATTTTTTTCATCTTTCAACTCATTAGGAAGCTTGTCGTATTTTGTGTTCATGAAAATTATTCTGCCATGCGTTAATACAGCAAAATTTCTGTTTCTGAATTCTGACAATTCTTTAAAAGAAAGTTCTGGAGAAATAATTGGTATTGCATTTTCAAAAAACAAAAGATCATAGTCATTGAAAACATTTGCAGAATAATCTAAATATAAATTTAGTCCAGAATTTTTTAGAAGAGCATAAACTCCTAAGTCTCCAATAAGAATATCTTTTACTTTTAATTCGTTTATTAATTTTATTGCTCTTTCTACTTCAAAGTCGGCTAATATTCTTGGCACATAAGCACCAAACTTTGGATCATAATCTTTTGCAAAAATATTGTAGAATGCTTTTACACCAATATCTTGTGCTTTTTCAGCATCGGCAATAGAATATACTTTAACCAATTGTTCTTCTTTTTTGGAACGCACAACAGGTATTTCTGGTATGATTAGGTTTTTGTAATCTCTTTTTGGGGTAAATATTGGATCGTTCTTTTCAAATCTAATTGCTTTTGGAGTGAATTCTTTTTTTGCTGATGTTTTGTAAACGCTTGTTCCTGGTGTTGCTTTAATATGTAATTTTACTACATCTCCTGCTTTGGCATAATTTATTGATATGCCTGCCTTGTCCATTTTTTTTAGTACTGCGCCATCAACTTTATTTCTGAACCAGATTCCTAGTCCATCTCCAACAGATAAATCTTCTTCTAGTTTGATAAAATTATCTGCATCCAAAGTTCCTAAAAATAAGCCTCTTGCTATTGGTTTTTCTGGGCTAACTAGATTTTTGTCTTCTGCAAAATAACCTTCTGTAAATTCTCTGTTAAACGCTAATTTTAGGTCTTTATAATAAGGATAATTTACTCCAAATCTTCCACTATAGTAGGAATCAATTGCAAGCCTATATGCTCTTGCTGCAGAAGTAACATATTTTGGAGTTCTTAATCTTCCTTCAACTTTTAGACTTAACACTCCACTTTCAATAACTTGCGGGATTTTTTCGATTAGGCAGAGCTCTTTCATGCTTAGCAGATGTGAGCCAGAATATTTTTTTCTACATGGCTGAGCACACAATCCTCTATTTCCAGATCTTCCCCCAAGGAAGCTAGAAAATAAGCATTTTCCACTATAAGAAAAGCATAATGCTCCTTGCACAAATATTTCTGCAGGGATTTTTGTTTTTTCAACAAAGTTTTTTATCTCTTTTTGGCTGAATTCTCTTGGCAAAATTACTCTGTCTACTTCTTTGATTAGGTCATAAAAATAAGTATTGCTAACTGCTGCCTGTGTTGAAAGATGTATTTCTAGGCCAGGAAAGTTTTGCTTTAAAATTGAAATAAAAGAAAAATGCTGAATAATCACTGCATCAACAGCAGCTAAATAAAGCTCTTTTACAGTTCCCCAAAATTCAGTAAGTTCCTTGTTTTTTACAAGAGTATTTAGGGTACAATATGCTTTGACTCCGTTTTTGTGGCAATAATCAACTACTTTTTTTACTTCCTCTAAGGAAAAATTGTTTGCTTTTTTACGGGCATTGAAGTTTTGGACTCCAAAATAAATAGCATCCGCTCCATTCTCAACTGCCGCTTTAAGGCAATCCCAGTTTCCTGCAGGTAAAAGTAACTCTATTTTTTGCATTAAATCTTAAAGTTCCGAAAAGTTATTAAAGAAAAGGCGGAAAAACAGGGTAGAGAAAAGGATTAAATAGGAAAGTAGAGTATATGTAACATGGAAAGAAAAGTAGGCAAATTCCTATACTGGACTCCAAGAATACTGTCAATAATACTTGTAATATTCATGTTTCTAATGTCTCTGGATGTTTTTGGTAATGGCTTGGGATTTTGGCAAACAGCTCTGGCATTTTTTATGCATAATATTCCTGCTCTAATTTTGCTTATAGTTTTGATCATCTCTTGGAAGTATGAAATAGTTGGCGGTATTACATTTATTTTGGCGGGATTATTGTATATTGTCTTGTTATTTAGGAATCCATTTGAGTGGTATATGCTTGCTTGGGCTATACAGATTTCTGGGATTGCTTTTTTAATTGGAATTTTGTTTATTATTGGTTGGCATAAGAAAAAGGCAGCACTTGAGCTTTCGACTTAAATAACTTACCTTTTTAAACATTTTACATCAAATATATAGTTAGATCTTATTTTTTGGTTATAAAAACATATGACTTATAGCGATTTGGAGGAGAGAAAATGGCAGAAATGCAGAATCAGCAAAATGCGTTCTTAGAAGAGGGTGCAAAGAGAATTAGAGGAAAAGATGCTCAAAGAATTAATATTTTGGTTGCAAGGGCAGTAGCTAATGCAGTTAGATCTACTTTGGGCCCTAAAGGAATGGACAAAATGATAGTTGACGAAATGGGGGATGTGACAATCTCAAATGATGGTGCGACTATTCTGAAGGAAATCTCTATAGAACACCCTGTTGGAAAGATGATGGTTGACATTGCAAAAACCCAGGATTCTGAAATTGGAGATGGAACAACTACTGCTGTAGTAGTAGCTGGAGAACTTCTTGCTGAAGCTGAAAAGCTATTAGATAATGGAATACATCCTTCAAGTATAATTAATGGTTATAGGTTGGCAACAACAAAAGCATTAGAGTTTTATAACGCAATATCATATAAAATTGGTCCTAAAGATTCTAAGAAATTATATAATATTGCAGTGACTTCCATGACTGGGAAGGCAGCAGAATCTAGTTCTAAGTTGGCACAATTGGTTGTAGATGCAGTGTCACAAATTGCTATTGAAGATGACAAGAAAATTGTTTTAGATAATGATTATATAAAAGTGGAAAAGAAGGAAGGAGCAAGCCTAGATCATAGTGAATTGATTAGAGGAATCGTAATTGATAAAGAAATTGTGAGCAATAATATGCCAAAGAAAATTTCAAATGCAAAAATACTTCTTTTAGATGTGGCTTTGGAAATAAAAAGCCCAGAAACAGACACAAAAATACAGATTACTAGCCCAGACCAATTACAACAGTTTTTAGATCAGGAAGAAAGAATGATACAAGATATGGTAGACAAAATAATAGCAACAGGTGCAAATGTGGTAATTTGTCAAAAAGGTATTGATGATTTGGCTCAACATTTCTTGGCAGAATCTGGAATTATGGCAATAAGAAGAGTAAAGAAATCAGATATTGATAAATTAGCAAAAGCAACTGGTGCAAAAGTTGCATCAAGATTGAAAGAAATAAACAAGAATTATTTAGGAAATGCAGAAACAGTTAGAGAAACAAAAATCTCTGGCGAAGAAATGATTTTTGTTGAAGGCTGTAAAGATCCTAAAGCAGTTACAATACTAATAAGGGGCGGAACTCAGCATGTTGTTGATGAAGCAGAAAGAGCAGTAGTTGATGCTTTGGGTTCAGTATCATCAGCAATAAAATCAGGTAAATATGTTGCTGGTGGTGGTGCCTGCGAAATCGAAGTTGCAATGAGATTAAGGGATTATGCTAAGGACGTTGGTGGAAGAGAGCAGTTGGCAATAGAAGGATTTGCTACTGCATTAGAAATAATACCAAGAACTTTGGCAGAATCTGCAGGATTAAACCCATTAGATATATTGGTTGCTTTGAAGAACAAGCACAAAAAGAATGAAATCGCTTATGGTGTGGATGTACTAAATGCAACAATATCAGATATGGAAAAGTTGAATGTTATCGAGCCTACAGAAATAAAGATCCAAGCAATTAATTCAGGGTCAGAAGTATCACAAATGATTTTAAGAATCGACGACATAATTGCTGGAAGCGGAAGATCTAAAGGCGGAATGCATAACATGCCACCAGGAATGGGAGATGCAGATTAATTACTTGAGTTAAGGGGTCTGATTTAAAAACAAATCGGCCCCCAAATATATTATTTATGGAGGTGCTTTAATATGAAAAGCATAAATTTTGTAATAGTAGTATTATTAGCATTGCTAATTTTGCCAATGGGGTTTTCCTACGTTAAATTTACTAGTAGCTCATATCATCCCGGAGAACTACAAGTAGATGGTACAAAGGCACCAGGCTATTGGGATGTTACAGCAACATTTAGCGAAAACAAATATAGTGTACCTTACGCAACATTTAGTGGATACTTATTAAAACTTGGAGCAACAATAAATAAGCCAGTTGATGTTGAAGGTGTAAGTACAAATTGTAAAATAAATCTAAAAGAAATGACTAATAAAAAAGATTCTTACACAAGCACAGCTTTATTCCAAATAAATAGTGCTTTGCCAGAAAGAGCAGGTAATGTATTTTATAGTCGTGGAGCTTATTCAATGATTTCTCCAACTGGAAATTACATGACTCCTACATATGTTAAAGGTATGTGTAACACTATGTTTTTGTACTTTGGAAACAACTTAGTATTCCCTGGTACTGCAATGATAATGGACGTTAAGTAAGAAGGGTAGCCTTCTTTTTTTTTTATTTTAGAAAGATATAAATAATTCCTTGCTTTACTTATTTTCATGATTAAAAGATTACTATTTTTGATACAATTTTTGATAATTGTTTTTTGTCTTGCAGGGTTTGTTTTTGCTGCCTTTGAGTCAGTCCCTCCTGTAGGCCCTTCTAGTTGTGTAACATATGACCAGGCAAGAGCGCAAGGAATAACTGGAACTGATGCTCAACTAAATAGCATGGGTTTCTGTGCGGGCAGTAGTGGCGATACAACTACAAGCTCCGAAGGTGATACTGACACCCAAGATTTACAAAGCCAGATTGATGCTCTTAATGAAAAACTTGCACAAGATCAGAAAAATTTGCAAGATGCCCAAAATATTTTGGATACAGTTGATCCAATGGCAGCAGATAAAGCAGCAGGGGCATGTAATTTAGATTGGACAAAACCTGATGGAGCTTGTGATGAATTATATGAAAAAGCCCAAGAAGCAGCAGATGCTTGGAATAAAGCCAATAAAGAAATATACGGATATCAAGTTGCAGTTGATAATGATAAAAGTCAGTTAGAGTTGCTAACTGAGCAATTAGAAACAGCGACAAAACCAATTGATTCTGGGACAACAAATGTGACTGATTTATTAATATCAGATACTATGGCCCAATATATGGATCAGGTTAAAAACAGCCAAGAAGAACAAGATTTTCTTGATAAAATGTTAGAATCCTGTTCTGCAGATATAGTTGATTGTAGTTCAAAATGTGATCACCTTGCAGAAACAGACATAAAAAAATATGAGTGTTATGGAGAATGTGAGCAAGATCAGCTTAAAGAAGATTATAAATATAATGATTGTTTAAATGGCATAGATGGCGGATCAAGTTATGCTGCAAGTGTTATATTGGAAAAGGCAAGCGAGTATGAAAAAATTTGTAATGATCTTGTAAATTTTATTTGGAAAGATTATGATTCTGATGGTTGTTTTGATGCCTGTGCAGGATCAGACGGTGATGCTTGTGGCAATATTTGTTTAATGAAAGATATGAGGCGTTGGCTTGCACACGATATCTGTGAAAGTGAAGGATATATTAAAGCACAACCTGATGTAAAAGCTTGGTTTCAAAATCTGAAAGCAGAAAAAGAAAATAAAAAGAAGACAATTCAAAATCAAACTAAGCCATATACAACAGGTAATTCTGGGGTGGTAACTTCTCCATCTGTGACTAATACAACAACAATACCTACGTCAAGTAATTCAAATATAACTATTGATGATTTTTACGGACGAGAATTAATTTTTGTTAGTACTTATTCTGAAGCTCAAAATAACTTGGATAAAATTATGCCTACTTGTATGACTGTTATAAATGCAAAAGGGGACTATGAAAATGCCCTAAAAACAGAAATAAGCAAAGAAGAACTACAAAAATTAAAAGCGGATTATGAAACTAAACTGCTTGGATTAGCACAAAATATTTATGACAAAGTATTATCAAAAGATCCAACCAACCCTGATGCCTTGTGGTATATGGGTACTTTAGCAAAATGGAATGGAGAAAATACAAAATCATATGAATATTATAGGGAGGCATTGCTTCAAACACAAAATAAAAATCCGTTCAAATATAACCAACTTTTGGATTCTGTTAAAAACCCCGCAATGCAAATGTATTTAGTACAAAGTATACAACCAGATGAAAAGCTTTTTAACTTGCCAACTATAGAAACATCACCACTTCTGAAAAAATTAAAAGATCATTTTGATAATATGATTAAGCCAGTTAAGGATGAGATGAAATCTGTTGCAAGTGAAGTAGAAAAAGTTTCAAGAATATATTCAATTCAAGGGGTGTCTTCGCAAGCCGAGGAAGAATTTGGCATTTCTTCTATAGGGGGTGGTGAAGATGAATAATTATTTGAAGATGGCAATTACAATTCCAGGGATAATTATAGGATTATTGATTTTATTATTTATAATATTAGTAATATACTATGCATTTGCAGGAACAGCAGATGTTTGTACAACAAAAGAGTGTTTCTTAGTGGCTACTGATTCAAATCAGTGCCCCCCTACAGTGTACAAAGAAGTAACGGGTATTGGAACTTTTAATTATGTTGTTTCTCCAACTTATGGAGTAACTGATAAATGTACTTTTACAAAGCAAATTTTGGACCTAAATGAAAATGAGGATCCTTTTTTGAAAAAAGCGTTGAAATCAAAAGAAATGACTTGTAGTTATGTCCCTGGAGAATTCAACGAGAATTGGATTGACTCTTTGATAGATGGAACAGAAGATTGTAGCGGAGAATTAAAAGATGCAATTGTAAAGTTATTGTCTCTAGTTTAAAAATAGTAAAAAATGGGGTCACAGGGACTCGAACCCTGGTCCGCAGGTTTCTTCCATATCATCCTAAGATGCTTCCCTGCAATTATCATCATCGCCAATTTTTACAAATTAGCTCCGCCTTCACGCTCTTTATTGTCTGGAGCCTGAAGTGCTAGCCGCTACACTATGACCCCCCAATTAATAATAAAAAAGTAGAGATAATTTAATAAAGAAGTGTTACTTTCTTGGGGAAAAACCCCAAATCTCGTCGCCAACGTAATGTAAGTTCTTTACTACTTTTCCCTTATCCATGCCTTTAATCTCTGTAGAGCTATATATTGCAAACCCTAAGGCCAGATTTTGTTTGTGTTCTGCATCGGCAATGAAAACCACAGAATCTTTTTGAAACTCTTCTGTAGAGATTATTCCTGGGCGCATTAAATCTGCGCCTTTTACCACAAAAGGTATTGCTCCTTTGTCTACATAAACATGTGGGAAAGTCAGAGTTGTATTTTTTAGAGTGGGATATATCTGTCCATCATGCTCAAAAAGTATTGGTGTTCCATTTTGTAAGAATAAGTTTTCTGCTTTTTGAACTCTATCTTTTATATCAAATGAAATGTTATATTTAGAAATCTTTTCATTTAGTTCCTTTATTTCTTTTTTGCTTAAAGTTTGTAGCATATAATCCCTAAATATGTATAGTAGAATTAGATTTATATATGTTAGAGGAGTATATCACTTATGTACGAAAAAAAATACTTACTGATGGCTATTAATGAGGCGAAAAAAGGGGTAAAGAAAAAACATGGCGGACCTTTTGGGGCTGTGCTTCTTGTAGATGGAAAAATCTTCAAAGCCCACAATATGGTTCTAACAGATCACGACCCAACAAGGCATGCAGAGATAAGAGTTATCTCTAAAGCCTGTAAAAAATTAAAAAAAGAAAAACTTAAGAATGCAGTTTTATATTCTTCAACAGAGCCATGTCCTATGTGCCTATCCGCAATCCATTGGGCAGGGATAGATACAGTTTATTATTCAACAGAAATAGAAGATGCCGATAAAGCAGGATTTGATGAAATTAATTTGCATGCGGATAAAATCATTAAGCTTGCAAAACTAAAAATGAAAGTTATTGGCGGCTTAGAAAGAAAAAAAGGACTGGAAGCATTTGAATTATTAAAGAAAACAAAACTAAAAAGATATTAAATTCCAAGGATTTCTTTTACTCTTGATTTTGTAAGATCTAATTCATAAGGATAAAATCCATCAGTTCCTTCTTTGAAATATCTCTCAATTAATGAAAGATAGTTTTTTGCATAGGCTCTGCCTACTACTCTATTTAGAAGAATTTTTTTTCCACGTAATAATGCTGATTTGTTTCTTAATATGAACTCTGCCAGCAAAAATTCAGCAGGATGCATGCCCAACTCTTTTCTGAATTTGTTTGCTTCATTTGTTTCTGTTTTATAATCATAAAGCCCATCTCTGAATAATGTAGGTCTATGTAAATATCCGGGTTTAGTTCTTAATCTTTGTATTACGTCAATTCTAATACAATCATCAAAATATCCGTTACCACTAAAAAAACCTAAAACAAATCTGGGGGCTCCAATAGAATCTTTTAAAACATAGTGCTGGTGTTTGACAATTGCTGCTCCAAGTCTGTTTCTTACTTCTTCTTCGTCGTATGCATCTCCATATCTCCATTCGCTTGCAAAATCTATGGAATAAACATCTGTTCTTTTTTTTGCTTCGTGGAAAGGAATAGATTTTCTTTCATCTATTTTGGACGCCGTTTTTTGTCTAAATCTTCTATCTTTGATTCTTCTTGCACTTTCCATAAGCTTGTAAATAATGTCCTGGCTCGCACCTTGTTTTACTGCCTTTTCAACAAGTTCTTTTAATCTAGTATCAACTGGATTTCTTTGTTCTCTGTTCATAATACTATGAAAATGTCTTTCGGGGCTATAAGGTCTTTTTGGCATTGTTTGTACCCCCGCTTCCAATAATTTCTTGTACTTTCTTTTTGTTTAAATCAAGAGTATATTTGCCTATGTTGAGTAACCCTTTTTTTGGTATAAAATATCTATCTAATAGTGGCGGATAATTCTTTTGGCCATAACCCCCAAACATCATGAAATCCATGATTACTTCTCCTCCACGCAAGATAAATTCTCTATTTCTAAATATAAATTCTGCTAGCAAAAACTCAGATGGATACATACCTAATTCTTGTTTAAATCTGTCAGATTCCACTTTTTCTTTTTCTGGATTCCATGCATATCCATGTTCATCTCTTGTGTATGCTGGTTTTGTTCGTTCTCTTTGTATAGAATGTATTACTATCTTTTTTCTGCTTACCTCATCATAGCAGAGGGTAAACCTTGCGGCTCTATTTCCATCTCTCAGTACTAAATGTTTATAACCAACTAGGCCAGGAACTATTGCATTTGTGTGCACATCTAAGAATTTGTCTGCATAGCCCCACATTGGAACTTCATAAAAATCGTATGTGCCTGTTTTTGCTTTTACATCTTGGAAAGAAAGAGTTTTTTTTCTGGGCCTTTTGCTCTTGGGGCGTGAAATCTATTATCTTTTATTCTAATTGCTGATTCTAGTAAAGAATGCATTAATTCTCTGCTGGCCCCTTGTTCTTTTGCACGTTCTAAAAGTGATTTTAATCGTAAATCAACAGAATTAGTTTGTTTTCTTTTTAAAACACTTTCAAGATGTCTTTCTGGCTTGTAAGGCTTAGGCATATAATTACCTCTACTGCCTGCCGTTTCCATTTTTTTTCATTTCTGCTTTATGAATATACATCTTTTTTTCTGCAGCAGATTTAAGATCATCAAGATATTGATCTATTTGTTCTATTTTTTCAGGAGTTAGGCCGCTATATTGTAGAACATTTTTAATTGCTATTGGACAAGGCTTTGCCCCAATATTAAATCCAGATGCAAATTCTAAATCTGGAACATCCATCTTTAAACTGCGGGAAACATTTTCTTTTTGTTCTAGCCAAATTTGCTTAGCAATATTATATAACTCGTTGACTAATTCTGTAGTGATTTTATAATAATCATAACCTCTTGCTCTTGGACAACTAACAAGCATTTCAAATTCGTCTCCGCCAGTTCTTCCCATCGTGAATTTTGTGTCTGAACCTTCATGTTTTCTTGCAAGTTCGGTTGCTGCTAAACCCATAACACTTAGATAGGTGTTTCCTAAACCATGCCCAAATTCGTCGTTTATTTTTTTCAAATTATTCATATCAATATATACATATGAAAAAACCCTGTCTGGATTTGTAACATAATGTCTTGCCCTAAGTTTAAATCCTCTTTTATTTAATAATCCTGTTCCTTCATCTCTTTCTGAAAAACTTACTAATCTATGGAGATGCCTTATTCTCATTGTTTCGTATCTTTGTTTTAAAGTTTCAACGAAATTTCTGCTTGCTTTATCTCTTCTTGCTTGTAATAAAAGTTCTGGGTAATTGTTAGTAATAGTTTCAATCCTTTGGGCAGCACCCATTGGCGTATTTGAGGGATTAGCTCTTCGATCTAATTGCTCCGGAACTTCGTGTTCAGTTCTAGTAATTCTTCTTTCATGATGTCTTAAATTACGATTAGGTTGTCTTACTTTCCCCATAATGAAATATAACTAGCTCAGGTATAAAAAGATTTCTATGATATAAAATGTATTAATTGAATATCCCAAACCCACTGGTTTGTGGATCTGGTCTGTTTTTGGCAGACCGTGCCTTTTTTCCAAAAAGGCTGGCGCGGCTGTGATGTAACGGTTAGCATAATGGCCTTCCAAGCCGTTCGTCCGGGTTCGAATCCCGGCGGCCGCATTTCTAAGCTTTTCTTTCTTTTAAAAAAAGAAAAGAAAAGCTCCAGTCGTGCAAAAGAAAGAAAATGGTGGACGCAAGGTCCACAGAACACTATTTGTTTGGTGGTTGGTTGTTAGGATATATTTTGTTAAGCTCAATTATTGTATCTCTAATATCTGTATTGGGGGTAGTATTCCTTTATGGAAAAACTTGGGCTCAAAGATTTGTGGATTTTGCAGTAAGCTTTGCTATTGGTGCAATTCTAGCAAATGTTTTTTTACATCTTTTTGAAGAAGCTGCGGAGTCTTATTCAATTTTATTTGGAATATTTGTTTTACTTGGAATAATTTGTTTTTTTATATTTGAAAAATATTTATTTTGGCACCACTGCCACAAACTTGAAGACCATGATCATTGCATAAAGCCGGTTGGTTATCTTACTTTATTTGCTGATGGAATACACAATATTTTTGATGGTTTTTTGATTGCAACCGCATATAGTATAAATATTTCTGCAGGATTGTCTACTACATTAGCAGTGATTCTACACGAACTTCCACAAGAAATTGGGGAGCTGGGTTTGCTTATTGCAAGCGGATTCAAAAAAGGGAAAGCAGTTTTGTACAATTTTTTGAGCTCTCTATTAATTTTTTTAGGAGTTGGATTATTTTACTTATTATCTTCAAATTTTGCAAACATCCAGCCGTATTTAATTGCTTTTGTTGCAGGTAATTTCCTTTATATTGCGATGTCTGATCTGATACCTATCCTTCACGAGGAAAAGAAGCTATCAAAGTCCATATTGCAGCTAGGATTTATCATATTAGGCATAGTTTTGATCCTAATCTTGTGATAGATTTATTTTTATTAATTTGCCCACCAAATCTTTCTAATCTTTAAAG
>JAQTTP010000022.1 GCA_028710695.1 Candidatus Iainarchaeum sp.
ATGAAGTCTCTCTAGGCCTAAACTTTAGGTCTCTGTGTTTGTGGATGGGAATTATAGACAAAACAAATTCTATTGTCAACACTTTTTTGAAGAAATTTAAACATTCTCACAAAAGTGTTTATTTTTCATCACATCTTCTTATATATCAAAATATACACTTACATTATATATAGAATTTACCTTTTATATCTGTTCTTTAATATATTCGTTGCTTTTTATTAACTCTTTATATATAGAATTCCTTATCAAAACTAAATGTGTTTTAATAAAAAGCACATAATAAAGGAATAATGATGGGACTATATGATCGTGATTATGCAAGAGGAAACTCTTTTGCTTATGAAAATGCTTCTAAAAGTGATACACAAATAATTTCTTTTGTAAAAGAAACATATAAACTTTTTGCAGCTTCTATGATGGCTGGTGCAGTGGGTGCTTATGTTGGTGTACCAATGGCTGCAACTATTGCAGCATATACATGGCCATTATTTGCCTTAGAGATAGGCTTATTAATAGGCTTACACTTTGTTAAACATAAACCAGGCATTAATTTGGTTGTAATGTTTGGCTTTGTTTTTATGACAGGACTAATGATTGCCCCTCTATTATCTCGTACTCTTGGCATGAGTGGTGGTGGAACTATCATCGGAAATGCTTTTGCAATGACATCTGTTGTGTTTGGTACTATGAGTTTTTATGCAATTAAAACAACAAAAGATTTTACTAGTTATGGCAAACCATTAATGATTGCTTTATTTGTAATTATTGGTTTTTCGATTATCAACATATTCTTAGGTAATCCTGTGTTGCATGTTATAATTTCTGGAGCTGTTGTTGTACTTTTTAGCATATTAGTAATTTTTGATACACAAAATATCATGAATGGTTCATACGAAACTCCAATTGATGGTGCAATTGCACTTTATCTTGACTTTTTAAATATCTTTACTGCTTTATTACAGTTATTTGGTATTTTTGGAAGCAATGACGACTAACAAAATCTCACCCGAACTTTTTCGGGTGATTGATGCAAACCTCAACCGTCTTAAAGAGGGAATACGAGTTGTTGAAGATATTATGAGATATCTTGAAAATAACAAAGAATTATCTTCTAAACTTAAACAATTAAGACACAAATCTCGCATTGAAGAGCAAGAATTATTATTACAACATCGTGATAGTGTAAATGATGTTCTTCGTTCAACCACAAAAAGTGAACTGAATCGTAATAATATAAAAAGTATAATTACTGCTAATTTTAAAAGAGCTCAAGAGTCTTCAAGAGTTTTAGAAGAACTTTTTAAACTTCAAAATACCACTTATAGTGAAAATTTTAAACATATAAGATACGAGCTTTATACTCTTGAAAAAGAAGTTATGCTAAGCTCTAAATCAAACTAAAAACAACTCCATTTTAGAAGTAATAAACACTACTTCAAATTCAAGATAATTCGTTGGATATTCATTCATAAGCTGTTTTGTCTGCTTGTAATCTAAAACTTTTCTCGAGCCACTTACACCACTTTGTTTAATATATCTAAATAAATCTCGTGTAGAATCAAACTCAAGCTTATACTCAACAACTTCAAAATCAGTTTCAAAATATTTCTTTTGCAGTTTATAAACTTCATCAACTGTTCGAAGTAATGGATTTAATGATGCTGTTTGATTTAAAGTTTTAAAAGTATTTGCAGTAAAGATAGCCAAAGCTATAGGTGCATTTAAAAGTTTTATATTTTGAAAAACCTCTTCTAAATTTTCTGCCCATTGCAGAGCTGAAGCTGAAAAAAGAGAATCAAACTTATCTTTTAAAAGAGTTTGAAAAAAGTTTATATCATTAAAATTACCATGCACACAAGTTATTTTACTTGATTTTGGATGTAATTCCAACATACCCGTAGCAAAATCAACTCCACAAAAATACTCATAATCCCAATCTATACCTTAACATAATGCTCCACTACCACAACCTAAATCCAAAATATATTTAGGTTTATGTACAACTTTTTGAAGTAATTTTTTTGCAACTTTATTTTGGATTATATTATTAGAGCCATAGGAAACGGCATATTTAGAAAATTCTGAGCTTATTTTCATTTTGTTTACAACCAACGAGACACTCTATTTTTACAAAATTATACCCTATTTTGTAATCTTACTTTTTTTAGATATAATTCGCAACTTTTTATATTTAGGAATTAATAAATGACAACTAGTTTTTTACTTATTGTACAAATTGTTTTAGTTGTAATGATTGTGATAGCGGTACTATTACAAAAGAGTTCAAGCATTGGTCTTGGTGCGTATAGTGGTTCAAATGAGTCTGTATTTGGAGCAAAAGGTCCTGCAAGTTTTTTAGCAAAAACTACTTTTGTCATAGGACTTTTATTTGTAATTAATACCATTGTTCTTGGTTACTTATACTCTCAATCAAAAAATGCCTCTGTCATCGATGCTCTTGTAGAAACAACAAATGTTGTAGCTCCTACAACTAAAGTAGAAACAGTACCAGTGATAAACAAAGAATTAAACAGTACAACCGAACAAAATAATACAAAATAGTTGCATCTTTTGCAACTATTCATTTAACTCCGCATACGACATCAACAAAATCACTTTTATATCAATTAAAATATTTCTTGCTACAATTACACAATTATTTACTCAAGGAAAAAAAATGCTAAATGAGATATATAGCGAATGCGAAACAAAAATGCAATTAAGCATAAACCACATGCTAAGAGACTTTAAAACACTTAGAACTGGCAAAATTACTACTTCTGTTTTGGACAATGTAAAAATTGACTATTATGGCACCATGACTGCCCTTGACCAAGTAGGTTCGATTATAGCAACAGATGCGACTACAATTGTAATAAATCCTTGGGAAAAGAACCTTTTATCTGCCATCGATAGTGCTATTTCTAAAGCAAATGTTGGAGCAAATCCAAATAATGATGGTGTTCAAATCAAACTCTTTTTTCCTGCCATGACAGTAGAACAGAGAAAAGAGTCTGTTAAACAAATGAAAGGGATGGGTGAACACGCTAAAATCTCTCTTAGAAATGATAGAAAAAATGCAAACGATAGAATTAAAAAACTTGAAAAAGATAAGTTGATAACTGAAGACGAATCAAAGTCAGCGCAGGAAGCTATTCAAAAAATCACTGATAAATATTCTACAAATATTGAACAGATTTTAAAAGATAAAGAAGTAGAAATTTTAAAAGTATAATTTTTATTTCCACATGCCAAGCTTGGCATGTGGAAAT
>JAQTTP010000006.1 GCA_028710695.1 Candidatus Iainarchaeum sp.
ATTATTTCTAACAATGAATTTCATTTCATAACGTAAATCTGGCTTATCAGAACCATAAGTTTTTACTGCTTCATCGTATTTCATTCTTGGGAAAGGGACTTTTAAGTTTATTCCCTTTATATCTTTGCAAATTCTCTTCATCATGCCCTCTAATAGGTTCATAACGTCTTCTTCTTTTATGAATGACATTTCTAGGTCTATTTGTGTGAATTCTGGCTGCCTATCTGCCCTTAAGTCCTCATCTCTAAAGCATCTGGCAACTTGGAAGTACTTATTCATCCCAGAAACCATCAAAATCTGCTTGTAAAGCTGTGGGCTTTGTGGTAGAGCATAGAACTTGCCTTTGTTTACTCTTGAAGGAACTAGATAGTCTCTTGCCCCCTCTGGTGTGCTTTTCCCTAAATAAGGGGTTTCAATCTCGTTAAATCCGCTTTCATATAAGAAATCTCTAATGACTTTTGTTGTTTTTGACCTTAATAGAAGGTTCTTTTGCATTTCTTCTGTTCTTAAGTATAAATATCTGTATTTTTGGATTGTTTCTTCGGTGGGATTTATTTCTTTGATGTTTTTATTAGTGAAGGGCAAATCTTTAGCGATTGAGTGAACTATTACTTCTTTTGCAACAAGCTCAAACTTTGTTTTATCATCCGCCTTTTGCTTTAATTCTCCTGTAAAAGATAGGCAGGATTCATCTGTAACGTTTTTTAGGGATTCTAGTATTTTTTGGTCCTTAATTACCACTTGGATTTTGCCTGAAATGTCTCTTAGCTCAATAAATCCGATTTTTCCAAGTAATCTTGCGGTGTTTACCCAGCCATTAACAGTTATGTCTTTGTTAAGGTTCTTTTCTTCGCTTGTTAGCTCCAAAATAGTTTTATTCACTATAATTCCCCCGATTATACATATATAATATATAGACTATTTAAATAAATTACCTCGGCCAGTAGGTGCCAAATCCGTTCCTGAGTTTCTTTGAATTGATGTTTTTTGATCTATTATTTGCCTTGTATTTGTCTTTTAGTTAAGTATGCTTGAACCCACGGTTCAACATACACTTTTGGCAGACCGTGCCTTTTTGTAAAAGGCTGGCATGAGACAAATACTTTTAAGTATTTCCCTATAAACTATATTTATCTAATACTTTAGAACTGTATGGCTGGGGTCGTCCAGTTGGTTAGGATAGGGGACTGTGGATCCCCTGACCCGGGTTCAAATCCCGGCCCCGGCCCTCTTATTTTCTCTTTATAAGCTTTTGTCATTTGCCTTTATAATCCTATTTTTAGTATATAAAATATGGCAAATTATCAGATTCTTGTTGAAAATATGTCAAAGACATTTTGGGTACCGGATAAGGTAGAAGGATTTCTTCCAAAAATAAAAAACATTTTCTGGAAAAAGAAAAAAGACAAAAAGGCAATACAAAATGTATCTTTTTCAATAAAACGTGGTGAACTTGTTGGCTATATTGGTGAAAATGGGTCTGGGAAGTCTACTACTATAAAAATGCTTGTTGGTATTTATCCTCCAACTTCTGGAAAAATAACTTGTTTAGGAAAGGATCCTTTTGAAGAAAGATTAAAATATGTAAAAGATATTGGGGTTGTTTTTGGAAATAGAAGTTTGTTAACTTTTGATATCGCCCCCAAATATTCTCTTGATTTGTATGCTGCAATTTACGATATCCCTGCAAAAAAAGCAATAGATATATACACAAAATTTGCAAAAAAACTCAAAGTTGACCACTTATTGGATGTTCCAGTAAGAAAATTGTCTCTCGGAGAAAGAATGAAGTTTGAAATAATTGCATCTTTGTTACATAATCCAAAAATAATTTTCTTGGATGAGCCCACTATTGGATTAGATTTATTGGCAAGAGAAGAAATGATTCAATTCTTAAAAAAAGTAAATGAACAAAATAAAACAACAATATTTTTAACAACACACAATATGGATGACATTGAAGAATTATGTAATAGAGTAATTATTGTTGATGACGGAAAAAAAGTGTATGACGGTCCAATAAAAAAAGTAAAACAAGCATATGCCAATTGGAAGAGAATAACCATTGTTTTTAGAAATAAATTTAAGCCCTTTGTGCATAGATTTCCAGTTTTTGAAAAAAGAAAAGACTATCTGCAGTTCAAATGCCCAAATGACAAATTAAAACAAACAATCTCGCAAGTAGTAGATTGTTTTGATATTATTGATCTGAAAATAGAAGAACCACAACTGAAAGAAATTGTAAAGAAAATCTATAAAGAAAAGATGGTGAAAGTTAAATGAGTATATTTAAGTTTAGAGTTTTTAAGGAATATTTTTTACAAACCTTTAGAGCCTGGGCAGAATATCCTCTAAATTTTGGAATTAGTTTGTTTTGGCCACTTTTTTCTTTGATAGTATCATACTTTTTTTGGAGTATTGTTTTTAATACTGGGCAAGTTTTAAACTACAATGTTGAAAAAATGGTGTTGTATTATTTATTTTCTCTAGGCCTGTTTTATGATTTTAATTTTGTAAGTTATCTGCGTAGGAAAATTATTGATGGAAGTATAACAAATATATTAGTACGAAAAACTTCTTTGGCAGAATATTTAATTTATTGTTGTTTGTCCAGTTTTGCAATTTGGATGCTTGTTCCAATTTTTATTGTCTTAATTGTTGGGCTTTATTATTTGGGAATTAGTGCAATATTTGGATTGTTTATTTTTTTCTTTGGCTTAATTTTAGGTTGTTTGGTGTATTCTATTCTAATATCTACTTCGTTTTGGATAGGAGACAATTTTTCAATAATTCATATATTGGATGAATTTGTAGGTCTTACATCGGGGTCCTTTTTGCCCTTAGATCTTTTTCCCTCTATATTTTATACAATATCGGTTAATTATTTGCCATTTAATTTAATGTTCTTTACTCCTGCAAAAGTATTTTTAGGGGATATGGCAATAACTTGGATTTTAATTGCTAAATATATACTTTGGATTGTTGCTTTGTATCTTGTCTTAAGATTTATGATTAAAAGAGGTCTTAGGAGATATGAACAATTGGGTGGTTAATTGGCTATATTCAGAATATTGTGGAACAACTTTAGAAATGAATTTTATAAACTTTGGGAATACCGAGTTAATGTTTTTATGTTTCCAGTTTTGGAATTAATTTATTTAGGGATAGAAATACTGTCTTTATATGTGATTTTTTTGTATGTGCCCGACGTTTTGGGGCTAACATTTTATGATCTTTCATTATATGTAACTATTTCAAATGCAAGCATAATGGCAATATCTGGATTTGGTATTTGGATTATACAATCAGTTACTTCCGGTAGTTTGAATAATTTGCTGATTCGCCCCGCAAATGAACTTTTATTAATGACTGAATTTAATTTATATGGGATAATGAGTACTGTTTTTTCAGTTATTTTATTAATCGTTTTGTGTATTATTTTCCCCCAGAAAATTACTTTTTTAAATTTTATTTTAATGTCAATAACTCTAATTATTTCATTACCCCTATTTTTGTTACCAGTACTTACAATTAGATCTTTGTCATTTTGGTTTGGGCCTGTTTATCCATTAGAAAGTGCATTTAGGTCGATTACTCAAAGTTTTCGTGAGTACCCTATGATAATCTTATCCCGTGTTTTCTTTGTTGTTTTTGTTTCTATTACCCCCGTGGGATATCTTGGTTGGTATTTATCTTTAATGATTCTTATTGGAAAAGTTTCTTATTCTTGGATGCTTTGGATGTGGCTGTTGACAATTGTTCTTGATGTCCTTATGTGGTTTGTGTTTAGATTTGTTTACAAAAGAGGATTAAGAAGATATGAGGGTTTCGCATGAGATCAAACGCAAAAAATATGTGGGTAGTAAAAACTGAAAGACCTGAAGAGATTTATAAAAATCCGGAAATCTTTTACACAAAAGAGGAAGCAGAAAGATACTCAAATTCAAGTGGTATGAAAAATACCCAACACAAAATTGCAAAAAGAGTTTTGCAACTTCTTGAAATTGAAAATGGAAAAGGAAAGACTCTACTTGATCTTGGTTGCGGAACAGGAAATACTCTTGAAGTCTTTGAAGAGTCTGAGTTTAATTGTGTTGGCTTAGATATCTCAAAAGAGATGCTTAAGTTTGCAAAAGAAAAAGGCTTTAAGACTAAGCAAGGTAGCATAACAGAATTGCATAAATTTTTCCCTATAAGCAAGTTTGATTTTGTAATTTCTATTTCTGCTTTGCAATGGCTTAAAGAAAAAAAAGAATACCAAAAAGCAATTAGTTCTATCTCTTGGGTTTTGAAAAAAAACGGAAAATGTGTAATTCAATTTTATCCCGGGACAGAAAAAGAATTAGAACTTGTAAGAAATGTTATCTTGGATGCGGGTTATACACTAGAAACTATTATTGATAACCCTGATAACCCAAGAAAGAGATTGGTGTTCTTGGTGTTTTACTGATTTTATTTTTTATGCTTTTTTGACTACGTGGGCAATTACGGATATTGCAAATAATATTACAAATACTAATGCTAACCATTTTGCAATTGTATATGATGTTCCAGAAATATTTCCAAATCCAAGTATTCCCGCAATAATTGCAATAACTAAAAATACTATTGCAAAAAACAGCCACGTTCCAAAACCCTTCTCATTCATTTTATTTTTTTCGTCCATTATAATCTATTGTATGGTGGAGCTTATATGAGGGTTGGAGTAATTTGTTGTGTTTTCTCTGTTTTTTGGTGTTTTACTAATTATTTCTTTGCATTCTCCCAAACATCTTCAAAGAATTCTTTGTAGCCTTTTGCATTTTCTGCTGAATTTATTACAAAAGCAGTTGGCTTTTCTCCCCAAACAAAAGTCATGATTGAATCTTTGTAAATGTAAATTCCAGTAGGTAACTTTATACTTGTGTATCTTGGATGCATTCCTGTGTAAAGGTGATGTTTTTCTATTACTTTTTTTGATTTTGTGTCAAAAATAAGTCTTGCAGTAATTCCTCTTTTCATTCTTCTGTGATGATAATGATAAAAAAACTTTTTTACATCATCTTGACCCAAAACAGTATTAAAACCAAGAACAAAGTATTCTCCTTTGTCCCCCACGGAGTCTAGCATTTTATCAAAAGCAGCATTAACTCCTTTTATGCCCTCATAAACTTCTGCTGTTTGGGATTTTTCTACTGTATTGTATTTTTGCTTTAGCTCTGCAATTGCTTCTTCTGCAACTTTTTCTTTTTCTTTTACAAAATCTAACAAGGCATCTGGGCTAGATGGCTGGAAATATTTTACACTTGATTTTAAAATAAAGCTTACAAGTCCCTTTTCAATGAGCTTGTCTAATGTTTCGTAGATCTTACAATTAGGGATTTCTGAGCGTTTTGATAATGGGCCTGTTGTTGTGGAGCCCAGTACTAATAATGCAAGGTAAACCTTGATTTCTCTTTCGGTTAGCCCCAAATTTAGAAGTAGTTCTTTTTCCATGATAAGTAAATGATTGATTATCTTTATAAATTGCTTGTTTTTACTGCCAACGGTGGTAAATGCAGTATATATCAAACGAAGGATCAAGGTATTATTATGCACACATATTGTGAGGTGGATATATGAAAGTTAATTTGAAAATTATAATTGGAATTGTGGTAGTTTGTGTAATTGCAGCAATAATTTTAGCAACAAGTCTAACTGCAAAAGGTAGTGAAGTAGTGAAGTTTGGATATTTGCCTGTAGTTCAAGGTTCTCCATTATATCTTGCTGTAGAAGAAGGATATTTTGAAGAGGTGGGTATAGAAGTAGAATTGACAAGTTTTGATTCTCCAAACCAAATAATTGATGCTTTTTTACAAGGTCAAATTGATATTGGGCCGCCAAGTATTGCCGCAGGAATAACTGGAATTGCAGAAACAAAGAACCCCGGGAAAATGAAAATATATGCTTTGGCAGGCGGAGATAAAAATAATGGTGCTGCAAATCTTTTTGTAACGCCAGATAGTGAAATAAAAGAGATATCAGAATTAAAAGGAAAGAAAGTTGGTATCCTTGGTGGAACTATACAATGGAGAACAATTGCAAGAGAAATTTTTGCACAAAACGGATTGGACATGGATAAAGACCTAATAATATTTGAACTTGCGCCAGGATTACAAGTGCAGGCATTAGCATCAAAACAGATTGACGCATTGCTTGCATTAGAACCAGTTTCAACTGTTGTAAAAAATAAAGGTGTTGGAAAAATATTGGTTTCTGCGCCCTGTGAAAAGTTAATTGCTGAACCATTTTATGCTGGTGCGGGAGTAATAAGTACAAAATTTTTGAAAGAGAGTCCTGAAACAGCAAAAAAAGTAATTGAGATTATGGAAAAAGCAATAAAAGCAATAAAGGAAGATCCAGAACTTGAAAGAAAGTATTTGAGTAAGTATACATCAGTTGATGATGTTCTTGCACAAAAAGTTCCAAATACGATATTCAAAATGTATTCTGAATTTGATGAAAAAGATTTTGAAGCAGTTCAAAAGTTTTATGACATTTTCAAAAAATATAATGTTGTAGACTCGGAAATAAATTTCAAAAATTTTGTTTATACAGAAAACTAAAAGCAAAGGGTGATGTTATGCATTTCCACATTCAAATGAAAGATCTTGAAAAAAGATACGGGCCTGAAAAAATAATTGATAACATTACAACCAACATTGCAAAAAATACAATTACTGCAATTGTTGGTCCAAATGGATGTGGAAAAACAACATTACTAAACATACTTTCTGGGTTGGATAATAACTATGGCGGGGATTACACAATAAAAAGCCCAGATTCAAACTCAATGAGTTACATCTTCCAGAATTATCGTGATTCTTTGTTGCCTTGGAGGACAAATTACAAAAATATAACCTTGCCTCTGGAAATTCAGGGTTATTCAAAAAAAGAAATTGCGGACAAAGTTGAAGAAATGAAAAACCTTGGGCTTGAATTTGATCCCAATCAATATTCATATAATTTAAGTGGCGGGCAACAACAAATGCTTGCTTTTACAAGGGCAGTAATAAACAACCCCAAATTGCTTTTTATTGATGAGCCTTTTTCTGCATTGGATTATGAAAACAATTTGAAGCTTAGAGATCATTTACAAAAATATTATCTGAAATATAAGCCAACGATTGTTATGATAACGCACAATCTGGAGGAAGCAGTTCACCTGGCGAATAATATTATTGTGTTATCAAAAAAGCCAACAAGAATAGCAAAGATAATAGAAAATCAAGCCCCCTATCCTAGAAATTTGGATTATCTGAAATCTGATGAATTTAATAAAGTAAAATCACAAGTATTTTCTGCGTTCCAGGATACAGTGATAAAAACATGAAAAAAATATATTTTCTAATAGGCCCAATTGTTTTTATTGTGATTTGGGAACTAGTTTATTTATCCCAGATAATTAATAATTTCTTTTTGCCATCTCCGCAAGAAGTATTTTTATCTTTAATTACTTTGTTTTCTTCTCTGTCAATATTTCTTGACTTGGGGATCACAGCACAAAGAGTGTTTATTTCTCTGACCTTAGCAATAATTATTGGTTTTCCTATTGGGCTTTTGTTAGGATATTATGAAAAAGTATATGCTTCTTTGGAAGTCTTGATTGATTTTTTTAGATCTATTCCGCCAATTGCTCTATTTCCCTTATTTGTACTAATTCTTGGAATAGGGGATAGCTCAAAAATCGGGGCTGCTATTTTTGCTGCTACTTTGTTAATAATATTTAATACTGCAAAAGGGATTATAAATACAAAGAAAACAAGAATTCTTGCAGCAAAGCTAATGGGTGCAACAAAGAAACAGATTTTTGGAAAAATCTTGCTGTGGGAAAGTCTACCACAAACAATAATTGGGCTAAGAACTGCGGCAAGTTTTTCACTTGTTGTAATTGTGGCTACTGAAATGTTTATTGGCACATATGCAGGCTTGGGAAGAAGAATAATTGATTTTCAATATATCTACAATGTAAGTGGAATGTATGCAGTAATCCTAATCACTGGCCTTTTCGGGTTTGCATTAAATTTTGTCTTTATTTGGTTAGAGAAAAGATATGTACACTGGTATGGGAAATGAATTTATATTTCTTATACTTATTTGTTACATGGCATCTTTAACTATTAAACAAGCAAATAGAGAAAACCTAAAAGATCTTGATTTTATACGTGAGTGTAAGTTGCCTAAATTGCATGAAAAAAGATTTATATTTCAAGACAAAGGCAAATCAAATTATTATATTTTCTTTAAAGATGGAATTCCTGTTGGGCATGTTGATGTTATCTTTAAATCTAGAATAAAATATCATAAGTGTCCAGTCCTACAAGATCTTTATGTTAAAAAGTCTGAACGAAAGAAAGGCTTTGGTAAGAATATTTTGAACCAAGTAGGGAAGAAACTAAAGCCAATGGGCTACAAGTATATGGGCCTAGATGTAGAAAAAAAAGAACCAGGACTAAGAAAATTTTATGAATCTTGTGGCTTTAAAGTATATGGTGAGCCACATAGACAAATATGGATTGAGAAAGATAACAACAATAAAAAGATTTCTGCAATAATATTTCATTTGGGGCTGAAATTGTAGTTTTTAATTTGTATTATAGTCTACTAATTTGTTATCTTTTACAATTTGGAATTTGGGTTCTTTTGTAACTCCTCCAAACTCGTTAAATATTAAAGATCCCGATTCTCCTTGATATGTTGTCAAGTTGTTTAGATATTTTTGTATTACTTCTGGATCTTCTGAGCCAGTTTCTTTAATTGCTTGTGCAATTAGCATAACTGCATCATAAGAATTGTCAGAACTTTGATTTGCTTCCACGCCCCATTTTTTGTAAAAGTTTTCTTGGAACTTTTTGCTTGGAGTAAATGGGCTTATTACAATAGTTCCTTCTAGTGCACCTTTTGCATTATCTATTTTGTCTTGGTCAATTAAGACTACAAAGAAGGGAACATTTAGCCCAAGTTCTTTTGCTTGTTTTGCAACAATAGACATTTGGGTGTATGCAGTTATTATTACTGCATCCGGTTTGGAATCTTTTATTTTTGCTATCTCTGTTGAAAAATCTAATTGATCTTGATTTGTTATAATAAACTCAGTTAATGTTCCACCAAATTCTGCAATGCCTTCTTTTCCTGCATTTGCTTGTTCTGTTTCCCAAATTTGTTTTGAGCCAATAATTGCAATTTTGTTATATCCTTTATCTATCATGAACTTTGGTAAGTTCTTGGAATTTATTTTGTCATTTGGCCATAAATTGAAAGTATATTCACATTCTTTTTCTAATTCATTTACACCCGCAGATGGAGAAATTAAAATCATTTTGTTTGCACAGGCCACAGGCGCTAAAGATCTTGCGGAAGTTGACCAGTTTGGGCCCATAACTATATTAATACCTCTATGTTGTAAACTAGTCAATGCTTCTATTGCTTTTGTAGGATTATCTGTTCCATCATCTTCTGCAACTAGTTCAATTGTTTTTCCATTTATTCCGCCGTTGATATTTAATTCATCTACTGCCATTTGGGCACCTTTTAAAGATTGGTCTCCTTGGAAGCTTCCAGCACCAGTAAGCATAAATATTGCCCCAATCTTTATTGTGTCTTTGTCTTGTGATAAACTAAATAACGGGGTTGTTGTGCTTACTATTGCTATCCCAATAATACAAACTAACAAAATCGTAATTATTATTACCTTCTTATCCATAGAATCACCTTGCTGGTAACTCTGGATCGAATGGGCTACTTATGTATTGTTGTCCCCTTGGTGGGAAACAAATATAACTGTTTTGTAACTATGTTTAGGTATGGAAACAAAAATTCTTTCAGAAATTGGGCTTACGCAGGGTGAAATAAAGGTTTATCTTGGGCTATTAAGAACAGGATCAACTTCTACTGGGCCATTAGCGAAAGAGTCTGGAGTGTCAAGATCTAAGTTATATATTATTGTAGATAAATTAGAAAAGAAAGGATTTGCAAGTCACTTTGAAAAAAATGGTGTAAAGTATTTTCAAGCAGTGGAGCCAGAAAAAATTAATGATTATTTAAGTCAAAAAGAAGAAGACTTAAAAAAGTTGGGCAGAGACTTTAATGCTTTTTTGCCAAAATTAAATGAGTTTTATGGAAAAACAAAAGAACAGCAAAATGTTGCAATCTATCAAGGGATAAAAGGATTAAAAGTTGCGCACGAACATGTTTATTTGAAAGTTGGAAAAGGAGAAGAATATTTGTATTTGGGGATTCCGGCATACCAACCTTCGGAGCATCATAGATATTGGCAAAAAGATCATCTGAGAAGGGCAAAAGTAGGAATAAAAACAAGAATGCTGTTTAACAGGGATGCGGATATAAAAACTCTAAAGAATAGAATGTCTTATGGGCTAGCAGATGCAAGATATATGCCTACTGATGTTATAACTCCTGCATATTTTTTGATTTACAAAGATACAGTAATGGTTGGTATTGCATCTTCGCAGCCAATAGCAATAGAAATTATAAGCCCAGAGATTGCGGATTCTTTTAGATCTTACTTTGAAGCTTTTTGGAAGGAGTCTAAAAAGATTAGGAAATAATTAATCGCATTTATCCCACCAAGAAACTATTTTCAAAAAATGAAAATATTTCTGGGCGTTACAAAAGTCTAAGGGCTTTTGTCCCACATGAATTGGAAGAACTTTCTATAGCCATTTGCTAAAGATTTATTTTTCATTACAAACTGAACTGGAACTTCTTCCAAATATCCTGGTTGGGCCCCCACAAAAGTTACAACATAATCTCCAAAGACATCTATTGCCGTGTTAGAAGAATATTCTTTTGGAAGAAATTTGTATGGCTTTCCTACCAAGCCCAAGATTTCTGGTTTCTGTTTTTTAATCTCATAATCAAAAAGATGCATAAACTTTATTCCTTGTTTTTTCCTTTTTTGCTCAAACTTAGCAATATGTATTCTTAAGCGAGGGTCTAGCCAAAAAGCCTTTGCACCAATAAAATAAACTGTTTCATTAGCTTCAAGAATATCATTTAAATAATTTTTGAATCCTTCAATGCCTTTGTATAAATAAGCTTCAGAACTTTCTTCAACTTTTGCATATTTTTTTTGGAGTTCTGGTATTATATTATTCAGGTTTGATTCTTTTTCTTGTAATAATTCCTGCAATCGCCGTGGATTTGTTGCACTGTAATGCTTGTTTCCACCAACAAAAACTTCAGAAACTAGTCCTTTTTCTATAAGTTTGTTTAATGTATCATAAGTATTTCGTCTGTGGACTCCAGACCTGTTAGAAATCTTTTCTACTGTTGTTTTTCCCATGGTTATCAGAGATTCATAGATTCTTGATTCGTTCTGACTTAGGCCGACTTGTCGTAGAATTTCTTCATACATACCTAACAAATATACACAAATGTATTTAATTCTTGCTTATTTTGGTGGTAATCACCACTCACATAATATAAGAAGTCATAAAATCACAAAGTAATTATGAAGCAGAATAATTCAGAATTGCAAACAATCTCCTTTAGAGGAAACAGAGAAATCTGGCTTAGATTTGTGTATATCTCGAAGCTTAAGGGGGAAAAGAGAGTTTGGAATGTTCTGAAAAAAATGATAAGTAAATACTTTGAGAGTGGTGAAATATGACTTATATTAATCAAGGTTTGGGTTATGGATTAGTAATTGGATTTGGGTTAGTAATGTTTGCTATAACTTGGTTCTTTGCAAGATGGAAAGGATACAAAACAAAATTAGGATTTCTACTTGCTGGGCGAAATGTTGGCTGGATTTTGGGTGGTGCAACAATTGCTGCTTCTTGGATCTGGGCCCCAGCTTTATTTGTATCTTCACAAATGGCATATACAAAAGGGTTAGCAGGAATATTCTGGTTTACTGTGCCTAATGTTCTGGCATTAATATTATTTGCATTTTTCGCTCCCCAAATTAGGAAGAAATTTCCAGAAGGATATACACTTCCAGAGTATATAAAACATAAATTGAAAAGTGAAAGTGTTCACAAAATTTATTTATTTCCATATTTTTTCTATCAATTAATGTCCGTGGCTGTGCAACTATTTGCTGGAAGCGCTTTGCTGTATATGTTAACTGGAATAAATATTATTATTGGAATGATTTTAATATCTGTAATTGTTTTGGCTTACACATTAGTTTCTGGATTTGAAGCATCGGTTGTTACAGATTTATTTCAATTGATATTGATTTATGTGCCAGGAATAATAATTGTAGTTTCTTTATTATCTAAATTTGGGTTTAGTGCAATTGTTCCGGGACTAAATGGAATTGAAAGTACAGCGGGAATTTTTGATCCTTCTGTCGCATTTGCTTTTGGAATTGTAACAGCAATTGGACTAATTTCTGGCGCAATTTCAGACCAACAATATTGGCAGAGATCTTTTGCAATAAAGAAAGATCAATTGAAGAAAGCATTTGTTTTTGGGGGAATATTATTTGGATTGGTTCCAATTGGATTGTCAATATTAGGATTCATAGCGGCAAATCCTGCAATGGGAATTAGTTTGCCCGCAGGGGTGGATGTATCTTTGATTGGTGTACAAACAGTTGCAACTCTGCTTCCAACCTGGATTGTGGCTTTATTTGTATTATTACTTTTGGGGGGTTTATGTTCGACTTTTGATTCTGGATTGTCTGCAACAAGCTCATTGTTTACAATTGATGTTTTGAAGTCAAACGATGACAAGAAAAATTTGAAATATTCCAGGATAGCAATGGTTGGAATAACTGCGTTGGGGCTGTTGGTTGCGTTGGCTGCAAACTATATTCCTGGATTTGGATTAAAGCACTTATGGTGGATATTTAACACAATTGCTGCATGTGTAGTTGTTCCAACTGTGCTTAGTTTGTATTGGGAAAAACTAAATGCAAAAGGAGTATTCTGGGGTGTATTGGTCTCATTTTTTGTTGGAATCCCTTTATTCATTTATGGAAATGTAATAAACAATGCTTACTGGATTGTATTCTCATCTTTGGGGATTATAGCAATTAGCGCTTTGTTATGTGTTGTATTTTCGTTAATTAGAAAGAGTAAAATCCCGAATTATCTTTCTGGTTAATTTTATGTGTAGATAGTTTACTTACTTTATACTATTGCATTATGAAGTTAACCAAAAATATTTTGTTATAATTCAGAAATATTTAACTGTATTTCCATTGTTTTGTTTTATTATGAACAACCTTGTGTGTATGCCTACTGGCCCATTAATAGAAGAAATGATTGAAAAAGGAAAAATAGATTTGAAAAAAGTCTTTGGAAAATATGATATAGATGGATTAGAAATAACTTTTGGTTATAAACATAGGATTTATGGATTCAAAATTGACAAAGAACAAGAAAAATGGCTTAAGGGTTTAAAGTATGTAAGTTTGCACGCGCCCTTTGGATTTGTTTCAAGATCTGAAAATAAAGAAGAAATAAAAAAACAAATGGATCTTTTACAAAAGATTTACAAACAAGTAAATGCAAAAGCACTAATTCTACATCCGCATGAATGCCCATACGAATTATTAAAAAATTACAAAATGAATTATGCTCTTGAAAATATGCCTTTGAGACATTATAGAAATAATAATAAAATAAATCAGGATATGTTAAAACAGAAATATGGGTTCTGCTTAGATACTGCCCATGCAAGTGATTTTGGAGAAAAAGAAATTGAAAAACTGTATAAAAAAATGAAAAAGAAATTAGTACAAATTCATTTGAGTGGGGTAATAAACAAAGAGCATCACCAAAGCTTGGTGGATTCACCTAAAGAATATATTGACTCTTTAAAAGGTTTAAGGGAAACAAATGTGCCTCTTATTTTGGAAATAAACTTTACTGATTTAAGTGTAAGGGCAGTGAATAAGGAAATAAGATTTGCAAGAAAAATGTTTAAAAAGTCATAAAGCTTTATATTTTTAAACTGAGTTATTAATATATGCCTAAAAAGCCGTTTAAAGAAAGATTGCATCAATGGGCAGTAAGTGAACATGCAGTGAAGAAAAGCCCACGGCTTACTAAATTTTATAGAATCCATTTTTTGAAAGAACATGCTAAGTCCGCAGTAAATATGAAAAGGCTGGTTTTACAAACATTTCCAGATGTTTTTGGAAGTAGAAGAATAGGAAAACAAGATCACAGAATATTGGGGGTTGGCCAAAAAAGAGCAGTTTTAAGGCTGGGTTCATTAGTGGATTTGCACACTGGGGAAAAGAAACATCTTGCAGTAAAATTATTAAGGGTGAAGGATAAGGATGTAGAACTCCAAAAAAATGCAGAAGAAAGGGGTTTGGATCATCATGCTCTTAACGGTGTAAGAGATCATGCTGTTCTTGATGGGCATTATTTTTTTTATCGTGCTTCAGAAGATAATTACTGGGCAGAAATTAGAACTTTGGGATTAGTTAGGGATTTGGGCATACCTGTAATTGAACACCCAAGTGTAATACTTTTAAATCCGGAAACAAGAGAGCACATTATGGTAGTAGAAGATCTAACTGAGGGCGGAAAAAAAGAAGTAAGGGAATTATTTGGTATTGGCCCTAGAACTATTTCTAACCCTGCAGAACTAAAGATGGAATTTGAAAAATATTTAGCAATACTTCAAAGAGAAACAAAAATAAGTTGGAGTGGGGCGCATGCTGGCGCAAAAGATCTAAGAGAAGAAATTGAAAGAAGCTTTTTTGTAGTTATTGATCCGGAAACAAGAGTAGGAAAGCTTGTGTTTGGAGACGGGGATCAGATAGAACCAAAAACCTATGATGATAAAAGAAAATGGTAATTAAAAAATAAAAAAAGAGATATTAGCTGAACCAGCTAAGTATCCAAGCCCACAATCTTGCCCAAAAACCTTTTTCTGCTTCTTCGGATTCTGTTGTATCATTTGTGTTATTATCCTGGGCTGATTTTTGTTCTACTATTTTGTCAGAATCATTGTTATCTTGTGTGCTAATAAGATTCGGTTCTGCGCCTGTTGTAGTTGAATCAATTTGTTCTTGATCTTGTGTATTTGTATTGTCTGTGGAGTCATCCAGATCATCTGTTGTTTGTGATGAGCCACCAATAATAACTTCTGTAGAGTCTTTAGTTAGGATTTCTGTTCCGGAACTTAATGGTACTGATAACTCAAAAGAACACATAATTTTATCATCTGGATTACATCCTTGTTCAGCACAATTGAAATATTTTTCACTTCCATTTTCTATAGGAACTAAATTTTTATACCATTTATAAATTCCAGTTGACTCTTCAATTGCTCCGGCGTCATATTTAACATCACAAGTAAACTTTGTATCTTTATTTGCAACACTTGGAGTAATGTTTATTTCATTGATTTTTGGAATTAGCATATCAATATCTAAATCTGTGCAATCTGATTCTAAATTATTTACTAAAGTTGTTGTAAATCCAACCTCTGCACAGAATTCTACGTTTTTTCCATTTGAATTCAAAAGTGATTTATTAATAAGATCTTTAACATTTAGTGTTTCTGAAAAAATGTAATCTTCTGAAGCATTAATTGAGAAATTCTTTGTTAAAGTATTTAATTCTCCACCAGGCCAATAATTAATTTTTATTGTTCCGGGGTAGCTTATTTCAGAATAATTTGTTAAAACAAGTTTTAAATTGATTTTTTTGCTTGTGTAATCTACACTCGAATTATTTAATGTATTTGTAATTTGTATTGGCATTTCAACATAAACTGATTTTGATAATTTACTTGGGCTTGATGTGTTGTTAAATAGTTCAACTATAAAACTGTTTATTCCTGTGCCAATTCCATTTTTTAAAGTATAAGTTTCATAAATTGTTTTTTCTGATTTTGCATTTAAAAAGCCAGGAGATGTATCTGTTTTTTTAGGATCAAATCCCTCAATGCTCATATAAATGTCTGGAATTGTAACTGCATAATCTGCATTGTTTTTTACTGTAAATTGAACAGTTAAAGCTTCATTCCAAGAAATTCCTGCTGCATCAGATTTTAATGTGTCGTGGCCCCAAATTTGTAAGCCTGAAATGCTTGTTTCAGTATAACCCAAAGGGTAATCTGAGAATGCAATGGATGTTAGCAAAGTAAGCAATATTAGAGTAAGTAAAAATTTCTTCATTATATATCACCAAAAAATAAAGGGCAATTACCTTTAAATTAGTTACTACATAAATCGCCTATACTTATAATTATATATCTACTATGAATTAAATATGCAGACCGATATATCTACATCTCTGAACCTCGATGCTACTGTTGGGGTTGTTATCCAATATGCTCAAAAAAAAGATGTGATTATCGATAAGGATGCGGCTATTTTTCTATCCAAACAAGGGGATTACAAGGTTGTAATAGATTCTGCGTATAAAGATAAGGCTCCTTTTTTGGACTTAAAAAAGGCAGAAGAAATCTTGCAGAAATTGGGTTCTAGTGTTGAAATCGTATTTGAAAAGAAGGCAGATATGTCTAATCTTGAAGTAGTTGTAGAGAATAGGGCAAAAAGAAGAGAAGCAAAAGAATACACTTCTAAGATGAAAATGATGAAAGACACAGACATAACAAATAATACAACTGGGCAAGGAAAAGTTTCTGATTTTGTAGAATTTGTAAGAGATAGATATAATATTTTGTCTGGATTAATAAAAAAACATAATAACTTTTCCCCAGTGCAATCAAGCGGGATAAAATATTCTGCTAAGGGTGTAGAAGTAGATGTAATTGGAATGGTATATGAAAAAAGAGATACCAAGACAGGAAATCTGATGGTAATTTTTGATGATAATAATGGATTCTTTACTGCAATTTTTGATAAGAATAAGCCTATTTATGCGCAAGCAAGAAAACTTTTAAATGATGATGTTGTAGGAATAAAAGGAGTAAAATTAGATGAAAAATTAATTTATGCTTCGGAAATTATTTTCCCTGATATGCCAGTTGCAACACCTAAAAAAGCAGATATAGATTTAGATATTGTTTTTACCTCCGATATTCATATTGGGAGCAATGTATTTTTTGAAAAAGAGTTTAGTAATTTTATTGATTGGCTTGATAAAGGGGAAGATAGTAGTAAAATAAAATATTGTGTAATTGCGGGTGACGGAGTAGATGGTATTGGTGTTTACCCTGGCCAAGATGAAGAGCTGGCAGTAAAAGATATTTACAAGCAATATGAAATTTTTTCTAATTATGTTGAAAAGATTCCTGAACATATAGAAACTTTTATTATTCCTGGAAACCATGATGCAGTTAGAAGAGCAGATCCTCAGCCAGCAATACCAAGAGAATATTTAAAAAAATTATATGGGATGAAAAATGTACATGTTTTGGGCTCTCCATCTATGGTGGAAATTGAAGGTTTAAAAATGCTGATGTATCATGGAAATTCAATGAATGAATTACAGGCGAAATTAGGGATCCATTTTGAAGATCCGATTCCAGCAATGGAAGCTTATTTGCTAAGAAGAGATGTATGTACAATGTATGGTGGAAAGAACCCTGTATCTCCGGATAAAGGCGGAGTTTTACAGATAAAAGAAGAGCCAGATATTTTTGTTACCGGCCATTTACACTCAAATGGCTATGGGACCTATAAAAAAACAATGTTGATAAATCCTGGTGCTTGGCAAGCGCAGACATCATTTCAGAAACAACAAGGTCACATCCCTACCCCTGGAAGAGTGCCAGTAATGAATATGAAAACAGGAAAAATATTGGAGAAGGTGTTCATAAATGAAGTTGCCAATATGTGATCCAGAGACAAAAAAATATTTTGAAAAAATAGTAATTGATGTGGATGCTCTGTATTCTTTGGCAACAGATGTGAGAAAATTAGGTTATGATATTAAAGATGAAGTAGAAATAAAGAGGGCAACAAACTTAGCGGAGAGGACGGAAGCAATTTTAGAGTTCCCTGGGCTTGCAAAAAGATATGATGAAATAATGGCTGTAAAAAAAGACAGATTTCCAACAATAATACAAATGTTTGATGAAATTTTAGATGGGAAACTAGGAAGCTTTCCAACAGATGAAAAAAGATTAGAATCTGCAGTGAGGACAGCATTAACTCTGTATACAGAGGGTGTTGTTGTTGCGCCTTTGGAAGGAATTCCAGCTGTAAAAATAAGTTCTAATTCTGATTCTACAAAGTATGCGGATATTTATTATGCCGGACCAATAAGAGCAGCAGGTGGAACAGGAACGGTTTTACCAATAGTTCTTGCCTACTATGGTGGAAAAAAATTGGGGTTAGATAGATATAAAGCAACAGAATCTGAAATAGAAAGATATGTTGAAGAATACCGAATTATTGGACGAAAATACGCAAGACAGATAAAAGTTACGGAAGATGAAATCAGGCATATTATCAGAGAATGCCCTGTTTGTATAAATGGGGAAGCAACAGACCCTGAAGAAGTTGATGTTTATAGGAATTTAGAGAGAGTTCCAACAAATAGGCTAAGAGGCGGAGCATTCTTGGTATTAACTGAGGGTGTAACTCTTAAAGCAGCAAAATTAAAAAAACTTGCAAAGGGATTTGGGTTTGACTGGAGCTGGCTTGACAAATTTATAAAAGTAAAAGAAACAGGAAATACAACTGAAATTCTGCCTAATTATAGGTATTTGGAAGGTGCTGCCGCGGGAAGGCCTGTGTTTGCATATCCATCTAGATTTGGTGGATTTAGATTAAGATATGGAAGAACAAGAACAACTGGGCTAATGGCTAAAGCCTTGCATCCAGCAACTATGCATGTGCTTGGGGGTTATGCCGCAGTAGGCACTCAATTAAAAGTTGAAAGGCCAGGTAAAGCAACAGTTATCGGGGCTTGTGACCAAATAGAACCAGCATATGTTAAGCTTAGGGATAAATCTATTGTAAGAGCGGAATCAAAAGAATGGTACGATGCCAATGTAATGAATATTGAAAAAATCTTATTTGTGGGAGATATGCTAATTCCATATGGTGACTTTAGAAAAACTGCGCACCCCCTGATGCCGCCAGGATATTGTGAAGAGTGGTGGGCTTTAGAACTAGAAAAAGAAATAGAAAATAAAAAACTTGACAAAAAAGATTTTGATAATTTTTTAAATAATCCCCTTAATGTAAAAGAAGAAGATGCAGTAAAGCTATCAGATAGTCTAGGAGTTCCATTACATCCAAGGTATTTGTATTTTTATACTCAATTAAATCAAGATGATATTATTTATATCAGAAAGGCATTGCAAAAAGCAGAAAGAAAATATTCTGATGGAATCGAATTTGAGGCAGTGTTAGATTATGATGAAAAACTTGACTTTTTATTTACAAAGATTGTAATGCCAATGAAAGTAGAAACCGAAAAAATAAAAATAAAACACGGTTTATCATTGTTTAAAACATTTGGTGTTTTTGATTTAGAAAAAGAAATACCTGTTGGTCTTGAAGCATTGGATTTATTGGGCTATTTATCTGGATTTAAAATAAAAGATAAAGCCGGATCTTTCATTGGTGCTAGAATGGGTAGGCCTGAGGCAGCAACAGAAAGAAAAATGACTGGTAGCCCGCAAGTTTTATTTCCAATTGGAAAAACAGGCGGTGCAACAAGAAATATTAA
Organism: Candidatus Iainarchaeum sp.; assembly: GCA_028710695.1. Taxonomy (GTDB): domain Archaea; phylum Iainarchaeota; class Iainarchaeia; order Iainarchaeales; family 0-14-0-20-30-16; genus JAQTTP01. The sequence goes on from JAQTTP010000006.1 coordinate 19,605, forward strand.
CAAAGCAGTTGATTTCAAATCACAAGAAAGTAATGGTTTGTTTGGTTCTAAAGCGGCATCGACAGTAGAAATCGCATTTTATAAATGCCCGAAATGTAGAAAAGAAACTGTGTATCCATATTGTTGGGAATGTAAAGAAAGAACGACAAGGCAATACCATTGTGGGTCTTGTGGAAAAGGTTATGACGAAAGAAAAGAAAAGTGCACATGTGGTGGAAAAATATATCACTCAAAAAGATCAAGTTTGTCTTTTGCAAGCATATTTGGAGATGCAGTAAAAAGGCTTGGTGTTGAAGCCCCTGCAATGATAAAGGGTGTAGAGGGGCTAGTTTCAATAGATAAAGTTGCGGAGCCTATAGAAAAAGGAATTCTAAGAGCAAAAAATGGAGTTTATGTTTTTAAAGACGGTGTTTGTAGAGCAGATTTATTAGATTTTAATTTAAGCCATTTTAAACCTGCAGAATTGAAAATGACAGTTGAAAAAGCAAGAGCTTTGGGGTATGAAATAGATATTTATGGCAATGAACTTAAAGATGCAAATCAGATGCTAAGGTTGTTCCCACAAGACGTTATTTTGAATACAACAGTTGGAGATTATTTAGTAAAAGTTGCAACATTTGTAGATGATCTTTTAGAAAAATTTTATAAAAAACCAAGATTTTATCATGCAAAAGTAAAAGATGATTTGATAGGCCAATATATTCTTGCATTAGCACCGCACATTGTTGCGGGGATTGTAGGTAGAATTATTGGATATAGTGAATCTAGAGTGATGTTTTCACACCCATATTTTAATACTGCAAAAAGAAGAAATACTGATGGAGACCAAGATTCAGCAATGCTGCTTTTAGATGTATTTTTGAACTTTTCAAAAGATTATCTCCCTTCTACAAGGGGTGGAAAACAAGACACGCCTCTGGTTGCTACAATTGTTTTAGATCCACAAGAAATAGATGATGAAGCCTATGAAATGGAAACTGCGTCAAAATATACTTTGGAATTTTATGAATCAGCATTAAAAAAAGCAGAACCGGGTTTGAAGTTTTTAAATATTGTTGGAAACTTTATTGGAACTGATAAACAATTTACAGAATTAAATTTTACACATGATACTGCCCAATATGATGCGGGTCCAAAGCAATCAAGTTATACTTTGATAAAAGATATGAAAGACAAGATTTCAAATCAACTTGATTTGCAGTATAAGATAAGTGCAGTGGACCATATGGCAGCATTAGAATTGGTATTATCAACACATTTTTTGCCAGATATTATCGGAAACGCAAGAAAATATGCTAGACAAGGTTTTAGGTGCACAAAATGCAATAAAAAATTTAGGCGTATGCCCTTATCTGGTGCTTGTGCGTGTGGCGGTAACATAAATTTAACAATTGCACAAGGTTCTGTAAGAAAATATCTTGGGCTTGCGGATGATATTTCTAAAAGATATAAACTTACAGATTATTTAGATCAAAGAATAAAATTGATTTACAAAGAAGTTGATTCTTTATTCAATAATGAAAAAATTAAACAAAAGTCTTTAGGGGACTTTATGTGAAATATAAGAGATTTATAAATATTCTTGTAGATATTATATAGCCGGTGATGATATGAAGAACGCATTTCTAACTATTTTGATTGCTTTTATTGTGTTGATAATTGTTGTTTTTGGCCTTGTTTATTTTATGGGCCTAAAAGACGATCCAACAGTGACTACTAAAAACACAGACAATGCGAATGAAGTGCTTGTAGAAGTTTTACAAGGTGATGTTTATTATAAAAATGTAGATACAAATAATGTTTACCTGCTTCTTGAAAAAAACAAATATCTTGGAGAAAATACTTGGATAAAAACAGATTTGAACAGCAAAGCACAACTTAACTTTGGAGAAGGAATTTATGCTGTTTTGTCTGAAAATACAGAAGTTTTGATAAAAGAGTTTTTGGAAGAAAAAGATCTTAAAACAATTGAATTGGAACAAACCTCTGGAAGCATTTGGCATAGAATAATGAAAATATTTGGAAGTGCGGATTATTCTGTTGAGGTTGGAGATGTAATTGCAAGTGTAAGGGGTACTGGATTCTTTACAGATATTGATAATAACAATTCTACTGTGTCAGTACACGATGGAAATGTAGAAGTATTGGCTGGAGAAAAAAGGTATTATGTGACTTCTGGATATAAAGTTCAGATTAACAGAAATCTAAAAACCGCAACAACAGTTGTTGAAAATGTAGCTATTACTGAAATAATAAATAAAGATAAAGAAAATGACGGGTCTTTGTATAATAAGGATGGAGTTAAAGTAACTAATCTTGGATCCGGCGGATTTATTGATGATAGTTTAGCAATTGATAATTCTATTGTTGAAAAGAAAAAAGAAGAATTAAGGCAAGAGTATTCTATACAAATTGGGGTTGCACAAAGTACATCTCCGGAAGTTACTGATAACGTAATTGATGAATATTTGGACATTGCAGTAAAAGAAGGTGCGGATAAAGCAAAGCAAATGCTTGTAGAACAAGGTATTGATATTGGAAATTATATTAAGTAGTGATTTGGATGAAAGAGCAAGAAAGCAATTTTTGAAAAAGCAAAATTGTTTCAGGTTTTTTCAAATAAGGTGTTAATTATGAAAGAAAAAAGTATAGTATTTATTACTGGATTTCTAATTGCCCTAGTTATTGTGTGTGCTTTTGTTGGATTAAGATTATTTTCATATGTGGATAATCTTGTAACAGATCAATTCTACTATGTCGCGGGGAATAATGATAACATAGTTCTTGTTCTTATTGGCGATGAAACAATAGAAAAACTTGGTGCTTGGCCAATAGATAGAGAAAATTATTCTAAATTTTTGGATAAAGTTGATGCAAAAATAATTGGTATTGATATTTCTTTTTTTGACCAAACTGCAAAAGACAATTTGATAAAAACATCTATGAAAGACAAAAATATTGTGCTCGCATCAGAGCTTAGCCCTGATATGAAAACAGAAACTGTGCCAATATTTGGAACAAATTATGGGTATGTAAATGTTCCTGTTGAAAAAGATGGAGTAAGTAGAAAAGTACTTGATCTTAAATACACAAGCTTTGCAAAAAAGATTTGCGAATTATATACAAACGATTTGTGCAAAGAGAATGGATCTTATTTGAATTTTTCTTATAAACAAAATAATTTTAAAACCTATAAATTTGAAGATATCGCTTTGTCTAATAAAAGTTATGATTTTGGAAATAAAATTGTGTTATTGGGTTCAAATGTAAAAAATCTTCATGATTATGTTAATACCCCTTTACAAAAAGAAATGCAGGGTGTAGTTTATCAAGCAAATTATATTGAGAGTTATCTGCAGAAAAACTTTTTGAATAATTATTTTTATCTTGTATTTTTATTTAGTGTATTTTTAGTTATAATTACTTTTTTAGTTGGTTATTTTATTGGGCCTAAATTGTCAATAATTTTGATTGTTTGTCTTTTATTATTGTGTTTTGTGTTATCTCTTGTACTGTTTGAATATCTTCTAGTATTTAGTTTATTTTATCCTCTGGTTTCTGTAATAATATCTGGAGTTGCATTCTATCTGACAGATTATCAATTTAGAGGCATAGAAAAAAGAGGAATTACAAATTTGTTTAGTAAATATGTTTCAAAAAATGTTGTTAGTCATATGTTAAAGGATCCAAAAAAATATACAGATTATAATTCTGAAAGAAAAAGAGTTACAATATTATTTGGAGATATTAGGGGCTTTACAAAAATGTCTTCTAAGATGGACTCGGAAGATGTAATGCACACATTAAATGCCTATCTTAACGAAATGACGGAAATTATTTTTAAACATGGTGGAACAGTAGACAAATATGTTGGTGATGAAATAATGGCTGTGTTTAATTCTCCAACCGATGTTAAAGACCATGAAAGAAAAGCATTTGAATGTGCAAAAGAAATGTTGGCACATGTTGCAAAAGTAAATAAAAAAACAGGAAAGAAATTAAATTACGGCATTGGAATAAATTCAGGATATGTTGTTGCAGGAAGCTTTGGTTCTAAGCACCGTTTGGAATATGGTGTGTTAGGAGACACAGTAAATTTAGCATCTCGTTTTTGTAGTGTTGCCCAAGGTAATGAAATTGTAATGGGTATAGGTACATATGATAGTCTGAAACTAACTGATAGGCTTGGACTTGAAAAAAAAGAATATGACCTAAAAGGAAAAGGCTACACAACCGCATATGTTTTCAAGAAAAAGTGAGTTTAAATGTTAACAAAAAAAATTGAAGAACTTAAAAAAAGTAAAATATCAAAATTAATTGCTGGCAGAATAAAAGAATTTAAAACAAAAAAATCAAGCGAGGAAATATTTTCTGAGCTCTGTTTTTGTTTAATGACTGCAAACTTTAATGCTGAACGTTCGATAAAAATTCAAGAGCAAATAGGGGCAAAAGGATTTCTAAATCTTCCAGAACAAAAGCTTGCTACAAAATTAAAAGAGTTGGGTCACAGGTTCCCAAATACAAGAGCGAAATATATTGTTGAAGCCCGGGGGCATATAGGAGAAATTGTAAAGCAAGTAGGGCAAGGGCAGCATCAGTTAAGAGTTGACCATTTACAAAATATTAGGGCTTGGCTTGTAAAGAATGTAAAAGGCCTTGGCTTAAAAGAATCAAGTCATTTCTTGCGGAATATTGGATTTGATGACTTTGCAATAATAGATTTCCATATTGTTGACTTGTTGGTAAAAGAAAAGCTAGTAAGTAAAATTAAATCCGGTGCGCTTACAAAAATGAAGTACTTAGAAATTGAACAAATCCTACTTGGTATTGGCAAAAAAGTAAATCTTAATTTGGCAGAACTTGATTTATATTTATGGTACTTAGAAACAGGAAAGATACTGAAATAAAATATTATTTATAATCTTAAAAAATTAGACCCTAAAAAAGGGTTAGGGAAAAATATTCCCTTAACTTTGTTTATTTTATACTACTTATTTCTTCTTTAACATTGGTAATCCAGTTCTCTTATTCTCAACTACCTTGTATCCGCTTGGCAATTCAATTGAGCCCTTTGGATCCTTTGAAAAGTAGAACAATCTTCCTTTTTGGTGTAGGTGGTATGTTAAACCCTTGCTATTCTTATAACTAAATCCCATTCAGAATTCCTCCGTAAATGTTTACGTATAAATTACTTCGTATTCCTTAATAAACTTATCGCTTTTTTTATTCATAGTTGCGAAGGAAAAGTGGTATTTTTGAAAATATATAACTCCCTAACGAAAAAATTAATGGGATTTAGAGCCAAAAAAGACGTAAATATGTATGTCTGCGGGCCAACAGTTTACAATTATGCACATATTGGCAATATGCGAACTTATATTTTTGGAGATTTAATCGCCAGATTCTTAGAATACAAGGGCTATAAAGTAAAATATGTAAGAAATTACACTGATGTTGATGATAAAACAATCAAAGGATCAATAGAAAACGGAAAAAGCTTGGAAGATTTTACTAATTTTTATATTAGAGAATTTGAAAAAGACTGCTCTACTCTGAATTTGAATGAACCTGATGTTAAGCCAAGACCAACAAGACTAATAAAAGAAATTGTTGAATTTATTGAAGGCCTAATAAAAGATGGATATGCCTACAAAGCAAAAGATGGTTCTACTTATTTTGATATCTCTAAATTTGTGCACTATGGAAAACTAAATAACATAAAACAAAAGGAATTGAAAAAAGGCGCAAGCGAGCGTGTGAATTTAGATGAATATGAAAAGGACAACGCATCTGACTTTGTATTATGGAAAGCTTGGAAAGAAGAAGATGGAAAGGTTTATTGGAATACAAGTTTGGGCAAAGGAAGACCGGGCTGGCATATAGAATGTTCTGTAATGTGTCATAAGTATTTAGGAAAAACCATTGATATTCATTGTGGTGGAGAAGATCTGAAATTCCCGCACCATGAAAACGAAATCGCACAAAGCGAAGCACATAATAATGCAAGATTTGTTAATTATTGGATACACTTTGGGATGCTAACAGTTGATGGAAAAAAAATGTCAAAGAGATATGGAAATATTTACACTATTAGAGAAATTTTAGAAAAAGGGTACAATCCAATAGCTTTGAAATTATATTATTTCATGTCAAATTATCGGTCAGCAATGGACTTCTCTTTTGAAGAATTAAAAGAAACTGAATTGAAGTTAAATGGATTCAACAAAACAATAAAAAGGCTTGTTGGATATCATGGTCCGAAAGTAGATCTTGGAGAATACAAAAAGAAAATAAAAGGTTATTTGAAAGATATTGAAAAAGCAATGGATAATGATTTTAATACTAGGCTTGCAATGACTTACTTATTAGATATGTTTAGTTATATAAACTTAAATATAACAGAAGGAAACTTGTCGACTGGGAATATTAAGTTTACTTTGCAAATGTTGAAAGTTTTAGATGTAGTGTTTGGAATCTTTAAGTTCCCTGAAGCACCGGCAACAATAATATTTGACAAGGTAAAAAAGAGACAAGCATATAGGGCAAAGAAAGATTATGCAATGGCAGACAAGATGAGAGATCAGCTAAAGGATTACATGGTCGAGGACCACAAGAATGGCGCTTTCTCTGTGTATAAAAACTAAACAAAAAGCCTAAACGCGTACTATTTATAAATAGTTTTTTTCTAGTATATTATTAGTAAATTCTTTTTTTAGTGGTTAATCTTTTGGGTGATATCATGGTTGTGGCAAAAGTAAAGGAAGCAGTAAGAAGCGATGTTGGAAGAGGAATAGCAAGGCTTGGGAAAAAACTGATGAAATCCCTAAAGCTAGAAGTGGGTGACGCAATAATAATAAAAGGCAAGAAAGAGGCCTGTGCATTAGTGTGGTCTGAGCTGCCTGATGACGAAAGCATAATCAGAATGGATGGAATCTTAAGGCACAATGCAGGAACAAGCCTGGACGAGGAAGTAGAATTAAAAAAAGTGGAATTAAAAGAAGCAAAGAAGATGCTTTTAGCCCCAACTCAAGAGATAAGTTTTTCAGCTGATTTTGTAGATTATGTTAAAGAAAAAATACTTAATATGCCTTTACTTATGGGAAATTCTTTGCTTATTAATGTGCTTGGAACCCAATTGCAGTTAATAGTTACAAAAATGGAACCCTCACCAGGAAGAATTACATGGGATACTGATTTGAAGATTGCTGACAAGCCAATGAAAGTTGCAGAAAAAACAAAAGGAATAAGATATGAAAATATTGGTGGTTTGGAGAAAGAAATTGAAGCAATAAGAGAGATGGTAGAGATACCAATGAAGAATCCAGAAGTGTTTAGAAAATTGGGAATAAGCCCGCCAAAAGGAGTTTTATTACACGGTCCTCCTGGAACTGGGAAAACATTATTGGCTAAGGCAGTTGCAAATGAGACTGATGCACATTTCATAACTCTAAATGGTCCAGAAATAATGAGCAAATATTATGGGCAAAGTGAAGAGAACTTGAGAAATGTTTTCAAAGAGGCAAAAGAAAATGCGCCATCAATAATTTTTATTGATGAAATTGATGCAATCGCATCAAGCAGAGAAGAAACCCACGGAGAGGTAGAGAAGAGGGTTGTTTCTCAGCTTTTAACTATGATGGACGGCTTGGAAGCAAGAGGGAATGTAATTGTAATTGCTGCAACCAACAGGCCAGATTCTTTAGATGCTGCTTTGAGAAGACCCGGAAGGTTTGATAGAGAATTACAAATTGGAATGCCAACAAGAATTGCAAGAAAAGAAATCCTGCAAATCCATACAAGGAACATGCCAATTACAATAAAAAAAGAAGAAATAACTTCTGACTTAATTTCAAAATTAAAAGAACTTACTAGGGATGGAAAAAAGGAACAAGATTTATCAAAAATGATAAAAGTTTTAGAATCGGATGATAATGTAAACAAAAAAATTACTGACTTGTACAAACAAGTAGATCCAACTTTACTAAACGACTTGTTAAAGCAGAGTTTAGTTGCTTATCTTGCTGATGAATCTATTGGTTTTTCAGGGGCAGATTTAGAGGTGCTTGCAAAAGAAGCAGCAATGCGTGCTTTGAGAAGAGTAATGCCACAGATAAAACAAGCAGAAGGAAATTTGTCTAAGAAAATATTAGATGACATAATCATAACTATAGAAGACTTCTTTGAAGCATTAAAGTTTGTGGAACCGTCAGCTATGAGAGATATTTCTGTTGAGATACCTAAAGTTAGTTGGGACGATGTTGGTGGTCTTGAAGATGTAAAGGCAAAGATAAGAGAAAGCATAGAATGGCCAATGAAATATCCAGAACATTTCAAAACTGCAGGGATTTCGCCTCCACAAGGAATTATGCTTTATGGTCCACCTGGAACTGGAAAAACATTGATAGCAAAAGCAATTGCAAATGAGGCTAAATTGAACTTCATTGTTGTAAAAGGCCCAGAACTTTTGAGTAAGTGGGTTGGAGAAAGTGAAAAAGGAATAAGAAAAATATTTAGTAGAGCAAGACATGTTGCTCCGGCAATGATTTTCTTTGATGAAATTGATGCTTTGGTTCCAACAAGAGGAAGAAGTAATAATGATGTTTCAGATAAGTTGACTGCACAATTGCTTACAGAAATGGACGGTGTAACAAGAATACATGATATAATCATTATGGGATCTACAAATAGACTTGATTTACTAGATCCTGCTCTTTTAAGGCCCGGAAGATTTGATGTTGCCTTGTATGTTGGTCTTCCAGAAAAAGATGCAAGAAAGCAGATCCTAAAAGTTCATTCAAAAGACATGACTTTATCAAGTACAGTAAAGTTCGAAGAAGTTGCTGAGAAAACAGAAAACTATTCTGGCGCGGACTTGAGAGCGGTTTGTGTAGAGGCCGGATTGGAAGCAATAAGACGAGCAATAAAAGAGAAGAGGGATCTAAAAGAAGTTACAATGAAAGACTTCCACGAAGCAATTAAGAAAATAAAGCCAAGCGTGGATAGCGCGATAGTAGAAGGCAAAGATGTGAATGTAAGATAGGGGAACAAACTTTCCCCTTTGAGTTGGGGCCATGAAGGCCCGGATTTTTTCTCTAGTAAACTATTTATATTAATTTATTCTATCTTATAAATGCATAAAGTAGGACAAAAAATCAACAAATGGCGTAATCTCCATTCCTTGAAATCTCAGAAAGGTCAGGAAAGTATTGTATTTGAAGTTCTTATTGCAGTTATACTAATGACTTTTGTTTTTGTAATTGGGGGGTATGCAATGAAATCCCTAAACGAAACAAAATGCTCAAAAGAAATAGACTTGTCTATGAGCCAACTTGCGAGCGCAATAGAAAAAGCAGGAGCAACAAGTATTGGTACATATTACTACAAATTTTCGCCATCTTCTTGTTTTAGAAATAAAGAAACAAGTTATGAACTAAAATCTGAAAGTGCAACTTTGTGTTCATCTTATTGTCCTGGAACTAATTATTGTTACCTGCTGAAATATCAAAATCAACAAGATCCAGTTAGTCCTCTTAGGTATAAATGCGTAAATATTTCGAAATACGTTGGATTAAATAATACTGGAATTTGTTCTGCACAAGGAGATTATGATGTAATGCAAGTTAACCCAACTATTTTCCACCAGGGGGATTATTTGTTTGAATCAAAATCTTTGACAGTTCCATCAATTTGTATTTATTATAAACAATAAGTGATGCCATCGCCGTGATTTTATGATTGAGTTTATAATTTCCAAAATAGGTATATTGCTTTTTGCAGTGGCCGTGGCATCAGTGTTGATATTTTTTTCTTTAGGAATGAAAGATATTTTTGTTGCAGAGCAAGGCAGGGAAATTGCATCAACAATTATTAAGCAAGCAAAAGGTTTGTCGGAAACAGAGGCTTTGTGTACATCATTGAGGCTTAACTTGCCAAGATATATTGATATTTATGGGTCTACAGAAACATTTTCTTTGTCTGCATTGAATTATTTTTTTAAGATTTCAAAAGTTGATATTGGAAACGGCCAGAATTCTGTTGTATTTGGAATTTACAAAAAAAATGGAAAAAAAGTTGGAAAACTTTTTGCAGTTGATAGTTTTAATACCAACTCTCAAATAGATTTTATTGGAACTCCTGTGCCTGATGTTGACAAACCAGGTGAGACTTTAACTTGGGATCCGACCAACTCTTTGAGTAATGTAGTTTATGTTGTAAAAACAGTAATAAATGGTGAAGAAATAATCCATCTTGTTAAATGTGGGTATGACAAAAAAAGTGCAAACCCATATTCAAGTTGTTATTCTGCATTTGAAAATCTAAATATACCGGGGGTTTATTGTGTTCCAAAAGAAGATTAAAAAGCAAAGTAGTAAGCCCCAAAGAAAAAAGGGCTTTATAGGAGCAATTGGTGATGATCTGCCAAGCTTGGTGCCAATATTTTTCTCTTTATTGATTTTTTTTGGAACTCTTTCATTTGTGTTTGTTACTCTTGGTGACAGAAATGCATATCTAGAAAAATATTTTGAGTCAATATCTGTTTCAAAAGAAATATTGGGAAGTAGTTTTTATTCTGGATATACAGATTTTGATATGAGAGTTAAAGGGGTAAACACAACAGAGAAATATGCTGTTGGATTAATTTATAATCCAGAACTTTTAGGAAACAATATTTTTGATAAAGATTATTTTATTCAAAGTTTTGATAATCTTGGTATAGAAGAATTCCAGATTCCAATAGATGATGTTGATTTTTTTTGTACTGTTGATGACAGTATTTGTAATTCTAATTCTGACAAAAATTATTTTGTATTTTCTAACGACCCAGATTTTGAAAATTCAATAGAACTGGACATTATTTTTAAAAACAACCAACCTCTAACCTATCTTTACCCAGTTACTTTGTCAACAAGTAAAGGGGTATTTGGGGTATATCTATATTTAATTGTGTGGTAAATATGAAGTCGAGAAAAATGAATCAGAGGGGCCAAGCAGCAGTTACTGATGCCTTATTTTTCTTGACTATAGTGGCAGTTGTTAGTGTACTGATGTTTACAAATGCAATGGGCTATGGAAAGAATCTAATTGATAGTAGTGTTGAGTATTACGAAAATACTTACATAATTTCTGCATTAAAAACTTTGTATGCAGTAAGTAGTCCATTAGAATTAGATAAATATAGTGTTTTTGAAAGCAACTATAATGATACTTTGTTTACAATGTTAAAAAAAGATTATTATCTTGACACAGTTTTGTCAAATGAAATGAAAATAAAAGTAATGGAATCTTTAAAAGAAATAATGAAACCAATAAACAAAAACAAAAATTATCTTTTCTATATTTATAACCCCAAAAATCAAGCAGGAGTTGGAGAGATTGTTCTTGCTGGATTTGTAATAACTCAAGAAGAGAGTGATGAAAAAATAACTTATATTTGTGGAAAATCTTTAGACCCACAAATAAATAATATCTCTTTAGATGATATTTCATATTACCTTTCAAGGCACTTATTAGGGCAGAGATTTGCAGAAGGAAGAATGAGTTTATTAGAAAAACAAGGTGCGGATTCAACTCTTGTTATAGTAAATACAGGGCTTCTTGTTTGGACTGCAACCCCTGACATAGATAAATATGGTGACTTTGTAGATCCCGGAACAGAATTTTTGAAAACAAACTGTTGTGTTTATACTCCTGGAACTTTATCTTGTCAGGTGAATCCGTAATCTTATAGGAATCAAAAACTAGTCCTGATTTTCTTTGTGTGGGTTTAATTTGTCTTTTTCCTTGGCTTATTTTTTGTCTGATTCTTTTTTCTCTTCCTTCTTTTTTGGTGGCTCCAAATCCAAATTTAGATTTAGATCTAAATCGCCTAAATCATTATCAGAAATCTTTTTGTCTAAATTAAAATTAGGTAAATCCATGTTTAGATCAAATGGGTTTGTTTCTTCTTTCTTTTCTTCCTTTTTAGTGTCCTTTTCTGCTGGCTTGTCTTCTCCAGTGCCTTGTATTTTCTTGATTTCTTCATCTCTTGTAAGCTGAGTAAAAATATTATCTACAATTTGGTTTATTTCTCCTCTTTGGTTTGGCTCTCTGTTGTGTCTATCTCTGAACCGTTCTACTTCGACTTCTGTTATTTTTTCGATTTCTTCCTTTGGCTTATTCAAATCAGTTTTCTCTTTTACTTGGCTGTAAATTACATCTATAATATTATCACGTAATTCTCTTGGAGTTTCTAGTTCTTCATCAGTATTTGGTTTGCCTTTTAATTCTTTAAGCCTTTCTCTGTAATGCCTTGAGCTTGGATCTGTTTCAGTGGCTTGGCTTTGTTCTTTGTCTTGGGGTTCACCAGGCCTATAAAATCTTCGTAATCTTCTTGGTATTTCAGAAACATCTTTATCTTTGTAGTTTTGTGGATTTTCGATAACTTTATCTGGTTCTACAGTCTTTTTTTCTTCCTGTTCGGCAAGTTTTATATTTTCTTCTTGTAATTTGCTTAATTCCTCTCCCAAATTTTCTTCAGGAGGCGCAAGCTGTATCGAGTTTTTTAATTGGCTCATAAGTTTGTCAACTTCACTAAAACTAGAATCTACTGTTGGTTCTGGGGCTTTAGTGGGTGCCAAATCCTTGCTAGTAAGAGTCAAATCCTTTCCTGATTCTTCTTTGTTTTGGTTTACTTTGTCCTTTGATTTAGATTCATTTTTTATTTCTTGTTTTTTTCCGCCTTTGCCATATAGCTCATCTATAACATCTCTTGCGATTTTTCTGGAATAACCTTCTGCCATAACCGCCTGAATGACTTCGTCTGTAGAATAGATGTTTTTGTAAGTTTGTAGAAGCTTAACTAAATTCTCAACTTCCTTTGAAGCCATAACAACACCTGCGAACTATATATAAATAATAGTTAACTATTTAAAGAATATTTGTGTTTTTATATTGATATATATGGAAATTACTTTTATAGGCATTCTGTACTCAATTTTGTACTGGGCTTGTTTTTCCGCCGTATTATTTTTTTTAATACTGCTTTTTGGGCATTTTTATAAGGCTTTTGACGAAAAGTTGAAAATAAAAGATATTTTCAAGTATTTTTTGTTTACCTTGATCATATCCTACATAGTTTTGATATTGGCTTATTTCCTTCCTGCGGCATTTGGGGTAAAACTTGAGTTTATTGCATTTTATACTACTTGGTACATGTACCTGTATGTTGTAATTGTAATTTTGCTGAAGCTTTTGCTTTATGCATTGGTACTATCAGTAATTCTTCAACCAGTAATTTTACTTGGGATTTTCCTTTATAGATACTTTGTTGAAAAAAATTCTAACGAGTTATTGTCAAAATTTTATGTTTCAGTGATAATATCATTTGTGATTAGTTTGATATTGTATATCTTCCCTTGGATTCTGGGCGGAATGATTGCAATGGTGTATTTTTAGGTGATTTGATGGACTACAAACAAATATTCATGTACTTTGTTATTTTGAATATCTTTTTTTCTGCAATTGCTTTCTCTTATGTTCCGCCATCAGATTATATGGGGCAGAACTCTTGTAAAACTGAAAGGCTAAGCCCTGAGGAAATAAATATTCTATGGGATGAATATTTGAGAACTGGCTTTACCCCAAATCAAATAATTTCGGGGACTCCTGAAGAATTAAAAAATTCTGAAAAAACAGTTGAAAAAAAAGATTTTAATAAAGATGCGACTTTTACATCTATAGTTGATGATAAAGCAATAACTGCAGATGTGAGGACAGATCAAAAAATCCCTTATAACTCCTATATATTTAACAAAGTTATTGATGGAGACTATGCTTATGGTGTATTCCTAAATGATTCTTTGAGAATTGGGCGATGTAAAGATGGTACAATTGGTTGTGCAGTTACTTCTGATAATAATGGGCTATATCTTAGAAATTCAGATGGCGCAATTAAAACTTTTACTGAAGGTGTAAAATCTTTTTTTACAGGGGATGAAATAAAACAAAAAGACGCATATGGTGCCGGAGTAGTTAATCAAGAAGAAATAAAAGATAAAGTGGATTTAAGTCAAGCAGATGCTCAACAAGATATTAATGTTGTGAAATTTACTCACGAGCTTCAAGAAAAGCCAATGAGCAGTTTTTTAGTTGATGATTTTTCATCAGAATTTATGATGCTGTGTAATAATCAAGATTCGGACAGCAGATGTAGAGTTTTGTTGTATTCTTTTTTTGATAAAAGATATAATGCCTATTATTCAGGCAGTCTAATATCTATTGCTGGTGGCCCAATTGCTTGGGGTGCAGTAAGCAAAGTATTTGGTGGTTTTGCATCATTCAAATATGGTGCGATGGTAACAAAAGCAGTAAAAAAAGTTACAGATCCAGCAAAGCAATTATTGAAAGATACCTGGTATAAATTAATTGCAAAAGATTTCGGATATTTTTCAAAAAATGTAGGGGACACAGTGCTTAAAGCAACACAAAAAGGAGGCATTGGTGGTAGCCTGAAAGTTTTAGGGGATAATGCTTATGAAATTGTTCCTGCTAAACTTGTTGCAGCAATTCAAAAAGATATGGTTCCAGGTTTGACTACTGCCCAAGCAAAGGAAGCCATTGGGGATGTAGTAGTTGCAAGAGCATCAGCAGCAGATTATGGACGAGGATTTTTAGAATCTGTCTCTGGAGAGTCTGATGTTTTTATTAAAAGAGCAGCTGCTATTGAGGCGGCAGATAAAGCACCAGTATTGCTTGGTGCACAAATGAATGATACTTTTTTGAATGAAAATTTTGCAGGATGGGTTGTAGATACTGCGGGTGGATCTGTTGCAGCAATGAAACCAATAACAAAATTTGATATTGCCCCAAAATTTTTAAAGGGAGAAATAGATCCAAGCAAAATTTATAAACTTGCGGCAGGTGGAACAGCAGCAGAAGGTGTTGCACTTTCAGATTTAAAGAACTTTTTGAAAAGTAATCCTTCAGAAGAATACCTTGTTGAAATTGCTGGGACTTCAGTTCCCCTAAATGCCTCAACTGTAGATGCAGTAAAAGATGCGGCAGCAAAAGAGGGTATTGGAAGCCTTAGTATACTCACCGCAAGCAGGACCCCCATCGATTTTGGTAAATTTGGCGGCTATGAAGGGTTTAAACAGAAATTTGCAAAAGACTACTATGATTTTGTAAAATACAAATACACTACTGCTGCAAATAATTATGATACAATTATGAACACTTTGCAAGGCGCAAAAGCAATGCCTACAAGAAATGCAAATGCAATGAACTTCTTTATGAAATTGTGGGCTGGGAAAGGAAGTGCAATTGGTGGCCTTGTAAGGCTTGAAGCTATTCCAACAATGTATTGGATGGCAAAAACAGGAGAGTTTGGAGATACTTTTAAAGCATATATGATTAAAGAGCAAGATCTGACAACAATAAAAACATACACTGGCGCAGATAGCTTGTATAACAGTGCATATATGGATATTTTTTCTAGAGAAGGAAGCAATAATGGAGATATGTTTTCTAAAGTTATTGACTATATAGTGTTTATTGACAACATTGGATTATTGTCTAATGAAATGGAACAAAGCATAAAGTCTTTCTTTAGTCACCAGTTTAGAGACGAGCCCGAAGATTTAGTATTTTATAATGAAGCACTAAAATGTGGTAAAGGTGCTTGTACTATATCTCTAAATAAACAAGCAGCAAAAGAAAAAATAGAAAACACAGATGTTGTTTCAGGAAAAGATGTTGATATAATAAATGATAAAATACATGTGAACACTCAATCATTGCAAGGAACAAAAAATTATGTTGTTGAATTCCCAGACCCAGTTCCATCTGATGACCCAGACCCAGGATATACTTTGAGTGCATTCGTGCATAGAATGAATATTGTTGGAAAAGATGGTGAAATAAATTTGGCATCAGCACTAGCACAAAAAGAAGATTGTGTAAGTAAAGCAAAAGGCCTAACTATTGTTGGTATTCCATTTGGTAGCATGTTTGCATCTGATGTTGATCCATCTAAATTTGCAATACCTTTGGGAATAGTTGATAACTCAATTGGTTTAGCTCTTACTGGAATTCCTGGATTGGCATTGAGTGTAGTATCGTCTATACTAATAATGGAACAAGTTCAAGAACAAGTTGGAAATTGTGTAGATATTGTTGATGGATACTATGTTACTGACTCACTGATTCCTTACCAAGACATGAATGATTCTTTAATGTCTAAGATTGGCGGTGTGGCATCTAAAGGAGAAAAAGAAACAGAGAAATCTCTTCTGGAAGGAACACCTCTTGATAAAATCGCAACTACAATAAAAGACCAATTTAATAAAATAATAAGCAATAAAACACATGAAGCAATACAGATAAATGTTGAAACAAAAGGAAAAACTAATGGATCTGTTTATGCGGAAGATATCTTCCTGATTTGGGAAGGTGGAAATGCAAGTCAGATAAATCTAAAGTATGATGATAAATCGTACACAACTTTAAAAGATAAAGACGGGAAAACAGCAATAATAGATAATGAGAAAGGGATTTTTGAAATAAATGGAAAGCAAATTAATAATCCGGATCTTGTAAGATTAATGAAAAGAAATAATAGGGGCCCGTTCTATAGTATGCCTGTTGCAGTAACTGTATTTTCAGCAAACAGTGTTGGAAATATGTTTGAAGCACACACAAATGGTGATTTTTTAGTAAAGGATCCAAGCATACTTGATTGTATTAGAGCTGGAGTGTTTGAGCAAACTGGAATGACTATGATGGGCAACTCTTTGTATGAACATATGGGCCCAGTTACAGAAATCTTGGTTGAATCTGGAACAATAATTAGACCAAGTTTGTATGGTTCTGAAAACCAATTCTCAATGGAAGGAACAACTATTGGAAGAATTCCTATGCCTAATTCAACACTTACTGTTAAAGGTGATAGAACTGTAGTAATTAAGAACGCACAAAAGTCTTACGAATTAGATGGTGTTGTTGGTATTGCCTTTGAAAAAGGATCAATTGTTTACAAAGCGCAAACAAATGAATTTATTATGTGGATAGAAAACATGGCACAAATTGATGGAAAATATATTTCTAATTTGATGTCAAATCACAACCCCCAAATAAATGAAGAAACTGGTTGTGAAGAAGATGCATTTGATTTGAAATTAGCTCCAATTCCCGGAGATGTAACTGCGGAAGAAGAAGTTGGAAAGATGAATATTGCTTTAGAAAAAGCAGGCCCATTCCAATACTTCCAGACTCCAAAATATAATATAATTTTCTATTCAAAAATGGAAAGTGGGGTTTGTAAAAAATATATGAAAGTTGTAGACAGAGAAACTGGAAGAGTAATAAGTGATGCAGAAGTAACAAGCGTTACAAAAACTCCAGATGGTTATAAAGTTACAACTGCGGATGGAAAAACACATGATATCGGATTTGAAGTTGCAAATGGGAAGCCGATATTGTCTTATAATGGAGACAAGCAGCCTTTGCTAATTGCACAAGGAAAAGATGGTGCATTCTATTACGATCCAAGTACAGGAAAATGGTATGTTGATAATGCACAAGTATTGCCAATAGATGATGACTTTAAGTTACATGGGTCTGCAACACAAGGAAATAATACATATCCGTCTGATAACCCAATAAGTGGGGCTTTAAGTCCATCAGATAGTTCAAAATCAAGTTGGGATATTCCATTAACTGGAAGTCTATTAGCTTCAGGATTAGTAATGTTAGTAAGTAGTATGTTTGTATATTTGTACTTTAAGAGGGAGGATGAGTAAAATGGCAGTAGTTAGAAAACCTTTACCAAAAGCACCTGGTTTTGCAATAAAGAAAACAATAACTGGTCCAAGAGGAACTGGTAGAAAAGGCAATGTTATTCAATTAGCAAAAGCAAAAAGAAGATAAGTCATAAAAAAGGACTTATTCTTCTTCTTTTTTATTTGTCTATTAAAAAATACCTAAATTATATTGTGTCCTGCATACTCTTTTTCTTTCATATCCTTTAATTGAGTATTTACTATTCCACTTAGTTTCTTTGATTCCGCAAGCAATGGCTTGTTGTCTATGTTTAAATTGTACATTTTATTTAGAAGCCCAATTGCTTTTGCAGCTGCATCGTAATTTTTTGTTTGCAAAAACGGAACTAAAATTAGAAAGATTGGATAATCTTTTTCAAGAATAAAGAATTGTGCACCAATTCCTGCTGTGATTCCTTCTTTTATTTTTTGAATATTGTATTTTTCTAAATAAGTTAAATTCTTTTTGTTGTTTGCAACTCCTAAAATTGTTTCATTATTGTCTATTATTCCACCAATTGAAAGTATTCTGTCCATTTTTGATTTCTTTGCCCAATGTAGGACAATATTACAATAGCTTTTCAAATCCTCTTTTTGAATTATTTGGTCAGAAATTATACAAATAAGTTTGTGCTTGTGGGAAACATAAGCCCTTATTGGGTGCTGTGGAATCCCGTTCTCAATTTTTACTATTGGTGTTGTATTGTCGTGTTCGAAATGGCCTAGATAGTCCATTTTTAGGTTTTCAATTAAGTATTTTGTAGTAATAGAACTAATTAAATCTGCAGAAGGAAACCCCTCTATTAGAGTGTAACCCTTGTAATTTTTGTTAGACTTAAAGAATAGACCCATAGCAATTCACCATTAGTTTTACGATAGATTATAGCAATTACCTATATAAATATATTCCTATAAATAGGATATATAATAACTATTTATGAATTAAGAGTGTGATAGCATGTCATTTGCAAAACAATTCAAGAAAGTGTCAGTTAAGATAAGAAAAAAGGATAAAGATGCAGATTATGATTACAAAAAGTTGTATTCTGATAAGATGATTGCTTTAAGAAAGAAAAAAGCAAGCGTTGTTAAATTGGCTAAACCAACAAACCCAGTAAGAGCAAGAGAACTTGGCTACAAGGCAAAACAAGGAGTAGTTGTGGCTATGGTAAAAATAAGAAAAGGAACTGGTGCCTTTTCAAGGGTAAATAAAGGAAGAAAGCCAAAGAGAACAGGATACTTAAAATTAACTAGGAAAGTTTCAATCCAGAAGATGGCTGAGCAAAGAGCAGGTACTAAGTTTAGTAACTGTGAAGTTTTGAATAGCTATTGGGTTGGAGAAGATGGTAAGGATAAGTACTACGAAGTTATTTTACTAGAAAGATCTCACCCTGTAATCTTAGCAGACAAGAACTATGTGGGCGTAGTTAACCAGAAGAGAAGAGTATTTAGAGGATTGACTTCTGCAGGAAAGAAAGGAAGAGGATTAGCAAACAAAGGAAAAGGAACTGAGAAGAATAGACCATCTATAAGAGCAAAAGGAAGAAAAGCAAAGTAAAGCTTTTTCTTTTTTCTATTTTTTTATTTATTTTTTCATTTCTCTTTTTCTAAATTCTTGTCCTAATTCTCTGCCCATTTTTGAGAGATAGGCTTTGTACTCTTTTTCTAGCCAGAATTTTATCTTTGGATTGTAATCAGATTCTCTTGCGGTCACGATTTCTGGTTCTGCATCCATTGGCCCACTTGTTCTTTTTAGAACCCCCCCTCGTCCAGCATAACCTTTGGAATTTTCAGACCTTTTTGGTTTGCTAAGCCTTGTGGTTGAATTAAAATCTTCTTCTTGGATATTATGGTATGTTGCATTTGGTAAACCTAGCCTTTGTAGCTCTTGGCCAATTGCATCTATTGTATTTTTGCTTACAATAAGATCTAATACAAAAAATCTTGGCTTTTTAATTCTTTTAACAACTTCTGGAATTCTTGCGATTGCAGTAGAACTGGGGATACAAGTGCCTGTTTGGCGTTCAAGTGTAGAAATGTATAATACTGGGCCCAATCTATACCTTTTTAGTTCTCTATAAACATCAGGAAATGCTTCCACAAGGGCAGTATGAAATAAGTGCCCTGCAATTCTCATGGATGTATCTGGGAGCAATATAATTGGTGTTTGGCCTTGTGCAATAGAGCTTTTTGCAGCAGCAAGCAACTCATTTGTGGATTTTTGGATGTACTGCAAATCTTTTTTTTCATAGATTTTCCGTCGTAAATTTTTTAATCTGTCAGCGGATGTTGATTCGCCGTGTTTTTCAGTTAATTCTATATATCTTCTTGATTTCCATCTATCTTCTGGACAAGTAGAGTTTTCTTCTAATTTTCTGCGTTTTTCTAGAAGTCCGCGAATAAATGTAGTTGCTCTTTTTAGTACCATATAAGAAATAATAACTTTACTAAAGAATAAAAGCTTTCGGGTTGTTAGTTTTATTATGATTTTTGATTTTATTGGCTCTGAACTCAAGGGCAAGCTTGGCAAGGAAAAGGAAAGCCAAACTATTTTTCTTTCAGGCATATATTCTAAAGAAATGAATAATAAAAAACACTGTCTTGTTGTAGATGTTTCTAAGAATAAGAATGAATTCAAAAGAACAGGAAATTATGGGTGCTATGTTGGGGCCAAAGTTGGATCTCTAAAAGATGTGTTCTTTTGTTTGGATAAAAAATTAGATTTTATAATAAATCCTTTTAACTATAAAACAAAATTCTTTGATAATTCTACAATAACTGTTATGAAGCAAAGAAATTTGTTTCCATTGATTTTCTTGGATGAATATCTTGAGTTGAGCAAAGGCCAACAAATTGGATTTTTGAAAAATGCTTTTTTGCTTGTGGATCTTGCAAAAAAACAATCAATACCTGTGCTTATTGCCTCTGGCGCAAATGAGCCTTGGCAAGTAATTTATAATAATGAATTTTTGTATCCTTTATTTAATATAAAAATAGAACAAGCAAATAATTTTTTTAATATTTTAGAAAGAAAGTGAATTTCTGAATTGGTGATACTATGAAGAGAAAATTGAATCCCTTGCCATTGTCTTTGAGAGAAAAGAAAAGATATCTTTTATTTTCTATGAATAAAGTAGAAAATTTTGAAAACATAATTAATAGTTATGTGCGGTCTTTTTTTGGAACTTATTTTATGGCACAAATGGAATTCAGGATTTTGAAGAGTAAAGAGAAAAAAAAGAGAATTTATTTTGTTGTAAAAGCATCTAGAGATGAATTTGAAAAAATAATTGCTGCTTTGGAATTATTTAAAAAATCAAATGAAATTATGTTGGACATAAAGTTAGAAAAAGTTAGTGGAACAATAAAGACAATAAATGAAATCTTGGAGGAGTAAAATGATCCAAAGAAAGAAAGTTGGGCTTGCATTAGGTGGTGGAGGCTCAAAAGGATTTGCACATATTGGTGTCTTGCAAGTTTTTGAAGAAGAAGGCATTCCAGTAGATTATATTTGTGGAACTTCTATTGGATCTTTAATTGGTGGCCATTATTCTTTGTATAAAGATATAGATCATCTAAAATCTGATGCCTTTTCGTTTTTGAAAGAAAATGATTTAGACTTATTTAGTTTGTTAAAACCTGGATATGAGAAAACACTAAAAAATTTACAGTTCTTTTTAGAATCTGTATATAGGGATCATAGGTTTTCTGACACAAAAACCCCTTTTTCTTGTACTGCAGTGAATATAGAAAATGGTGCTTTATTAGATATCGATGACGGAAGACTTATTGATGCAATTTTTGCAAGTATGAGTATTCCAGGTCTGTTTCCTGCAAGATTTTTTTGGGGTTCTTGGCTAGTTGATGGCGGGGTACTAAATAATTTGCCAGTAGATATTGTTGCAAAAAAAGGTTATGATGTTGTTATAGGCTGCGATCTAGGGGACATTGAAGCTCTAAAACAAATAGAGGCAAAACCAACAAGAATAGATGCTTTGAAAAGGTCATTTATTATCATGTCTGATGATTTGACAGCAAGAATAAAAAAATCAGTTCCAAATGCAATAATAATAAATCCAAAAATAGTTGTTTCAACACTGAGATTTGATTATGCTTTGTCTAAAAAACAAATTGTTGAGGGCGAAAAATCAGCAAGAGCAAAAATAGATGAAATTAAGAAGAGGCTAAAGTGATTCTTTTGCAGAAAAAACAAAACATTTTTGAGAAGGTAAGGCACTATGCACATAACAAAGGCAAAAATAAAAAGTCATTAACTATTTTTTCAAAGATATTTGTATTTTTAATCTCATTTTTGTTTGCATTTTTAATTCTATATCTTATTTTTGAATACTTTAACTTATACTATTATGTTTCTTTGTTTTTTTCTTACCTAGTTTACAATTTTTTCAGTTCGAGCTTTCAAAATATTACAATGATTGGAACAACAGTAGACTTTTCTACTTTCCAAATTAATATAACTGATGTTTGTTCTGGAGCTTATGAATTAATTGTATTTATTTCTTTGATATTTGCTTGCTTTGAAATTAAGTTGTGGAAAAGGGCAGTAGGAATTTTAACATACCTTCTGGTGTTTGTAATTTTTAATTTGGTAAGAATGATAATAGTAATTTATTCTCTGGGGATTTTTGATTTGATGTCAGTAGATATCTTACACACAGTTTTATTCAAATTTGGATTTTGGATATTTACATTATTGTTCTTTGTATACTTTTTGATTTTTGCAGAATAAATCTATAAGAGCCAAATTTCTGTACACTATCTTTAAGCGGAATTAACAATTTGGCAAGCCCTTATCATTTTTTGTATACTTGAAATCTGACTACTGCTGTTCTTTTCCCTATTTGCATTAAGCCAACCAGATTCCTATTTGGAATACTGCAACAATTAAAACTATCTTTAGAAGTTGATATTTATTGAAAATTAGCATAAGAAAAGTGAATAATTTTAAAGGAATTACAAAGATTGTATTTATAAGAAATAAAGGAATTTGCATAAGGAAATGTTTCTGGGCAATACCTTTGTAGATTGAAACTATTTTTGCGTCTACATTTTGGATATCTTTTTTACTTGGGACAGATTGGAAAATAATTGTTACTGCAAGCCACAAAATTATTACAAAAAAATAAAACTCTGGGCGAAATTTCACTGCGTACCAAATTCCAAGTGTGGCAATTATGTTACTAAAAAGAAAAGGGGCAATAGCAATGATTATTGTTTTCCAATCGTGTACATCATGGTGTTGTACATATGATTCTTTTAATCCAAATTTTACTTTTGTTACTTTTACACCTAATAACATACAGGCAAGAAAGTGTGTGAACTCATGAATTATTACTCCTGGATAAAATAATAATTCTAAGAACATTTTTACCACTTAGCCTTGATAACGTTTTCTTTTTTCAATTTCATTAATTTTGTTTTCTATTTCGTGCTTTGTGTTTTTTAAATATCCCTCAAGAATATAGTTCCAAGTTTTTTCTGAAAAATCAGCAAGAATTGTACCTTTTAGCACAGTTAAATCTGTTGCATAATCTTCTAATTTTGAAGAAATGCTTGAAAGTCCGAAGTCTAAAAATATTGGTCTTTTGTCTCCAAAGAAAATATTTTGTGCAGTTAGATCTCCGTGGATTATATTGTTGTTGTGGAGTTTTGCAATTTCTTTTCCAACTAAAATAAGTTTTTCTTTGTCTTTGGAATATTTTCTTAAAGGTTCTCCTTTAATGTAAGATAAATGTAAAGTGTAATTTTCCAAGTCTTCTTTTAGTACTTCTGGGCAAGCAATCCCTGCTTTTAAAACTTTTTTTAATATGCTTGCTTCTGCTTTGGTTCTTTGTTTTAAAATTTTGTCATTAAGTTTTGGGTTTCGATATTTTTTTACAATTCGTTGTTTGATAATTATGCCCTTGTCTAAGAATACTTTTGCTTCGGCACCTTCATAAATTAGCTTCATACTAATTAGTCAGGGCATAAAATATATAAAATGTCGTTGTGATTAATTAAGTCGTTTTCTAGGTTTTCAATAGGCTCTTGCATAAGTTCGTAATAGTTTTTTAGGTTTTCTTTATTTGCTTCTAAATCTGCCTTTAAAGCCTTTAGTTTTAGTTTTCCATTATCAGTTAGAGTTTTTAGTTGTTGTGCTTCTGTTCCACAACTAATTGTTGCCAGATTTGGTGTGTCTGCAATGTATTTCATTGTATTTTTATTAACTAAATAGTACTCCCAATATCCGGTCTCAATATCTATTGCTTTTGAGATTTCGTCACTTTTGGAACCTTGTTCTTTTAGTAAATATGCTTTATATTCATTAATTTGGGTCTCATTTGCATAGTCTGTTATGTTAAATTTTTCTCTGCTTTTTTCAATAAAATGGGCTGAATCGGCCATAAAATTTGCATAATAGAAGTATCCACCAACAATTATGGCAATAATAATTACTAAAATAAGGATCTTTTTCCCCATAGGACTCACTAAGAAATATATTGCGGTAGAATATATAAACATTACTATATAATATAGTATTAAAAGACTCTAATTTTTTTAGATTCTATTTTGAATTTCAAAAAGGAGGATGGTGAGAGTCATGGCAAGAATGCACTCAAAATCAAAAGGAAAATCAGGCTCAACCAAACCCGACGTAAAAGACAAACCAGATTGGGTAAAGTTGAAGCCGAAAGAAGTAGAAGATTTAGTTGTATCATTCGCGAAGGAAGGAATGTCACCTTCAGTAATAGGTATAACTCTAAGGGATCAATATGGAGTCCCTGCGGCAGATTTGGTTGCTGGAAAGACAATAACACAAATTTTAAAGGATAATAAGTTGAAACCTGAGCTTCCAGAAGATCTAGGAAACCTGATTAGATCAGCAGTTAAGCTTTTGAAGCACTTAGAGCTAAACAAAAAGGATAGAACTGCAAAAAGGGGCTATCAGTTAACTGTTTCTAAGATTAGAAGATTAGCAATTTATTATAAAGGAAAGAAATTGTTGCCAATGGATTGGAAATATAGTGATGAAAAGGCAGCATTGTTGGTTAGGTGATAGTTATGGCTGCTACTAGTAAACAACAAAGAGTTGTGGTTGATAAGTGGAAGAAAAAAAAGGAATACACAATTATGGCGCCAAAATTAGTTGGTAATGTTGAAATTGGCCATACAGTATCCGATAAAGATGAAAAAGTAATTGGAAGAGTTACTAAGGCAAACTTAGGACAGCTTACAAACCAGTTCCAGAAGAAAAAGTATGATGTTTACTTTAGAGTAAATAACGTACAAGCTTCAAATGCATATACAGAAATGTTTGCATTGGAAATGAAAGGAAACTTTTCAAGAAGACTTATTGGAAGACGATGCAATAAGTTGGATATGGTTCAATTCTTAGATACCAAAGATGGCCAGAGATTAAAAGTAAAGTCTTTGTGTGTTACAAGAAGAAAAATCGAAAAAGTAAAAGAAAGAGATATTTCCAGAGAATTAAGAAAGCAAATCGGAATGATTGTTTCAAAAAACAGTAGTGACGATGTGTTTGACTTAGTTATGAACAAAGACGTAGAAAAAGACCTTATTTCAAAGGTAAAAAATATTGCAGAAATAAGAGGTTGTGCAATATTGCTTTTGAAGAAGGTAAACAAAAAGAAGTAGTAAGTAAATCCCGTTTTTGGGATTTCTTTTTTTATTTATTTATGAGGTGGTTCTATGGCTCCAGAAACTAATGAAATTGTGGATATTTTAAATATGCTGCTTTCGGACTACTCAATTCCGAGAAACATAAAAAGTGTTTTAGAAGATACAAAAAAAGTTGTTGAAGGCAAAGAACTAGAAATCGTTGCTCTTTCTGATGCGGTTTACAAGTTGCAAGATGTTTGTGAAGACATAAACTTGCCTATTTCTGTGAAACCAGATTTGTGGATGCTTTTAAGTAAACTTGAAGGCCTAAAAGAAATAAAGAAAAAGAAGAAGTAAATTTTTTTATCTTATTTTTATTTATCTAATTATTCGTAATTAATATATACCTGGTTTGTCTCTTTCTATAATGCATAATGGATATCTTTTGCCAAACCAATATGTTGACCAAGTAATTAATGGTAGAGATTATTGTGCTGAATTTTTGAAAGTCCCTGTTGAATTAAGGGGTGTTGTATTTCTATATCTCCCCCAAACAATCCAAAAACAAGTATTAAAGAAAATATCTGATGAAAAGCTAGTTGATTTGTTAAGATATCCTGATCCTGATGATATTACTGATATAATTCAAGGGTTATCTTTTTTTAGACGTAAAAAAATACTTTCAGAATTAGAAGGTGGTATGGCAAAAAAAGTAGCGGACCTTTTAGCATATCCTTCTGACACAGCAATAAGATTAACAAATTTAGACTATGTATTAGTGGATTTGGGAATTAAATTTAAAGATGTTTTAAATGTTGTTGAAAAACACAAAAAGAAAACTGGAAAAGACCCGGTGGTTTTAGCTCAAAAAGATGGAATTTTTGTTGGAGAGATTCCAGTTTCAGCATTTATCCGCAGTAATCTTGATGACATCATAGATAAATATGTTGTAAAAGTGCCAACAATTTTTTATCATGAAAAACAATCAAAAATAATAAAATTATTTGAGCACAACAAGCACAATAAGATAATTGTTTTAGATAAAGGCAAAGCAATTATCGGAATCATTTATTCTGACGATGTTTTTAGACTAATGAAAAAGCAAAGAGCAAGAGATTTGTATGGCTTTGCAGGATTGAAGCAAGAAGAAGATATTTTTGATAAATTTTATATAAAAATAAAAA
The DNA here is from genome assembly GCA_028710695.1 of Candidatus Iainarchaeum sp. Classification (GTDB taxonomy): domain Archaea; phylum Iainarchaeota; class Iainarchaeia; order Iainarchaeales; family 0-14-0-20-30-16; genus JAQTTP01. The sequence continues at coordinate 46,204 of JAQTTP010000006.1, forward strand.
ATAGAGCAACATGGCTGGTGCTTAATTTATTTACTGCTTTCCTTGCTTCTCTTGTTGTGGCATTATTTAAAGATGTGATATCTGCAGTTGTTGTTCTTGCTGCTTATATGCCTATTGTTGCGGGTATGGGCGGAAATGCGGGAACGCAGACTCTTGCTGTAACAGTTAGGGGGCTTGTTTTACATAATATAGAAAAAAGAGCTTTTTTCAGAATTTATTTTAACGAACTTTTGGCAGCATTTTTTAATGGACTGATAGTTGGTATTGTTGCAATTGTATTGGCTTATTTATTGGGGGCAAGCCTTGTCTTTAGCCTTATTGTGGCAGTATCGGTGTTATTGAATTTAATGGTTGCAGTTAGCGCAGGCTTCTTTGTACCTCTGTTTCTTAAACGCATTGGAAAAGATCCTGCAACAGGGTCAAGTGTTCTTATTACTACTGCAACAGATGTCTGTGGATTCTTTATATTCTTGGGATTAGCAAGTATAATTTTCTTGTGATTTACTATGTTTGGTAATTTTTTTCGTAAAAGACCAGAAATGAAGACTGCAAAAGATGTAAAAAGAATTACTTTTGCTGAAAGAGTTATTCCTGGACAAGAACACATTCCTAAGAAAGAAAGATCAACAGAATTTATTGAATTTGGCGGGGGAGATTTTGGATCTATTGCCGTAGGAAGAGTTAAATTTAATGATGGTACAGAAAAACGAGTTGCCATAAAATTTTTTCATAAAGACAGAGTAGTTTCTGATGCAATGGCTAAACAATATAGAGAAGTTATGGCTGACTTTAAATCTGCGGGAGTTAGAATTCCAAAAATGGATATGGTTAAACTTCCTACTGGCGAGTGGGTACAAGTTTCAGCTCTTTTTGGATCTTCAGGAAAAGGTAGTAAATTTAAATCAAATTTACAATGGTCTATATATCATGCAATTGAAGCTGGAGAAGCAGCAGTATTGAATTATTTTGAACAATGTGTTTTGATTGCAAATGCAGGCTATAAGCCTTATGTTGATGCGTTTTTTGTTAACCCCAAAACGAAACAAGTTTATGTTGGAGATCTAGATCTTTTTGCAAGATTTGGAAAATCGTCGACAAATAATATTATTCGTGACTTATATTCACAACAAAGCCTTCTTCTGCGTGTAACTACAGTGAATAAACTTTTAGAAGTCTTTAGAAAAAGAGCGAATTTTGGGCTACGAAGACATGAAAAAAAGATATTTGGAACATTATTAAATGTTGTTGCAAAGAAATAATTTTATTCTTCTTTTTGTAATTGTTTTACAAGTTTTTTAACATTCTTTGTATTGTTCATGAACCCGCCACGGAAAATAATAACCGCGAAAATTAAAACAATTAGAACTATTGCTCCAATTGTTATTGCTCTGTTTTCCATTGCGAATAAGGCAGTTGGTTTTGAGTTCAAAGATGTGCTTGTTCCAGAGATAGGGATAACTGTATTTGTGTCATTAGTATTTTTATCTTCTGTGATTATAATCCCTGTATTTGAGTCCTTACTGTAATCTGGGCTAGTAGGATTGTTTGTAGATGTCAAATCATTGCTAGTAGGATTGTCAACATTTGATTCTGGCCCACTTGTATTGGTTTGGGTTGTCTCTATATTAGACTCTATTTTTGGCTCGTAATTGTCTCTAAACAAAACTGCCTCTTTTCCTAAGAAGTATTCCTTGTTTGTGTGGGAATCTCTTAGGGAAACAGAAATTTCTGTATCTTTACAGAATCCTACTTCTGAATTATAATCTACTGCGAAAACAAAGCTTTTTGTTTCATTTGATGGTATGTTTGTTATCATTGGAATGTACTTTACAACAAAGCAATTTTCATCGTTCTTGAAAACAGGGAAAAAGTCTGAATTTGCCCCTGTGTTTTTTACATTAAATATTACTTTCTCAGAAGGGTTGTTTTTTCCTATTGCTAAGGTAGTGTAATCCCAAGAAACTACTTCTAAAACAGGGGTAGAATTGTTTGTGTTTGAACTAAATGAATATTTGCCCTCTTTTTCTGTTACTTTTACTATAATTTCTTTCTCAAAATCTGTGCTTTTGAATCCGTTATTCGCATTTAGTTTTATTAGGATTTTGTATTCCTTTGGCTCTGTGTTGCTTGGAACTTTTATGTTTATTGCCTTAGAATATGAAAAGTTTGTATTATCCATGTATGTTGGACTTGTTACTTCTAAGTCGCTTTCAAAGACATAATTTAGCTTTAACTTGTAATAAGAATCTATATCTATTCCAAGTTTAAGGATTGAAAATGAGCCTTGCTGTAAGCTTAGGTATTCTGCTTCAGGAAGGATCTCTATTGAAAAGTCTTCATTTTGTGCTTTAATTTGCTTCTCCATATCGAAAGTGGAGTAAGAATAAGAGTTTGCTATTAGTATAAAAAGTAAGATTGCCCCGATGATAACAAAGATAACCTTTCTATCCATGTTAACTTGTTAACTCAAACAATATATAAATATATCTCTTATTACTTGAGTTTTTTGTTCAATGATGAGTGGTTTTCCAGTTAAAATTTTACTTAAATAATGAAACAAACCAATCAATTATTATTTGGAAAAAACCCCTATCTTCTTTTTCTTGCGGTTCTGCTTCTTCTTGCTCTGGTATGGATGGTACGGACTTTCCTGTCATCAATGTTTCGCATTTATCTTTGCCGATGAATTCTCCGTCTATAAAACAATCTGCAGGGGGTCCATTGTCTGAAGGTTTTTCTTTACTTGTTGGTTCATTGCTGACTAGTGCTTTACAATCATCTTCGCCAATAAAATTTCCATTAATTATACATTCTTGAGGTGGTCCATCATCGGATTTATTATAATTGGGCTGGCCCTTAACTTCTGTCTGTACTTCTTTGCCTATTTTACTTTCATATTTTTGGGCATAATCAACTAAGGTTTTCAAAGATTCCTTGGAACATCCGCCTCCGCCTTGCATCCCTGATTCTGTTACTGTTTCATTCATGTCGGGGTGAGTTTTTGTAAATTGTTCGCAATTAGTCGTATTGGTATTATAAATAGAAACTCTTTTCAGCTTTTTGAGGTTATCAAGACAGGACAAATCTCCCGTAATGTCCGGGTTTCCCGGATACTCATCTGCTATACCTAGCTCTTCAAGATTGGTTAACTTACTGAATACACAGATATCACCACTGACAAAAGTGCCGCTAACATATATTGCCTTTAAGTTTGGCATATTGGCAAAAACAGATATATCTCCGGAAATATTTGTATGTGTCATTGCAAAAGTCTCTAACTTAGTCAAATCTTTCAAGCAAGAAATATCTCCTGTTATTTTTGGGTCAAAGGCAAATTTCAAGCTTCTTAAATTTGTGGCTCCTGCTAGCGAACAGATATCACCATAAACATCAGGATTGGAATAAAGACTAAAAACATCCAGATTTACTAAATTTTTCAAATTAGCAATATCTCCAGTAATTGTTCTGTCGGTTGCATCCATGTACTGCAAGCAAGTCAAATCCTTAAGTTGGTTTACATCTTTGAGTAGATCTATATTATTAATTCGGATAAAATTCTCATCTTGATAAGCCATCTGGTAATCTTTATACACGGAAGTTGTAATATCTCCAGATTGGCATGGCGCAATGGCGTAAATAAAACTTACTGACAAAACTACCAATAATAAAAATAAAATTATTTTTCTCATTTAAACAACCCTATCATTAACAGGTTACATTGTATTTAAATGTTTATAAAATCTTGGCTTGTTTTTTAATCGCATATTATGTGAAATTTGGAGCTCTACATTTGAACGTATAAATATATAAACAATGACAACAATCCTATTTTATGAACTATAAACACACTCAAATTGGTTACCTAATGCTGATTGTTACACTGGCTGTGCTGGTGCTTTTTGTATGGACTTATATTACTGCCTCTGCTGAACCCCCCTCATACTACTCAGGCACAAATTTTGCCTTTACCGCTATAATGGTATTAATTCTGTTTATTCTTGCTTCCTTTGCGTCACTTCAAGTAATTATTGATGAAAAATATTTACGAATCAAGTTTGGATATGGTATTTTTCGGAAAAAGTTTTTGCTTAATGAGATAAAGTCTGCTAAAACCGTAAAGAATCATTGGTGTTATGGGTGGGGAATAAGAAGGTGGTTCTGGCCCAAGATGTGGATCTACAATGTTTCCGGTTTTGATGCGGTTGAAATAAAACTGAAAAATGGTAAAACATACAGAATAGGCACTGATGAACCTAAAAAATTAGAAGAAGCAATTCTGCATTTAATTAAACAATGAAGAAAAGCGGTATTCTGAACTTGAATCACGCTGTGTTTTCTTAACTCTTCTGAAAGTATTTATATAAATATCCTTTTTATTTTATACGTACATAATATATATAGTCACGCACGCACGCGCTTTGGTGATTTTATGGGTTTAGGCGAATTTTTTGGAAAAATAAACGAGAAAATGAATGCTGGTTTTGACAGTATTATTGCTTTTTTGGATGAAAAAGGCATTCCTGCACAAAAGTATGCTGACTTTTTGGAAGAAAAAGGAATCCCCGCAATGTGGTTTACTCTTTTAATCATCGCCTTGATTATAGCTGTAATTGTTTTACTAGTAACCGTTGTATTCGCCTCAAGTGTAACCCTAAATCTATCTATAATGACTGATGATGGAACAACCCCAAGTTCAGTATTTTTGAATATTACTGGTTTGGATGGCGAGATTTTTTTGTCTGAGCAGGTTCAAAATGGAACGCAGGTAAAAATAAAAGGAATTGGAGTTGGAGATTCTCTGTTCTTAAATTCAAGTTTGGAAGGATATAGCTTTACCTCCCCCTCAGAACTACCTATCTCTGAAAAAGAGATGTTGGTATCTTTGATTTTTGAAAAACAAGAAAAAACTGGAAAAGTAAGTTTTAAAGTAATTAATGGTGAAGAACAGACAACTGTGGGAAGTGCAAAGCTTTCTATTTATGATGATGATGAGTTATTGGTAGAAGGGACTACTGATGAGTATGGTGGTTTTGATGCAGTACTGCCTTTGAAAAAAGTGAACTTGACAATTGACAGAGACGGATATGAACAATATACAAAGTCAGTTGAATTACTTGAAAATAAAGATTATATCTTCGAGCTTAGCCCCAAAGAATTTGATTCAAGTGAAGAGGGGTCTTTTAAGTTTGTTGTAAAGGATATGACACAAAATGCTTTGAATAATGTGAAGATTGATGTTTATAATATAAAAACCAATGCAAAGCTTGGAAGTACAAATACAAATGAAGATGGTATTGGGGTATTTTCTGCAAAGAAAGGAACATCAATAAGATTTGTTGCGCAGAAAGACGGATTTGCAGTATTTGACTCTAATGCAGAAGGAATCTCAAGAACTTTATTGACAGACGAAGAAGTTATTTCTTTTATGATGCCTATTGGTGGCGGAAAATTAAGTGTTATTGTGGTTGACTCTTTGGGTGTTGGAATTCAAGAAGCAAAAGTTTCTTTGTATACAACAATGCTTATTGAGCAATTAACACAAAATACCGATATTGGCGGGACAACAGATTTCTCTGGATTGGATTATACAATTTTGAAATACATTTCTGTTTATAGAGAAGGGTATTATCCACAAACAAGATTATTGGACAGTACTTCTGAAATGAAATTTGAAATGGAAAAAGTAGATTTGTCAAAAGCAGCAATAGTTGATGTGTTTGTTATTGACAAAGATAATAAGCCAGTTGGAAGTGCAACGTTAGAATTTAAGTATGATGTTAACGGTGAATTATATCCAATAGCACATCCTAATCCAATTACATCTGTTACTGGTTATTTTACTTTTAACTTAAAACCAGATATTACTTTGACTGTGTCTGCAAATACAGACGACAAGTATGGTGAAGCATCTTTATTATTGAAAGCAGGAAGAAATAGAATTGATGTAAAAATGGAAAACACAGGAAGCAAATTTACAATGTACTTATACGACAAATATGGAAAGCCATTGGCAAATGCACATGTAATGCTTTTTGATAAACAAGGAAATTTAGTTTATGATGGATACACTGATGCAATGGGCAGAATTGAAGCAGACGCATTAGGAAACAAAGAATTGGATATGTTTGTTACTGATGAAAATGGAAATACATACTCACAAACAATAAATCCAAAAGATAAAATGCAAATAAAACTGGATGATAATAAAAATAAAGACAAGTTATTTGTTTCTTTGTCTAAGGTAACTGACTTAGAAGGTAAAGAAGTCAGTGCTATGCAAAAAGGAAAAACTTATTTATTGGTATTTAATTTGTTTTGGCCAGAGGGGTTATACTCTGGTGGGCTGCACATAAGATTGGGTTCAGATAGTGAAAAATATGTTGCAAATCAAGATGTGGGAATTATTGGATTTGATGGTGTTGCAGACAATTTCAAATATGGAATTAGTTATTCTCCATTACCTTTGCCAGGGGATTATTCAGTAGATTATTATTCTACTGGTGTTGCAGGGCAGTTTAACAAATGGTTAGAATTATATTTCACAAATCCATCTGGAAATAGCAATTTGAAAGTAAGAGTAAAATCCAAAGCAACAACAGATCTGAACTCTATGGAAATAAGATACAGGGCTTGGACACAAGATACTAATGATGGCTTTACAAGAAACCCAGTAGACTCTATGTTGGGTACAAAAGAAAATATTACAACAAAATATAGTTTGTATGCAGACACCTACCTAAAAGAACTTCAATTAATGGATGGGTCCTTGAATTGTGAAAATGATGTTTGTGTATCATATACAATTTTAGATGATCAATTTACTTATGATATTGCAAAGTTCAATGGTGTGTTAGATTATTATTATGCCTTAGATTTAGAATTAACATCTATTATTGAACAACAAGTTTCTTTGTCTGTTCAGACAGAAGATGATCCAAAACTTTATTTGAATAATTATTCTGAAAATATAACTGAGTTTTCTCCAAAAGATGAAAAAAATACAAAGCAAAATGTTCCAGTTGATATGTCTTCAATGGAGAAAAAGAAAGTAAGATTTTATTTCAACCCTTTCAAAGAAGGGCTTACAAATATTGTTGTGAAAACAATTACAACAAAAGGAGTAATTGAGAAAAATATTCCTGTAAATATTTTCCCTAAAAAAGAAATGGAAGTAATTTTGAATGCAGATTTTATCCCTCTTGGCGAAGACTTCCCAATAATAGTTAAGGAAAAAGGCGGAAATTATTTAACGAATGCAAAAATTACAATATTAAATAAAAAAACAAATAAGAATGCAATGTTTGTTGAAGGTACTGGCAAAGTTGACTTTGGAAAAGACGGAAGATATTTAATAAAAAATACTTTGGCTAGTGGATTTTACCTAGTTTCAGTTAGTGTGCCTGGATACTTACCAACTGAATTAGAAATTTTGGTTGGAAATGTAGGTGCATTATTTGTTAAAAGCGATAATGAATTGGTAATTCCAAAAAACACAAAACAAGGAACTGTAAAGATTGCAGTTCAAAATAAAACAAAAATGCCAGTTGAGTCAATGTCAGTAAATATCGTTAGTTCAAGCTTGAGTCCAAACTTTGGGATAAGTGCAAAAATGGTTACTGGATTTATTGCAGCAAATGGAACTTCGGAATTAATGGTAATGGGTTCTTATAACGGCGAAGAAGAAAGAGAAAATGGTGTTGTAGAACTAGAAATTGTTGGAGTTCAAAATAAGAATGAAATTACAAAAATAAAAACAAAAGTATTTGTTTATTATAATAAAGAAATAAAGAACACAAGCTGTTTGTGGGCAAGTAAAGAGGCATTAATTTATAGTTTGCCTGCTGTGCAAAATTCAAAAATTGAAGATAGTATTCTATTTAGAAATAATTGTGAGTTTGATTTGAAAGTAACTCCTCAAATGATATCTGATGACTTATCAAATTACGGTTTGCAATTGAACTTGCAAGGATTTGATTTGAAAAAAGGAGAAGAGAAATCAATAAAATTCACATTAGTAAATTTAACTCCAATAGCAATGGCAGATGAAACAAAAGTATTGTCATTGTATTTAGTAACGGATTATTTTACAAAGAATATTCCAATGAATGTTACAATTTGGAATGCTGCAAGTTCATTATCAATAATTACTGCTGGGCACGTATTTATTTCTGCGTTTAAAGAAATGCAAGGGCAATATGTTCCAGTAATTGTACAAAATAATGGAAGATTGCCAATATACAATATCCAAGTAATGGCATCTAATAATAGGTATCAAATGCAATCATATAATTATGGTGCTAATAATTATGGTTCAAACTTTTTGAATAGTTATAGTCAGTTAAATAACAACAGATATAACCAGCAAGGTTATAATTCACAAGTAAATAATTATGGTGTTGATGCATATACTTACAATCCTTTATCTAATGGC
>JAQTTP010000023.1 GCA_028710695.1 Candidatus Iainarchaeum sp.
CATATCGTCAATAGAAGTAAGATGATTACTGTAAGTATCTTTCATTAAAGCAATATGATTATTTGAATTGTCCCAAACATTATACCAGTGGTCAAATTCAATTCCATAACCAACAACAGGAGTTAAATTCGATAACGTAAAGCCAAGATAGCCTCCATAAGCCGGAGTGCCATAAACACCTTTATTTTTATAAAACATTGCTACGATGCCATCTGCACCTCCAGAGTTCCCGCCTATTAAATAATCAAATTCCATCGTCCACGATTTTACATTTAATGTGTAATTACAAAAAGCAGCCACTCCTATACTGTAAGCTGCTCTTGTAAGATAAAATTTTCCACTTATGGAATCCCAGCAACATTCATTATAAAGATCGTTAGCGTATCTATGTATTCCCCATTTTCCGTTATTGTTTGGATTTGAAGAAAAGTCATCAAAAAAGTCAAATAAAGAATCCGGATTGCCTTTATAAATTGCAGAAATATTACCGTAATACATATAAATTTTTGTAGTATCAAAGGCAAGGATTAAAGGAACTTTTACCCACACTACAGCAGAATCACTAATTGCATATCTTTGAATCCAGTAGGGTAGCAAAATTGATGAATCATAACCTATAAATCTGATATCTGAAAAATCAGACTTCATAGTTGTTTCGTAAATTACATTAAATTTTATGGAATAATTCCATAGAGTATCAGGGCTCAAGGAATTGTCTATTGTCATTGCTCGCCTGTATGGCCAATTTGCATCCCACCAATCAGCATGAATAGAAATTGCCATTGTAAAAATAAGAATTATAACTTTAAGAGATCGTATACCTTTATTCATTTTTGTTTTTTAGTTGGGGGGCGATTACCTTTAACACATCTTTTACCGTAATTGATGTCATGCAGATGTTTTCTTTACGTCTACAAGGCCCTTCGCAAAGAATATTACACTTATTTTTCCAGACAATAATAGACGTTCTACTATAAGATGGCCACCATTCTTTAAGAGTAGGCCCCATTAAAACTACAGATGGGGTTTCAAGCGTTGCGGCTATATGCATAGGTCCAGAATTTGTGCATACTATTAGATTACTTATTTTTATTAATTTTGCCGTTTCACTTAAACTTAATTCTCCGGCAAGATTAAAAGTTTTTTGTTTCATTAGATTTTGTATTTTTTGTACTTCCATCGATTCAAGCTTATCACCTATAAAAAAAATAGAAACTTTGTATTTGTCAATTAAAATGTCTCCCAATTCAGCCCACTTATCATTTGACCAACGACGATTATAATATCCCTTTCCACTACCTATATGAAATACAATTAATTTCTTTGCGGCCAAATTATATTGTTTAATAAACAAGTTCAGGTTTTTGTCGGCTTCTACAAAATTAAAAAACAATTCAGGTTTTGCGTCGTCTTTATTTAAAGTAAATCCCAGTTGCTCCAATATCGAAAGATTTAATTATACTATATTGCGTCCTTTTGGGATAATTCTTATGTTGTAAAACAAAAAAGATAAGGGGGCTTTCTTGTCTCCAATTATGTATTTTGCCCCTGATAAAACGGCAAATAAAGATGACTTTATAATAGATTGATATGCGCGACGATGGCTGAAAGGATAAGAAGGGAGAATCATTAAATCAAACTTCTCTTTTCTTATATCATTTAAAATATTCAGAACCCCACAAAAAGACATTTTAGGAGATAGCTCTATCTTTTTTATATCGTAAGGATACGTCTCTAGAATTTCTGCTGCTACTTTTATATTATTTCCCAATATTGTAATTTGAGTGTGAGGCAACTCTTTATTTAGTTTTTTAAGGGTAGGCGTAAAAGTTATTATATTTCCTATTCCACCCCCAATTATAAAACACGCCTTCTTAATATTTTCCTTTTTGGTTTTATTCATTAATTTAATTAGTATTAAAGAAGTTTAATTAATACGTTTTTCAGGTAGATTAACAAGTTAACCCTAATTTTTTCTACAAAATGCAAAAAAGCCAAGCCCTTTATCTTGAGCTCCTTTTACGATTTCATAGTCATCCAACTTTACTTCGTCCTCTTCTAACTTTGAATCTATGCCTTTTCTTACTCCTTGCCTAATAAATTCAGGAGTATATCGCCACAGTGCTTTAAGTTTAGGAGAGATATTTCCTCCTCTAAGCTTTTTTTCAAGTTCATAAACTTTCTCTGAGCCGAGTAAACTGTAAAATTCTACATTCTTGAAATAGCCACCTAAAAATTTCTCAAGAGAAGACGGGTCATATTCCCTAATATGATCTGAGTTCCATGGCTTCTGTCCTTCAACCATCCGGACAAGTTTATTTGGGGTGGTAACAATCAAAAGCCCATTCTTCTTTAAAACTTTTTTAGCTGATTCAATAAATTTCTCCGGCAACTCAAGATGTTCGATTAGTTGCATACCTATTACTACGTCAAAGCTTTCCGGTGGAAAATTCTTTTCCAGTTGAGTAGCGTCTAAAACTAAAAAATCAAGGTTGTCCTTTTTATAGGTTTTCTTTGCCTGCTCTATTTGAAGTTCAGCAAGGTCTGCGCCCAAAATTTTTTTTGCCTTTAAACTCAACAGGAAACTTCCATACCCATAACCACAACCTACATCCAAAACTTCCAAATTGTTAACATATTCAGAAATAAATTTATAATCTGCAAGGTGTCTTAGAAATAAAATTATTCTCTTTTGCGTTGTTGCAGGGGGTATCTCGTATTTAACACCCTCAAATTCTACAAATTTTTCCATATTTTACTCCTTTAACAAAGTTATTTTACCTATAATATGATTATATTTACAAAAATAAATTCCACTTTTTAGTTTGTGCCCATAATTATCAGTACCATCCCATATTGCTTCAATCATTGGGCTATTAGATACTTGAGTTATTGGAAAGGATTTAACTAATTTGCCACTTATGTCGTAAATCGTTATCTTTGCCGCGCCTGATTCGCTTGAGACGGAGCAGGAATAACCAATAAAAGTTCTTCCGGCAAATGGATTGGGATATATCGTTAATTTGGAATTTTGGATTTTGGATTGCAGATTTTCTTCAATACCTGCGCCATCATTATCTATATTTACTAACTCCGGATAAAGAAACGAAGTTTTAGCATCCGGTGTAAGCCAAT
>JAQTTP010000024.1 GCA_028710695.1 Candidatus Iainarchaeum sp.
GCTTCAATGTCCCGGGAATTATCATCAACTACAAGAATTCTTCCGGCCATAACAAACCTTGGAATAATCAACCAATAACCGGCAAAGTAGTATTTATTCATTTCCAACTGGGGCTTTGTCGAATCTACGGGTGCTTTGAAAAATTTTGTAAAAATGTCGTATGCGGGTGTTATTCGCCTATATTTTCAATAAATTTATCTACTATTTTATCAAAAAATTCTTGAGAAATAACATCTATCTTGTATTTGACTTGATTTTCAAAAGTGGCATATGGCATATCAGCTAAAACAAAACTTTGCTTTTGTAGTTTATTCATCTTCAAGAAAGATTGTTTGATTTCAAAAGTATTTTCTGATTTTGGATTAGCCATATTTGCACTTGAAGTAATAACAAGTCCAAATAGTCTTTTTTCTTTTGTATTATGCTCGTCTTTTGATAAAACAAGCAAAGGTCTTAATTTAGATATAGAAAAATCGTCAGTATATGGGCAAGACACCAATACTATTTCTTTTGGGGAATACATTTTGCCCACCAATCATCATCAGGATTATCCCAAATAGCCAAAGCCGCATTTTTTCTATAGTCTTTTATCTTTCCAATTTGTTCATTTAGCGTATGCATTTGACTTTCAAGTTTTTCAAATTTAGTTATGGCTTCTGATTTGTATGAATTTACTTGCCTTCTTAATTCCATTATTTCGGAGTCTTTTTGTAATAATATTTCAGAAATGGCTTTTCTTGAAACCGCTTTGGCAATTTGGAAATCATCAATAGGTTTACCAATGGGCATGCCCCAACCAGATAAGTTTATTGCTTGCTTTGGATACACACACCATTGTTGTTGCAAATTAATCACCTATCTTTTTAAGGGCTTCTCTTACTTTGTCAAGAATTTCAGAATTATCACAACTTATTTTTAGTATTTTATTTTTATATTCTTCAGAATTATTGTGTTCAAATATTATTGGGTAAACATCTTTCTTTGGCTTTCCTTCTTTATCTTTTTTGCTTGGAGAGTCTTTCTCTGCCAAAATGACTAATACTGCGGGTTTAATATCAAGGCTTTCTCTAAGTTTGTCTAGAAGATTTTTATTTACAAATTGTTCTACGCATAATCCTTCAAGTTCTACTTTGGTTATTCTTTCCTTAAATTCTGCCATATTATTAAAAAGGGGGACAAAATATATAAATCATAGTGGTATTGGGGTTTTTATAAAAAGTAGTTTTTAAATGTCCCTTAAGTTAAGTCTTGAACTAATGCTTTAAGTTTTTTTATTCCGCATTTTTTAGCAGATAATACTCTATGTTTTCCATCACTGCCTATGTAATATTTTTCCTTTAATTTAACTAAATGAATAGGGTCGCTTTTATCAAATTTATATTCTTTGTTTTTAAAAATTTCTTGTAAATCTTCTATTCGTCTGTTGTGAATGTATTGCTGTGTATTGCTTTGAACACCAATAATTCTTTTTAGCCAGACCACTTTGAATTTGGGTTTTTTGCCATTTTTTTTATAGATTTCTGGATTGTCTTTTTCTAAAATTTTCCATTCTTTGACTTTATCAAAAACAAAATAGTCTGCCATGTTAATTAATTATTATTGCTTTTTTCTATTAAACTTAACCATTTGTTTCTTTCTAAGTTTAGTTCTATTCCTGCTTTTTGTGCGGGTGTTGTTCCGATTCCAGAGTTTTTGTGAACAAAATTATGGTATGTTTTGAATCCGTTTGCCCATTCTTGCGTTGTCTGGTTTGACTTAAAGCCCCTGCGAACTTTATCAAATTCTCGGAAATCATTGTGGTATCTTTCGATTTGATTGTTGTTAATTTGTTTTCTATGCCCTACTATTGAAATGTGTCTTGTGCCTTTTGTATTTTTGTAAAGCGGGGCAACAGAATGAAACTCTCTCCTAACTGCTTGAGGGTATGCTTTCAATTTATCAGTAATCACAAAATCGGGTTTTTGTTCTCCAATTGTTTGTTTTACTTCTTTGAAGTGTTTTCTTGCATTTGCAACAGTTCTTTTTTTTGTAATTGTTGAAGCTAAAACAAATTTTGTTTCATTGTCAATGCTGTTCCATGCCCAAACCCATTTTCCTTTTGACTTAATCATTTGCTCATCAGTATTAATAATTCCGCTTAATTCGGGTTTGAATTGGCTTGTGTAATCGTCAATTTTTTTTGAAAACTTTTGAATCCACCTACGAATAGTGTCAAAGTGAATTCTTAAATTGTAAAACTGAAAAATCGTGTCGCTGATGTCCCTTAGTGAAAGTCCTTTGAAATACAAGTCCATTGTCAAGCAAATTATTTTTGCATTTGCTTTTGTGTGCTTGATTGGTTCTAAGACAAATCTTTTTTTACACGCATTGCATTTGAATCTTTGTCTTGTTCCAGAACTGGTTTTTCTTGAGCCATTTTTGCTGATGTTCTCTGAATGGCAATGAGGGCAATCCTCTTTGTTCAATTCTTCTTCAATGTTGAAATCGTCAAGTTCCACCTTGTTTTTCATTTTTATAAAAAATGTTATGGCGTGAATGTGTTTGCAAGGCTTCTGGTTCTTTTGAAAGTCGGGGCATTCGCAAGTCCACAGGTCAGCATTCTGAACCTTATAGTTTCCATTTCCACTTTGAGAAGGAACAACCCATTCCTTTTCAGAAACCATTACAGGAGTATCTCCCTTTGAAAGAATTGCTAAACCCCTAATCTGTCTTGAATCCATTAATACACACCTTACACATTATACACATTATATAACAATATGTTTATAAAGGAATCGTGTGTAAAATGTGTAATATGACTTGGAGAACAAACATCAGCCTGCCTGACGAAGCGCAGGAATTTGTTGCAAAGAACGCAATAAAATTAAGCCAGCTGACCTTATTAGCACTGCAAGAAAAAGGCTTCAAACCACAAAATTCCAAAAAGTAACGTTTATATTCCAGAACC
>JAQTTP010000025.1 GCA_028710695.1 Candidatus Iainarchaeum sp.
AATAATACAATATGGTCAAAGTTAATAAATCAAGCCGAAAGACAAAAGAGTTTGTTGCTGACGACGGATAATGAGAATGATGTAAAAAATATAAATACTGCAAGGGACGGAAGTGCAGTAAAAATAACAAATCCCGTCGGCGCTCAAATGCAAAACTTCGGCAATGTAGAACAAACATCTTTTGCACTTGGAGAGAGGATACTCGATAGATTTTCTTGGTGCGCCGGCAATCTTGATACATTAGGCGGATTATCTACACAGGCAGGAACAGCAACCCAAGAAGCAATGTTAAACCAAAACTCATCAATAAATATTCAGGATATGCAAAATGTTATATTTGATTTTATGCAAAATATTTATAAACAGATAACGTGGTTTATATGGCAAAATCCGTATATCGAAATACCGTTTTATCTGCCGATTAAAGGAACAGATAAAATGTTGTATTCTGTTTATAATGAAAACAGCAAAGAAGGAAATTATCTTGATTATGTGTTTGAGTTGTCGCCATATTCGATAGATAATAACACTCCGGGTTCAAAGTTAATTGCAATAAAACAGATTTTAAATGAGGTTATATTCCCTATGCTGCCGCTTATGCAGCAGCAAGGCATTGCATTGGATTACGAAAAGATTATAAAGTTAATTGCTAAATATGCAGACGTAAAAGACATTGACGATATAGTCCGCTTTGCTGTGCCGACAATGGAAAGTATTGTAAACTCGGAAGCGTCAGAAGTTTCAGTAAAATCGAACTCGCCGAGACACGACACGAGACAATATGTGCCTTCAACAAATACAAACAGTAGAGGCAATATAATGGCTCAAATTATGGCAGGTGGCAAACCACAACCGAACGATACAAATAAATTATAATATTTTTATTGACACAATGTAATGTATTTGTTATCCTGACAAAAAATGTCAGGAGTATTTATGGCAGATTTGAAAAAAAGATATTACAAATGCGATAAGTGCGGTGAGGATTACAGCAAAGATTATCATTTTGAAGACGACGTAGAATGCGCCTGTCCAAAATGCGGGCGCAAAAACAACTGGTATAGAATTGCATATGAAAATAATCAAAAAATATTATCGAAAACATATATTTGTTCTTTTAGCGGTGTAGCACCAAATAAAATTAAAGAGGCAAAAAAGTATTTATATGACAGCGGTTGTCCGACTGATTTTGCTCCTGACGGGTCTGCTATAATACACGGTGCGCAGCACAAAGACAAGTATAATAAATTAATGGGATATACACAGTTAACAAAAAATGATTTATTAAATGGGAGAAGGTAATGCCAGAAGACACAAAAAACACAGAAGCGCAAGTAGCAGTCGAAGTAGAACAGGTCGAAGTAGAAGAAGCTGCGCACGAGCAGTTTAAAGAAAACATCCAAAAGAAAATAGAAGAAATGGGTGCGCAAAATGAAAGTTCAAAAGAAACTGTTTCAGAAGAAGAAAAAACAATGCCTTCGGAAGCAGCAAAAATAGAGCCATCTGGTAAATATCTGGATGACGAAGATAGTTCCGCTGTCAACCAAACAGAAGAAGAAATTCCTGTTGAGGAAGACGGTAAAGCAAGTGAAGAGGATGGAGACGAAGAAGAAGTAAAAGTTGACCATAATCTTTATGAAGCGGCAATATCTCTTGGTTTCGATGAAGAAGAAATCGTTAGTATGTCAAAAGCAAATGTTTTGAGCAAAACAGTGCTAAAACTCATACGCCAAGAACAAAACAAAAACAACACTGAAAAGGTTTCAGAAGTTGAAGAAAAAGACGGAGAAGAATATAAACTTGGTTTAAGCGAAGACGAACACGATGAGGGCGTTATTAAAGAATTTAAAAATCTTGTAGATTATTTTAATAAAAAACTCAAAGTCGTAGAAGATAAGTATGCTTCGCTTAAAGAAAAAGACATACAGAACGAAAGAGACGCTTTTGTGGATTGGTTTGATAAGTCGGTTGATGGTTTAGGCGACGAATATAATAAGTTGTTTGGGTCTTCGGAGGAAATAAGAACAAAAAGAGGTTCTGCTGCTGAAAAGAACCGCTCTGTTTTGTTTGACGAGATGTCTAAAATAAACAACGGATATGTTCAATCCAAAAAAACAATCGACCGTGCTGTGTTATTAAAAAAGGCGCTATATTCTGCATTCGGAGACGATATTATAAAAATAAACAACGAGAAGTTGATAAAAAAAGGAAATAATATATCTAAAATGCAATCGAATAAAGTGTCTTCTTTTAAAACGTCAAACATAAATCCAGAAAAGGCAACTGAAATGGAAATCGCAGAATACTTGAAAAAAAATGGTTTATTACAGAAAGGATAAAATATGCCTATTTATACAACCGATGAAAATCTGGATTTAACTAACTTTACATTAAGAACGCTTAATAAAAACAAAATATCTATAATGTCTTTGCCCTATCAAAATATGCCTATGTGGAATTTGCTTTTTAATGGCGGCAATATAAAAAAGCAGTATTCTTCGCACGGATACGAAGAAAGGACTGACGTAAAAGAAAGTAACTCTGCAAAACACGTCGGTAATTATGATGAGGACGTAGTTGCGAGAGAAAGCACGTCTTCAAAGATTACTGTTCCCTGGGTCAACAGCCAAACGTATATGATAACAAATGACCGAGAAATAGCGGAAAATTCAGGCAGTGAAACAAGAATTATTGAATACTTTAAGTATCTCGATATGAAACAATGGCAATCGCTGGCTATATTGCTTGAAAAGGCAGTATGGGGAAAACCAACAAGCAGCGCTGATACAAAAACTCCGTATGGTTTTGGGTATTGGTTCCCAAGAAATGCGTCGGCTGGCTTCAATGGCGGAAATCCTGACGGTTTCTCTGATGTAGCAGGCGTTGACAGCGAAGCGACTGGGAATGAGTATTGGAATAACTATACAGGCACTTAT
>JAQTTP010000026.1 GCA_028710695.1 Candidatus Iainarchaeum sp.
CGGCAAATATAATTCATCTGGTATTACGTCAAACAACTGTTCGTATTTCTTTATCTCCGCTTCAAGTCTTTCGGATTCTGATTCTTTTTGCCTTAGCCTATTGTAATCATCTGTAAACTTTTTAAAATCAGAACCTTTTTGAAATTCTCTGCCTGTTTCTTTTACAAAAAAATCACTTACTTCTTCTACTTTTGCAAAGTCTATTTCTTTTACATCATCTTCAAAACCCTTTAACAAAGAAGATTCAACTGTTATTTCTGGTTGTTGAACTTGTGCTGTTGGTTGTTCATTATTTTCATTTTGTACGTTTTCTGGCATAGTTTTATATCATTAAATTAATAGTTTAAAATACAAATATAATAAATAAATTGCATTATTGTATCTTTAAGGTAAAATTTTTTATTGTGTCATTTTAAAATTTTGTCCTTTATTTAATTGGTTTTGCAAAACCAACATATCAATATCGTGTTCTCTATCTGCTGCTCCTTCTTCTTTTTGTGTCATTATCTTTTCGGTGTGCATTTTATCTTGCAAAGCATTAACGTTTTGCCTGTATTGCATTTCTTGTTGCTGTTGAGCCATTGACATTTGCTGTTGCATTTCATTTGTTTTCTTTCTCAAAATTATCTTTTCTTTTCCAAACTGCCTTAATGCTTCCGCTAATTCATCTTCACTTGCTCTATGTAATAGATTAGCTGTTTTTGTATCATCAAGTAACCCTAATTGAAAATACTGCAATATCTTAGCATCTACAAATTCTCTTTCTTTAATTTTATCCATAGTTCGAGTTATGAATACTTTAAATTCTTCGTTTCTTAACCCTTCTGATAATTCCAAAACACTATATTCTTCATCTCCAAGTATGTTTATTAGTTTAGTTTTTTCATCCAAATAATTTAGTTTTCCAACCGAACATATTGACTGAGCCAAACCCGTATAAATATTCTGCAAAGATTCATAAAATCTTTCTTGAATTAACGAGCCTCTTTGTATCATAAGTTCTGTCAGTCCAACTAATTGTCTTGGATTTCCTGACTGTCCCTTTATTGCTTCGTTTACCCCCGTTGTATCGTCAATACTTCTTTTATAAAAATCAACCAATTCTACCATAAAAGAAGTGCTTTGCCCTATTGTTGCGTTTGCTTTCCCGATAACATTGTTTATTCCTATTCCCTTTGCATTTAAAAATATAGGGTCGCCCTTCCAC
This sequence comes from Candidatus Iainarchaeum sp., assembly GCA_028710695.1. Taxonomy (GTDB): domain Archaea; phylum Iainarchaeota; class Iainarchaeia; order Iainarchaeales; family 0-14-0-20-30-16; genus JAQTTP01. The sequence continues at coordinate 1,208 of JAQTTP010000026.1, forward strand.
CTTCTTCTTAATATCTCTTTTTCGTCAAGGTCTTCATCTGCCAAAGCTGTTTTGTCAATAGCATCTGATTCTGGTTTGCTGTTATTAATATTATGTTCTATAACTGACAATAATCTGTTCATCATTCTTTGAGGGTCTATTGCAAAATCTACCGGAGATAAAGTTTCACCATCAAGATAAATAAACTGGTCTACTTTGTATGGGGGCAAAATATTATCATTTAAAAGCAAATCCTTTTCTTGATACGGAGCAATGCCGTAATCCAATACAACATCATATTGCGTTAAATCATTTTTTGTAACAGGATTACCAATAACTTCTGCCGGAATAAACTTGCAAAATCTTAAGATATCATTATAAAGAGTTACGTAATCTTTTTTATTTTTCTTGTCTTTTTTAATTATCTTTTTTTGATATTCAGATAATTCTCCAACTGGTATTAAATCTTTTTCTGTGTATTTTGGCTTAGTTTCATTTTCTTCTGTATAATCAATTTTTGCCAAAAATACCTGTTCATAATCATCTTTTACATATCCATATTTTACGGCAAAACAATCTCTCCAATACATTTCAATAACAGGAACTCTGCCATCTCTTTGCATCAAATCACTGCCACCATATACATAGTTAACATTGCTTTTAACCATTCCATATCTTACGTAATCTTCTATACATTTTCTTTGAGCATCATTCATACTTTCGTTTTGCTCAAAAATGTCTGTTGGTAATTGCCTAAACCATTCCCCCCAATAATCTCCATCAGATGTATCATAATTTAAACAACTTCTGTCAAACAAAAATCTTTTTGAATCTACTTTTCTTACAAGCCAATGTCCGTTATGCAAAAAAGGCTTCATAGCAGAAATACCATCCATAGATAAGGATTCGGCTAAATGCTTTTTGTAACTATCAAGTTTATTTAATTCCCAACAATAATTTATTAGCTGATTCATACCTTTTACATACTTATCAACGTATGTATTTTCAAATATGCTTTCTGTTTCTTCTGCCGTTTCTCCTATTGGCAGTTTGGACTTCATAAAATTATTAAATCCGGCATCAGATGAATTTGCCATTATATCATTAAAATATAATAACTTTGCAAGTTCATTTTCTTTTCTTGTTTTTGAAAATGGAGATATGCTTTGTACTTTTCTTCTGAATGATATTTGATTTGCATTTCCTACATAAGAATCTACAATATTTTTTATCATATTGTAGGTTACTTTTATTCTTTCTTTGTCAAAACCAGAAACATCCATTAAAAAATTAGTTATGTCTTCTTGGTTTTCCCATTGTTTGTTTTTGTAAAATAGTCTGTTTAATGTAATTCTATTCCAGTGGTCTTGTGCCTGTAAACTTGAAGTATTAGCAGCGTAAGCCCATCTTGCATATTTATTGTGATATAACGAATCTTTATCCGTTTCAGATATTAATCTGCTTGGTCTAAGTGTATATGGAAATAATAATGGTGTTGCCATACTAATCTAAATTTTCTTCGTTAATATTTGTTTTATGAAAAGATTCATTGTAACTCTTTTCTATTTGCTCGTTTTCTCCTGCTATTCCAAAACCATCTTCTATCTTACGTGACAACTCAGGCAACATATTTACAGCCATTTTTTTAGTTGCCAAATAAGAAGCATAATTTATTTTATCTTCTTTATCTTTAAAGTCTTTAGGTTGCAAGTTATTACATATATGTTCAACATCTCTGA
>JAQTTP010000012.1 GCA_028710695.1 Candidatus Iainarchaeum sp.
CCATTATTAATAATGCTGATTCGGTCGGTAACCCCATAATACTATACTCTCTATCCACACCCATTCGTTCTATCTTTGAATCATTACAAATAATAGCCGTTTTGAATAATAATTTTAAATTTGGACTTTTAGATACATTTATTTTTTTACCATCGCACAAAAAGTCTCCAGTAGCTTCATAGCCAGCCCCGCCAACATCAATCAAATTACCTTCCGAAAATATTTTTTTTACAGTCATTTCACCTTTGGTTACAGTTCCAGTTTTATCCGTACAAATAATTGTGGTCTCGCCAAGAGTTTCTATTATAGACATCCTATTAACTATTGCATTTTTTTTTGCCATTCTGTAGGCTCCAGAAGCAAGAGTTGTTATTAACACAACAGGAAATCCCTCTGGAAACGCAGAAACAGATAAAGCAATTACTACTATTAAAACATCCATTAAAAGGCCATAGGAAAACGGAAGACCTCTAATTAGCATTACAAGCCCAGTTAAAACAGAAACAAAAATCGCAATAAATACCATGTACTTTGAAATTTTGTTAATATTATTCTGCAAAGGCAATTCTTTCTCCGCAGTTGAGATCATACCCGCAATCTTTCCAAATTGAGTATTCATACCTATATGAATTACTTTTGCCAGGCTTCTACCGTTGACCACAAAAGTACCCATAAAAAGAACATTTTCGTCAGTATAACTCTTAACGTCAGCTGCAACAGACTTTTTTATTTCTTTAGATTCTCCAGTCAAAACTGCTTCATTTACCTTCAATTCTTTCTCTTCTAATATAACACAATCTGCAGGCACTTTTTCGCCACTTCTCAAAATAATTATATCTCCTGGCACAATTTCTCTTGCGGGAATTTCTTTTTCCTTACCGTCTCTAATAACAATTGAAATTGGCACAATCATTTGTTTTAGGGCTTTAATAGCTTTCTCTGCACGATATTCTTGTACAAAGCCAACAAATATTACTATTATTATAATACCAAAAATTACATATCCAGTAAATAATTTTCCTACAAAAAAGGAAATTATCATTGCAATAAACAATAAATATACTACAAAATTTTTTTTTATCTGCCTTAAAAGAATTCGTAATAATGATTTATGAGTCAGATCTTTGATTTCATTATACCCATATTCTCTTATTTTTTCATATGCTTCTTTTTGTGTTAATCCTTTTGCTTCAACCACCATAATATAAGCCCGTTTTTGTATTATAAACTTTCCCATTTTTAAGGCTCTTTTTTACTAGCAGAAAAAAATATTTCATTATAAACAATACATTTTTTGAATCTCTTATGAACCACAACTGAAAAATCTTTTCCAAACAGATCTAAATACTGCTTTTCGTATCTAATATACTTTCCGTCATCAAATAAAGTCATAATCCAGTTATTAAATCTGGTTTCTTTACAGAAAACTGGCTCGATTATTATGATTCTGCCTTTTGGTTTTAAAACTTTTTTAAAATCTTTCAGATATTTTTTAAAAAGAGAATCAGAGATATGATGAATTGTTGCAGATATAAAAATTATATCAAATTGTTTTTTTTCTGAAGACAATGAATCTGTTTTCAAAACTTTGAACTTGTATCCAGGATATAATTTCTTTGCTAATGCAATTCTACCCGAGTCAACATCGAAACCAAGATATTTCGTTGGATCAAACAGTTTTGCATTAGAACCTGTGCCACACCCAAAATCAAGCACAGACTTATTATCCAAAATAAATTCTTTTTCAACTGTTTTTTTCAAAGCAGAAGTTAAGAACTTAGGGCGAACAAGTTTTTCATAAAAAAATGGATTTAAATGCATAATCTTCACATCCGACCCAGTTATATTTCCAATAATCACATTGCTTAATTCCACTTACACAGCAAATTATATTTATTTTATTGGTTTAATCATATCAACCATTCTATCATGATAGCCCAGTTTTTTATAAAAACTATGGGCCCCCTGATTGGGAACAAAGACCTCTACTCTTAAGGTATCACATTTTTTTTCTTTAAAATAATCTTCCATTTTCGTCATAAGTTTCTTGCCAATATCATGCCCCCTATAATCCCCAGAAACAAAGAGTTCAAGGATTCGTCCGATTTTTGAAGGAATACATTCAAGCAGATCATCTTTAGTATGTTTTTCTATTATTCCTGCTATACAGCCAATAATTTTTTTCTTATCATAAGCCAGAATAATCCGCCCATTTCCTTTGTTTATTTTTTTTATTAGGTTGTTTGTATAAAATTCACCTTTGTTTTTTAATCTATGAAGCCGTTTTAGAGGATCAATAACCACAACATAATCTTGCAATCTTTCCATACACAAAGCAAGATCTTTAAAGTCTGTTTCCTTATATTCTTTAAATATAATTTCCATAATTCAATAAATAGCACCAAATTATTTAAATAAACCTTTTCTTTAGATATATTATGGAAATTGTAAGAGAATTCATCTCAACTGTGTTTGTAGTAAAAAACGCAAAAGTCTTAATGACTTGGAACAAGAAAGTCAGCAATTGGATTCCTATTGGCGGACATATTGAACAAAATGAACTCCCCTGTAATTCAGTTATTCGAGAAGCAAAGGAAGAATCCGGCCTAGATATAGAACTTATTCACCCTTCTAGCAAAGCAGAAACTGCAAACCTAGTTCAGCCAATCCACGTTCATCTAGATCACATAAAAGAAGACCACAAACACATAAATCTTATTTATTTTGGCACAGTCAAAGGCGGGGAATGTTTTGAGATCGACGACGAGGGCAAAGAGTTGAAATGGTTTTCTAAAGAAGATCTAGAAAAAGAGAGCTTATTGCCAAATGTAAAAGAATGGGCTACAGAAGCATTAAAACATTTGGGAGATAAATACTAATCACTTTCTATATCCACTAACATCTCTTCCAGACTCTTTAGGACCATAGCCTTTGGGCATGAGCTTCTTTATTGATGTCTCTTCTACTATCTTTCCTTTCTCGTTAACGCAAATAATCTTTATATCTTTCTGCCCAACTTCAGAAAACTCAAAAAGCATTTGCTGGCATGCTCCACAAGGCCTTGCTCCTTTTGCAGAAGGGAATGCAACTGCAATAGCCTCAAAGCAATATTCACCGTGTGCAACTGCATTATAAATCGAACAAATCTCTGCACAAGACCCAAGCCCAGATATTACACTCTGAACATTAGCACCTTGGTAAATATTTCCTTTCTGAGTAAGCAATGCAGCACCAACCCCTTTTTTCGAAACTGGGTGGTAAGCATAATGTATTGCTTTCATAGCAGATTTAATTAATTTTTCTTTAGTAACTTTATCCATGTATAAGTAACAAAGAGAGGCTTTTTATTATTTTAGGATTTTATAATAGCATGAAACAAGTAATTAAAGCATCGGGGAATTTAGAAAACTTTAATTCAGAAAAGATTTACAACACTATTTTTGAAAGTGGGGCCTCAAAAGAATTGGCAACAGAAACTATAAAGCTAGTACAAAACAAATACTACAAAGAAATCACAACAAAAGAAATCCTAAACCTAATCTTAGAAAACTTAAAGAAAGAACCAGGTGTATCACAAAGGTACAACCTAAAACAAGCAATAATGGATTTAGGGCCTTCAGGATTTCCTTTCGAACAATACTTTGCAAGAATTTTAGATAACTACGGCTACGAAACTAAAGTAGATAATTTCATCAAGGGAAAAAGAATTATTCACGAGGTAGATATAATTGCAAAGAAACAAGGAAAGTCCTACATGGTAGAATGCAAATACCATAATGAGACCGGAATACAGACAAGATTACACCCTGCAATGTATACTTACGCACGATTCTTAGACGTCAAAAAATTTGATATTCCTTGGCTAGCAACAAACACAAAATGTGTAGATGATGCTGTAGAATATGCAAAAGGGGTAAACATGAAAATAACTTCTTGGAATTATCCAAAAACAGAATCTTTAAGACTTTTAATTGAGAACAAAAGCCTATATCCCATAACAAGTATTAATTCTATTAGTAGTAAGACAAAGGAAAAATTGTTTAGCAATAATATTATATTATCCATAGACTTACTAAAGTATACAAAAAAACAGATAATAAAACAGACTGGACTAAGTGAGTTTGAAGTAAATAATATTATAAAAGAAATTAAGGAAGTCTGCAAGCTAAACTAATATAAGATTTCAAACAACCTAAAGGGCTTGTCAACTCTTTCTTTGACCATAATATCTGTTACTTCTGCACCAGGTGGGCCTTTCTTCAAATATTCAACAAATCTGTCCAATAAATTTGCAGAGCCAACAGCACAGATCTCAAGCTTTCCATTCTCAAGATTTTTTGCATATCCATGTATTCCAAAAGTGTCTGCCTTATCTTTTGCAAACTTTCTAAATAAGACTCCTTGAACTTTCCCAGAAACTAATATGTAATACATTCCATCAACCACCAAAAATTTAGAACACCTTACTTCCAAGCTTTATATCCTTATCAGGAACAAGAACAGCCACTACACCTTCGCCTTCAGCAGCAAGAAGCATTCCTTGGCTTTCTAGGCTTCCCATTCTTTTAGGCTCAAGATTATTAATAATAATCACATAATGCCCTAGAAGTTCTTCCTTTTTGTAGTTCAATTTCAATCCTGCAAAAAGTTGTTTTTTACCAAGTTCCCCAAGATCCACCTCTAGTTTGTAAATCTTATCTTTCCCTGGAATATCTTCAACCAAAGCAATCTTTCCAACTCTAAAGTCTATCTTTGCAAAGTCATCATATTTTATTTGATCCATGCCATCCCCTAAAAAATCTAATAATAAACAAAAACCGAGGAAATATATAAATATGTTTTGAGTCTAAAAGTTAATTATGGCTTTAAAAGACTTTAACGAGACCTTAAAAGGTGGAGTAGACAAGTTATTCGGATTACTCGGAAAAACAACATCTATACTAATAGCATCTTTATTCCTGATCTTCAGCCTAGGATCCCTGTATGGTTTTTATATTGCCCACAGCACAGACAAAATAATCTTACTTATAATCCCTCCAGTGTTGGGTGTAATTGCATATTATTCAAGAGGATTTGCAGTAGCTATTGCAGTAATCTTGCTGTTGATTTTAATAGTTTAAAATTAAACAAATAAGGACCAAAGTTTAACCTGTTACTTTTTGTATCGGTACTTTTTGTCTTTTCTTTAGCTTTTCTTTTACCTAACTAATGCTGTCCTTGGCCTACTTGCCAAATCCTTTTCTTATCTTCTCCGCAATCTTCTCAAGCTCTTTGTTGTCCATTGGCTTTGCATTATTTGGATTTAATTCATAGCCACGGTTTATTGGCACCAAGTGGATATGTGCATGTGGAACCCCAAATCCTTCAACTGCAACACCAACTCTTTTTGGACCAAGAGCGAATTTTATTGCTTTTGCAACTTTCTTTGCTTCCAAAAATAGTTCTTTGTAGTCTTTGTCTTCTAAATCAAAAATATAATCTACATGCTTCTTAAGAATCACAAGGATATGCCCAGGGTTGATAGGATTTATATCCAAAAAAGCAATTGCTTTATCTGATTCATATACCTTAGCACAAGGGATTTCGCCCTTCACAAATTTACAAAAAAGACAGTTCTCCATAATAATAGAAAAAGGGATTAAGTTTATATAGATTGGGCATTATTTATATACATTAAAGGGTGTTATGATGGATGATGTTGGACTATTTATGATTGGAATCGGGGTTGGACTATACATTCCAAATCTGCCAGAACCAATTACTATTCTACAGCCCTTCCTAGGATTAATCTTTGTAATAATAGGAATTCTATTGATGTTAAGAAAATAAGAAATAGTTTTCCGTTATGGACTGGGACGAAAGAAAGAATTACTTTTTCTTTTTTTGTATAGGCTTGGCTTTCTTAACAAGTTTTTTAAGACTTTTTAAGAAGCTTTTCTTTTTAGGCACTATCGTTTTTACAACTTTCTTAGGTGCTTTCTTTACCACTTTTTTTACCTTTGCTTTTGCTTTGACTTTTGGTTTTGCAATTACTTTCTTTTTCAATACTTTTTTCACAACCTTTTTTGGCTTAGCAACCGCCTTTACCTTCTTTTTAGGTATTACTTTCTTCTTTACTGCCTTTGCTTTAAGTTTCTTTACCGCCGTTTTCACTTTTGCCTTATTTTGGGGACTTTTAACTTTTGGTTTAGTCTCTACTTTTGTCTCTTTCTTTACCTCTTGCTTTGGTTCTTTTTTTACTTCTGCCTTCTTAGGTTCTACTTTCTTCTCAGGTTTAGGTACGGCCCTAGCAGGCAAAGGTTCCATTCTTGTAAAGAACATTGGGATCTTCTCTTTTGTTATAGGGAACCCTGGCTTAGCAATGAAATAGTTAATATCAAGATAGTTAATTAAGTATGGTCTTTCTACACCAAGTAAATTAAACAATTTTTGAGAAAAATCAGGTATAAATGGCTCCAATAATAGAGCAAGATCTAAGCACAAGTTAACAGAAACATAAATTGTTGTTGTGTTATCCTTCTCTTGCCATGGTGCTTTTTCTTGGAAGTATTTGTTAGCCAAAGACGCAAATTCTATTGCTGTCTTAAACCCCTCTTTCAACTTTACTGCATCCATCTCTCTTTCGTATTTTGAGATAAGCTCGCTTCTCTTAGTCAAATAATCTTTATCTATTACCTCAAGTGTTGGTCTCGGCAATAGTTCTAAATTCTTCTGTGCAAATGTTAAAACTCTGTAATATAAATTGCTTATATTTCCTACAAGAGTTGAATTAGTAAATTGTAAGAAGTCATCATCACTCCAGTCTGTATCGCCGCCCAAAGGTAAAATATTAGCTAAATAAAATCTCCATACATCTGCTGGCAAACCAGACTTAACTGCATCTTCACAAAAGATTCCGTGCCCTAAAGACTTAGAAACTTTTTGTCCGCCAAAGTTCAGATATGACAGCCCAACAACATTATCTGGAAGTTTATATTTTCCAGAAGCCAACAAAGTAGATGGCCAAAATATTGTGTGGAACGGAATATTATCTTTCCCTAAAAAGTGGAATATTTTTGCATCGCTTTTCTTTCCCCACCAATCAGTAATATTTCCTACAGCATCATTAACAAATGAAATATACCCAATTGGGGCATCAAACCAAACATAAAATACTTTGTCTTCATAGCCTGGCAGCGGAACTTTTATTCCCCAATCCAGATCTCTAGTTATTGATCTTGCTTTAAGCCCTTTTTCAAGCCAAGCTCTTGCAATAGATACTGTCAAAGGGTTCCAGTCCTTCTCTTTAGAATTTACCCATTTTATTAATGGCATTTCAAGTTTAGAATAATCTAAATAAATATGCTTTGTTTCTTTCACTACTGGTTTAGATTTACAGAAAACACAGTATGGCTCTTTAAGTTCTATAGGAGTTTTCAAAACATATCCACAATCGCATTGATCTCCTCTTGCCAAGCCCCCACATTCTGGGCACTTACCTTCAACATATCTATCTGGTAAATACATCTTATCTTTTTCACAATAGAATGCTTCTTCAGTTTTTTCAGTAGTAAAATTATTTTTATAAATCTCCATGAAAATGTCTTGAGTAATTTTTTGATGATTTTCGCTAGTAGTTCTTGAAAATACATCAAAGCCTATGTTAAACCAGTCATAAAGTCTTCTATGCTCGTCATGGAAAATATCACAAACTTCTTTTGGTGTTTTACCCATTTTCTTTGCGGTTACTGTAATCGGAGTCCCGTATTCATCACTCCCACATACAAAAAGTACCTTTTTTCCTTGGTTTCTAGAAAATCTAGAGAATATGTCTGCAGGAAGAACACTCCCAACAAGATTTCCAAGGTGCGGTTTATTATTTACATAAGGTAAAGCTGAAGTTATCAATCTTTTCATAAAATCACCATTTTATGGATCTGTTGTAATTTTTGTAGCTATACACAAAATTAGCAACTTATTCAAAACAACTCACCAAAAAACGAACATAACTAAATTAAAAGTTATATATAAATAAGTGCATAGTATATATAAAAAGATACCTTTAATTACTACCTATTTTGGTTTAAGATGTTCATACACACGAGGAACATCATGCTTCTGAGCCCACTGTTTAAATCCTTGTCTTTCCGCTCTTGCCTTACCAAGCTTTTCTCTTATAAAACTTTTTCTTGCTTCTCTTAATACAAAAGGATTAATTGCTTCTTTACGATTAGATAAGTTATGTGCTACAGGAATTGCTCTTTTCGAACGCAAAAATCGTTCTACTGGATTCATATGGCCATAGCCCACAACCACCGCTTTTAGTCTCTTTATTCCTTCCCTTTTTAATAATTCTTCTAAATTATTTGTAATTTCTTCATCACGCACAAATTTAATTTCTTTATAAAGTCCAATATTAGAATCTCTTAGTCCACCAACATCTCGTTTTGCAGAAGATATCAAGTATTGCATATTCTCAGTTAATACTTGTTTTACTTCTTCCGTTGTATATCTCGTTGCTTTTATTGCCTCTTCAAGTTCTTTGGGATCCGCATTTTTTGCCTCCTCAAACATGTGGTCAATGTCAGCAATTGCCTGACTTGCTAAACCGTGTTCTTTCGCTCGCGCCAAAATGCTAAAAAAACTTTTTTTATAACTTTCAACTAATCTTCCAAGCCCAAAGTAATGCGCAAAAGCAAGGATTGAATATACTTCATCACTACCGACCAATCTACTTATATTGGCTGCCAAAGAAGTTAAACTTTCTTTGTAATCTTTTACTTCCTTTTTTTCGCTTGCTTGTGAATATCTTATACCCCGCATGTTGGGCAGTACAAGTCTGCGTTTAAGTTCCACATTACCTGCAGGATTAACTACAAGCACCCCGCTTTTGTTCGCAGAATCAGAAGTAAAAAAACGCCTTTCTGGAGTTAAAAAATACAATCTTGCTCCAGAAATAATTATATGTTCATATAATTTACTAAAATACTGCTGTGCATTTAGTCTACCAGAAAAGTAGTGCATTTTTTCTAAAGGGTGTTGTGCAGCAAGAAAAGCGTATAAATCGCCTTCAACAGCAATAATATCTCCCTTTTTTATCTGCCCACTTTTTAACAACTCGTCTAGTTCAGATGTTATCTTCGCAAGATTAGTATTATCAGTAACAGAGATTGCATGTTCTACTCCAAATACATGGACTTTAGGAAACATCTCTCTGCCCCGATAATTGAAATTACTTTACAAATTCACAGTTAGTGTTTACTTCTACAAAGCTGTTCTTATCTCCGCTCAAGAATTCTTTACATTGATTCTCTGCCAAGTTGTCAACATCTATTTTTGGATCATTTACAACATCACAAACATAATCATTAACATCAAACTTGAACATATCACTCAAGCAAGGCCCTGAATTCAAATCCTTCAAAGAATCTTTGTTTACAGTACACAAAGCAATACATTTATCCTTTGCAAGTTCGTTCAAAGGCTTATTAGCATCAAGATTTACATCATTCAAAGGATTTGGTCTTGTAGGAAGTGTAGCACTCAATACAAATATAATTATCAAACCAATCAAAGTAACTAAACCCAAATACATCAATTCTTTCTTTCCTCTTGAATCCATAATCTACACCCCTTATGTTATAATCAATTATCTACATATAATGTGTTTTTAATCCGCCTTCTTCTGGTTCTTTTGCAGGCTTCATTGCTTTGCTTATTGCATCCTTAAAGTTTTCTTTGCTTACTTTTTTGTTCTTTTCTCTCATAGCAAACATTGCTGCTTCTCTACAAATAGATGCAATATCTGCACCAGAAGCGCCCTCAGTTTCCTTTGCAAGTTCTTTAATCGAAACACCAGAATCAATTGGCATCTTCTTAGTATGTATTTCAAAAATCTTTCTTCTTCCAGATTCATTTGGCATATCTATATGCAAAATCCTATCCAATCTTCCTGGCCTCAAAAGAGCTTTATCAATTATATCAATTCTATTTGTTGCTGCTAAAACTTTTACCTGCTCATTTGAATTAAATCCATCCAGTTCAACTAATAGCTGCATCATAGTTCTATAAACTTCTCTATCTCCACCAGTAGTTGAATCACTTCTATAAGACGCCACAGCATCAATTTCATCAATAAAAATTATCGCAGGGGCATTGTCTCTTGCAAAAACAAATAAATCTCTTACAAGTCTTGCACCTTCTCCAATATATTTCTGAACCAAATCAGATCCGCTTAAGCTAATGAATTTTGCTTTTGCCTGATTTGCAACTGCTTTAGCAATCATAGTCTTTCCAGTTCCTGGAGGCCCATATAATAAAATCCCTTTAGGAGAATCAATACCAAATTTAGTAAAAAGTTCTGGCTTAGTTAAAGGAAGAGTAATCATTTCTTCTAGCTCAGTAATTATTTTCTCTAAGCCGCCAACGCTTTCATAAGTAATATTTGGCTTGTCTTCAAGTTCAAACATATTAACTCTATAATCCATGTCCTTTGAAAACACATCTAAAACTGCAAGATTATGCTGGGCCAAAGATACCCTTGTTCCAATCTCAAATTTATCTTTATATTGCTCTGGAACATTTATTGCAAACACAATTCCATTATAGTTTCTTACTATTGCTTTTCCATCAATAATTTCCTGAACAACACAAACAATTCCAGGAGCCACATTATAGCCCTCAAGTTCCTTTTTCATACGTTCATTGTCTCTTTGTATAGTCTGCAATTGTAACTGCATATTAATTAGTTGAGTTCGTAGAAAAGGAAGTTCACTAAAATCCTTATAGGAAATTCTTTCCTGTGCAACATTGCTCGAGTTTTCAGAATCAAAAGACATAATCTACACCTTTTATAGTATAAATATAACTACGCCCAATATAAAAAGCTATTTCTGATGTTTACCGGAAACAATGTTCTGCACACTAGCCAAAAAAGACCGTTTAATAAAATACTTTGAATCCAGATAATTAAGTGCTTTTTCATAATCTTTATATCCCTTTATTTGGTCTTTGGCTTTTTTGAAAGGGATCTTTTTTATTTTAGAATATTGTTCTAATTCTTCATCCTTAAATGCTTGGAATGGTTTTACAAATTCTGTTTTGCCCATAACTATTTTATGGAAAAAATAATCTCCAAAACTTTTCTCTTCCACCAAATTCTTTAAAGCAAGAACACAT
>JAQTTP010000007.1 GCA_028710695.1 Candidatus Iainarchaeum sp.
GACAATGATGGGCATAATCTTACAAAAGACGGAAAAGAAATTCTTCCAAAAAAAATAAAAATTGGAAATAATGTTTGGCTTGGGAGAAATGTTTCTGTATTAAAAGGAGTTACAATTGGGAATAATGTTGTAATTGGGGCTGGAAGTATTGTGACAAAAGATATTCCATCAAATTGTATTGCTGCAGGAAACCCAGCAAAAGTAATCTATAAAGGCAAAGTAGAATGGAGCAGGTAATTAAAAAATTAATTTGTCTCCTTCTTTTATTCTATTTTCATATTTCTCTGGCAGTTCTAAAACATATCTTGCTGGTGCTTTAGGAGAATAGAATCTCCATGGTTTTGCAATCTTTGAATCCACCACTTTCTTATTAGAATCCAAAAAAACTAAAAAAATCGGAAAGAAAACAAACATCATATGTATAGATGAACGATATTTACTTTCATAGCCCATATCAAAAATTAAACAATAATCGAAATCTTTTTTACAAGCAAACATCAAGCCTTTTGCTTTTTGGAAAGCAGTTCTTGCATGCCTTGTTTGAATTATAGATTTATTTTTTGTTTCATTAAATAGCATAAGACCACCATCATCTTACTTCTTCTATCCTAGGGACATCTAGTTTCTCAACCATTTTCTTAGAAATGGCTAAAGCAAGTTTGATTTCATTAAAAACAGGCTTTGATTTTGTTTGGCTTTTTTTAGGCTTTATCTTTGGATTTGTTTTTTTAGTTGTTGGCACTTTTTTTAGGACTTTCTTTTTAACCTCTTTTTTAGTAATTTTCTTTTTTGCCATCAATAGATAAACATCTTAAGAGTATATAAAATTAGCTTTGCAAAATCAATGCAGCCCAATTTGGTCTTTTATTTTTTTCATTGCATCGATTGCCAGCACAAAAAATTCTTCCAAAGGCAGACCAGCCAATTCAATTTCTTTAATTATGTCTCTATTACAATTTTCCGCAAATTTTTTGTCTTTAAATTTTTTCTTTAACCCACTGGCATCCATTGTAGAAATATCTCTTCCTCTCATTAAAGCATAGGCAAAAATAATTCCCGTCAGGGTCTCAGCAGCGGCAAGGCAATAATGGATTCTTAAACTTCTTTTTTTGTCCTTTAAAGCAGGGATTACTTCATAGCCATACCCATGAGATTGCACTGTTTCAATAAATTTGTCATCAAAACCCTTGCTCTTTAACAGATCCACTGCTTTTATGCAGTGTTCACTACAATTATTTTTTGTTAAAGCCCAATCAACATCATGCAATAATCCAAGCAGCCCCCAATACTCCACATTGTCATTAAACTTTTCAGCCAATGCCCGCATTATTGCTTCGCTTTCTAAATAATGATTAAAATCAGATTCAAGTTGCGGCATACTCTTAAGCCATGATATTGCTTCTTCCCTAGTAATTGGCAATGCATCCATATTTACACCTTATAAATGAATTTCAGATTTTATTCTGATTCTTTCTTTTTGACAAACGGGGGCTTTATGCCCCAATGTTTTTTCTTTGGGGGAACTTACGGCTTTCTTTCTTTTCCAAAAAGAAAGAAAGGCATAGACGCAGGGAGTGGGATTCGAACCCACGCCTCCTTGCGGAGACCGGCTTTCCAGACCGGCGCGTTGAACCACTTCGCTACCCCTGCAATCTTTCTTTCCAAAAGAAAGATTAGCCTCACAAAGAAAGGGTACCACACAAGGTGGTACAGTGCTTCGCACATTAAAACAAGAATCAAAGCAAATAACCAGCCAAAAAACACCCATACAAAAAAATACAGGATAGAATTTGACTCCTATAAGGCTTTTCACCCTATTTTATATTATATCTATATTGTAGATAATATATAAAAAAGCATTACTTCATTATTTGTATTATAAGTTATACTAACTATGGTGTCAATTATGGAACAAAATAAGTATCAACAAGAATCAGTATTAACCGAAAAAACCTGGACAAAAGAAATGGAAATTGAACGAGCAAAAAAGATTTTTTCCAAAGAAAGAACCAAGTTCAATCCAAAAACAAAAAAGAAGATCTATTCTATTGACACACCACCTCCATTCATAAACGCCCCAATCCACATAGGGCATGCAACAACATATGTCCTAATGGATATGTTTGCAAGATACAAAAAACAAAAGGGCTTTGAAGTAATATTCCCTTTAGGCCTAGACAGAAACGGCCTGCCAATAGAAGTAGCTGCAGAAAAGAAATTTAATGTAAAACTTACAACTCTGAGCAGGGAAAAGGCACTAGAATACTGTGAAAAAGTTCTTGCAGAAACATCTTTAGCATCAACAAATGCCTTCAAAGGCTTAGCAATTGAATTCAACTCATACCAGCTTGGGCCAAATGTTGGAGATGCTTATTACACAGACATGGAAGATTACAGAATACTAACACAAGCAACATTCATAGAACTTTGGAATAAAGGGCTTATTTATGAAGACGAAAGAATAAATAATTGGGATCCTGCTTTACAGACAACAATTGCAGACTCAGAAATAGATTACAAGGATATTGAAACCTTATTCAATGATATTAAATTCAAATGCAAAGAAACCGGCGAAGATTTGATTATTGGAACAACAAGACCGGAGCTTATCTCTTCTTGTGGAATGGTAATCTTCAATCCTGAAGATAAAAGATACAAACAACTAAACGGAAAAACTGCAATAACTCCAATCTACAACAGAGAAGTAAAAATAAAGGCAGATCCTTCTGCAAAAATAGATAAAGGAACTGGTCTAGCAATGATGTGTTCTGCAGGAGACTTAAGCGATATTAGATTTTTCAGAGATAATAACATAAAACCAATAATTAGCATAAACAAAGATGGCACAATGAACAAAAATGCTGGCTTCTTAGAAGGATTAAAAGTAAAAGAAGCAAGGCAAAAAATGATTGAAGAGTTAGAAGCAAAAGACTTACTAGTTAGCAAAAGAAAAGTCATGCACACAATACCAATAAGTGAAAGATCGAAAGCGGAAATAGAGTTCATATCTATGAAAGAATATTACATGAAACAGATGCAAGTAAAAGATAAAATTATGGAAATTGCAAAAGAAACAAAGATTTATTCTGAGAATTCAAGACAATTACTAATAGACTGGATTAATTCTGTAAATATGGATTGGCCAATATCAAGAAGAAGATACTATGGAACTGAGATTCCACTATGGTTTTGTGAGAAGTGCGGTTATGTATACTTGCCAAAACCTGGAAAATACTACAGACCATGGAAAGAGAGCCCAGATATAAAAGAATGCCCCGAATGTAAGCACAAGAAATTCATAGGAGAGACAAGAATTTTTGACACATGGTTTGATTCATCCTCAAGCCCACAGTTCATCTTGGGCTATTACAAAGATAGAAAGTTCTATGACAAGAATACTCCCTGCTCCCTAAGGCCGCAAGGAAAAGAGATAATCAGAACTTGGTTATATTATACTCTATTAAAATCATACTTACTAAATGGAAAAAACATCTTTGATGCTATCTGGATAAACCACCACATCCTAGACGGAAAGGGTATAAAAATGTCAAAGTCTTTAGGCAACACTATAGACCCACAAGAAGTTATTGCGAAGTATGGTTGTGAACCATTTAGATTATGGGCTTGTCTAGAGGGAAACATCACAAACTCAGACATGATGTGTTCATACGACAGGATAAGCGGAGCAACAAAGACAATAATCAAACTTTGGAATGTTGCTAAGTTCATATCATCTTTCAAAAGGACTGACAAAGCAACCCTTACAGAAGTTGATAAAAGCATTCTTACAGATTTAGATAGCTTAATTAAAGAATCAGAAAAATCATTTGAAGAGTACGATTTCCACAACCCTTCAAAAGCAATAAAGCATTTTATCTGGGAAGACTTAGCATCCCACTACCTAGAAATTGCAAAGAAAAGAATTTATTCTTTGGATATGGAGGACAAAAGCAAGGAGGCAGCAATATACACATTATATACAGTTCTTGAAAAGTTGCTAGTTTTGCTACATCCAATAAATCCTCTTATAACAGAAGAGATCTATTCAAACCTTTATAAGAAAGAGATTTGCTTAGAAAGTTTCCCAGAACTTGAAAACATAAAATCCAAAGTAGAGTTCAGCGATATAATAAAAATAAATACAGAAATTTGGAAATACAAACAAGAGAACACAATAAAGAATATAGAAACATTGGAAAGCTACAAGATCCCAAAAGAACTCGAAGCAGTAAAAGAAGACATTGCATTATTGCATAACATAAAAACAGTTAAGTGAGATTATGCCAAGAAAAAGAATGCCGAGATATGAAGTTAAACACCATGAAAAGCCATTAGTAGATCTTGTTGTACAACATTCAACGTATGTTTTTCCAAAGGAATTACACAGCGCAGTAGATTATAACATTAAAGAAATTTCTACAGTGTTCTCAAGAGCAGGAACACAAGATTTGGGCCGTGAGCTAGAGGGGTTCCGTAGAATACTATTTGATGGGTTTAACATTGACCAACTAGATATAGGTAGCCAAAAGCAGGTATTAGCATGGGTAAAAAGAAAAATCTTCGAACTTGGGCGATTACCTACTAAGGAAGAAATTCTAGAACACAGGCTTGCAAAATTGAACCATGATCAAAAAAATAGAAAAAGAATTCTTGAAAACAAAGAGGTATTACAAAAACAACTAGATTCAAAAATAGAACTTATTATGGCTGAAGCAGGGCACTATAAAATTAATCTTGCTCTTGCAAAAAAAGCTTATTTTAGCAAAGATCCCAGAATTTCAGTTGAAGATATACAAAAAATGATAAGTCGTGAAGTACAAGAGGGAAAAACAGGGGCCCTCATAAAACAAGGCATTATCTTTGCGCCAACTAAGAAATGGCAAAATCCAAGTGTAAGAAGCAGAGTAATCAGAGCAATGGCAGAGGTGTTGGGTTTAAGACATTTCGAACTCAATGGTTTCTATTTTGAATTATTCGGCCTAAGACCATTACTTCGGTTTTATGGCTCAAGCCCAGGAAAAGCAGTAGTAGAAGCTTTTGGATTAAAGCCGTGGGAAGCTAGTAAAGTAAATGTTGGATTTTTTAAACCAAGAAATACCAGAGTCGAAGCAATGAAATGGTTAATACAAAAAACAGGAAAAACTCTTGATGAACTAATTATAGACGACCTTTTAAACGGTGGCTTAAGTGGGCTACTCAGAGGTTATGGAAATAATCTAACAGTTCTTAAAAAAGACCTTGCCCCCCATCTCAAGTAATACTGGAAGTATTGGGGGTAATTACCCCAAAAACACACAGTAATTACAGTTCTTACCCAGACCGGATTTCATTAACTTTCTTAATTTCATTACCATAATTACCAACTTTCCTAACCAATTATTAACTTTTGGTTTGTATTTGTTAACCAAACAACATATAGCCAACATAGTCCATATTAATTAGTATACTATACGCCGAGGAGGTGTTGCGATGGATAAGATTATTTTATCATTTGAAGAGTTGTTTACAAAGTACAAGAATATTTTAAGTCTAAAAGAATTAGTTGATTTTTCAAAACAGTTGGCTGATGCCGGCTACAACCTAGCAATTGGAAAAGATAAAGATATAGTAAACCCAATTAGCAAACCAGGAGTTGGGCTTTTCGACAGCATAAGAAGAATGGGCAACGGAAATAAAGAAATTGAATTAACTCCGGGCCAAGAATATATGTACAGATGGAAAGAGCCATGGAAGTTCTAAGACTTCCATGTATTTCCCCCTTATTCTATTTTTTTTATTATATCAACAACAAATTCTAGAGAGCCATCATTAAGGATAAGGACATCATACACTTTCTTATAAGCCTCAAGTTTACTACCGTCATCCAAAAACCCAATTTTCAAAACAACTTTGTGTTCTAACCCATCAGCCATTGTTGTGTCTCCAAGGGAATCCCCTAGAAGAATTACATTCTTTCTATCCTTTATTTTTGAAAAATGTTTATCTTTGGCAACAGCAATTTCCCCTTTATTATCTGAGTGTATTATTTTCCCTTTGTACCCTGTTATTCTTCCCGAGGCATCATAATTATAGAAGTTTGAAATTATTGAAATGTCTTTATGTAGCAGGCCTTTGGATTCAAAAAAATACTGGATTACATCTCCAATTCCTGCAGAGAAAACAAGCAGAGGAACCCCATTATCTTTTAGAACATTAATAAATTTGTCTATGCTATCTCTAAATTTCATTTTATACTTTGTATCTCGACAAAGTTTATCAACTACATTTTTAGTTAGCCCTTTTTCTATGTGCAAATCAAGGTGTTCCTGCCACCAAGCCTCCATTTTTTTTATTTTTTCTTTAACTGAAAGGGTGTGATCATTCTCAAAAGGACTATATTTGTCATACAAGGCATGGGCTTTCTCAATATAGTCTTTATCCAAATAGTCATCTTCCCTAAGAAGAGCAATAACAGACTTAAAATCTTTGCCATTCACCTTAGCAGTAGTTAGTGTTTTATCAAAATCAGCAATTATATGTAGGTTGTCAAGCCCACCCTTCTTTATTTGTTCAACTTTCCTATTGAACTCCTTTTCATTGACTATAACAACATTATCTTTCATATAGATCTATAGTTATAGAATTATATTTAGTATTTACTATTTGTATTCAGTTCCATAGATCTTGAACTCACCAGAAATATCTTTTTCTTGCCATTCTTTTACCCAATCGTCTATGTTATAAACTTTGTAAGATCCATCTTTTGTACTACAAACAACCTTAGAAAGCCCAGTATTAATTATCATCTTCTTACATATAAAGCAAGGGAAAGCATCTATTGGCTCAATTATTCCGTGGTATGACTTCTCAGAATAAAGATACATTGTTCCGCCCAAGATCTTCATTCCATTTCTTGCGGCATTTATTATTGCATTTTGCTCAGCATGCACAGAAGCGCAAAGTTCATATCTCTGACCAGAAGTTACTTTCATTTTTCTTCTAATACAATAACCTCTTTTGTAGCAATCTTTAGTTTTTCTCGGAGCCCCGGTATAACCAGAACTAACTATTGTATTATCAACAGTAATCACCGCCCCCATTCTTGCGGACAAGCAGTCCCCCCTCAGAGCGTGCTCTTTTGCAATATTCAAAAAGAAAGCGTCCCAATTAGGTTTATCTCTATTCCTAATCTGTATTTGTAGCATCAAGTCATCTAGGTTTTGTTCTAAGTTTTCAATTGTAGAATCATTGTCCAAAACATAGTCTGCCATTTCTTTACATTCAAGCAATTGCTGGGCACTCTCATCTTTGTTCTTTAGTTCTTTTTTTTCAGATTCTAAAAAAGATTCCAAGCTTGTTGTGTGCTCCATTTCTTTGTTTCTTTTTTTTGCCCTATCGTACCTCACTTCAGGAGATGCAGAAACAAATATTAAATAAAAGCCAGGCAATTTTCTAAATACATCTATCTCTTTTGGGTTCCTCAAAGATTCTATAACATAGTGCTTCTTATCAAGTATTCTTCCAACTAATCTTTCTGCAAGAATTCCTGCACCAAAATTTTCTCTTAATTCGTTCCCAACTTTTTGAAGGTTGTCTCTTGTAAGTTCGATTCCTCTTGTTTTACATTCTTCCCTAATAATATCGGAACAGGAGTGGACTTCAAATCCTTTCTTTCGAAGATATTCTCCTACTGTGTCCTTACCAGACGCAAAAAAACCTGTAACTCCAAGAATCATTTTACCACCAAAAACAAGATATAAAAAAATAAGAATAATAGATTTTATATACTATTGCTGAGTATACTAATTTCTATTATTTCTGCCGTGTGGTCCATGGTTATGACTAAATTGTCTTCTCGGGGGTCTATTATGACCACCCTTAAAAGATGCACCGCCACTTCTTGCTCTTGATCTTTGGCTTCTAAACCCGCCTCTATCTCTGCTCGGGTCATAATTAACAGGCACAGATTCTATAAAATTTATAGCATATCCAGTTTTTCCCATTCTTCCAGTTCTTCCAATTCTGTGCTTATGGGTATCTCTATCCATCGCAGCATCATAGTTTACAACAAATTCTATGTCTTCTATTTGCAAACCACGGGCAGCAACATCTGTTGCAATCATAACTTGTGTTCTTCCGGTTTTAAAGTCTTTAAGAGATAGTTCTCTATTCTTCTGAGTTTTATCCCCATGTATACTTACTGCGCCAATTTCATTTTTTCCAAGTTTTTCACAAAGAGAATCTGCAAAGTATTTTTTAGAAACAAAAACCAGCACCTTTTTTCCTGCAGCTTGGGTTATTATATCTAATAATGCTTTGTACTTGTCCCCTCTTGTAACTTCCACATCTTTTTCAATTATATTTTTCCCAATAATT
This sequence comes from Candidatus Iainarchaeum sp., assembly GCA_028710695.1. GTDB lineage: Archaea > Iainarchaeota > Iainarchaeia > Iainarchaeales > 0-14-0-20-30-16 > JAQTTP01. The sequence goes on from JAQTTP010000007.1 coordinate 8,356, forward strand.
TCTGCAGGAATAGTTATTTCCTTATATTTTGGAATAAAAGTGTGTATCAAACTTGCAACTTTTCCTTCTAAAGTAGCTGAAAACAAGTGCACATTCTTTGGTTCTATCATCCCAAGTATCTGTTTTATATCTGTTATAAAACCCATATCAAGGGTTCTATCTGCCTCATCTAATACTACAGTATCAAATTGTCTTGGCTGTATTGCTCTTCTTTTAAAATGATCCAAAAGTCTTCCTGGGGTTGCTACTAAAATATCAACTCCTTTTCTTAACTGGCTTTGTTCATCAATCATTCCATGGCCACCATAAACATTGTACACTTTTAGTCTACTATGTCTGTTTAATAGACTAAGCTCAGTTCTAACCTGCATAACTAGCTCTCTTGTAGGCCCAATGATTAATACCTTTTTTGATTGTCCGTTCAAGATTCTATGTGAAAGCGGTATACCAAAAGCAAGTGTTTTTCCACTTCCTGTGTGGCTCCTACAAACAACATTTTCCCCGCCAATTATAGCTGGAATTACTTTGTCCTGAACTTCTGTTGCATCCACATACTTTAGATCGTGTATGGATCTCAACAGCATACTATTAAATTGTATATCGTCAAATTTTGTCATATTTATTACTCCCTGAAAAGTAATTTTTGTAATTCAATACTCAACAGAAAAGTCAAATAAACTAATAAGAATCCACTCTTAAACAGAGTAAATAAAATTTATCAACCGTTCTATAGCCCTATTGGCCTATATTTTATCGCAATTGCATTTCATCACAATCACCGATTATAGTTTTTTACCTAATCACATCAATTACTATACTATATAACTTACACAGGTATTAGTTTATAAATTAGCAAGATAAAAGCAATAGTGTCTACCTTTTGTAAAATATGCATTACATTTAAAAACAAAACCCCCTCTTTAATTAGTTAGCTTTAATGGAATATCCCAAACCTTTTGGTTTGTGGATATGGTCTGTTTTTGGCAGACTGTGCCTTTTTTTTAAAAAGGCTAGGGGCCGTGGTGTAGCCCGGTAAGCATCTAAGCTTTGGGAGCTTAAGACCCCGGTTCAAATCCGGGCGGCCTCATTTATTTTTAAAGTTTTAACACTTTTATCGCTCTCTTGTATACTGTTTCCATATCTTCATCAGCACTAAGCCTTAGAACTTTCTTTTTAGGATAGTAATTCAATACTGGCTCTGCCTTACTCTTGTACTCATTAAGCCTGCTTTTTATTGCTTCGGGCTTATCGTCATCTCTCTGGAACAACTTAGCGCCGTCTTTATCACAAATCCACTTCACCTTTGGAGGGATATTTATTTCATGATAGATTTCTCCACATTTAGGACAAGTCCATCTTTTGCTTAATCTATCAACCAAGGTTTTCTCATTTGCCTCAAAAGAAAGCAAGTAATCAAAATTCAAAAAATCTTTAGAACCTTCTGCTTGCTCTAGAGATCTAGGATATCCATCTAAAATTACCTTTTTGTGCTTGTAATCTATTTTTTCCAAGTATGCCTTTAGTAGGGGGTTCATCATCTCTTGCGGAACAAACTTTCCACTAGTTATTAGTTTTTCTACTTCTTTCCCAAGTTTAGACCCGCTTGCAACCTCTGCTCTTAAAATGTCACCAGTACTAACATGAACAAATCCGTTTCTTTCAACAAACATTCTTGCATAAGTTCCTTTTCCAACGCCGGAAGGCCCGAAAAATAATAATAACATTTTATCATCCCCTTAAATCTTTCCTTTTCTATAATGTAGAGCAGTATCTGTTCTATCATAATTATGTATTTCTTCTGGTTTAAACCAGATATCTATTTCGTTCTTTGCTTCTTCCGCATTTCCACTTGCGTGTATTACTGTTAAAATTGGCCTATCAAGAACATTTGCTAAACCATAAGTATCATGAGAATAATCTCCTCTTATTGTCCCTGGCATTGCTTCCTCAATATTAGTTGGCCCAGTCATTTTCTTTACAACTTTCGCAGCATTGTGCCCCTCAATAACCATCGCCACAACAGGTAATATCATCATATCATTTACTAAACCATCAACTATCTCTTTTCCTGCTTTCTTTGGATCATAATCTGCAGGATAACCTTTGTTTTTTATTAAACTTTTCCCTTTTTCTAAGAGCCAAGTGTCATCCTTATAGTAGTGCTGCTCAAGCTGCTTTCTTGATGCAAAAATCATCTTCATACCGACTATTTTAAGTCCAATTTTCTCAAAACGGGTTATAATTTCACCCATAATTCCTCGCGCAACTGCGTCTGGTTTTAAAATTACTAATGTTTTTTCCTGCACATAATTCACCTTCTTCAATTTTAAAAAATAGATATATATTATAAATTACAAGAATATATAAAAAGCATTATACTATTACTTTTATATGGATCTTGATTTTATAACAAAAAAACTCAAAGATTGCGATTACTACAGAATAAATTACGAAGACACAAATCTAAACTTTATTAATGCTAGAAACTCAGAAGTAAAGCAAATAAAACAAGAAGAATACAAAGGCGTTTCTCTATTTTTAGTAAATAAAGGCAAAGCATCTTTTGTAAGCACAAATGATTTATCAAAGAATAATCTTACTAACCTAATAGAAAGAGCAAAAACATTAACAAAAAACGGAGAAAAGATCGATTACCTTGATTTAATAGATTCAAAAAAGGTAAAAGCAAAAGTAGATATTGGCAAAGAGTCAAAACTAGATTTTGAAACAAAAGTAAAAGAAGTTTTAAAAAACTCTTCTAAAGAAAACTGTAATGTAAACGACATCATATACAAAGAAACTTTAAAACACAAAAGAATTTTAACAAACACAAAAGACATTTCACAAAATCACAATTACTTTGTATTGGCAAGCACAATTACAGTTTCAGAAAAAGACAAAATAAGAGAGGGTTATCAAAGATACGGAAAGCAAACAAACATTGATGACCAGATAACAAACCTAAGTTCTTTTGTAGAAAAAACAAAAAAAGAGGCAATTGAATCTTTAAAATACAAATCAATGCTAAAAGGAACTTATGATGTAATAACACACCCTGAATTAAGCCACCTATTAGCACATGAAGCAATTGGCCATGCCTGTGAGGCAGACCTTGTTTACATTAAAGAATCAAGTTTAAAGCTTGGAAAAAAATTAGCTAATTCTGATTTTAATGTTTATGACGACCCTTTTGTAAAAGACGATTGGGGATACCTTGTTTATGATGATGAGGGAAATAAAGCAAAAAAAAGAACATTAATAAAATCAGGAATTGTAAATGAATTTATCAATGACTTAAAACATTCCAAAAAATTAAATCTAATTCCAAATGGCGGAGCAAGAGCAGAAAGTTATAACAAGATCCCAATCCCAAGAATGACAAATACTGGTGTGGGACCAGGAAAAATAAAAAAACAAGAACTCCTAGAAGATTTAAAAAAAGGAATTATTCTTTGTCAAGGCCATGGCGGCCAAGTTGATCCTGCAAGCGGAACATTCCAATTTGGAGTACGAAAAGCAATACTTATTGACAAAGGCAAAGAAGAAAACTATGTAAATCTTTCTTTTTCAGGGAACATTACTACTGATTTATTTAACATAAAAGGAATTTCAAAAGAGGTTGAATCTGGTCCAGAATTTATCGGGGTTTGTGGAAAAAGTGGACAACAAGCCCAAGTAAGTGGGTTTGGCCCATATATTAAATTTTCGGGGGTAAGATTTTGATGGATTCCATAAACTTAAAAGCAGATGAAAAAACAAGATTTTACCTTATAAACAATAAAAAAACAACTTTAGAAATTCACAACACAACACAAATAATTCCAAAATATAGTAATAATACTGAATTACAGATTGATTTAATAAAGAATGAAAAAAGAGCAAGAGGAAGCATAAAAGAAATTAACGAAAAAACAATATCTTCAAAAATAAAAAGTCTTCAAAAATTGACTACTTACAACAACAAGAAATTTTTTGAACAATTTCCAGAAGCAGTAAGACAAGAACAGAATTATAAAACAGAATATACTGAATTTGATTTGACAGAAATTGAAAGAGAATTTAGAGATCATACAAAAGACCTTTTAAAAGACAAAACAATTAAAAAAGTCATGTCAAAAATTTCACAAAACACAAGTAAAACACAATTATTTGCAAAAGAATTAGAGTATGGTTCCACCAACAATTTCTTATCACTCGGCATTTCTGCAATAGTAAACGATAGATCGAGTAGTAGCCATTCTGTTGACATTACTACAGAAAAAGATTATGATGTTGCAAAATTATTTGACAAACTAAAAGAAACAATTAAGATGGAAAAAAACCCAGAAAGCACAAAAGAAAAATATTCCGAATTTATTATTACTCCCACTGTATTCGAGCAGTTAATAGATTATTTTATTTTACAAAATATTAATTTGGAAGATTTAAAATTAAACAATAATTATATTGCAAAAAACTGGGGAAAACAAATATTTGATGAAAAGTTAACTATAGCAGAAGATCCTTTTATAGATTATTCTCCTTTTTCTGACAAATATGATTTTGAGTTTTCAAGAACTACAAAAAAAGAGATAATAAAAAATGGAATTGCAAAATCATTCTTTGCTGATTTAGCAGATGCATATAAATATAAAAGCAGGCCTACTGGAAACTGGTTCTTTTCAAACAGCGAAACAAACATTACTGTGGAGCCTGGAACAAAAAAACTAGACAAACTTATTTCAGAAACAAAAAAAGGAATTATAATTAGAGATATTATTGGGTTACACACTGCCAATAAAACAGAGGGAGAGTTAACTGTTCCGGCAGGCATTGCAAATGAAATTGTCAACGGAGAAATAAAACGAAATGTAAAAAACGTTCCATTAGTAATAAAAATATCTGATCTCCTTAACGGTATTGAAATAAGTAAAGAAAGAAATCAAGAAGACAATTTCTTATTACCTTACATAAAGAAGGTGATATAATTTACCCAACTATTCACCTAATAATAAGTATAATTCCAACAATGCTTCTTTCTTTGATCAACAAAGAAATGGCCATTACTTTTTTAATTTCAAATGTAATAATTGATATTGACCACATAATAAATTATTTCTATTATTACAGAGATTTGAACATAATAACAGTTTACAACCATTATATGTTCAATAAAAAATCAAAAAAGCATAAAGAACGTCAGCTCTACATATTTCACACCTTAGAGGCAGTAGCAATCTTTTCATTAATTGGGTTTTACATTAATACAAATATTGGATACGGAATTTTAGCTGGTCTTTTGTTCCACATTTTGTGTGATGCAACAGAAGTAACTTATGAAAAAATCAAACAAGAAACAGTTCGCTACAAGCCTCTTTCAATCATCTACTACCTAGCAAAGTACTATCCAAGAAAGATAATTGAGAAAATTAAGGAACTAGGTGAATAAATGGATAAAGAAACACAAATAGTGGGAGTAGAACACTTACATTATAATTTGCCACCTGCAATAAAATTATTAGAAGAATCAAATGCACAAACAATAGGTTTAGAAATACCCCCAAAATTTCTACAGGTATTTGAAGAAATATACAAAACAAGCAAAAACAAAACTGAAAAAATAAGGGGACTAGCAGAACTACATTTATCAGAAATTGATAGCATCAAAGAATATATGAATAGAGCAAAAAGACAATTTAGAATACCTGAACAATTTATTCAGATGTTGATACGAGTTCTGGATCAACATAAAATCCAAGAAAGAAATGCAATAGATAGACTAGATGAAAGGCTTGAAAGCCATTTAGAATATTTTATCACGTCAAGACCAGAAATATCTACTAGCTTATTTTTTTACTCCCTTTTTGAAAAGGCAAAAAAAGCAGGAAAAACAGTGGTGCCTTTAGAAAGCAATAATTTAGATATAATGTCAAAGGCATATTTAGGAGTATTAGATGCAAAAGGATACGGCGTCACGGAAGATTTGGGGCCTTTAGAAAGATTAGAAATTTTTTTAAAAAAAGCACAAGGCCCAATGCGAGAATCTCATATGGCATACCAAATCGCAAAACACGGTGTAGATTTAACATTTGTTGGACAAGGCCATGTTGGCGTCTATGGAGTTCAAAGAATATTATCTAAACGTGGATATAAGGTAAAAGTACAAAAACTTATGAAATTTTACCCAATGACAGAATTAGACACAAAATATATGCCTGTACGAAAAGACTACGCAGAAAAGATGAAAAGAACTCACGATGCTTGGTGGAATAGACTGGAACAGCAAAGAGAAAGACAAAGACAAGGATTACCTGCAAGGGAAAAAAGATTTACAAAAACAAGACAAAAATTACTCTAAAACCCTAAAAAACCTGAAAAAACCGATTTTTGTAGACAAGCATAAGAATTTAAGACATATCTACCCTAAATATAGTATATTTTATATGTCAGGGGGCATAAAAATGGTAGTTACATGTCATATTTGCAACAAGCCTGCGAGGTTTCAAACACCAACAGGAAGATGGGTTTGTATAGATTGTTATAGGACTCAATTCAACAGCATAAAAGACGATCAAAGACCAAAACCACAACCAAAGAAAGTAGCTGAGCCTAAACCGGAGCCAAAACAAGAAGAGCCATCAGAAACAACTGAAACTTCTGAAGAAATATAATTAGAAAGGACGTCTGTTCCTTCTTAATTTTTTTATACCTTGTATATTAGAAATACCTTCAATATAGGCTTTTACTGTGTTAATCTCATTTGGGCTTAGCTTTGCTCTGAGGTCAGCATCTATTATTACTGACGGATAAGAATAATTCTTTGTATGTGATGCCAAGAAGTAAATTACCTCTATTGCTTCTTTACAAGGATCAATCATTTCTATCCTCAAAGGCAGGTCATAGTCATTTACTTTTACATATCCCACATATAAGTCTACCTTTTTGTGGGCATTTAAATCATCTAAGATCTTGTTCTCCTCTCCAGCCCTAAAGAAATTTACTCCTTGCTTTTTATTAAGGGCAGCATTAAGGAAAATAGAATCATTAAATTTCTCTAATCCAAACTTCTTTGTAAAAAAATTAGATCTTGAATCTTCAACACAACCAATCAATCTTGTTTTCTTTTTTTCTGCAGCAACATATAATGTCAAATAGCTGCTAATTAATTCTTGATACTCTTTATAAATTTCTGAATCTTTCTTCAAACGATCCATTGGGTGTGGAATTAGACTTCCATCCAAAAGAAAATAATCTAAGTCATTAGTTTCAATTATCTGTCTTGCCAACAGCAATTCCTGTTTTATTCTTGTTATTGAAACATATCTTTCAAATTCTTCTTTTTGCAAGCAGGCATCAGGAGTAAAAAACACTGCCAAAGGGTTCTTAGGAAATCTTTTATTTTCTTCAAGTTTTCCGTTTTTATAATAAAATACAGACCCACTAATCTTAACAAAACAAAAATCAAATCCTACAAAAGAATCAGAAAAAAATCCAGAGTCAACAGCACCTACAGAAAAGGTTTTTTTGTCATTTTTAATATCAATCAAAGCAGCAGAGTCTATAAATTTAAGATCTTTTATTTGACTAGAATCAAAGATGCCTTTTGCTTTTTCAGTAATCAAAACAAAAGAATCTTTTACTCCTTTTATTTTTTCTCTTATCTGTTCATACATATTTTTCCCTTATGCCAGACTCAGTCAGGAGTCAAATCTAATTCAAACACAGCCACCGGCGTTTCTAAGTTAAAGTTCTTTAATACTTCTGGATTTATTTCTCCAATTATTCCTTCTTTTTTCTTACCATTTAACTTGTATTCTATTTTTGCGACCCTTCCTTCAATAAAAGAATTATGCTTGAACTCAGTATATTTTTTATCAGTAACTTCTAAATTATTTAGAACAAATTCTGCAAGTCTTTTTGCATAGGTGTAATCAACACCCTCATAACACAAAGTAGCAGTAAAGAAGATTTTTTCAAGTATCCCTTTGTCATTTTCTTCCAAGATTTTTCCAACTTCAAATACATTTTGCGGATAAGAAATGTGTTGATTCTTTACCAAGAATTCTAAATGTTCCGGAACTATAGAAGTCCTAAAGATCTCTATGCTCTCAGACATTGGGTTTGCAATTGTTACTGCCTTATTCTTTATTTTCATTTTCCCAAATTGCTTTTCTTTGCTAGTCAAAGTAAAAGTCATTATCTCTTGCAATCCTGCCCCAACACCAAGCAGCCTTAAGCTATCAGCCCAAACAGTCTTGTCAAGCAACCCACCTGTACTTCTAACATCCACTTTCTCTAGCTTTATTGTATTATAGCCAATAGAAATCAGAATATCCTCAATTACATCAACAGGATGCATTATGTCAACCCTATAGTTTGGGTACTCCACAACAACTTTATCCTTAACTATCTTAACATCGTATCCTTTTCTCTCAAGTAGACCAATAAGATCTTTTTCGCTTATTTCCATTCCAATATAATCAAATATTTTCTGCTTAGATATTTCCATTTTTTCTTTTGCGAAGTAAGGAGTTACTACTTTTTCTTTTCCGTAATCAACAGTAATAGCTTCAACCTTTGCACCCCTGTCTGCAAACGCCATACAAACAATAAGCAAAGCAACATTTACCTTTTCTTGTGTTATTCCAGTTACTTCTATAAACAAATCATTCTTTCCTACTTCTACTTTTCCAGAATCATTTGAGTTCACTATTGGGGGCATAGACATTATCTTCCCTTTTTCATCCTGCCAAACAGGATACTTATCAAATCCAGCCAATAAATGCCCATATTCCTGTCCTTTCTTGTGATTTTTCAAGACCTCTTCCAAAGTCATTTCTTTTTCAAATCCAAGAGGAGCGAATTTAACTGTTTTTTTATCTCCTAAAAAGTATTTCAATTTCTTTCCACTGATTTTGTTTAAATCATACATTCCCATTGAAAGTTCGCTTCTTTTCTTACCGTAAGATCCTGCAATTTTTTCTTGCATATTAACCAAACTTATCAAAAAATCATCAGAAATATCAACATTTTTCACTACTGCGGCAGCAACATATTTTGCTATATTCTTCATATCCCCTACATCAACAATATAATCAGATTTTTCAAAAGAGTATTCTTTTAAGCCTTTTATCTCGCCGTTATCTTTCTTTATCTCTCTTGCAACTCCTTCAATACTCCACAAATCAGGTCTATTAGAGTCTTTTATATCAAGTTTAATAGTATCCCCGTCAACACCATCTACTTCACATTTAGTGCAAAGGAAGAACTTCTCAAGTTCGCTATCTTTTATTTTGTAATGTAATAAAGATTCCAAATCAGATCTAGAAACATCAATTTTCGGCATAAATACCACTCGTTTATTCGTAATAGTTATATAGTATAAGAAAGAATAATAATAAAAAGAATTGGGCCCCGCCCAACAGTGAAAGGGACAGCCTTAGTTAGGCACCAAGAGGTTATTCAAACTCTATAGATTCTACAGAGTTCTTGAACTTATCCTTAAGTGCATCATAGATCTCAGAGTTACACTTTAGAGTAAATACATACCCAACGCCATTTTTTACAAAAGCATAAGTATTGTATATTCTGTTAACACTATCTTCATCTACAGATACAACTGCATTATAGAACAAGTTCCCGTTTATGTTCACTTCTTGTTCTGAGATTTGTTCTATATTGTATTGTACAATCTCCTTTGCAAGGGTTTTAGAATCAAAAGCATATCCATATCTCCAAATATACAAAAAATCTTCATTACTTGACGGGTTTATTTTATAGGCCCAGCTATTTGAAGAACTAACGTTATCTACTTCAAATTCAGTCCAAGTTTCAGGCATCTTTAGTTTGATATCTTCAATTTCAAAGTTTGCATACCCATAATATTTATCATCTTCTGATAGATCCCCTTTACTTAGGTCTGCATTTTTAAAATCTGGGTAAACATACCTATAGCCCAAGTATCCAACAACAGCCAGGATTATTATGATTATAATTAAAGTAGCAATGAATGACCCTTTCTTATTCATATTAACACCCAAAAATCTTATTTTATAAAAAATATAACAAAAATACTACTAGAGATATAACGAAATGTAATATAAAAAAGTTTCGTACAAGCCCTTTCTCTGTAAGCTTGCCTTTATACAGGTGTTCCATTAGATAATACAATGCGTGCCACCCAATAAAGGTCTTTCCATTTTTTTCATAATTTGTAGGAATTAAATACCCATTTTTGTCGCAGGCAGATATTGTTTTTCCTTTTCCACGAACAATGAATATATGTATTGCATATAACCCAAAATTTATTAAGTAAATCAGAGTTAAAAGAATCCCAATTATTTCCATATTTCCAATAATCATTGCAGTTGCAATTGATGCACCGATTGCTAAAGAGCCCACATCACCAAAAATAACTTTTGCTGGGTAGGCATTATAATAATAAAATCCAATTAGAGCACCAAGCATTGGAACCAAAATAATCATTGCAAGATAATTTCCAGTTATCAAAGATGCAAAAACCATAAACAATATTGTAATTATTCCTAATCCTGCCTCAAGCCCATTGTATCCCGCAAGCATGTTGGTTGCATTTGAATAAACAAGTATCAATATTGGAATTATTACAAAGGAATAAACCCAGCCCAAACTCAAAGATCCATAAAATGGTATTGTAATTGTATGGTTTCCAGCTAAAATTGCCACTAAAGGTATGGATGCAACAAGCAACAACAGAATTTTTTGTAGCTCGTTGAGTTTAAATAAATCATCAAAAGATCCAACAAATCCAACAAGAAGTACTGTAAACGCACCCGCCATTATAGAATACAAATCAAATCCACTTACAAAAGGAAATATCGAAAACAAACCAACAAAAAATCCAAGCAAAAGAATATAGCCACCCATATTTGCAAATTTGGGTTTATCATACTTGTGACAATCAGTATTAGTAATTTCTTTTTTATGAGCCCATTTTATGTAGAAGCCCATTATCAAAAATACTATTAAAAATGAAATAAAAAATTCACAAATATATTTTCTTATTGGAAAAAACAGCCCAATACCAAATAAGGTTGCCAATAAAAAATATATTATTTTATCCCACTTCACCAAGCATCACCATAATATGCCTTTACTTTAGTATTCCATTCGTTTATCTGTTCCGTAGTCATATCATACATTGCTGGTTCAACAGTTTTCAAAGCATCTTTATTAACCTTATAAACTCTGACCATATTTTTCGCATAAACCAAAGTCAAATATTTTGATATCTCTGGGCTCATAAGCCACAACTTCACAGCCATACTACTATTTGACGGATGACTAAAAACATATAAAATATCTTTTGCGCCATTTGTATAATAAAACAAGGGGGTTTTTCCGTTCACAACAGTATAAGGTTTATTTGTCCAAGCAGTTGGTATTGCAGACATATAATCTTCGGTCAATTTATTTGACCCACACATATAATAATTGTCTTTTTGTATTTGGAAAGATGTTTTCGTACAACCCATATATACTGAAAAATATTTGGCTATACGCGGATCATTTTGATTTACAGTATCATAGAGATACATCGCAAATAACGGAAGGCTTTGCAAGGTATCAAGATCCATTAATACATAGTCTGCATCATATGCTTTCAAAATTCCTGCAGCATGTTCAGTATTTTCATCTAAGAAAAACATAGGCACATCTTTCAAAGCTTGAGTATCACTATTTGTATTATCCGTTGCCACTCTCCTATCTGCCAAGAAAGTTATCCAGTGCCCCTCACTCCACCAATTAAAGAGTTTTGCATTTTCAGGAGTGTTTTCTCCAAGCCAAGAAATTGTTTCTTTCCAGCCACTGCCACCATCTAATTGTGGTGTGTGGTTATGTACAAACATAGTTGCACCAGCAACACCAGTAATTGTTAAAAACAATAATGCCCCCACAAGACCAACTCGCAAAGCTATATGCTTATTGGTGCCAATAAAGAGCTGATAAAGTTCGTACATTGTTAATACAGTTAATGCTGCAAGTGGTAATCCAAACCAAAAAGTTGCTTTTAATTTATTCCATGCCAGGTACAAACAACCCGCAGACCAAACAAGAACCAACAAAGTAAACCAATCTTTTTTGTTAAAAATTATTCTATATAGCCCGAGGATAAACCCAGTAATAATAAATATCAAGAATATGTTGTACTTTGAGCCGAAAGCAGGATATCCTTGACTTTCTTCTCCAACTTTCATTGACGTTACTGAACCCATCTGCTGGGTATCAACACTAGTTTCATTAAGTCCAAATATTCCAGACACATAATTTATATCTACTTGTATCCAATTTGTGCTCCATGCTGTTGCAATAGCACCCATAAGAATAAAACAAGAAAAGAAAATTATGGAAAATCCTTTTAAGAACTCCAAGTCCTTGTAAACAATTAACTTCATTATTAGAATTGTCACAAAGTACCCAATTAGAACAACCGGCACAAATGCAAAAACACTCCAAACCATTGCCATAATTCCTAAGAATAGACCGCCCAAAAGTCCATAAATAATTGGTTTCCATTTGACACTTTGGGTTTCCACAAATTTAGAAATTCCCAATACTAAAAATCCAAATCCAAGAACCATCCACAAGAAGCCCATACAATCTTCTTCGTAGTGCCCACTCATAGTTCTATATACAAATGCAGGCATTACTGCAGCAAAAAATGCAGCAATATATCCGGCGATTCTATTCTTATAACCTACTCTAAATAAGAAATACATTGCTAATGTAGTAAAAGCACCATAGAATGCAGGCAGGAGCCTAATAAACCAGACCCAGAGATCTTTACTGTACGCGGCTCCAAAGGTAAATATATTCCAAAATAAAACTCCAAAATACCATAGTAAACTAACTGAATATGGTGCTTTATTAGCATAGTGATAGATTCCTAATAAATCAGTATGGTCTTCAAATGGATCTTGAATAAATGCGGCATTAGCTCTTGCATGCCAATATGCATCTGGTTCAATAAAGCCATCAAATCTCATAATATGTAGCCTAAATCCTAACGCAATCAAAAATATCAATAATAATATCAGAATATGCCATTTGTTTTCAACAATTTTTGCCCAAAAGTTCTTTAAAAATGCAACACCCATATTGACCACTTACATCAATTTGCTTATTTCTTGTTCAATTTCTTTAACATTAACACTTATTCCGCTTATTTGTGCAAAGTCCAGGGATCCGCCACCTTTTCCACCAAATTTGCTTGAGATCTCTTTTGCAATGAATCCTGCACCTTTCTTTACAACATTTGAATTTACAATTATATTCATCTGTTCTATATCCTTAGAATAAATTATTAGTAAATCAAATTTATTAACAAATCTTTTTTTTGCCATAATTCCAAGCTTCAAAAAAGACTCCACATTGTAGATTTTTACATCTTTTACTATTTTCTTTCCTTTTTCTAATTCCAACCCAGAAATTATTCTTTCTGATTCTTTTTCATCAACTTCCACAAGTGCTTTTTGCAAGGTTTTCAATTCCTGCACATTTTTGTCTATTGCCATCAAAACATCATTCTTTGGAACTTTCAGTAATTCACTTGCTTTATCAACAGTTTGCTGTAATTCCAATCCATAATTTACTGCAGGAATTCCTGCTTTAAAGTAGATTCTTTCAACACCATCTCTTACTGATTCTCTTTTTACAATTTTAAAATATCCCATCTGTCCTGTCTTTTCTAAATGAGTTCCACCACAAGCCTCAACATCTAATCCTGGTATTTCTATTATTCTTAATTCTTTTCCTGGAACTGCCCCACCCTGATAGATTCTAAATCCGTATTTCTGTTCAGCAACTTGTCTTGGGAAAATTGTTTTCTTGACTGCCAAATCTTGCTGGATATATTCATTAACTTTTCTTTCAATTTCTTCCAATTCGTATTTAGTAATTGCTTTAAAATGAGTAATATCTAAGTGAGCAATATCTGCTTTTTTATTTGCTCCTGCTTGCCAAATGTGCTTTCCCAAAACTTGCTGGCAAACACCATTCAACAAGTGAGTTGAAGTGTGATGTTGTGACAAAGCAAGCCTTCTTGAGAAGTCTATTTTACAAGTAACTGTTGAATTTTTCTTTATCTTCTTTGGTTCTGAAACTTTATGCAAAATTACATCACCGATATTCTTTACTTCTAATACTTTTATTCCATCTATTTCTCCTAAATCACAATCTTGTCCGCCACCCTCTGGATAGAACGCAGATTTATTTAGGACAACATAATCTTCAACTATTCCCTGCACTTTTGCTTCAAAAGAATCCATATAAAAAAATTCATAATACAATTTTTCAGTCTTATCAAAATCTTTTACTTTTGCTTGTAAAGGATCAATCTCTTTTTGAACAGCAGGAAGTTTTTTATCTAAATTTATTTCCTGAACTTCTAAAATCATATTTTCTTTTTCTGCAACTTCTTTAACTTGTTCTAAAACAACACCATAAGACTCATACAAAAATGAAAGATCTTGTTCTGTTATTTTATTCGTTTCTTTCTTTTTCTTTGTTAAATATGCACTTACTACAGATCTTGACAGATCTTTTGATTTTCTATATTTTTCATATTCAGTATCTAAAACATTAAACACAATATTACTTTCCCCCAACTCCGGGTACAAAGGCTTCAAGTAATTTATGTGTTTTTCTAAAACTGTGTTTAAATCAGATGAAAAGTTATTTTTTTCATACAAAGAAAATGCTCTTCTCAAAACATATCTTAGATTGTATCCACCACCAGTATTAGATGGAAGCATCCCATCCACAGAAGTGAATAAAATTGTTTTCAAGTGGTCCAAAATTGCATATGCTGACTGCAATGGGAACAACTGTTTTTTCATAACAGAGTATTCAATCCCAATTTGTTTTGCAATTTCATATTCATCAGTTCCATTTCTTTCAGAGAAATCAATTTTTCCTGCACCCATAACATATTCTTCTAAAAATACAGGTTCTTTTATAGATTCTTTACTCAAAAAGTGCTTTGCAACAGGTCCAAAAGTAATATCATAAGACATTGGCTTTGTGTCAGTAATCCACGCAAATCTTTCTTGACCTGCACCCATGTCAATTACTTTTGTATCTAACTCTTTCAAGCCTTTGTCAGTCAAATAGTATTGCATGAAAACACAGTTTCCTAGTTCAATTCCATCTACAAAGTATTCCAGAGATGGCCCTACATTTCCGCCACCCATCCAAACATCTTCTCTAAATACTACTTTTTCTCTTGGTATTCCTAAAGCTTTTGTTAAAAATAAAAAGTCGTTTTCTATTGCTTGATCTTTCCAATAAAACAATCCTGTTTTTTTATTATTAAATGCGTGCTGCCCAATCATTACAAAATTAGTATAATGCCTACCAGTAACTCCAACATTCGGGATATCATTAAACCTTAAACAAGGCTGATTTATTACTAGTGGGTTAGCCACAGGTTCTACTTCTCCAGACACAACATATGGCTGAAACCCAGTTATAGACGCCAAATTAAAGTAAATATCATTTCTCCATCTTGCAACTGTTGGAAATCTCTTTACAGAGGTGTGATTTTTCTTATTAAAAAATCTTTCAAAAGTCTTCCAAGCTTCAATATAATCTAGCTTTTGTGGAGTTATTTTTCTTCCAATGAATTTATACCCTACACATTCGGAGTCTTCACAAAATTCTCTGTTTGGGTCCAAAGTCCAGAAATAGTTCTTACATTTTTTACACTGCTTTCTTGTAAACCCTTCTTTCTCTAAAAAAGCAAGTTTATAGTGGTCTTCCCACTTCTTAGCAAAGTCTTGTTTTAATTGTTTCTTGTCAAGCATAAAATGACACCTTTATAGCACCTTTTAGTTATTCATATAAAAAAGTAATATAAATATATAAAATAATCTAAAGTATGTTATTATATCTTATTGGGTGTGCCTATGCTTGATATTAACTTATTTAGAGACGATAAAGAGTTCAAAAAGATCTTAGAAAGCGAGAAACGAAGGGCAAAACCCTTAGATTTCGCAAAGGATACAAAGAAGTTCGATGATCTTTGGAAAAAAGCAAAGCAAGAGAAAGAAGAACTGAGAGCAGAAAAGAACAAGGTTACCAAAGAGATAGCAACCGTAGCTCAAGACAAAAACACAAAAAACGAGCATAAAACAAAGGAGATTACAAGATTAAAAGCTAAAAGCAAAGACTTAGATATTAAAATTAAAAATCTAGAAGAGCAAGAAACTAAAGCCCTACAAACAAGAGATGAAAACCGTTACAAAGTAGGAAACATCCTTTACCCTTCTGTCCCAAATGGAAAAAGCGATGAAGAGAATGTTCCATTCAAATTCTATGGAAAAGCAAAAGTCCAGAAGCAGCATTTAGCAGATTTCAAAAAAGCAACTAATAACAAAATGGATTATGAATTATTGGACTTTGAGCCAAAAAGCCATGCAGATCTAGGTCCCGAAAGAGGACTATTCGATTTAGAAAGAGCTGCAAAAATCTCTGGTGCACGAGCTTATTACCTAAAAGGCAAACTAGCAATCTTACATCTATCTCTTTTGAGGTTTGCATTAGACAAGCTTGTTGATGCGGGCTACATGCCACTATATACTCCATTTTTAATAAACAAAGATGTTATGGAAAAAGCAGCAGAGCTAGCAGACTTCAAAGAAACCCTATACCAAACAACAGAAGGCCAATTCCTAATTGCAACAGCAGAGCAGACTTTGGCAGCATATCACCTGGACGAAGTTCTAGATGAAAAAATTCTACCCCTAAAGTATGCTGGATACTCTTCCGCATTCCGAAGAGAGGCAGGAAGTGCTGGGAAAGATACAAGAGGGATCTTCAGAGTTCACCAATTTGATAAAGTTGAGCAATACGTTTTTTGTAAAGCAAAAGACAATGAGAAAATCCATGAGGAACTTCTAAAGAATGCAGAAAGCATTTACAAAGATCTAGAGCTTCCATACAGAGTTGTTAATATTTGCACAGGGGATATGAACGACACGGCAGCAAAGAAGTATGATATTGAACTGTGGATGCCAGTGCAAGGAAAGTTCAGAGAGATTGGTTCTTATTCCATAACAACAGATTATCAGACAAGAAAGTTGAATGTAAGATATGAAGAAAAAGGAGAAAGAATAGTTTGCCATTCTTTGAACGGCACAGCATTACCATCTCCAAGAAGCTTAGCAGCTTTCATCGAGAATCATCAAGACAAGAAAGGAATAATACATATACCAAAAGCATTACAGAAATATACGGGGTTTAAAGAGATCTAGCCTTTTACGAAAAGGCACAGTCTGCCAAAAGTACCTAAGGTACTAAGGGGCACAAGGCCCCTCGAAATCTCGGTTTCTAGCCTTTTTTTATTCTTTTTCCAAAGGCAGGGTTAAATTACTGTCCCAGATTGCCCTAAAATAATTTTTATAACTCTCTGCTAAATTCTTGTCAATTATTCTAACTGCAAAAGGAAACTCTTTATACCAAAATACCAATACAACTCTATCCCCATAAATCCAGGTGGATGCCGGAGATTCATAACTTTCTGGCATGTACTTAACTTGTGTATATTGCATTGCTGCAAATTCTTTTCCTCTTTTCATACTTTGTGGAGTGTTTATCATTATTATCTTCAGGGGGATTTTTGCTTGTTGCCGTTCTTTTTCAAATGAATGGGCTCTTGCACCACTTATTTCGGGGCCTTTTCCAGGAACATTATAACCAAACCATTCTTGCTTCTGCCTAACAACATCATTATAAATAGTTTTTAATCCTTCCAAACCCTCCAAAATCTCCACAATTGGCTTGTTAAATCTTGGTTTATAGAGATTAATCAGTTCTGGCAAAATCTCCTCAAAAGCTTTTTCTTTTTCTTTTAAGTGGTCCAATATTTTATTTGGCTCTGCGGCACGATAATATCTTACATTATTTTTTATGATATAGGTAACAATTCCTTTTTCTTCCAAAGTTTCCAAAATAGAATATAGTAAACTTCTGTTTATTTTTGTCCTATTTGCTATTTCGGAAACTAATGCATCCCCCAAGTTAAGTAAGGCGGTGTAAACCTTTGCTTCTTTAGGGGTTAAGCCTATTTTTTCCAATTGTTCAAGATCCATACCTATTACTAACTAAGAAATTATTTTAAAGATGTTGTTATAAAAAAACAACAAGGGATTTTATTCTCCAAAAGCCAAAGAGATAATATAACCCACGAGGTGGTTTAATGGATATATGGAAAATAATAACTATTTTCATTGTTATAATTGCTATTTTTGCAGTAGTTTTAGATGTAAGTAATGTTGGATTTTTTTCATTAAATAATAGCCCAGAGACAATAAAAGTGGGCGTAATTCTACCATTAACAGGAAGCAACTCTGCAGATGCAGGAATACCTATAAAAAAGGGATTAGATTTGGCTCTTGAGGAATTAGATAAAGGCAATACAGACTATAAAATAGAATTGGTCTACGAAGATTCACAATATGACAGCAAGGTTGCTGTACAAGCAATACAAAAACTTCTTAATATAGATAAAATAAAATTTATTATCGGGGAAGCGGGCTCAAGCCAAACATTAGCAATCGCTCCAATTGCTGAGCAAAATAAAATTATTCTAATTTCAACAGCATCACAATCAGACAAAGTTTCAACAGCAGGAGATTATATTTTTAGAACACAATCAAATGTATCTCAAGAAGCAGAGTTCTTTGCGCCTTATTTGAAAGAACAATTAGGTAACAAAAGCCTTGCAATAATTGGGATGAACACAGATTATGGAAAATCATATTCTGATGCTTTTACTAGAGTATTCACAAACTTAGGCGGAAATATCAAATTCTCAGAACTTTACGACAAAGACGAAAAAGATTTTAAAACAATTTTATCAAAAATAGATGCCGCCAGCGCAGATGCAATATTAATTGCTGGCTTAAGAGAACCAAACGGAATGATACTAAAGCAAGCCAAGGAATTGAATTTAATAAAACCATTTTATGCAACATCAGCAACACAAGGAAAAGAGTTTTTACAAATTGCTGGAGACTCTGCAGAAGGATTAATTTATGCGTATCCTTTTGATGAAACTAGCAATATTATTTCTATGAAATCATATCAAGAAAAATTCTCAGAAAAATATGGCGAAAGCAGCGATATGCTTTCTGCAAATGCATATGATGCATTAATACTATTAAACACCTGCTTTAAAGAAGTCGGAACAGACCCAGACAATGTAAAGACTTGTTTATACAATACAAAAGATTACAAAGGCGCAAGCGGAATATTAACATTCGATGCAAACGGAGATGTAAAGAAAAACTTTGTCCTAAAAACAGTTAAAAATGGAAAGTTTGTAAAGCTTTCCTAATTTTTTAATTTAAAAAACATCTTAACAACCGGTGCAATCTCAAACTTATCTAAATCTTTCAAATCTATCCAATTAAAATCCGTATGTTCGTGGCTTAATTTAACTTTTCCAGAATAATTTTTTATTTTGAAAACAAAGAAGTGAATCTTTTCTCCTTTTTCAGTATAATCAAATTCAGAAAACTTATCTTCCGGAACTACAGCAAGATTTGTCTCTTCTTTTGCCTCTCTCACCACAGATTGATCTGATGTTTCCCCTAATTCCTGTTTACCACCCGGAAAATCCCAAAGCCCTGGAAAGAATTTTGCTTTTGCAGATCTCTTTACAAGAAGCACTTTATTACTATCAGATATTACTGCTTTGGCTACTGTAATCATAAGATAACTAATAAAAGGAATTATATAAAAAGTTTTGGAAAATAAAAAAAGTAAAAAAAGATAAAAAGTTAAGAACTAGTTAAGTTCTCCTCTTCTTCTTGCTCTTTCTCTCTTATTTCTCTTCATTCTTTTCTTGTGCCATTTCCATCTACCATCGGCAGCCTTGGTTTTCTTAAATCTACTCGAATCTTTTCCTCTATGTCCCATTTATTCACCTTTCACTTCCCAACTTCCTGAACATAACTCCTCAGGAATGGTACTTCCTACTTCAGCAGGGTTCTCCTAAAATCAGTAGTAATTAATATAATTATTACATACAGTATATTTTTAATAGTTTACCTTAAAATAGGGATAAAATGGCTTTGACACTACGTAGATTTAACCTACATCTAAGAAATATATTGATTTTTGTATATTTACTTTTATTATACCTCCGTATAGATCGGGGTTATTATGAAATAGGGATTTGTTTTGCTGGGATCATCCTTTTATTCCTCCCAAATATATTAAAACGGTTTAAAGTCTATATGAGTGATAGTGTTATCTTATTATTCTTTACATTTCTCTTTTTGGGGGTTATTGGGGAAACTATTTCTGTACAGTTCTTTTGGTATGACAAAATTTTACATTTGGGAAGCGGGTTTACGTATTTTACTGCGGGAATGGTTTTATTAATTATTAGATATGGAGAATCAAAAGTAAACTATAATTATGATAGTGCCACATTGTACAGTTATTTATTTTGTATGTTCATTTTACTTGCTTGGGAAGTATTTGAGGCTATTTGTGACTTTACATTTAGCACAAACCTGCTTCAGGGCGGTTTAAATGATACATTTTGGGATATATTCTGCGATTTTTTGGGTGCTACCTTTTCCGCAATACTTTTCTTCTGGCACTTTAGAAAAAAACAAATAAAGTTACTCTCATTTTTATCAGAAGATCTATTCAGAAAAAGGCTTTAAAGACGTGGCAAAATGGATTATTTTTATATAGAGTTAATTAGCAGAATCTTGTTTTGTATTTTTTCGCTTTTGGCATTAAGCCTTTTGATCAAGATATTATTGCGAAAAGAAGATATTAGCAAACAGGTACAAGACAAACTAATTCCTTACAGAACAATTTTCGAAGTAATTTATTTTGCACTGCAGGCATGGTATATAATCTCGCCCATCACTCGATTACAAGCACTATTGATTCCAACAATACCTGGCTGGCTAGTAGTAGTTGGCTTATGTTTTGCTTTTGTAGGTATTGCCTTGCGGGTTTGGGCACAGTTCAGTTTAGGAAATATGTGGTCTGAAAAAATCAGACTTCTTAAAAACCACAAACTAATCAAAACTGGGCCATATCATTATCTAAATCACCCAATGTACTTATCATACATTTTCATAACCATTGGTTCATTTTTAGTAACTTCCGATTGGTTATTACTTGTGGCAGGATCAATCTATACCATATTATCAGTTCAGAAAATACCTAAAGAAGATTTACTATTAAAAACTCTAAAAAAATAAGGGCCTCTACGGCCCAGTTTTTCTTTTGGCAAGATTACTTGTTTTCTTTCTTTTTGGCAAACTTAGGCTTATTCTTTCTTTTTTGAAAAGAAAGAAAAAGGATAGTAGTGCCCCGACCGGGAATCGAACCCGGGTCGTCGGCTTGAAAGGCCAACGTGATAACCACTACACTACCGGGGCGGGAACAAACTTTCCCCAAAAAGCTAATTTGCCTTATTGCAAATTACTTTAGGGGGCCAAGAAAATTTCCTTGTATGGAAATTTGTCTTTTCCCGTTAGAGTTGCACTACACAAGGTAGTGCGGTGCTAACGCACACAACGAGAAAAATTTTGTTTTTCTGTTTTACGTAAAAAAACAGATTATGATTTTATTACTTGCAATATCTTTTAAAAGGTTATAGTTGATTTAACCCACTTTTTTCTTTATAAACTTCACAAGAGCACCATCTGCCACAAGCTTCTTATTGCCTTTCATAACACAAATGTTCTCTTTACTTACTGCAGGAAGATCTCCGCCCCAGACACCCTTAAAGCCTTTAGATTTCAAAGATTTTGTGTAATTGTCTAAAATGTAAAAGAACTCACGCGGGTCTTTCGCTTCCTGCTTTTTGTCTATTTTACAAAAAGGGAACTCTTCCCCATAGAACTTATAATTAGGAAATAACCTGCAAATCAGAGGCCTTACATCATAAATTTTACATTCTGAGTTCTCCAAAAAGACGCATTTAGAATCTGATTTCAAAGAAAAAGCCATAAAGCAGGATTTGCCATACTTTTCTGCTATTTTCTTATCATCAACAGGAGACAGTTTAGCATTATTTTCAAGATCATAGAGCTCAATATAATAATTGGCATATTTATTCAAAAAATCCTTAACACTAATCCTTAAAAAAAAGGCAATTTCTTTTGCATTTTCGGGAAAAGTAAAAATTGTGTATTTCCTACAGCACAAATCACAGCCAGAACAAGGATTCTTCATAAATACTATTTCTGCCAAAGTATATTTAAAAACTGATACATCACTCTTTTTAATATGGCGAACTATACAAAAGACTTAAAGATTACTGAAAAAGACTTAGAAAAAATAACTAAGGAAATAGAATCCCTTGTTGCTAAGTACAGAATTCATTTTAAAGAAATACAAAATCCTTCAAAGATCTTTGGAGTTTGTATGGGAAGCCAAGATCTAAAAATTTATTTTGCAAAAAACATAAAAGTCGCACAAGAACTATGTAAAGAAATCACAGAAAAAGTAAATAAATTAAGCATAGACGAACTACAAAAACAATACCCTACTTGTAACGAAGAAAAACCAAAAGAAAAAAGAGAGAAGAAATTAGAATATCCAAAATTGGAAATCACTGGCGAAGTAGTAACTGCTTACCCTCCAGATCCATCAAAATATCCACACATTGGACATGGTTATGCATCTTTTATTAATTACAATTTTGCAAAAATGCACAATGGAAAATTTATTTTAAGATTTGAGGACACAAATCCAACAATTGTAAAGAAAGAATATTATGATGCAATCCTTAATGGCCTAAAATGGCTAGGGGTTGTTCCAGACAAAGTTGTAAACGCAAGCGATTATATTGAAAAATTATATGACGAAACAAGAAAATTCATAAAAGATGGAAATGCCTATATTTGCGATTGTTATGCAGATGTTGTTAAATCAAATAGACAAGCAAGAAAAGAATGCAAATGTAGAAAAAAATCTATTGAACAAAACTTAGAAGAATTTGAAGATTTAGTAAAAGGAAAATACGAACCCGGAAAAAAATTAGTTAGATTAAAACTAAATATGAAAAGCAAAAGAGCAGAAATGAGAGACCCAGGAATTATGAGAACTATATTTGATGAGCACCCATTGGCTGGAAAGAAATACAAACTTTGGCCATCATATGTTTGGCAAAACACATTTTTAGATCATTACAATGGAGTAACACACAGATTTAGATCAAAAGAATTTGAACCTTGGAAACCGGTGCAGGAAGAAATTGCAAAATTAGCTGGGTTCAAAATGGCACAAATCTACGAATATGCGAGAGTAAATATTTCTGGAGTTAAAGCATCAGGAAGACAAATTAGAGAACTAGTTGAAAAAGGAGAAATGGATTGGGATGACCCAAGACTAACTACTTTGTTATCATTAAAAAGAAGAGGATTTATTCCAAATGCAATAAGAGAATTCATCCAAAAAATGGGATTATCAAAAACAGAATCCACAGCACAATGGGGAGTACTAGAAAGCTTCAATAGAAAAGAACTTGCGGATGTTGAAAAAGTTGCATTCTTTAAGAGCACAAAGGAATTCACAGTAAACAAAGAAAAGATTTACATTGACCCAACTGACCTAAAAGAAGGCACAGAATATAGGTTAAGACATTTTTGTAATGTAATTTACAAGAGTGACAAATTAGAAGTATGTGGAAACGAAATCAAGAAAGGCATTTCCATTTTGCCATTTGCAAAAGAAATAAAAGAAATTACGGTTGTTATGGGCGATGCTTCCAAAGTAAAGGGTTTCATAGAAGTTAAGCCATTAAAAGAAACAAATTATTTCTTTGAGGGTTTGGGCTTTGTAAAGGTAGATTCCTTAAAGCCGCTTGTAGCTTACTTTACACATAAGTAATGTTAAGTTTTGGTTTTAAGTTTTGCTCCAGAGTTAGAAAGCTTTTGATCAATTCTAACTTGGATTTTATTCTTTATCTCCAAAGTTTTTGCTTTTGATAATCTTTTTATATCAGAATATAAAGTTTGATATTCCGCAACAGTTAAATTAATTATTTTTTCACTAAAGTCCAAGTATCTTTTTGGGTTCTTTCTTAAGGTTAGCCACACTAAACCAACGACAAACACAACCAAACAAGGAATATCAAGATAAGATGGAATCAATAATTTTGTTTCAAAAGTAAGAACAAGAGGGAAGATGAAATAAAAAAATAACACAGCCAAAATAATCCAATAAATCGAATGTAGAAGATCAACACGCCCACCAATATTAAATGTTGATTTTGAATAATCCCACAGTTTTACTTTTAACAATTTTTCGGATATTACACTGCCAAGATATTCAATAAGTATAAGTGCCAAAGAGGCAAAAATCAAAAGCCACACAAGTTGTAGTCCTGGTATTTTAAATATAAGAACAAGAACAACACCACCAAAACCATAGATTGGGCAAAAAGGCCCCCTAAAGTACCCGGCATTTACAAATTTGTGACTAACAATACTTCGATAACTAGAATCTAAAATCCAGCCAATAAAAGAAAAAATAAAAAATTCAATAATATAAATTGTAATCATAAATAAACCCAATTCACTACATTCAAATAATTATACTTCACCTTGCATATTTAGATCTTAAGTAAACCATTTTATAAACAAACAATGTTCTTTGCTTTTCATCTTTGTATTTTAAATCATACAAATCATAAACCTTGCCCCAGAAATCTTTAAACTCTTCTTCAGTCATAAACCCAAGGGTTGGCATAATACCCTGATAATCTTGCCCCATTACTTTCATTAATTCATCAATATCTTTCCACTTTCTTTCTTGAACATGTATTCTCGCTGGCCCACATTCTTCAGAAACATAAGTAGAAATATCTCCAAAATCTTTGGCAGCGGAAAAATCAATTATACTAATTCTATTAGTTTGCGGATCATAGACTATATTTCCAGAATGCAGATGCCCGTGCCTTATTCCTGCATTATGAAGCTTTGCTAAATATCCTGGCAACTCATCTCTAACCAAATTTAAAGCACTCCAAAACTGCTTGCCAAAAGCCATTACGGACATATCTTTTATTGCAATCCCCGCACTTTTAAAAATATGAAACTTATCACGCAAGGATTCTGGGATTTCATAGCCCGCAAACAGATCAGTAGAAACTTCTTCAGTAGGAATACCCAAAGCCTTAACTTTTGCCCTAATTTTTTCTTCCTGTGGCAAAACAAATCTACCAAATAATATTTTGCCATTATTTAAATGAATTCTTACTGTTCTTTTTGCTCTTGCCATCTGTGCAAAATCTCTTTGTTCAAAATTATGCCTAAGGTCTCTTCCTTCAAGAATCGCTCTCTGCACATCAGAAATAGTTTTTCTGTATGCCATTGGCTTACAGGCTCAGTATGTATTACTCTTGGTCTATTAGGCATAATAAAGAAAAGAAGAACTTATTTTTAAACCTTTATTAAGCATAAACAAATTTTATATTACTTGTTATCTTTATTTTAATATGATTGTAAAAATTAGAAAGCCCAAATTAAGCGATGCTAAACCACTACAAGAACTAATTAATGACAAAACTGTTTTGAAACAAATTTCTGGATACCCATATCCTTGCCCATTAAGCAGAATGAAGAAAGATGTAAGAGATGGAATCAAAGGTTGGGAAACAGGCAAATCTTATTCATTCACAATACTTGCTGACAACGAAACAGCAGGAAGCATAATTTTAGAAAATCCAAACAAAGACAATGGCTGTTATGATCTTGGATTTTTTGTTGGAAGAAAATTTTGGAATAAAGGCATTGCAACTGAGGCTATAAGGCAAATTATCAAATTTGGGTTTAAGGACCTAAAGTTGTATAGAATACAGGCAGATAATGATTCTGATAATCCGGCATCAGGAAAAACAATGAAAAAAGCAGGTCTTAAATTAGAAGGCATTCGAAAAAAGTACCTGAAAAAGAACAATAAATACATTGATTTACAATTCTGGGGCATTACCAAGTAGCCCCACCCTATAGCTACAAACTTTAAAATCCTTCTTATAATATATAATATAGATCTAGAGGTTATCTTATGCCAACGAATGTACACCCAGAGTTCATAGCTGCACAGGCACAATACGATAATGCACAAACAGATGATGAGAAACTAAAAGCCCTGGAAGCAATGAAATCTACCTGGCCAACTCACAAAGGAGCAGAGAAACTAAGAGCAGAGATTGCTGGAAAAATCAAAAAAATGAAAGAGAAAATAAAAACTCTTAAAAGCTCAAAAAAAACTACCACTACTGCTTATAATATTAAAAAAGATGGAGCAGCACAAGTAGTAATTGCTGGAAAAACTAATTCTGGGAAAAGCACTCTACTTTCAAAGCTTACAAATGCAACTCCAACTATTGCACATTATGAATTCACTACAGATGAACCAGAAATTGGAATGATAAAATATGAAGACGAAAATATCCAACTTGTAGAACTACCTGCAATAATACCTGGAACCTCAGAAGGAAAAGCAAGAGGAAGAGAAAAGCTCGGAATAATTAGAAACGCAGACCTGTTATTAATTACAATGAAGATTTCAAAGATAGAAAATTTTGAAAAAGAATTTAATTTTATTTATGAGGAATTAAAAAAAGGAAAAATACTTCCAGTAGGAAGTGAAAAAAGAGTTTTATTAACAAGAACAAACAAAAAGGTTTCATTTGAAGGTTTAGAAAAAGTTTCTGGAGAAGAAGAAGATAAAACCGCCACAATAAATTACATTAAAAGGCACTACAATAACTTGCACATAAAAATTTTAGAAACAATTAACACACAAACATTGATTGAAATATTAAATACAAGATATATTCCAACAGTTTTATTTGTAAGAGGAGAAGATATAAAACATTTCGAGGTAAAGAACTACCAGCACATAAAAGCAATTTTAATAAATGATTTTTATCTTCTTGAAAATGAACAAATTGAGAAAATAAAGAAAATAATAATTGAAGACACAGGAAAAATAGTTGTTTATACAAGAAAGCCAGGGGAAGATACAAAGCAATTATTAATAATTGACAAAGATTCAGTTATTGGAGATGTTTGCCACAGATTGCACAAAGATATTGCAAAAAACTTCAAATTTGCAAAAATTTGGGGCAGTAAAGTAAAATTCCCTGGACAAATTGCATCCAAGGAATATATTCTTAATAATAATGATATTATTGAAATATATAGTAAAAAATGATTTTTCTTCGAAGTGATTCCATGAGGTTTAGCACAATATATTTAGATAATGCTGCAACTACAAGACTTGATGACAAAGTCTTAGAAGAAATGATTCCGTATTATACAAAACATTATGGAAATGCATCATCCTTACATTCGTATGGATATGACGCAAAAGAAGCAATGGACGAATCCAGAGAAACAATCTCGAAAATATTACATTCTGATTTTGAAGATATTATTTTTACAGCATCAGGAAGCGAAGCAAACAACATGGCAATAAAAGGATTATCTTTTTCAGAACCAAATAAAAAGCACATAATAACAACAAAGATAGAACACAAATCAATAACAAACCAGCTAGATTGGCTAGAAACAAGAGGATATAGATCAACATATCTAGATGTTGACAAAGAAGGATTTGTAAATTTAGAACAATTAGAAAAGTCTTTAGAAAAAACCAAAGACACATTATTAGTTTCAATAATACACGGAAATAACGAAGTTGGAACTTTACAAGATTTAGAAAAGATCGGAAAAATTTGTAAGAAATACAATGTTCCATTTCACATAGATGCTTGCCAAAGTTTTACAAAGTCAACAATTGATGTTAAAAAAATGAATATCTCTTTAGCAAGTATAAATGCACACAAGATTCATGGCCCAAAAGGAATTGGGGCATTATATATTTCAAAAGAGGTAAAATTAACTCCACTAATACACGGGGGGCAGCAAGAATTCAAAAAAAGAGCCGCAACAGAAAATATTCCCGGAATCGTTGGATTTGCAAAAGCAGCAGAAATAAATAATTCAAGTAAGATCTCAAAACAAGTAACAAAATTAAGAGATGATTTAATTAAAGGGCTAGAAAAAATTGTTGATTCTAAATTAAATGGCCCAAAAGGAGAAAAAAGATTATACAACAATGTTAATTTCTCTTTCAAAGGAATTGAGGGCGAAGCATTAGGTGGATATCTAGATCAAAAAAGTATCTGTACTTCAACAGGAAGTGCCTGTTCTTCAAAATCTTTAGAGCCAAGCCCTGTTCTAAGAGCAATGGGATTAGATTACGAAGATGCAAATAGTTCCTTAAGAATGAGCGTAAGTAAATATAATACTGAAGAAGAAATTGATTACACAATAAAAGCAACAGAAGAAATTGTCCAAAAATTACGAAAAATATCTCCGATATATAAAAGAAAATAGGTGCAGACATGTATTCAAAAGAAGTTCTAAAGAGATTCAAGAATCCAAAACACGCAGGAGAAATAAAAAACCCAGACATCAGTGCAGAAGTCGGGAACATTAGGTGTGGCGATGTAATTAAAGTATCTTTAAAAGTTGAGAAAGACAAAATAAAGGATGTCAAATTCATGACATATGGTTGTGTGTCAGCAATAGCAGCATCAGATATGCTTTGTGAACTAGCAAAAGGAAAGACACTTAAAGAGGCACAGAAGATAAAATTTAAAGACGTTTTAGAAAAGCTAGAAGGCTTGCCACCGATAAAATACCATTGTAGTGTAATGGCAGTAGAAGCATTACAAAAAGCAATAAAAGAGTATTTGAAGAAGGCAAAAGAGAGCAAAATAAAAGATAAACCAAAAGACAAATCACAACAAAACAAAGAAAAAACAGGAAAGACTTTGGCACCTACAAAAAAAGCCACAGAAAAAACAACATTAGCAAAGCTTCCACAAGATGTAAAGACACAAAAGATCTTAGCAAAACATGGAGTTCCATGTATTTCTTGCCCACATGTTGGATATGAGCAAGAGTCTTTAACTTTGGGCTTTATCGCAAAAGCATATGGAATAGATCTAAAGAAGCTCTTGAAGGATTTGAATAAGTAATAAATAGTTTTGTGAATATATTTAATAGGGGGATAAATATGAAAAAAATGATATTAGTAAGCATTATACTTGCAGTTTTATTTATTGGTGTGTTTGCTTTAGGTAACTATATTGGGCAAACAGACAATGCCGGTTTGTTCACTTTAACAAACATAATGGTAACCGCAAAATCTACACCTGCGGGAGATAATATGACATACAAACTGGGCGGATCAACTTACGAAGACTATACTACTGAAAAACTTTCTTTGTCACAAACAAATAATACAAGTGATGGTCTTTTCAACAACTTTACTGGTAGCGTTAAAAAAAATAAGCTAACATATAGTTTAAATTTTTATACTGGAATTAATTTTAGCAAATCAGATAGTAATATTTCTGAAACTTGGACTGACAAAGGAACAAAAGATGTTGTAAAAATTCCTTTTATGGGAAAAACATATAATATAGATAAAGTTACTTTTTCAGGAACAAAAATACAAAGTTTAGAATTACTAGATTCCACTACAGTAAAATCTTATTCCATTGGAGACAAGATTGAAAACTTAATTGGAAAAAACGGAAAAGAGTATTATGCAGTTGTTACTGCTGTAAGTCAAAATGACACAGTAAAGATATCTTTATATGACTTAAATGGAAATACAGTAGAAAAAAACGTGGCTGTTGCAATAAATGAATATTTCGGTGAAAGTTCCCTAACAACAAAAGTAAAAATTCAAAATATTTCAAATACTGGAACCACAGATAATCCAAAATATACAATAGAAATTATAATTGGAAATGTGGTAACCATCTCTGAAGGAAAAGAAATTCCAAATTTACTATCTGACTTAAGCTATAATTTATTCGATATAATCCCAAACTTATTAGGCATAGATGGAAAAGAATATTATGCAATAATCGAAGGTGTCAATGCAGATCAAACTGGAATAGTTGTTACATTATACAAAGACGTTAACAATCCATTGCCAGATTATACACAGATAAAGGAACCATTAAATGAAAAACTCGCAAAAGATTTCCTAAAAACAAGCATCAAAGTAACAAAAATACTTAATATCGGTTCTGTTGATTACCCGGAATGGGACATACAAGTTAGTACTGATGCACCATGTTGGAAAGTATCTGGAATTACAGAGACAAACAAGACAACTTTAAAAAGTATAACTTTAGTTAACACCTGTGACTTTACATATTCTTTCATGGGCAATTAGCCCTCTTTTTTTATTTTTTATTTGCCATATAATGGATTTAAATACAACTTATCCTCATTCTATATTATGCCAAAAAAGATTAGAAGACAAAAACCAAAAGAAGAAAGAAAACCCAAACAACATGAACTTACTCTTAAAACCCCGCAAGAAAGGCATATGCACTTAGTTCAACTAGCCACACAATCTGAAAAAGTGATACTTGAAACACAAAGACTACATCCCAAATTAGATGCGGCCACAAGAATAATTGAACAAAGAGTTAGAAGTAGATTGCCTGTTTCAAAAGATCACGCACTTGGCTGGCTAAAACAAAAGAAAGAGTTCTTACAAAACAGCATAAAATATTGGTTAATTGAACATGAAATTGTAGAAACTGGATTTCATACAGAAGAAGAAAAAGTACAATTAAAGTCACATATTGAATCAGCAATCCAAAGACGACAACAATATCTAAAATTAGTTGAATCTGCAAAACAAAGAATTAACAAAGGTGAAAACCCGAATATAGTTTTATTTGACATGCAAGCAGAATTAGATTCATCAAGAAACTAAACTATAGTTTAAATTCTTCTTCTTTACTATCTTCCTCGCCTTCAGGGTTTTCTTTAGAGGCATACTTCTTAAAGATCTTGTAAGCAATTATTAACACAAACACACCAATAAGAACATACAAAACATAGTACCAAGTTTGGCTAGTGGAATCTGCAGTGTCATCTACCACAACTTCTTTTTTACCGTTTGCATAGATTGCTAAAGCCTTTTCTTGTAAAATATCCAATAGATCTTTTGCTTCAGAATATTTTCCTGCTTTTATTTTTGCATAAAAGTCCTGCTTTTTGCTTTCCAAAGTTGTTGACTCGGGATTATTCCACAAAGATTTTGTGGAAATTATTTCAGAAACTAAAGAGTCCAATGTGCTTTTCTTTGTTTTATTTTTTATTTCTTTGTTTTCTAAGAAATAAGCTTGGAATATCAAAGCCCTTATTTTTCTTTGATCCCAATTATAAGTTAAGTTTTCAATTAAATTTTTACTTACTGAAGAATTATATGCTTTCTGAACATTAGAATAAGAAGAATCAATTACCTCTTTCTTTGAACTTATTGTCTGCAATTGTGGAGAAAATTCCAAAAGACCTAGCAAAATTTGCTTTTTTGAAACATCTATGTTCAAATCAACAACAGAATTCTTAAGTGATTTTAATTCGGAATCTAAAGATGAATATTCAGAAACAATTTCTGTGGTAAAGATCGATAGATTTGAAGCATTAGCATTCATTTCCTCATTAATACTTCCTGGAATTTCTTTCTTTAAATCAATCAAATTATTTTCAAGCTTTTGTGAGTTATCTTTTGCATTAGTTGCACTCTGCTTTATAGCAGATATTTCCACTTTTGCATCAGAAACATTTTTCAAAATAGAGCTTTGGGTTACATTCTCATCTGTCAAACTATTTACAAACATATCTAGATTATAATTCATTGTTTCAAGTTCAGTAGACAGATTCAAAAAATAGTTTGTCAAGGTAGAAGAATAATATAGTTCCTTTCCACCAAGATAGTCCACAAAAATCTTTGATTTTATTACATTCTCATAGTAATTGTCAGTAACAAGAGTATCTGGTTTTTTGTCATCAATAACAATATAATCAGCATAACTGCTGGTTAAGGAAATTACTGATACAACCCAATATCCAGATTCTCCAATTTTTACAAAAGAATTCCCACTTAAAATAATCTCATCATCATAACCTTCAAAACCACTTGTCTTTAGCAAATAAGAATCATAAACTTTTTGTTTAACTCCCGCAATATCTAAAGAAAATGAGAAAGAAATAAACAGGAAAAATAAAAAAACAAATAGCACTTTATATCCTGCTTTCATGGCTTTCACTTTTTATTAAGCATATCTTTAAGTTGTTGGTAGGTAACAAATTCCAAAGGATTTATTGTATCTATTATATACTTTAATTCCTGAAGCTCTTCTTTTGTAACAAAAACTTCTTTCAAGTTGTCCATAGATGCTCTTAGAGATTCAATTTCTTGCCTTATGCTTTTTTGTTTGTCATATAATTCAACAACTTGAACATTTATTTCTTCTAATTGGCCTGAATCCGCGGAAGATCCGCCCGCAACAACAGACTTTTCTGCAACCTTGTTTATTTTTTCATTAAGAATTAGTATATTTTTACTCAGAATCTTTTCGTTTCTAACCAAATAAGCCATTTTCTGAGAAAGAAGCATAACCGTAGTGTTCAGCGCCTTAAGTTCTGCACTATTTCCTTGAGTTTGCTCAACCATAACTATTCCCCTACCTTAATCCCATATATGTAAACACCCGAATATATATAAATATATTATTATACCCTGTAATTCATATAGAACAGACTAGAAGGCATCTCTATGGGTAAAAAACTAAAGAAACAGTACTCAGGAACAATTTTAGACGTATTCTATGAAAACAATGAAAAGAATGAATCTATAATAAACATTTGCATAAATAATGGAAAAGTTAAACAAATAATAGAAGACCCGTATTTTAAGCCTTATTTTTATGTAGAAGCCGGCAACGAAAAGAAGTTCGAGAAAGCCTTAGAAGACAACAAAAACCTTTTCCTAAGCTATGAAAAACAAAAGAAGCAAGAAAAAAACTTTATCTACAAGTTATATTTTAAAAATACTACTCAATTAATGGAAATGCGAAGCGAGATAAAAAATTTAGACTCATTTGTAGCAAAGCATGACTATGACATCCCTTTTGATCAGAGATATATTATCGACAAACAAATAACTCCTTTATCACATTATCTCATAACCTCAAAAGAAGGACTAGAATTTGAAGAAAAGGAAACAGATTTTGTGCCACTATGTTGTGCAGTAGATATTGAAACAACAAGTGATAACAAAGATATGTTAAAAAACGAAATAATTTCCATTGCAATATATTCAGAAAAAATAAAAATAATCTTAAGTTACAGAGACACAAAAGAAAACAACAATGATCTAGAAGTGTGTAAAGACGAAAAAGAAATGATTGAAAGAGCTTTAGAAATTTTAAACAATTTTGATTTTATTTTTACGTACAATGGAGACAATTTTGATATTCCAGTAATTTGCAATAGAGCAAAAGAGTTTGACATTGACATGGGAATTTATTTAAAACCAAAAATACGAAAATCAAGCATGGGCAAAATTTCATATACGGCAGGAATACAGCACATAGATGTTTACAAAATAATTGCTTATCTTGCAAGGGTTGGCAGCATAAGCCTAAACAAATTAGATTTAACAACAGCTTATGAAACTCTTTTAGAAAAAGACAAAATCGACATAGAGTATACCGAAATTCCCGAACTCTGGGAAAACATCGAAAAACGAAATCGTTTATTTGAATACAATTTAGATGACTCAAAAGCAACCTACGAGCTTGGAGAAAAATATCTTCTTACTTTTACAGAGCTTTCAAAAATGATACACAGAACAGTACAAGACACAATAAGACTTCCAACAAGCAACATGATAGAATCAATAATAATGTATTATTATGCGAAGGAGAAAAAGTTTATACCAAAAAAACCAATTGGTGACATAGTTGGAGACAGAGAAGAAATCACTTATGTAGGCGGATATGTAAAACAACCTGAGCCAAACATATATGAAAATATAGCAGTAATAGATTTCAGGTCACTACACCCCTCAATTATTATTACACACAACATTTCCCCAGAAACATTAAATGTCCCTGGAAAGAAGTGTGTATTAAGCCCAACAAAAGACAAATTCAATTTAGAAGTTAAAGCAATAATTCCAGGAATTATAAAAGAAATTTTAGACAAAAGAATTAAAGTAAAAACAGAAATGCACAAAGCAGACAAAAACAAGCAAGATGTTCTATTTGCAAGACAGTGGAGTTTGAAAAGATTATTGGCAAGTTTCTATGGATATTTGGCATATCCTCGAGCAAGGTGGTACTGCTTAGAATGTGCAAGATCAACAGTTGCATATTCCCAAGAATATATCAAAATGGTTTGTGAACAAGCAGAAAAAAATGCATTGAAAGTAATTTACTCAGACACAGATAGTGCATTCTTAATTTACAGAAAACAAAGCGAGGTAGAAACATTTTTGAAAAAAATAAATTCTACACTCCCTGGAGAAATAAAACTAACTCTTGACGGTTATTATAAAAGAGGATTATTTGTTGCAAAGAAATCAGAAAATGTCGGTGCAAAAAAAAGGTATGCCCTAATTGACTTTGAAGGAAATCTAAAAATTGTTGGCTTTGAATTTGTAAGAAGAGATTGGAGCAATGTAGCAAAAAGCCTCCAAAAAGAAGTTTTAGAAATAATTTTAAAAGAAGGAAATTTAGAAAAAGCAATTAAGAAAATCAGAGAAACTATTGCATTATTGGTGGCCCACAAAGTAAAAAAAGAAGACTTAGTTCTATCTTCAAAAATCACAAAGCCACTAAATAAATATAACAACATTTCCCCACATGTTTCTGCAGCAAGAAAAGCAGAGAGAAGAGGGGTTTTAATGAAGCCAGGAACTCTTGTAAATTACATTATCACTAAGAACGGGATTTCAATTTCAGAAAGAGCAGAATTAGAACAGTTTGTAAAAGACAATTCTTATGACGAAGAATATTATATTAACAACCAAGTGCTTCCGGCAGTAATTCCATTAGTAGAGCAGTTGGGATTCACAAAAGAAAAGCTTATAGAAAGCACAAAACAACAAAGATTATTTTAGGGTGTAAACGTGGATATTATTTTAGAAAATATGGAAAAAGCAAACAAAGCATGGCAAGCAGCAAAGAAGGTTGCGGAAAAAGAAATTAAAGCTGGCAAATCTATCCTGACTTGTGCAGAAAAAATAGAGGCAGAGATTAAAAAGCACGCAGAAATTGCATTTCCTGTGAATCTATCTCGAAACAATTCTGCAGCACATTATTCTCCACTCTCAGATTCCAAAGAAATTTGGGGTAAGGATGATTTAATCAAAGTTGATATTGGAGCACAGTCAAATGGTTATACAGTAGATGGTGCATTCACAATAGATTTATCTGGAAAAAATGAAAATCTAGTTGAAGCAAGCAAAAAGGCTTTAGAAAAAGCATTAGATTATGTTAAAAAAAATAAAAAGGATTCCAAAGTAGGGGAGATAGGGGCAATTATTGAAAAAGAAATTGTTTCATTTGGATTCAAACCAATTTCAAATCTTATGGGCCACGAAATTTCAACCTATAATTTACATGCAGGAAAAAGCATTCCAAATATTTCCCAAAAAGATGATTCTATTTTAGGCACAAATAAAATTTATGCAATAGAGCCTTTTGCAAGTACAGGAAACGGATTTGTAAAGAATGCATCTTTTTGCAGTATTTATTTTCCAACAAATAAACAAACAAGAAACACAACTGGCAGACAGATTTTAAAAGAAATTGAGAGCTTCAAAGGTTTGCCATTTTCCGAGAGGTGGATTGGAAAAAAGATAAACTCAATAAGCAAAAAAATGGCTTTAGCCTTGTTAGTTAAAGAAGGGTGCATAAGACCCGCACCACAATTAGATGATAAAGAAGGATGCCTGATTTCGCAAGCAGAAGCAACCATTTATATAGATGAAAATAATATTATTCATATATTTGCTAGGTGATTTTATGCAAAAAGAAAAAGAATATATCAACGAAGATGTAAAACAAGCACATGAAGAACTACAAGCAAAGCTAAAAGATCCGGCTGAAAAAAATAAACTAAAAAAACACTTACAAGAAATAAAATCTGGAGAAACAAGGCTTGAAATGGTTTATTCGCAGTCACCTTACAAGTTTGCATTACCCAATGGTTCTGACTTTGATTTTAAAAGATATATTGAAACTCTAAAAGCAGTGAGAAGAAAGATAAGAATTTTAGATGTCGGCGCAGGAAAAGGCCACTTTTTAGCATTACTCAAAAAAGATTTCGGAAAAAAAATCCACACAACCGCATTAGATATCTATGAACACCCAGAACTTAACGAAAAATACAAAGAGGGATTAATAGATGAGGTTATTTATGAATCTGCAGAACTATTTCTTCCAAAACAAGCATATGACATCATAGTTTCCAATCTTGGGGGCTTAAAATATTCAATAATGCCAGAACTAGTTATTAGAAAGCTATCACATTCTTTAAGAAGCGGCGGCATATTATTAATTTACCCATTACTTAAAATCCCAAAAGAAATTGCAAAAGACAAGAGATTCAAAACATTGAAGCTTCAAGATGCAATAGCAATAAAAAAAGAGGAATAAATTACTTCTTAACTTTAAACTTGGGATCTACCACAACTCTAAAATCAGTCATTTTCACTTTCTTTGGCTTTACTTTGTCCACAAAGTGCTTAAATGTTATGAAGCCATCTTCTGGGCCTCTACAAGAATAAATTTGAAAGGCAATTGAGCTAAACTCAGGATAAGTATGTATTGCTACATGTGACTCTCCAAGCAAAAATGCCAAAGTATATCCTTGAGGCTTAAAATTATAGCTTGCCTCACCAAGGATTGTGAATTTTTCTTTCTTTAAACCTTGTTTAAGAGAGTTATAAAGAAGCTTAGAATTAGTGATTATTTTGTCTTCTATTCCATAAAGAACTACTGAGATTTCATTACCAATTGGAGAGCTAATAAAATTCCCTTTTTTATCACTATGACATCTTTTGTTTTGCATTATGTTTTTTAATATAGCAAATCTTTTAAAGTTATTTATTTTTTTTCTGGCTTTGAGATTTAAAATCTAAATAAAATCCCCACAGAGCAGCAAATGCAAATAGCACTGCAAATTCACAATAAATTGAGGGGAACATTATCTTCAAAGACGGCAAGATAAATATTAAAATTATTGGTGGAAATAGAGATAACACCAAAGCAAGTAACACAATAATATCCAATTGCCTTTTTACCCCTTTTTTCTTTATTGCATGCAGAATTAAGAAAATCGCAATTAAACAAATAAATCCAAAATAATAAACCAAATACACGGCTCCAATCCAATGGCCCATAAACATATTACGTGTTGTTACAAAAAAACTTCCACATGCAGCAAGACTTATGAAGTTAGAGTTAATCAAAACAAATATCGATGTTGCAACAGGGATCACAAAAATTGGAATTAAGTAAATTTTCTTTCTTAAGTAATCCAAAGCATAATACAACCCCAAAGCAGGCAGGAATGAGTAGGTTATGAATCCAAGTTTAGCCCATAAAAACGGGTTCGAAGTAGTACACAAAAAGAATTCAGTTAATTGATAAAAACCAAGAACATAAAGGAAGACAACCAAAGATTTATGTAAAGTTGACTTTTTAAAATAAAGCAAAATAAATGTTGCAACTAGGGCTTCAAATATTGCAATTGATAAAGATACTGCAGGTGTAAAGCACATAATAGAAAAGGAACACCGAGCTTTATTAATCTTTTTATGCACTTATCCATATTATGAAGAAATTTCCTACTTGCTATTTGGCACCAATCTCTGAATACACCCACAGAGCATATAGAGAACTCTGCAAAAAAAGAGGGGCGGAGTTTACTTTCGCACCACTAATTAATACAACACAAATAATACACCAAAAAGACAAAAACATACATCGATTTATAGATTTCGAAAAAGAAAAAAAAGTAGGAATACAGTTATTTGGATCAAGACCAGAAGAATATCCGCGTGCTATTGAAAGAATAAACACATTCGAAAAAATAAAATGGCTAGATGTTAATGCAGGATGCCCAATGCCAAAGATCACAAAAATTGGGGCTGGATCAAGGCTTCTTACAAATCAAGATACCCTTATTGAGATTTTAAAATCAATCCAAGGTTTTGATTTTACAAAATCAGTAAAGATAAGGCTCTTAAAAAATAGTGAAAGCACAAAAAAATTAGTTGAAAAGCTTTCACCATTAGTTGATGTAATAATTATTCATGGACGAACCCCAGAACAAAGGTATTCTGGAACTGCAAATTGGGATATAATAAAAGAAATTAATGAAACTACAGACAATTTCATTATTGGAAACGGAGACATCCAAACTATAGCGCAAGGAAAAAAATACATCAAAGAAAAATATTGTGATGGATTTATGATCGGAAGAGAAGCAATGAAAAACCCTTGGCTTTTCTCAAAAAAAGACGCAAATCCAAAAAAGATTTTCTTTGAATATTACAAATTTTATAAAAAATATAAAATCTCAAACCCGAATGATTTAAAACAAAAAGCAATCCAGTTCTTCCACAGTTTCCGGGGCGCAAAAGAACTAAGATCAACAATTGGAAATATGTTTAGCGAAGAAGAAATTGTAGGATATATTAAAGATCATGATTTTAAGTAGTACAACCTTTCATTCTCGGGGAACTTCTCAATTGAGTACCGCAACATCGTTCTTGGCATCTTTTTAAAGTGTTTATCTAAAAATTTCTTTTCAACAGAAATTTCTTTTTTTCCTATTTCTCTCAGCATCCAGCCTACTGCTTTGTGTATCAAATCGTGCTTATCTTCAAGCAGGATTTCTGCAATCTTCAATGCATCTTCAAAAGAATCATTTTTTATAAACCAAAAAGTAGAAATTACCGCAATTCTTTTTTCCCACAAATCTTTTGACTTTACAAGTTTATACAAAATTAACTTTTCTTTATCAACCAAATATTCCCCCACAATTTTATGGGCAGACAAATCCACTAAATCCCAGTTGTTTATATATTTCGTATT
>JAQTTP010000027.1 GCA_028710695.1 Candidatus Iainarchaeum sp.
CATTGTAACTTGCTTGTTCGGGTTCTATACCTTCGCTTCCGAGCCATATTAAAAAACGTTTAACTGTGCTTACTGTTGAACTTATTGTTTTACTGCTATATCCTTTTATTGTTAAATATTCTGTAAAACGTTCCATCTGATTAAAAGATTTAAAGATTATTTTCATTCAAAGTGTCAAGCTCGGGGCTTGTTATTGCTTGTTGTTCGAGTAAGTGAGTATATATCTGAGTGCTTTCTAAACTCGAATGTCCTAAAAATTTTGCGATGCTTTCGAGTTTCATCCCTGCTTCTAAAAGGTGTGTCGCTATTGAGTGCCTGAGTGTATGCAAGCCGATTTCTTTTTCTTGCAGTTCTGCGTTTTCGGTTCTTTGTATTAATAATTTTAATCTTAAGAGCATTGCTTGTCCTGTTATTCGCCTACCTCGCTGACTAATAAAAAAGGC
Organism: Candidatus Iainarchaeum sp.; assembly: GCA_028710695.1. Lineage (GTDB taxonomy): Archaea > Iainarchaeota > Iainarchaeia > Iainarchaeales > 0-14-0-20-30-16 > JAQTTP01. Next base: position 444 of record JAQTTP010000027.1, read on the forward strand.
GTCTGTCTTGTTATCCTTTAAAAACAAAGGGCGTGAATCAAATAAATAATTCTGCAAATAATTAATTCCTTTTGCATTTACAGGAACATAGCGTTCTTTATAGTTCTTACCTTTTCTCACATATATTAATTTTTTATCAAAAAGTATATCGCTTATGTCAAGCTGCACTCCCTCGTTTCGCCTTAATCCGCAAGCGTAAAAAATCGTTAACATTGCTAAATCTCTTATTGATAATACTTCATTCTGCCATATTGCAACTCTTTCTTTTGGCTCAGGATATGCGTTTGCTGCTTTATATAATTGTTGTACTTCTTCCTGTGTTAATACTGTTGTTATTTTATCTTCTTCTAATTCTCTTGGTAAATATAACTTTGGGATTGTGAGCCGTCCTGATTGTCTTAGATATTTCAAAAAGTTATAAATCGCCTGTTGATGTTTTTGTAAATAGCCAGTGCTTAATCCACCACCACGCTTGAGATTTGGGCGTGTTTTAAGTTCGTTGTAATATTGTTTTATTATTTTATTGTCTATGTCTTTTATTTGTGTTCTTCCGTGTTTTTCCAAGTAGTGTAATAATTCTCTGATGCAGTTCGGCATCTGATAAACGCTTGATGGTGCAAAGCCGATTATGTCAAGCCACTCTTTAAAGCTTTGCTCAATGTATTTATATGCGGTGCTGTTGATTGGCAGGTGTTTCATTTTAATTATTCATTATTTACCATTACTTTTTTTTCACCCCTCTTATGCCTTTTCGTGAACTTTTGAACTTCGGTATTTAAGTTACTCATTTTGCTTTCGTTTAGCGGTTCATTTTGCTTGTGAACTTGGTCTGAACTGTTTACTTTTATTTTCGCTGATAAAAAATTTTTGTTTTCTTTCAGCTTGTTTAATATATCGTCTAATATGTTGCTGATTGACGCTTTTAGCTTTTCATATTCTTCATAACTTGGTATTTCATAAGCGAAGTTGTTTTCTTTTGTTTTTATTTTTCGGATATAATTGTTTTCAAGTAAAGTCAACATATATCGCTTTTGGTTGCTGTGGTTGGTTTTTAACGCTTGCCTTACTTCTTTTGCTGTGAATGCTGTTTTATTTTCTGCTTTTAAATATGCTTTCAGATATTCAAAATATGTTCTGCAAGCTTTGTTTAGTTCATCGCTCTTGCGTAATAATATTTCTTTCATCAGTTCATTTGCTTCTTCAATGTCTTCGAGTGTTGCCTCAATGTAAATTTCTCCGGTTGCTTCATCTGTTTTTTGTTCTCTTTGATATTGTTTGTAAAATGTGATTGCTTCGATAAATTGTAAATAGTGATTGTTGGTTCTTCTCGGTTTAAATACTTCATCAGGAAGTTTTAAATATTCTGCGAATGGATTTTTTATTGTTACTGGTTGCAGTAATCTCTGACAGTTCTGTAAAAGTTTTTTTATTCTTTGTTCTTCTTCAATATTGATTTTTCCGGCACTTAATAAGCGTTGGCGTTCCATTATTCTTTCGTCCTGCTGTTTTGTTTCATCAAGATAAATCAAAAAAGAGCGGTTTGCATTATCTTCATATATGCTTTCTTTTGTTGTGCAACCTGCTACACATATAGGTCCTTCGACCGTTACGCATATTGTTTTTGTATTTCCTTTATTATCTTTTATTGATATTCGTTTTGTTATTTTGCGTTTGCTTTGTAATTCTCTTAGCGGGAACAGAGCCGTTAACGCTCCGTCTAAATCTTCAAACAAAACAAGTTTGTTTTTCAGTTCTTGTTTATCGAAGTAATAAAAGGCGTTTTCGGACAGTGAAGTAATTTCGATTTTATCTTCTTCGGGTATTAGTTCCGATACTTTTTCCTGTAAATATGTTTTACCTGTTCCGCTTGCTCCAAGTGATATAATGTGTAAAGGGATTTCTCTTTTTCTTGTTGTAAGTATTATCAGCATTCTTTGACGGTTCTTTTCTTCGCCTACTATTCCACATTTACCGAGCAAATCGTTAGTTTTAAATAATAAATTTTCGGATTTAAGAAGTGCCAGAGCTTCCTCTCTTTCTTTTTCGTTCATGGCGTACGGCTT
>JAQTTP010000008.1 GCA_028710695.1 Candidatus Iainarchaeum sp.
GGGCGTCTGGTATGGATCGGAGATTCTGGAACTTCAGCTCCTGCAAATGAAAAATCGATCTCTGAAAAAGATGTAAACCCTCAATCCGCTACTGATAAAGACTATAGTGGTTGGATAAGGGCCAATGCAGATGGAGATGTTTTGGACTTTTCTGAGCTTATCTCTGTTGAGTTTTTAGGAAATTTTTGTGATTTGAAAAATTGTGCAAATCCATATACTGAATATGTTGGAAAAATGCTTGCAGAAGGTTCAAGCAGTTTAACTAAGCAAATGTTATCTACTGCTGAGCTACATGGAACCTTTTCTTTGGTAAAAACTAAAAAGAAAGTTTCTACTACAGTTGCATTAATGCTAGATTATCAGTCTCATTTGATAACTAATGGTGGAGAAGATCTGGGAAATATCCAGCCTCTAATAGTTTCATCAGGGCTTGGTGGAAAGGTAGCATATTATGCTGTACCTCCAGAGCACTTCTTTGATTTCTCAGGAAGCGGAGCAGTTCAGATAACTGACTTTGTTAATACTGGTATGTATTATGGAGTGTTAGTAGAGAATCTTTACTTTGGAATGTTGGAGTAAAGAAAGGGTTTGTTTTTAAACTTTTTCCCCTTATAACATTCTCATACTTTTTACGTTTAGTAAATTCTGGGTTATCGAGCCATAAGGCGAAGATGGACCCACTTTTGGCGAACGTAGGCTTTTTGTAAAAGCCTCGCTGGGGTACCGAAGCGGTCAAACGGGATAGGCTTAGGACCTATTGGCTTAGTGCCTTCGCAGGTTCAAGTCCTGCCTCCAGCACTACACCCCTTCTTTTTGTAAAAAGAAGGTGTAAAGGTTATCCCAAGAAAAACAGGGGGCGTAAAGCCCCTGTTCTTGAGGTAATAATATATTACTATTTTTCCTATTTCTTATGTGGTATTTATGGTGGATAAGAAATTATATTTGTCTGGATTTTTAGTTTTGATATTAATTATTGCAATTGTTTTTTTGGTATTCTCTGTTGCTAAGCCAAAGGAAAAAGAAATAACAAAAGAAATTGCTGTATTTGAAACAACTCAAGGCACTTTTGAAATTGAGTTAGATAGAAATGCAGCACCAATAACTGTGGAGAACTTTGTTAATTATGTTAAAGCAGGATTTTATGATGGAACTGTATTTCACAGAGTAATACCTAACTTTGTTGCACAAGCAGGTGGTTATACTGCTGATGGTGTATCAAAACCAAGAGGAAGCCCAATATTTTTAGAATCTAAGAATGGATTGAGTAATAAATTAGGAACAGTTGCAATGGCAAGAACAATGGTAGAGAACAGCGCCACAAGTGAGTTTTATGTTAACCTTAAAGATAACCTATTCCTAGATTACAGCCCAGAAACTGCGGGATATGCAGTGTTTGGAAAAGTAATAAAGGGAATGGATATTATTTTTAAAATTGCAGAACTACCTACAAAGACCAAATATAATATGGAAGATTGGCCAGTTCAAGATGTGGTTATTACAAAGGCATATATGAAATAATATAAAAGTTTGAACCTAACTTGACAGGATCATATCCCTACTTGCTTAAAAAGGTTTTATCAGACAAGTTGTCACATATGATAAAAATAATAATCCTAGAAGCAAGTAAACCACTGGTAAAAAGCTTGCAATTATAATGAAAATGTAAAGGATTATTATTAGAACAAAGCAGAATGTGAGCTTTTCTAAATACTTGTTTAGTCCATTTCTTGTGAACTGTTTGAATAACCCTTTGAATACCTCTTTTATTTGTGAAGTTTTGACTTTGTAATCTGTAGAATGCATTGGTAAAACCATTAGATCAAGGAATGTTGGGAATAATGCAATGTAAATAATTGTGAATAAATAGTTTAAAATTTTTGTTACTACTGCTACGTTTATCAAGGTTCCTAATAATAGATCTAGGCCGTACATAATTCCTACAATAATTAAGACCAATATTGGGCCCAGTAGATAAGATGGGTATTTTTTTATTAAACTTAAAAACTTTGTCTGCTTGTATGCTTCTCCAAGCTTTTCCTCTTCGCCATTTTTGAATTCGCCTTTCTTGTTTGCCTCTACAATTTCAGAAAGAACTTTTGTCTTTACTAAACCTGCAAAGAAATAATAGAACCCAACGAAGAATGTAAGAACACCAAATATGATGTAAAGCAACAAACGATAATTATAGATTCCTTCTGGGCTGTATTTTATTGCTAGCCCGATAAGCAGTGCAAGAAGAAGGATTATTAGCATTCCAAAAAAGTAGTTTAGCACGTTTCCAAGATATGGTGTAATTGTTTTATATGAAATTATTGCTTCTTTTAGTCTGGAAACTACTTTATTAAATACCATAAGAATGATTAAAAAGCAAAACTTTATAAAGGCTTGTTGTTTTTATATAATGAGAAAATTATGTTTAATCTTATTTTGGAGGGTGTAATATGCACATGCTAAAAAAAGGTATTTTATTTGGTCTTGGTTTGAAGAACACAAACAAGAAGCACATAAAAGACTTTGTTGATGATTTATACAAGAAAGGCTATGTTGGTTATGAGGAAGCCGAAGAACTATTCAAGACTCTTGTAGAAAAAGCAAGAGGTCAAAGAGACTCTACAAAGAGCCACATAGAAGAGCAAATTAAAAACTATATTAAAGAATACGATGAACTAATCTACGAGCACTTGCTTTACTTAGAAAGAAGAGTTGAGCAATTGGAAGATGAAATTGAAAGAATGCAATTAGAGAAAGAGCTTGAAAACATGAGCGATGACGATCTAGAAAAGCTTATTAGCGAATTTGAAGCAGATCTTCCAAAAGGCCCAAAGAGTAAGAAAGAGAAAGAGCAAGATAAGATAATAACTGATATAATAAATCACGATCATGATATTGACGACAAGAAATTAGAAGAAATCCTTTTTGGAGACGACAGAAAACACACAGTAAAAGTGAAAGTGAAAGCTAAAAAGGGCAAGAAGGCAAAGAAAGTTAAGAAGAAAAAAGTAAAGAAAGTAAAAAAAGCCAAAAAAAAGAAAGTAAAAACAATAAAGGCAAAGGCTCCTAAAGTTAAAAAGGAAAAGAAGAAAAAAGCTAAAAAGGCAAAAGTGAAGAAATCAAAGAAAAGATCTTCTAAAAGCAAAGCTAAGAAAGGCACAAAACAAATAGTTGCAAATAAGGATTCAAACATAATAATTAATGTAAATACTGATGTAACTCCTTCTGAAAATAAGCCTTTAGCAAAAAAAGTAACTGTAAAGAAATCAAAGAAAGCGAAAAAAGTTAAAGCTAAAGCTCCTAAGGCAAAAAAGTCAAAAAAGCCAAAGGCAAAGAAAGCAAAGCGATCTAAAAAACAAAAAAAGTCAACGCCTACAACAAAATCATATAAGAAAACAGTTGAAACAATAGAAGAAGTATCTTAAAGGGAATAATCTCTTCCCTCTTTTATTTTATTTTTTATCTTAAGACCTAACTAATGCTGTCCTTGCCCTACTTCCTCTGAATACCTTTTTATATCTATATTCCCTTTTTTGTATAGATGTTATTCCAAGTTTTTGTTAATGCAATGATTGTTGGAAGTATATATGCCCTTGTGGCTGTTGGGTTTGTTCTGACTTATACAACAACAAAATTCCTTAACTTTGGGCATGGTGCCACAGTTGCATTATCTGCATACTTGTTTTTGGTTTCATTTGATTATGTTGGATACTTTGGGGCTTTCATAGTTGCTTGTTTATCAGCAGTTTTGTTTAATTTTGTAGTTTACCAATTTTTGTATAAGAGGCTTATGGGTAAGAAAGCCTCAAAAGTTATTTTGCTTCTAGTTTCTTTTGGAGTTTTGATTGCAGTTGAGAGTATTATTCAAATTGTATTCTCTGCATCCCCACGTAGATTGAATGTCCCGATTGTAGAGGGTTTAAACCTGTTTGGGGCAAAGATAACCGGGATCCAAATTTTTATAGTCATAATAACTATTCTGATTTTAATTGCAGTATGGATTGTAATGAAAAAAACAAAAGTAGGGTTGGGTCTAAGAGCTATTGCAGATAACCCAGATTTGGCAGAGGTTTATGGTCTGAATTCTAAAAAGATCATTGTGGCCTCATTTATGATTGCAGGGGTTTTGGGTGCAATTGCTGGTATGGCGATCTCTTTAGATTATGTTATAACTCCAACAGTTGGAACTGGGTATATGATTAAAGGGTTTGTTGGTGCTGTAACTGGTGGGCTTAACACTGTGTATGGTTCGATATTTGGAAGCTATGTAGTTGGTCTGTTTGAGAACTATGGTGCTTGGTTCTTTAATTCCGGGTACAAGGATGCAATAGCATTCTTTTTATTATTTATTATGCTTATTATAAGGCCACAGGGCTTATTTGGAATCAAGAAAGGAATAAGGGGTTAGGTATAAGTGGGTGTATTTATGGATAAAAAAAGATTAGTGAATTTTTTTATTGTTCTTGTTCTAACAATTGTAATTGTTTTACTTATTATTTTTTCAGGAACAACAGAAACCTACAAAATTGGATATGTTGGTGCAATGACTGGCCCAATGGCAAAGTATGGGTCTTATGAGGCAGTAAGCCTTGCTATTGATGAAATTAACGACAAGGGCGGAATAAGCGGGAAACAGATTGAATTAATTGCAGAAGATGGAAAATGTAATGCTCAAGACGCAGTTGCCGGAGCAAACAAATTGATATTCCAAGATGGTGTAAAAGTAATTTTGGGAGGCCATTGTAGTCCGGAAAGTTTGGCAATAGCATCTTTAAGCGAAGAAAATAAAGTGATACAACTTGCATCTATAACTACAAGCCCAAAGTATTCTGACTTTGGAGATTATATTTTTAGAACCTCTCCTTCTAGTGCTGTGCAAGGCGAAGTAATTTCAAATGCAATAAAAGCACAAGGCTATACAAAAGTAGCAATTTTATTTGAGAAAACAGATTATGCAGAGCCAATAGCTGCAAATTTGAAAACAGGTGTAGAGAAATTTGGTCAAGTAGTTTATTATGATCAATATGTAACTGGGACAAACGATTTCAAAACGGAAGTATCAAAAATTGTAGAATCAGGTGCAGAGATAGTGTTCATATCTCCGCAGGCCCCAGATGCAACTTTATTAATTGTTAAACAGCTTTTAGAACAGGGTTCTACAGCAAAGATATTTGGAAACGATGTAACTGGTAATCTATCTGTGATAGAAAAAGATCCAACTATTTTTGAAGGAATGATCTTCACAACTCCATCTTTTGATTCAAATTCTGAGATGTACTTAATGTTTTCACAAAAGTATAAAGAAAAATATGGTGTTGATGTTCCTTATGGGTTTTGGACTGCAGAATCATATGATGCAGTGTTTATAATTGCAAATGCAATAAATGAGAATGGATATGATTCTGATGGAATAAAAACTTATTTAGAGGCTTTAACAGGCTTTAAAGGATCATCTGGAACAATTAGTATAAATGCATTACACGATGGAATCAGAAGTTATTCTTTGAGAACTGTAAAATCTGGAAAAATAGTTAATTATGAATAATTGTTATTAAATTAATGTTTAAGGGGGTAATGGTATGAAGTATTTAGGTTTATTATTAGTTGTGCTTTTATGTTTTGCACTTCTTTTTAGTGGGTGTGTTGGAAGTAGTACGACTGGCGAAGAAAAAATAGCAGGTGGAGAAGTAAAAGCAGGAGAAACTTATTCTGCAAGCGATAGTTTAAGCGACTGGAAGAACATAGTTGATGCTATTGACGATGGAAAAACAGTTAAATGTGAATATAATATAAACGGAAACAAAGTTACTATGATTTTATCAGAGTTTAAGAATTATATGCACTTTTATGGTTTGACGGGAGCAACAAGTCCTTTGAATGCACAAACAGAGTTTAAGGATAATACAATGACTTCTTATGTTTGGCAGGACACAGGGTCTGTAATACCTGATGAGTATTTATCAATATATAAGCAGTATGTGGACATTCCAGATGGAAAAAGAATTGGGGCAAAGAATGCAACTCCTTCTACTGCAGAATCATGGAAAAGTACATGGGACTATGATCCTGATAAAGCATATAGTTCTGAAGAATCACAATTTGATATGTCTTGGAGCTGTAGTACTTTGAGTTATGCATTTGGTTTACCTACTGATGTATATTTCATAGATCAACAAGAAGTAGCTAAGCAAATGGGCGGAGAATAATTCTCCCTTTTTTTTATTTTTTGAGGCCTTTCATGGATATATCAAAAATAAGGTTTGGAACAAGTGGGAATCCACCTAATTTTTTTAAATCAAAGTTCGGAAAAGATAGAAAATATGCAGTAGAGTGGATTAACTCAACAGGATTGAACGCTTATGAGTACCTAATGACTTATGGTGCAAGGTTACAAAAAGATAAAGCAGATTATCTAAGAAAGAAAGCAGAAGAATTAGATGTAAGTTTGTCTGTGCATGGTCCATATTATGTTGTACTAACCTCTTTGGATTCTAAAAAATTAGAAAATGGTAGAACAGAACTGTTAAGGACTTTAGAAAAAACAGAATGGCTTGGAAGCAAAAAAGTGGTTTTGCACCCTGGATTTCACAATAATCCAAATGCTTTAAAAGATTTTATAAAAAATTTAAACTTAGTAACTGACTCTTATTCTGGAAAAGTAAAAGTCCTTCCAGAAACAATGGGTAAAAAATCTCAGTTAGGTAGTTTGGATGAAGTTCTTGAGATAAGTAGGGTGTGTGGAACTGTGCCCTGTGTTGATTTTGGACATTTACATGCAAGGGATTTAGGTTGTTTAAATAATCCAGAAGATTTTAGAAAAGTATTAAATAAAATTGAAAATACTTTGGGCACAAAGGCCTTGAAAGAATTACATTGCCATTTTTATCCTGTTGAGTTTACAGATAAAGGGGAAAAGACCCATAGGGCGGTAATGGAAAAGGATGCTTATCCCAAATTTAAAGATTTTGCCCCTTTAATAAAAGAATATAATATGAATCCAACGCTAATTTCAGAATCAATGAACAGCCAAGATATTGGTGCTTTAGAAATGCAAACTATTCTTAGAAAAATCTAGTTCCAGTAAAAAGGACCCCAGATTATAGTGTACTCTTTGTATAAATCTAAAATATCATAAGAAAGATATTTTCCTAAGAACTTCTTTTTGAATTCACCTAATATGTTTCTTATCTCTTCATTGTCATCCACAAAAATTTCTATTGTCAAATCATATTTTCCTAGAAGTTGAATTGAGTGTATGCATTTGTTTGTCCTGTCGAAGAAGTTTGTAATTTCTGGGATTGAATCTAAGTCTTTTATTATGAAGTTTATTTGTGTGAACTTCTTTCCTAGCTTGTTGTAGTCTATTGCAACCATGTATCTCAAAATAACTTTTTCTTTTTCTAATCTTTTTATTCTATATTTAATTACTTTTGGATCTAAGTTTAGCTTTTGTCCAATCTCAACTAAAGGCATTCTTGCATTTATTGACAAAATATTTAGTATTTTTATGTCTTGTTCATCTACCTTATTGTTTATTCTTTCATCTTGTTCATACACAGTTCTTATCTTTTCACAGCCGTCATATAGCCTAATATTAAATCTATTAATGTTTAGTGGAAAGTGCATGTCTTTCTCTATTATGTGTTCTCCATAGTTTCTTTTAAGTTCGGTTATGAATCCTTGGAATTGATTTGGTGTTTTTACCATAAGTAGAACAACAACATCATAGCTTCCTTGGCTACTGCCTAGATAAGCACAATACTTTTGGTTTTTTATGTAATCCAAAATCTCGTTTTCAAGTTGGGGGGTAACATTGTGGAGTTTTATTAGAAGCTTGTAATAGAAGTGATTCAGCTTTGCAGTATTGAAGGCAGTGTAGAATTCAGTTATAACTCCAGAAGTTATTAGCTTGTCTATTCTATATTTCACAGTCTCTTTCGATGCACCTGCTTTTTTCCCTATTTCAGTAAGGGGGGCCCTAGAGTTAATATCTAGTTCTGTTAATATCTTTCTGTCTAATAAATCAAGCATGTAATTGTATTAAGCACAAAAAGGAATATATTTATTTCCCTTTTGTTAAAAATCAAGCAGTAGTAAGAATATATACTCGGAACCGCCAATATATAATATCTTATTTTAACTGATGAAACTAATGATTTGGAGGTATTATTGTGAATAAAATATTCGGTTGGTCTATTGCAGTAGTGGTAATTGCAGTAGTAATTGTATTAATTGCAGTATTCGGCGGAAGTAAGAGTGATGCGGATACTATAAAGATTGGATTCATGGCACCAATGAGTGGTGACATGGGGGTATATGGTCTATCTAGTAAGGGTGGTGCAGAATTAGCTGCAGATGATATGAATTGGACTATTAACGGGAAGAAAATAGAATTCATATATGAAGATAGTAAATGTGATGCAAAAGCAGCAAGTGAGGCAGCTAATAAGCTAATAGCTGTTGATGGAGTGAAGTACATAATTGGTTTTGTTTGTAGTTCTGAGATATTGGCTACTGCTCCAATAGCTGAGCAAGAAAAAGTAATTAATATTGGTGCATCAACAACATCTCCAGAATTGCAAAAAGCAGGAGAATATTCATTTGCAATGTATCCTTTGGATACCTTTGGTGCGAAGTATGATGCGGAATATATCTATAATAAATTAGGAAAGAGAAACGTTGCAATGTTGCTTTGTTTAAGTGACTGGTGTAAGGGTTATGAAAAACCATTTACTGAAACATTTACTGGTTTAGGCGGAAAAATAACTACTGTGGAATATAATGAAAAAGGAGCAAAAGATCTGAAAACCCAGTTGTCAAAGATAAAAGAAACAAACCTGGATTTATTATATACAGTAGAATATAATGAAGAATTTACTGCACTAGTTACTCAATCAAAAGAGATGGGCTTAGAAACCACTATTTTTTCACCACAAATTGTAACTGAGGATGCAATCAGAACTTTAGGATCACAGATTGAGGGGTATTATACAGATGTAGTTAAATCTGATATTGACCAATCTGCGTTTTTGGCAAAGTTGAAAACAAAAACAGGTCTAGAAACACCAGAAATAGATTTAACTGCGGGAAGATCTTATGATGCTATGTTCATGATAAAAGCAGCAATAGAGAAGGCGGGAACATCTACTGATATGGAGAAAGTTAAAGATGCTTTGTTGACAACAACTTTTACTGGAATAACGGGATATCACGAATTCGATAAAGACGGGGTTCCTGCAAAAGGAAATTATGTTATTCAGAAAGTAGTAGATGGGAAACTTGTAGCACAATCACAATAATTCCTTCTTTCTTCTTTTTCTTTTTTTATTCTTATTTTCAATTATTTCAACAGTAAGGTTTATAACTCTTTTTGTACACATAATGTGTATACGATATGTATTTGGGGTGTATTTATGTCTGAAGTAATATCTGCAAGAGTATCATTAAATGATTATTCAAACAGGGTTTTGGGTGTAATAAAGGCAAAATATAACTTAAAAGATAAAAGTGAAGCTCTTAATAAGTTTATTGATATGTATGGAACAAATGAAGTTGAACCAGAATTGAAAGAAGAATATGTACAGAAAATTCTTGAATTAGAAAAAAATTACAAAAGTAAGCCTATGTCTAAAAAAGAATTTGATAGTCTATTTGAGTGATGTGGATGCTGAATTACGATGTGCATCCCCATCTAAGAAAGATTCTTCAAAAATTAAAAACCAAAGATAAAATTCGGTTAAAGATAATAAAAAATAAAATGGATGAAATTATATCCTCAACTGAAGAAACAATAGAGAACTATAAACCTCTAAGATACAATCTAAAAAATCAAAAACGAGTACATATTGACAAAAGTTTTGTTTTAGTCTTTAGCTATGATAAAAAAGAAAAATTAATTACTTTTTTAGATTTTGATCATCACGACAACATATATAAATAAGCGCTTGCTAATTTCTTAAAAATCCATTATCTTCCAAGTATTTGTATGCAACATTTCTTGCTTCTTTAAGTTGATAAAGATTATGGGCATCGCTATTAACCATAATTAGTTTTGCTTTTTCTAGCATGGCGTTTAGAACTTTTAAATTAGACTTTTCATTTAATAAATCTGAACCATTTACTTCTAAAGGAACATTATGCTTGTTTGCAAACTCTGTAAGCCTCTCGATGTCTATATGCTCAGAAGGATCTGCTATTGCACTTTGGTGTTTGGGGCTAAGTTCTGGGTGGCCAATACATTTTATTCTTTCTTTGTTTTTAAGAATTGCATTTTCATATCCTTCAGTTAGTTTGCCATAGTCTCCTTTATAGGTTTCTGGGTGTGCAGAAAGAATAAGCCAATCAATTTCTTTTGAATGTTGATTCCCGCATATGTTTCCCTTTTCATCTAACAAATCTGCCTCTAGCCCAAATCTGACTTCAACATTATTAATAACATTTTTGTATCTATCTTTGTTCCAAAATGGGCCACCAGCATAAATTCCTTTTTCTATTCTCCAACAATCAATTGTTGCTTGAGAGTGATCAGTAATAGTTATTTCTTTAAGGCCAAAGATTCCAGCATAGGTTACCATTTCATCTACAGAGTTCAGGCCATCAGAATAGTTTGATGTGTGCATATGATTGTCTGATAGTCTTGAGTTAACGATTTTAAAAGCCATAATATATTTTGTTGGCAATAGTTATTTATTTGTTTAAGTGATAATTTTACTTATCAGCAGAGTTTGGGGATGTTATGGTAAATAAAGTTTTTAGTTGGGCTGTTGTAGCCGTGTTAATTATAGTAATAGTTGTGTTGGTAGTTGTGTTTACTGGTGGGAATAGCGAAAAAGAAGTTATTAAGATTGGTGTTGTTGGGCCTTTGACTGGTGATATTGCTCAATATGGTTTATCTTACAACGCAGCAGTAGAGTTGGCGGCAGAAAAAGCAAATTATGAAATAGATGGAAAGAAAGTAGAATTTATAGTTGAAGATGGAAAATGTAATGGCACTGATGCAACAACAGCATTTAACAAATTAATACATATTGATCAAGTAGATTTTATTATTGGTGGTTTTTGTAGTTCTGAGACCTTGGCTGGAATGCCAATTGCTGAGGCTTCAAAAATTCTTACTTTGAGTCCAACATCAAGCAATCCAGGTTTAAAAAATGCTGGAGAATTTTTGGTTACTTTATATCCATTAGATGACTTTGAGGGCACTTTTGATGCAGAATATGTGTATACTAAACTTGGTGCGAAAACAGTTGCCTTAATAGTAGAACAGAGCGATTGGCCCAAAGGAATTTCTGACGCATTCATAAAAAAATATGAAGAACTTGGGGGAAAAATTGTTGCAAAAGAATCCAATGAACAGAATGCCAAGGATTTAAAAATGCAATTGACTAAAATTGCAAGCCTAAACCCAGATTTAATATATGTTGCACAATATACTGGCTCTTTAGCTAATTTACTTACTCAGAGGCAGGAACTAGGAATAACAATTCCTTTGATGGCACCGCAATTTATAGAAGATGGTCTAATAAAGACAGTTGGGTCTGCTGCGGAAGGAGTTTATGGATCTATAATTGATGTTCCAATAATGACTCAAGAAATGGAAATTGAAATAAAGGAACTTAGTGGGTTATCAATTCCAGAAAAAGTGTTTTCCTTGTTTGCCTATGATGCTTTTAACATTTTAAAGAAAACAATAGAAGACAAAAAAACACTTGATTCTACTGTGCTTAAAGATTATATGTTAACCCAAACTTATACAGGGTTAACTGGAAGCTACATTTTTGACAAGGACGGCGGAAACATTTCAGCAGCCTTTAAAGTAGAGAAAGTTGTGGATGGAATAAGAGTAACCCAACCACAATGATTTTTTTATTTCAACTCTTTAACCACAAACTTAAGTTTATATAACTATATACCCTATTTTTTATGGAAAATGGGGTAACTATGTTTAATTATCTTTTTACTGTGTTAGTGTTCTTCATTTACAACCTTTTAACTGCAGTAGCAGCTAACTTGACTATCGGATATTTGGGTCTATTCAACTTGGGATTAATTGCATTTGTGGGAATAGGTGCTTACTCTTATGCCCTAGTAACAAAAGCGGGGCTGGGATTCTGGCCTGCTGCCTTAGTGGCGATTGTGCTTCCTGGGCTTTTTGCTATTGCTTTGCAGCTTATAACAAAGAAGCTAAAAGGAGACTATTTTGGAATTGCTACTTTGGGGTTTACTTATGTTGTTTTTGCAATTCTAATCAATTCAGAGTTCTCAAATGGTGCTTTTGGGATTGCCGGTATTGCAAAACCCGAGATCTTTGGGTATGTGTTTAGAACCCCTGGGGAGTTCTTATTTTTCTCAACAATTGTGCTTGTAATTGTAATGCTAATAGTTTGGAAGCTTGTTAACTCGCGGTTCGGAAAACTGATGGAAGCTATAAGAGATGACGAAGTTTCTGTTAAGGTTCTTGGAAAAAATACAAACGCAGTAAAATACAAAGTTCTGTTCTTTGCAGGGGCAATCTGTGGATTAGCGGGTCTAATCTTTGCAAGTTTTATAACATTTATAGACCCTTATTCTTTCTTGCTCCAGCCTTTGATTGTAATTTTAACTATTGCTATTCTTGGCGGGTTGGCATCTTTCTGGGGGCCTGTGCTTGGGGCAGCAATTATTACTTCTGTACCAGAGATTTTGAGATTTGTAGGGCTTCCATCTTCTATTCTGGGGCCAGCAAGAATTCTGATTTATGCAATTATCTTAATCTTGGTTTTAATATATTGGCCTAAAGGCTTAATGGGCAGAATAAAGTATGATTAGTGGTGTTATGGAAAATATATTGCACACAAGAGGAGTAACAAAAGCATTTGGTGGAGTGAAAGCTCTGCATAATGTCTCCATTGATGTGCTAAGTGGGAAGATAACTGCACTCATAGGCCCAAATGGAAGCGGGAAATCTACTCTTTTTGAAATTATATCTGGATTACAAAAGCAAGATCAAGGGAAGCTATATTTCAGAGAAAAAGAGTTTAGTAAGTTAAGCCCTTATAGAAGAGCAAATCAAGGGATTGCAAGGACTTTCCAGCAGGTCAGGTTGTTTAAGAATCTGGAACTGGCAGACCATATAGAATTTGCGGTTGATAATGGGGATACAGGTTTTTTCAAGAATCTGTTTACAAGAACAAGACTTAGTGAGGATAAGCTTAGGGCAGCATTGGATAAGGTGGGCTTGGATAAGAGGGCAGATACTCAAGCACATAACTTGAGCTATGGCCAAAGAAAGCTTTTGGATTTGGCGGTTGCTTTGGCAAAGCCACATGATCTTTTAATGTTGGATGAACCAGTAGCTGGAGTGACCCCTAAACTAAGAACCGAGATAAAACGGATCCTATTAGAAGAAAAGAAAGCCGGGAAGAGTATATTGCTTATAGAGCACGATATGGATTTTGTTATGGGCATTGCAGATATAGTTTATGTATTGGGGCAAGGAGAAGTAATTGCAAAAGGAACTCCTAATCAAGTGAAGAAGAACAAAGCAGTGTTGGAAGCATATTTAGGTGAATAATATGAATAAGTTATGGTCTTGGGGAATAGGGGCATTGGTAATTTTACTTGTTGTATTTTTGATTATTATCTCTTTTAGTCCTAAAGAAACAGGAATAATAAAAACGGGGGTAATTGCTCCTTTAACGGGAGTAAGGGCTGATGCAGGAGAATATATTTCTAATGCAATTGCTATTGCAAAGGAAGAACTTGATTCAAATAAAGACAAGAAATACAAACTAGAATTTGTCTTTGAGGATTCTCAATACAAACCCGATATTGCAGTAACTGTGGCAAATAAATTACTTGATTATGACAATGTAAATTATATTATTGGTCCAAGCGGGTCTTCCGAAGTACTTGCCGTAGCCCCTATAACAGAAGAACAGAAAAAAATACTTATGATTCCTGGTGCACAAACTCCAGAAATATCTGATGCTGGAGAATATATATTTAGGTTAATGCACAATAGTGCTCAGGAAGCACCAATATTTGCAAAATTTGTTGCAAAGAATATGAAAAGTGATACAATACATCTACTTGTAATTAACACCGCCTTTGGGTCAGGTTACCTAAAGTATTTTGTTCCTGCTTTAGAAGCAGAGGGAAAAAAGGTAGGATTAATAGAATATTTTGAATCTTCAGAAATGGATTTTAAGCAGCCTCTTGCAAAAATTAAATCTGAGAATCCAACAGATATTTTTCCAATGTCTACTGCTAAGCAATTTGGAACTATATTGGTTCAGGCAAAGGAGATTGATTTAAATGCTCAATTCTATATGGTTGGAACAGAAGGCCCAGATTTGGTTAAAATTGCTGGCTTTCTTGTCGAAGGGGTAAAATACCCTTATTCTTATGATGCTTTAAGTAGTGATGACAGTAAGGTAAAAGTTTTTTATAATAACTACTTAAACAAGTTTAAATCAGAGCCAGATACAATTGCAGCCAATACTTATGATGCAGTAATGTTACTAAGTAACTGCTTCGAAAAATTTGGAGACAAAGTAGAAGAAGTAAAAACCTGCTTATACAATACAAAAAATTATTTTGGTGTAAGCGGAACATTTAGCATTGACTCGAAAGGGGACGCAGTAAAAAAAATAATAATTAAGACAGTTAAAGATGGAAAGTTTGTAAAATATGAGTGATTATATTATGGCTGTTGTTAAAGACCAAGGTAAGAAGTTTGGACTTGCAAAAAGTAAAGACTTTGATACTCTATACTTTAAGTATAACAAAAAGCTTTTGGGATTACTAGTTGATAAAATAAAAACAAAAAAACCATTAATTGCGGACTATGGTGGAGCGAACTCTATCTTAGGGAAAGAACTACTGAATTTATTGGATAAAAAAAAGATTGTGGCGAGTATTGATAATATTGATTCTGATTCAAAAAAATTCATTAAAGTAAAAGGTATAAAAAACATAAAGGCGGATTTTCTGAAGCCTTTGGAAAAAGAAAAATATGACTTTGCAATGTCTAGGCATACTTTACACTATCTAAACAAAAAAGACCAAAGCAAATTTCTGGATAATGTTTATGCTAGCTTAAAGCCGAATGGATATTTCTTGTTGATTATGTTTGTTAATTCAGAAGATGTACTTAGAAAAATAAAGATAAAGATTGAGGAATACCTAAAACATAAAAAGAACATTTATCGGCAGATGTTTAGTGATGAGAGTTTTTTGGATTTAGCAGAGAAGTCCAAATTTAAGGTGATAAAAACAAAGAAGGTTAATTATACAATTTCAATTAATGATTTTTATAAGAATAGATTTAATTTATCAAAAACACAAGTTAAAGAGATAGAAAAAACTATTTGCAAGAAACATAAAGAATCAATAGTGGCCGTATTGCTAAAGAAAGGTGAATAGAATGGTGATTAGGGAAATCGCCAAAGTATTGAGGTTAGATCCAAAATCCCGGTTAAAACGAAAAATAAAATCCCCCGAGGATGCAAAAATAGTTATTGAAACCTTAAAAGAAGAGATTGAAAAAAGAAAGAGAACTGTAGAATTTATGAAACAAAATGTTAAAATTGTTAAAGCAGGTAATAACACAAAAAGGTTTCAATTAGTTACCCCCGGGGGTAAAGTTGTCGCCAGTGTTAGTTGTAGCCACCTAAAGCAGGGGTTATGGGAAGGCCATGATTTATATGTTGGCTCTTATTATTTTTCTAAAGTTGAATATCGGCAGCTAGGTCTTGCAAAATTTTTGTTGGGCGCGTTAAGGGAATATTTAACAAAGAAAAATGCTACTGCCTTGCTTTTTAATGCAAAACCTGGCCTTGCAGAATTTTATGAGAAGTTGGGGGCAGTTAAAGATCAGAGTCGTAGTGAAGTGGTAGCATTTGGGCTAGTTCCAATGAAGTTTGTATTATCGCCAGGAATAGAAGTAGGGGGGAAATAAATGTTAAGTATACATAACCTTAATGCAGGATATGAAGAACTGAAGGTCCTGAAGAATGTTGATCTTGAGTTCCAAATGGGGGAATTTGTGTCTATAATTGGACCAAATGGAGCAGGAAAGTCCACTGTGTTGAAATCTATATTTAATATTGCTACCTTGGAAAAAGGGTCGAGCATAAAGTTCGAGGATAAAGAGCTTGTGGGTCTGAAGCCATATCAGCTGATATTTGAAGGTGTTGCATATGTTCCGCAAGGGAGAATAAACTTTGCAGATCTTACAGTAGAGGAAAACTTGCTTATTGGAAACTATTATCTAAAAGACAAAAAGGTTTCAGAACAGAATCTTGAAAAGGTATATAAATTCTTTCCAGAATTACACAAATTCAAGAAGAAGCTTTCGTATGCTTTGAGTGGCGGACAACAACAAATGCTTGCAATAGGGCGAGCAATGATGTTAGACCCTAAAGTGCTTTTGTTGGATGAGCCTTCTTTAGGATTAAGCCCCAAATTAATAAAAGAAACCTTTGCAAAAATAAAAGAAATTGCTGAATCAGGAGTACTAGTTTTAATGGTTGAACAGAATGCAAAGAAAGCAATGGAATGTACAGACAAAACAGTTGTGCTTGAAGGTGGAGAATTGAAATTGTTTGGGAAAAGTAAAGACCTATTAAAAGATCCTAAATTAGGAAAAGTGTTTTTTGGCGGGGAATAAGCAAGAATAAGGTAAGAGTAACAGGTCTATTTCCCTATAAGAATAAAAGAAAAAAGAGGGGCTCCTAATTAGGAGCTGCGTAATTAGTTGTGCTTTCTACTATTCCATTACTAACAGTTAGAACTTGTGCTTCTCCATAAGAGTTTGAAGTAAGAACTAAAAGCTTTCCATCTGCCCTTATTTCTAAATCAGAAGCATCTAAACCATTTGTAGGAATATTGTATTCAGTTCCGCTGTAAACATCTAGGATTAAAGCATCACTACCATCTAATAAAGCATAGCCAACTTCTAAATCAGCAAGAGAATACCCTTCTGGTATAGGGAAAGTATATTCATTTGTTTTTGCTAAGCTAGAGTTTAGTTCCCATACTTTGAATTCTGTGTTATTTGTAAGAAGAACAGCAACCTTATCAGTATGGTTGGTTACTAATCTTAATAGTTTCCAAGAACTATCTGGAAGAGCTATTGTTGTGCTTCCGATGTTCTGTGCTTTGTTGTTGAACTTTATTATAACTGCCTTGTTTTGTAAGTTTTGATATAGGATCAAAGGATTACTTCCAAGTAAGGACATGTAAACAGGGTATCTGTTAGTTGTTGAAAACAATGATTTAATTAGCTTGTTTCCACCATATGCATCTTGTCTATAAAGTCCTAAGCTTCCATTTGGGCCAGTCCATAATCCCCACCAAAGAGAAGGGATTTTTTGTTCAACATCTATTGAAAGGATATTATATGTCGGGTAATCAAAGAAACTTTGGTTTATTATTCCGTTTGAACCGTAGTCAAAACTTACAGACCATTTACCGCTATTTTTCCATACTACTCCGCTGTAATCTAATAAACTTGCTAAGAACTTTGCTTCCCATGAAGAAACAATTTTTACAATACATTCTGAACTCTCACAACCAAATTCACAAGTCTTTACTAAAATCTCATTCTTGTTGCTTTGGCAGCTTGAGTTGAATAGCCCTGGGTTTAAACAACCAAAGGAAGTTATCTCTTTGTAAACATTTCCGCTTTTACAATAATTTGCGCTTTCTGATGGTGCACCACAATCTAAATCTAGAGTACAGGAAGGCACAAAACAAGAACCCTCATAACAAGAGTTAGAGCAAGTTTCTTGTAAAACATTTTCTGTTTTTACAACACAATTTGCTAATAGAGTTCCTGGATTTTCACAAGTTGGAATATCTTTTGTCTTTAAAACATTATTTTCTGAGCAAAAGTTGCTTGATGTCCAGCTCTCAGTTCCACAATCAGTATTTGAGAAACATTTTGGAACAACACAAGCACCAGCTTCACAGCCGTACTCACAATCTTCTACTAAGGTATCAACAAGATTATTTGAACAAGAGGAAGTCCATTTTCCGGCATCATTACAGGAAAACATTTGCTTTTTCTTGTAAACATCATTGTTTTGACAATAATTTTCTCCAACAAGAGCATCTGCCCCACAATCTGTGTTTAGGAAGCAAGAAATTTTCTTACACTCTCCGCTAAAACACTCTTGGGTTGGAGAACAACTTTCCATTAAAATATTTCCTGTGTTTTTTGAACAAGATGAACTTGTTGTTCCAGGATTATTACATGTAAATGTTTCTTTTTGTTTGAATACATTATTTTCAGAACAGAAATTATTACCTATAAATGAATCTACTCCACAGTCAGTATTAGCAAAACAAGCTATATCTTTACATTGTGAAGATTCACATAATTGACTAGAAGAACACTGCTGAACTAAGTTAGTAACTGTTTCTTTTTTACAGTATGATGCAGTTGTTCCTGGATTAACACAGGTATTTACTAAGGTGTCTTTCTTCAAAGCATTAGTTGAACAATAATTTGCTGAATCTGTGTTTGTTCCACATTCTAGATTTGTAGAACAGGCAATCTGCTGTGGAAGTGGTGTAGAATTATTAATAAAGAAAGTCCAAATTGACTCATTCTTTGTTTTGTCATAGTTGTGGCCCATTCCAGTTAAAGAAATTAATTGATTTGGGTGGCCTTTGTTTGTTAATTCTGTTTGTAATTTTTGATCCCATGAATAAGGAACTACTGAATCATCAGTAGAGTGTATCAAAAGTCCGGGAACTTTTAATGCTGCATTTGTTTTTGCATTAGTTGCAGCTATTGGGAAATAAAACATATTATAATAGTTTACTAATCCCCCTGAATGCCCTGCAAAAGCAGTAACCTTGCTTGGCAAACACATTGAGGCATAATAACTAAATAAAGCACCATATGAGTGGCCCATAAAGTAAACGTGATCTGCAGATACTTTGTAATCTGTACTTAATTTTGTTAGGATGTTGCTAACAAAATCTAAATCTTGGGAGTCACATTTGTTTGATGCTTGGATATGACCTATGTCCCATCGAATATATTTTTGGTTTCCTGGGAAACCAGCTACATCATATTCGGGAATGTTTACCCATAAAAACGAAAAATTCTTTGGGGGTAAGTTCTTTAGTGAATCAGGGAAAACAGCAATAAAGCCCTTGCTATCAGCTAAGCCTTTTATATTGTAATAATCACTTGCTGCAAAAGTGGCATCGCTTCCCATTCCGTGGAACATATAAACCAGCGGATAGGTTTTTGTTGCGTCAAATCCTGTTGGCAAATAAACCAAATATGTTCTTTCAATACCCCTTATTGTTGTTTTCTGGGTTAAGAGACTTCCTGCAAAAGTAAAAGATGCAAGAATTAAAATTAAAAGAATTGTAATAACTATCTTTGAAAAGTTGTTCACTATAAATCACCCCAATAGTAGATAAATAACTATTACCAAATATATATATCTTACTCAATTATTCTTTATTTTTCTCTTTCTAAAAGGGTTTACTTTGCTGTTTTACAATTTAACTGTGGCCCTTTTGTGAGTAATGGAACTCCCAAAGGTGTTTCTTGACAACCTAACTCTAATTCTGTTGTGCAATTTTCTTTTTGTGGCAAAACAAACACTCTAAATGGGAATTGGGTTGCCATTGCAGCACCCCCAATGGGTATCGGGGTTTCTGGAATAATACAACTATATGCCAGTCCATCTATTGCATACCATTGATTTCCTATTTGTAATGCTGTATAATAATGGCCCGCAGAATATGCAAAGAAATCTTCTATAGTTGTTAGTCCCATTCCAGTCATTTTTGTTTTTATCTTTTCAATATTTGGAACTTTTTTTGTAATTCCGTTTTCGTCAGTTTCAATTGAAAAATATTCTAATGGCCAATTGCCGGCCAAGTTTGCAACAATAAGCTTATCTCTTGGTATTCCTAACCTTGTGAGTAAAGCATATGTTACAAATCCACCTTGTATGCAAGCAGCAAGGCAGATCTTACCAGTATCTTTGAATAGTTCTGCCTGGGTGCTCAAGTGATCTATGTTTTGTGAACTTGACTCTACATATTGCATTGATACTGGGCAATCTCCAGTTTCGGCATTGTTTTTATACCAATCAAATAAGTTCTTCACAATAGCCCACATTTCTTGGTCCGTTAATTTTTTGTTAAAATTATGCCCATAATTTTTGTCAATGCTTTTTAGTAATGTATCAATTGTATCGTTTTGTGTGTAAATATCTTCCAAAACATTTTCTGGTTTTTTTGAATCTTTAAAAGAAACGTTTTTTGTCAAGAATTTGGTGAATGGCTCTTTGTTTATTTCAGAAATTTTTTTAAATATGCCTTCAGTTTTGTTAAGAATATAGTAATAGCTTCCATTCGTTAATTTTATTTTTTTGTATTGCACTTTTCCAATCCTGTCTGATTCTAATTCCAAATATTCTTGAGCATCCTCAAATTTAATGTCATTCAAATCTATTGTGTTTTTTATATTGGGATCTTTTTGTGTATTTGTGTCTTCTGTACTAGTTATGTCTGAAGTACAGCCACTAAACAAGAAAATTACGAAAATGAGTAATAAAAACAAAAATATTTTTTTCATAATAAAAAAAAGGAAGATAAGAATAAATTCTTATCAGTTATGGGTAAAATCTATTTGGAGTTCTGGGGAATGCAATTGCATCTTTAATGTTCTCTAATCCGCAGATCCATCTTACTACTCTTTCTAGGCCCATTCCGAATCCAGAGTGAGGAACACTTCCATATTTTCTTGTGTCTAAGTAGAATCCATAGTTCTTTGGATCTTCGCCCATCTCCTTTAATCTTTTCTTAATTGAATCTATGTTGGACTCTCTTTCAGAACCACCAACAATCTCCCCAATCCCTTCTGGAGCCAGGAAATCCGAACCTAAAACAACATCTTTGTTTTTGTCATCTTCTTTCATATAGAAAGCTTTTACTTTTTTTGGATAATGAGTCACTATAACCGGGACATCATACAAGCTCATAAGTTTCTCTTCTTCTACAGTTCGTAGATCTTTTCCCCATTCTATGTCCATTTTACATTTATCTTTTAGAATTTTTAGTGCCTCAGTATAAGTAATCTGTGGGAACTTTTTCTTTACTGTTGGTTCTAGCTTTTTTGGATCTCTCCCAAGAACTTCAAGTTCTTTTCTGTTTTTATCAAGAACTGCTTTTACACAGGCCTTAATCAAACCTTCACCAACTTCTAGCATATCTTCAAACTTCATCCAAGCCATCTCTGCTTCAATCATCCAGAATTCGGTTAGATGTCGTGAAGTAATAGATTTCTCTGCTCTAAATGTTGGAGAAACTGTGTAAATTTTTTCCATAGAAAATATTCCTGCTTCTGCAGGTAATTGCCATGTCTGAGTAAGATACATTTTTTTATCAAAATACTTAACTTCAAAAAGTTCACTTCCACCTTCACATTGAGTGGACTGGAATATTGGGCTTTGAAACTCATTAAAGCCCTGGCCTCTAAAATATTCATGGATTGCACCAGTAACTGTGCTTCTGATTTTTAAAATTGCATTCATTTTTCTGCTTCTCAGCCATAAATGCCTGTTATCTGCTAAGAATTCTGTAGAAAAGTCTTTTTGAATAGGGAAATCTTCTCCAATATCAACAACATCAAGCTTAGTTGCCTGGATTTCATAGCCGTTTGGGGCTTTTTCTGATTTAATTAATTTTCCTTTAACTATAAGTGCTGATTCCATCTTAAGTTTTTCAGCATCATTAAAAGAGGAGGCATTATTGCTAAAAACCACTTGGATAATATCATCTGTATCACGAACTACTGCAAAGACTTTGTCTTTCATCTTTCTTATTCTGTGAACCCATCCTTTGATTTCAACTTCCTTTCCTTCTTTGTGTTCTTCTAAAACTTTTGCTATATACACAATACCACCTCTTCTATATACAATAAATATATAATATTTTTAAATGATGCTAATTATGATTATATAGTTTGGGGTATTGATATGCCATTTCCTGCATTACATGTTTTATTTAATATTGGTGCTTTCTATCCTTTCAGAAAATATTTTGGAAAGTACTGGCTTGTATTTGCTGGACTTTCTGGATTAGTAATGGATTTAGATTTTGCATTACAATTTATTCTTGGGCCGGATTCATTTTTTGCACATGGGTATTTCTTCCATACAATTGGGTTTGTGCTGTGTTTATTAGCAATTTCTTTGGTTGTGTTTTTGAAAAACAAAGAATATGGAAAATATGGACTTATTATTGCAGGCGGAGCATTGTTACACTTACTTTTAGATTATATCCTTGGGGGCGGAAAATATTATTTGGCATTATTCTACCCCTTCTATTCTGGCGGATTCCACTTACACCTTTTGATGTCTTTTAAAGAAAACGACATTTTTGGAATTCTGGATGCAATAGCAATATTTATTTCTTTGGGTGTTTATTTTATAATCTTAAAAACTAGGAAATAGGGGTTGCATGAACAAATATTTTATTGTAATTATTTTTTGTGTTCTTTTTGCTGCTTGCTCATACTCTTATACCTGGTCATTAACCCAAGTTGAGGCAATTGGAACTGGGACTGCAGGGTATCCTTATCTATTAAAAATGGATGTAACGTCTGATGGTATTCCAAATCTAATTTATAGAAATAATTCAGGTTCTAATTTAAGACACGCATACTATTCGAGTGGAAGTTGGACTATAGCGAATATTGGGGCTTATAACCCACAATATATTTGGGCCTGTATGGACCCAAGTGACAATTTGCATGTTTCTTATTATGACCTTACAAGTGCAAACAGGGATATGAGGTATCTAAAATGGACTGATGCAACATCTTCGTGGCAAGCAAGCCCAACCATTGTGGATCAAAGCCACACAGTTATTGGACAATACAGCTCAATAGCCTCAGATAGCAGTGGAAACTTAGGGCTGGCTTATTTGGATTATTACAGTACCTCCGCCGTAGATGACTTGTATTATGCTTACTATAATGGCTCTTGGGCCACAACTGGAATTGATGTAAATGCCTCTGAAAAGGATGGATATAACACGGCAATTGTTTTTGATAGCTCTGGGTTTGCCCATATAGTTTATTGTGATAACACAAATTATGATTTGAAATATGCAACAAATAGTTCTGGATCTTGGGTGATATCAAGGGTTGACACAAGCGATGTTTGTTGGGGTAATGGTGTGGGTTTAGCAATAGATACTTCCGATAATCTTTATGCTTGTTATTGGGATAGGGGGGGCAATTTTACTCAAGACCTGAAGTTTGCATATTATAATGGAAGTTGGAGTACCGAGACTGCAGCATCTACTGACGTTGTTGGAAAATACTGTTCAATAGACGTAAACTCAAGTGGCGTACCGCACATATCACATTTTAACGACACTGATAACACTTTAGAAATGGCATACAAAGTTGAATCTACTTGGTATACAGAGGTAGTAGACACTAATTCAAATTCTGGAATATATGGTACTAGTCTTAAAATAGATGCAGATAATAATGTGCACATTGGATATTTAATAAACCCTGGAACAAGTGGATTTGTGGGGTATGCTTTTGCTGCGGGACCTGTAGTGCCTGTAGCAAGCTATTTTGATGTAAATTATACCACTCCTACTTCTGGCAACTATAATACTGAGGTCCAAGATGTTGAATTTTATAGCACTACTTCCGATCCGTCTACTGGCCTAAATCTAAAAATTTATGTTTCTAGCAGCCAAGGCGGATTTGAAACAGAATTAGTGGATTTAAATGTATTAGATTATGCGAATATATCTGGAATGTCTTGTGTAGATTCGAACTTCCAAGATTCAACAAGATGTGTTTATGATTTGAATGTGGTGGGCGTAACTGATGGAAATTATTATATTGACTTAAACTTGTATAATACAACAACATCTAGTACTGATTCAAGTACGGGGACTTTAAGAATTGATCATACCGCACCAACTATTTCATCCGTAAGTATGAATTCTGAGAGTCAACTAACCGGAAGTAATTATGCTTTAACTGCAACAATATCTGACGCGGGATCTGGGCTTGACGGGAACGAAATTTATATTTGTTGGAGCCCAAGTTCAAGTGAAGTAGCATGTACTTCTGGAAGTTGGGATTGTCATTTAGGAGATATGGTAAACACAGCGGGAAATAGTTATAGCGCGACTATTTCAGCAAGTGTAAAAGATACATCCGGAGTTTGGAATTGTAAAATTTATGCAACAGATGTTTTGGGATTATCAAATAGTGGAACAGATACTGAAACAATGCAAACTACTACTGGAATTACTGTGGACGCTGCGTCAGCAATCTATTCTGGAAATCCCAACACTACTGAGAATGATATTCTAACAGATCAGGCCCACAATTATTTAGTGGTTACACATAATGGAAATTCATCAATAAATGTTGATGTTAACGGAAACCCGTTTACATCTGGGGGAAATATTATTACTCCAAATCTTCAAAAATTTAAAAATAGTGATGATTACGGCTCTGCAGTATCTATGACTGGTTCATCTCAAAGACTTATAACTACTTGGGGGTCAGGGAGCTACCCTACAAGTGATAATTTTAGTATGTGGTTTTGGCTAGATATTCCTGTTGGGGCATATCACGGAGATTATAGTAGTTCTATAGTTTTTACAAGTGAGGGGTCTTAGTGATTTTTTGCTTGTGAAGATGCAAGGGTTTATAAATTATGTTTGTGTTTTATATATACAAATCTTATCACATTTGGATTCAAGGGAGATTGATTGTTTATGATTTCAAATAAAGGCTTTTTGAGAATAGGAAAATTCTTTTTAATATTTATTTTCGCGGGGCTGTTTATTTTTTTGTTAAATTTTTCTAGTTCTGCTGATGTATCTGTAACTGCAACAGTTGGTAATGCAAGCCCAATATTGCAAGATGTGAATATTTGTTCAACTAGTTGTGAAAAATATAAAGCACTTGCCCCTGGGACAGCATTCACAGTTCAAGTTATAGCAGGGGACCCAAATGGATTAAGTGATATAAATTGGGGTGCAACAGAAATAGAAATCTATACTGTGGCAGATACAAACGCAAGTTCAGCAAGTTGGGATCATGTGATTTTGTCAATGGCAGATGGAACCTTGACTCAAACAGATTCTGCAGATGGTTGTACTGCGGAAATAGCTATTACGGATACAAACTGTTTTACTATAGAAGCAGGGGATTGGACAGTAAAATTTTTAGAGGCTGGGGCAGAAATTTATGTTAAAATTTATGATAAATATGCAGTTCCGGCATCAAGTGATTTAGAAATTGCTTATGTTGCGGATACTCTTGGAATCTTAGTTTCTGGAACAACAGGTATGTCATTAGATACGACTGCCGGGACTTTTTCAGGGAGCGCAAATACAACAAATAATGCCTTTGACTCTGGACAAACAGTTAATGCTTATATAATTGCTACACATAGCGGAAACCAGAATTTAGAATTAAAAATGGATGCAAGTAGTTTAACTAGTGGTGGTAACACAATTGCTGATGGCAATATAAGTTGGTATTTAAGTAATGATGCAGTAAGTTCAACACCATTTACTGGTGCAGCAGATACTATCCATACTGCTTGGGGACGAGGAACAAGTCCAACATCAAGTACAGATAATGTTTATACTTGGTTAGATATTCCTATAAGCACACCTACCGGGGATTATACGGGAACTTTCTCAGTAACTACTGAAGCATCATCATAAAAACTTTATCTTCCTTTATTTATTTGAGTGAAAGGTATGAATTGTATGAAAGGAAGTATTTATTTTCTGATTAGTGTCTTTATCTTATCCTCTTTATCCCTTAGTATTTCCTGCCTTGCTCTTGCGGGCGGGTACGATTTAAATGCAATAAAAGGCCAAGAATATTACTTTGATTTTACAGTATACAATAATGATGCGGATTCAGCAACTGTTTGTGATCCTGGAATGTATTCTATGTCTTTAAGTGTTGTGGATGGAGATATTGACGACTTATTTGACTATAAAATTTCTGAAAATGATTTGGTTTTAAATGACACAGACACAAAAAAGGTAATGGTTTCTATTACCCCCCTTGTAGACTCCGGACAGTATGAAATTTTAGTGACTGTTAAAAGGGCTGATGTTGGTTTGGGGCAGGGTGGAACAAAAATATTTAACTCTACTGTGGGCAAGATAAAGGTAAATTTAGGCGGAGAAACAAAGAAAACATCATATGATGAGGTTCCTGAATGGTATGCCTATGAACAACAGCAAGAAGATCTAAATGCGGATCAAAATGCCCCTTTAGCAAATAATCCTGAAAACAATAGCTCAAGTGATGGTAATACTTTGTTATATGTATTAGTAATAATTATGGCGGCAGTAATACTGTTTATGGCATTTATTTTGTACAAAAGACGGTAACCTTTATTAATCACAAAAAAACAATTGTATAAATGTCTAGAAATTGTTTATTTTTTATAGTAGTTTTATTTTTAACATTAGTGATTTCTCCTTTTGTGTATTCAGAACTTGTAACAGTAACTGCACAAGTTGTAAGTTCAAACGCAGAACCATCAGTGCCTTTGCTTATTGATGAAGGAGATAAAACAAGCTATGGGACAGTTACATTAGATTGGCTGGAATCTACTGATGACGAGAATGACTCAATTTTATATTTCTTAAGGGCCGGAACTACTTCTGGAGGAAACAGTACTTTGGATGTAAATACTCCAGATATAAACTATTCCTTTTCCTTAGCCACGAATGGAACTTATTATTGGTCTGTGAAGGCCTGTGATAATAATGATTCTACTTGGGGACATTGTAGTGACTGGAGTATAGAAGACACGTTTGTTATGAATTATACTGCCCCTGTTGATGATGAAGATCTTGGCGGCGGAGGGGGCTCAACAACAAAAACAGAGCCAATTGACACCAACGAGCTAGAAGTAAATAGCTGTGAGATTTGTAGCAAGGGACAAAAATGTGATGGAAAATATATTTATTCTGATGGCTTAGTGTGCTGTTTTAATGGTTGTAGTGTGAGTTCCCAAATCACTAATGAACCAATAGGCGAAAACTATGATGAAGTTATAATTGATAACTTTGTCCTTGATATGAAACAGGTTTATAATAAAGAAGACATGACCTTTGAAGATAATGAGATTGGGCTGAGGGATTATGTTCTAGATACAAATAAAATAAAAATAACTTTGAAGGTAAAAACAACAAAGCTTCTTTCAAACTTTAAATTTGAGGGATATAGAATCCATTTTGATTACTACCTTAGCTCGCCAGATGAAACTATAGAAAAACCATTTATTCTTTTAGAATATGATCCTGCACTTATTTCTAACGCAAAATTAATACAAAGCGAGCAGGATTTCTTTGTTGTAAATGATTCCACAGTAATTGGAATAATACCAGAAAAATTAACTAGTCAGGACTATTTATTTTCTTTTTATGTTGATTTGAAAGAAAAGCCAAATGATAATTTGTGGACAAATTTGAAGAAGCCACTAGTTTACATAAAGAACAAGGATCTTTGTGCAAGTGTAAAGTGTGATGATTTTGATGCCTGTACAAAAGATATTTGTGAAGAGGGGAAATGTGTTCACATAAACACTTGTGAGCAAAAGAAACCATCTGCAAGCAGCTATGTTTTATATTATATAATTGGTGCTCTGCTTTTAATGATCTTGGTGGCAGTCTACCTATTGAAGAAACATTAATAGCAAATAGGCCGATTGTCCTGGGCATCTTTGTTTGCCTGACTAAAGCTGTCTTTGTCCTACTTGCTATTAGAAAGAAACTTCTAAGAAATAGTGCTCTTTTTCAAAAGGTTCTAGGTCTATGGTCTTTAAGATCTTTAGGCCTGCCTTTCTAATCTTTTCTGATTCTTTTACAAGAACTTGCTTTGGGCTCTTTGAAGAATCTATACTTCTCGTCTTCAAGCTTATTGCTGCTTGTCCACCCTTATTTAAGAACTTTTTTACTAGCTCTATAAATACATCTGTTTGATCTTTCTGGGATACATCCTGAAATACAAAATCAAATTTATCTTTATTTAATTCTTTATTTTCAGGCAATATTCTGAAATCAGAAAGAATTGGAATTACGTTTTTCTTTATCTTTAAAAGGTTAAGTAGGCCAATCATGCTTTCCATAGAAACATCATTAGCAATTATATCTCCTTTTGTGGCTATATCTGCAATGTGGCTTAGAGTAGTGCCTGTAGAGCAACCCACGTACAAAACAGTAGAATTATCTTTTAGTTTAAGGCTAAATCCTTTTCTCATTGCGGCAGCAATTTTTGAGTTGTTTGGGCTCCATTCTCTTAAATATAAGCCCCCCTCTTTAATCACTTTTTCCCCATAATGGTTGTAATTGTCCTTTGTTTCTGTGTAAGTTCTGTTTTTTATTGTTTGTATCATAAGGATCACTGGGTTTTTTTAATCTCTAATTTCTTTTTTTCTATATCTTTAAGCAGCCCTTCGCTTATCTTGTTTTTTGTGTACATATCCGCTCTAACTGCAAGTTCTATTCTTCCTGCAAAGTATCTTGAAAGCTTGCCTTTTTGTTTGTTGTTTAGTCCTTGCATTATTGGGTGTAGATATAAGAACCCATATTTTGGACATTTCTTGCCAAATTTTAAGTGTTTAAATAATGCGCTTTCTGCACCAATAAGCTGAAGTGAGGATGAAGGCATCTTTGAAAGCCTTTCAAGTGAACCAACTTGAGAAATGAACTTTGTGGCGAGTATTGGGCCTAGCAAAGTGCTTAGGTTGGGGTATGCTACTTTTGCGCTCTTTTCTATTATCTTTTTTAGTTTATTGGAATTTTTCTCAAAATCTAGGAATAGATTACATAATGATTTAATTGCTTCAATTGCATCGTTACCTATTGATCCAGACATTATAGAATCTTTTTTGCTTGACTCTAACTCTAAGATTGTTTTAATATATTTAGAATTATCCTTGCTACAAGAAGCATAAAGCTCAGGGTACTCTAAACTATGCCATTTGTATACATAATCAAAGATAGAATTTGATTGTGTTGTAAGGTAGTTAACTACTTCTAAAGCTTTTACCGCATTAATGATCTCTTTGTTTTTTGACAAGTAACTGTTTAAATCCTTTACAAATTGCTTCTGTAAGTTGTCTTTATTCATCTTTACTGCCTCGTGAAATTTTGTTATCTAAATATTCTTTATACAAATCATTTAAAATATTGCTTTCTTTGTTCTGAAGGATATTATATACCTCTTTTATGATCTGGTTTGAAGCCAATATGCTTGGTATTACTACAAATTTTGCTCCTAAACTATAATACTCTGAGGCGTCTTTTAGGAAGTGAGCCCTTACTAATAGTTTCACTTTTTTAGGGTCAATATGCTTCAATATTTCTTTATTTATTTCAATATTTGGGATTGTTGTAATTATCAGTCTTGCTTTATCCAAATCAAGGCTTTTTAATATCTCTTTATTGTCTGCGTGTCCACAGATTGCGTAAACTCCAAGCTTTATGTATTGTAATACTGGCTCTGGGTCACTATCTACTATTACAAGTTTGTCTTTTTCTATTGCTCTGCTTGCCAATAGAGCATCTGCAATATTTGTTCCCATTCTGCCTGTGCCAAAGATTACTATGTGGTCTTTGAATTCTATCTTTTTTTCTTGGTCTATAGTAGTTGATTTAATTCTAAATGTTTTTCTGATTGCTTTGGAAATTTTGTCTATAAATAAAATTTTGTTTGATGCTTCATAAATCTGTTTGTTGTAGTTAATAACATAAGGTGTTAGAATCATAGTCAAAGCAATAAAGAGTATTAAGGTATTACTAATTGATGTATTGAATATTCCTTGTACTGTTGCAACCTGAACTAAAACTAAGCCAAAAATGTTTTGTTGGAATAAAGAAGTACTTACAAAAAATGATGTGTCTGTATCATACTTAAAAAACAATGATGCAAGATATGTTGAAATCGGTTTTATAAGTAAAGTCACAATTAGAAGAATTACTATAAGTAACCAATTTATGTTTCCTAAGCCGGTTATTTGCATTCCAAGTAAGATAAAAAAGAACATGCTGAAAAAGAATCTTATCTCCTTTATTCTATCCATAATTTCTAGTTGGTATGGGTAGTTTGCTAAAATTAATCCTCCAATGAATGCAGCAATTATCATTGAAAAATTTAGTATTGTGGATAGAAGAATAAACCCAAAGCAAGATGCCAGAATTACTAAAAATAATAGGTCTTCGTTTGCAGCAGATTTTTTTATCATTGTTTTGAACACTAGGAAGTTAACTAATAAAGCTACTGCAATTATTATTGCGAGTTTATAGACAAGTTCGTAGATTATTACAAAAGAAAATTGGCCTGTGCCTGTTGTGAGAATTGGAAGGAAAATAATTATTATTGCATCTTGTAGCAATAGGATTCCAAGAAGAATTCTACCCTTGAGACTAGAAGTCATTCTTAGATCTGACAAGCATTTCATTATAAGTTCAGTACTGCTGATACATAGAATAGTTCCAATTATTAGTGACGGAAGTAGATCTAAGCCAATGGCTTTCGAGAGCAAGAAAGCACCCAAAAAGCTTATTGCTACTTGGATAAGCCCAATAATTATAATATTAGATTTGATTGCTTTTAACTTTTTGAAATCCAGTTCTGCACCAACGGTGTAAATTAACAGAGCAATACCAATTTCTGACATTGCAATGATTGTAGAATGATTTGTAATAACATTAAAAACTGCGGGCCCTAATAAAAATCCAACCAAAACAAAAGCAAGGATCATAGGCTGTTTTATTTTATAGGACAGATATGCAAGCGATGC
>JAQTTP010000009.1 GCA_028710695.1 Candidatus Iainarchaeum sp.
ACTGGAACTGTAACCAAAGGTAAAATGACTGTAAACAAAATATTTTCGGACGGTAATTTGATTGATGTTGGCGGGGCTGGCTATGAAGCTACTGGAGACTTTTTGTGCGATGGTAAAAAAATAAATGTATCTAAAAGTCCAAATTTAAAATTATTATTCAAAACAGCTATTATTTGTAATGATTCAAAGATAGAACGAATGGGTGTGGATAGAGAGTATAGTATTATGGGGTTACCGACCGAATCAGCATTATTAATAATGGCTGCAAAGGCAAATTTGTTTAGAGAAGATTTGAAATTTATAAGGTTGGAAGAAATACCTTTCAGCTCCGAAAGAAAATTAATGTCTGTGCTATCTGTAGAGGATAATGTGAATTATGTTTATGTAAAAGGTGCACCAGATATTTTGTTAAAAAAATGTAAGTTTGTATATAAAAATAAAAAACTTATAAAATTAACTGAACATGAAAGACAAAAAATTTTAGATATTAACAAAAAACTTACTTTGGAAAGTTATAGGTCTTTGGCATTGGCTTATAAACAAACAAAATCTTCTGACAAAAATTGTTTTGAGAACGATTTAATTTTCTTGGGAATTGTAGGTTTAGAAGATCCGCCCCGGGACGGAATTAAAGAGACATTAGCGCTGTGTAAAACTGCAGGGATAAAAGTAAAAATGATCACTGGTGATGATAGAAATACCGCTCTTGCTATTGCGAATCAAATTGGTCTTGAAGGTGGAATTCTTGTTGGTGAAGAAATAGATAAGTTAACTGATGACGAGTTTTTAAATGTAGTAAAAGAGATTGTGATTTTTGCAAGAG
Organism: Candidatus Iainarchaeum sp.; assembly: GCA_028710695.1. Classification (GTDB taxonomy): domain Archaea; phylum Iainarchaeota; class Iainarchaeia; order Iainarchaeales; family 0-14-0-20-30-16; genus JAQTTP01. The sequence goes on from JAQTTP010000009.1 coordinate 824, forward strand.
TTAAACCTGAACACAAGTTAAGAATAGTTAAAGCTCTGAAACAAAATGGCGAAATAGTAACTATGACTGGAGATGGAGTAAATGATGCCCCCGCATTGAAAGAAGCACACATTGGGGTGGCAATGGGAAAAAATGGAACTGATGTCTCAAGAGAAGCAGCAGATTTAACATTGAAAGACGACAATTTTTCGACAATTGTTTCTGCAATTAGTGAGGGCAGAACGGTGTTTAATAATATTAGAAAGTTTTTAACTTATCAACTCTCCTGTAATTATGCAGAATTGATGATTATTTTTATTGCAATAGTTATTGGCTTACCACTGCCTCTTTTAGCTCTACAAATACTATTTATGAACTTAGTTACTGATGACTTGCCCGCAATAACTTTGGGGCTTAATCCTCAGTCTAAAGATGTGATGAAAGTAAAGCCAAGGCAAAAGGCAAACCTTCTTAATAAAAGATTACTAATTTTGTTAATAATTGCTGGAACAGTCATGGCTGCAGTAACATTGGGTACTTTTTACTTTGTTCTGGAAATTTTAAACGAAGAACTTATTGTGGCTAGAACGGTGGCGTTAGTAACTTTGATTTTTTTAGAAATTGCAAATGCCTTTAACTTTAGATCCTTTAGATCTGGAGTCCATGAATTGCCTTTGTTTGCTAATAAGTACCTAATATATGCGTCAATATTGTCTATTTTTGCAACTGTTTTGGTTGTATATACTCCCCTTAATAAAATTTTTGAAACAGCACCTTTGAGTATAACCTATTGGCTATTTGCTTTAGTAATATCTTTTATAATAATTTTTGTATTTGATGTCTGGAAGCGGATTGTAAGAAGAAAAGGGGGTCTTTTGCCAGATTAACTATCAAACCCTTGGTACAATCTTTTCTTTTCAAAATTAGTGAAGAAAGGGCTTTGCATAACCCCTTCTAGAAATATGGCCCCCATTTTCTTTCTGTTTAGTTTGTAGTCGTGAACAAACATTTCGAACATTTTTTTTGAATGGATAACTCCCAAGATACTTGTGCCCAATTCGTGCTCTTTGTTTTCGAATAGTTCTTTTAGATAAGGATAGGCGTTCTTTTGCATTTCTACTAGGAACTTCTGTTTACTGTTTTTGAATAAATCGCCTAACGGATCAATGCTCTTCTTAGTTTGCCCAAGGAGTTTTACACAAGCCTTTTTTTTATAGGATGAATCTCGGCCAGTGATTTCTGTTTGGACCCAGCTTTGGAACTCATCTAAAGGCTTGCTTTCTTCGAACATAATAAAATAAGAAAGGGGGGATTATTATTGTTTTTGTATTAATTTGTTCAATTCCGCCATATTCTTAAAAGGAATGCCAGTTTGTGTTTCTAAATGTTTTAATTTTTTGATATATTCGGGCTTTACTTTTTGAATTGTTTTTGTAGACATAATATAATTCCCTAAACGGGTTAATGACATCCACAATCTTTATCATCTTTACAGTCATCATGTCCGCAGCCACAACCGCAAGAATGTTTCTGCATTTCTTCTTCTAATTCTTTCTTGCTTAGGATCTTTACTAACTTGATTTCGAAAACTAAGTCCTTGCCTGCTAAAGGGTGATTTAAAACTGCTGAAATTGTATCTTTTTCTACTTTTGTTATCTTTAGGTGCATTGGGCCCATATTTGTCATCATTTCTGTTTCTAGCCCTTCTTTAATCATGCTTTGGTCTTGGAATGCTGCTTTTGGGATCTTAACTTCCTTTGTGTTCTTTTCTCCATATGCTTCCTTTGCTTTAATAGTTATTTCTTTTGATTTTCCTACTTCTAATCCCTTAACTGCATCATCAAATCCTTTTATTACTTGTCCAACTCCTACTTGGAACACAAGTGGCTCTCTTCCTTTAGAGGAATCAAATACCTTTCCATCAGTGAATTTTCCCGTGTATTCAACTGCTACATAATCATTATTTACTGGTTTCCCTGCTTTTGTAGGTGTTAAGTCCTTTTTCTCTACTTTCTTTTCTACTTTCTTTTTATTACCTGCCATCCGAATCAACTCCAATTTATTTATATAATTAGTTTACCAAAGTTTTAAATTATGTGCTCAAATAAAGTTATATCTATGGATGCATATACACACGGCAGATTCCAACCTTTTCATAAGGGCCACTTAAAATTTGTGCTATATCTGCTTGGAAAGTATGATATTTTGTATATTGGAATTTCCAACCCCCTCAGAAAAATTCCTGCTGGTTTTGAAGGTTTTTCTGAAAAGCTTAAAGAAAGTTTAGAACATGCTAGAGACCCAAGGAGTAATCCCTTTAATTATTTTGAAAGAGAGCAGATAATCTTAGACTCTTTGCGAGAAGAAGGAGTAGATCTAAGTAGAGTGAAAATTTTGCCTCATTTTGCGATTTATGAAGATAGCAATTGGTTTGAATTAATGCCTCCAAAAGAAAGCACAGTTATTGCAATTCCTGCAAAAGATGAACATCATTTCGAGAAGATAAGGGGCTATGAAAAGGTAGGATATAAAGTAGAAATAATTCCACAAATGTCTAAAGATATTTCTGGGAGTAGGGTAAGAGAATCTATTTATGCTGGCACAGAAGAATGGAAAGAAATTGTTCCTAAAGGTGCGATTCCTTTGATTGAAAAGTGGATAGAAAATGGAAAGAGCCCCTAGTGGGGTTTGAACCCACGACCTACTGCTTACAAGGCAGCCGCTCTACCACTGAGCTATGGGGGCCCGGCCTTTTTCGAAAAAAGGCTAGGTTGGCCAAAAATGACCATATCCGCAAACCAGCTGGTTTGGGATATTCCTTATTGCACAAAAGTGCGGATTTTACTAAAAAAAGAACGAAAGTTCTTAAATTATTATATAAATTCTTTAGCTATAATTTTTTAAAGGTTCTTGTTGTTTTTATCATATTGGGGGAATAAAATGGATACTAGGTCTTTAATTGTGTTTTTGTTAGGAATTGTTGTTTTTGCCTTGGGAATATGGCTTTTATGCTATTTTTGGGCGGATCTTGTGAATATAATAAAGGGAATTATTGGAATAATTGTGATTTTTATAGGCATAGGAATTGCTTTTGCAGGTTTTATTACTATGAAAGCGAAAGCGTATATTGTTCAATATAGGTCAAATGATGACAAAGAAACGAAAGAATAACAGAAAGATATATTAAGTGAAATAATGAATATTATATGGAAACGATCGGTGAGAACTTGGATATTACTACTGTTGGTGAAAAAGATAAAAGGGCATTATTAACTTTGGCAAGAAACTCAATTGAGTGGTTTGCAAAATACGGAGAAAAATACTCTCCTTCAGAATTTGAACTTTCTGATATGATGTATGAAAGAAGCGGAGTATTTGTAACTTTAATGAAGGCAGGCCAGTTGAGAGGCTGTATTGGATATATTGAGCCAATAAAAGAGATTTGGACTGCAGTAATAGACAACTCAATAAACGCAGCATTTTATGATCCTAGATTTCCACCTATTAAGCAACATGAATTAGCATCTTTGTCTATAGAGATCTCTTTGCTGAGCGATGTAAAGAGATTGGACTATGTGGATGTAAATGACCTATTGGCAAAAATAAACCGAAGAATGGGCCTAATGATAAAGAAAGGAATGCATTCAGCTACTTATCTTCCAGAAGTTTGGGAGCAGTTTAAAGACAAGGACGACTTCTTAGAGAGTTTGTGCCTAAAAGCAAGCTTACATGCAGAAGCATGGAGAAATGCTCATCCTGACATAAGCTACTATTACACTAATACCTTTAAAAGTTGAAAGACAAAATTAGGGTGTAATAAAAGACAAGTAAAACCAATGTAAAGGTATCAGGTTAAGCCTTGTCCCCTATTTGTTTATTCCAAAACAATTAAAGCATCAACAACTATTGCATCTTTTTCGTTTACGAATATTGGGTTTATGTCTAGCTCCTTTAGACCTTTTATCGTGCTTGGGAGCTTTGAGATCTTTTCTAGGGCTGAATAAAGCTTGTCTGTGTTTACTCCTTTTAAAAGAGCTTGATTCTTTAAGTCCAAGGCCATCTTTTTTGCTTCAGATTTTGTAATTGGGCATAACCTAAAGGAAACATCTTTTATCTCTTCTGCGTGGCTTCCACCAACACCGAGCATGATAACATGGCCGAAAGTGAAGTCTTTTTTAATTCCAATTATGAATTCATTTCCTTGGATTTGCTCTTGAAGAAGAATTCCGTCTAATTTGATCTTTTTCTTCTTGGCGTTTTTATCCATCTCGAAAATAATAGCTTTTAACTCTTTTTCATTCTCTGCTTTTTTTAAGAATCCAGCTCTTTTTGCATGTGGAATTTCTTTTGCAATTCCTTTTGCAAATAAAGGGAACTTTAATTTTGTATTGTAATTTTTGCTTGTGATCATTTGATGTTTTGCAATTGGCAAATATTTGGAAATAATTTTTTCAGAATCAAATTTATTCAAAACGCTCATGTTAATCACTATAAATAAGAGGGCAATGCTTTATAAGTTTTTTAGTTTTTATTATATGTTTAGGTGATTGTTTGTCTTTGGATAAAATATTTAACCCAAAATCTATTGCTGTTATTGGTGCTTCCCACAAAGAAGGAAAGATTGGGAATATCTTATTTTCTAATTTGCTGACTTATAAAGGAAAAGTTTATCCAGTTAATATTGAAGGCGGGCACATTCTTGGAAGAAAAGTGTACAAATCTGTGAAAGAAATAAAAGAAAAAGTTGATTTGGTAGTTATTGTTGTACCTAAGCAAGTAGTGTTTCCTGTGATGGTTGAATGTGGCCAAAAAGGGGTAAAAAATGTAGTTATTATCTCCGCAGGATTTGGAGAGTCTGGAGACAAAGAGGCAGATAGGAAATTGAAAGAGATTATTAAAAAATACAAAATAAGATTGGTTGGCCCAAATGTTGTGGGGGTTTATAATTCTCATATAAACCTAGATGCTACTTTTATGCCTGCTGGTGCTTTTGCAAGGCCCAAAAAAGGAAAAGTGTCTGTACTGTCACAATCAGGGACAATTACAGCAATTCTGATGGAGAGGTTCTTTAATGATAGAATTGGGCTATCAAAGTTTATAAGTTATGGAAATGCCTTAGATATAAATGAAGTGGAAATTTTGGAATACTTTGAAAAAGATCCAGAAACAGATGTTATCTGTATGTATCTTGAAGAAGTTAAAAATGGAAAAAAGTTTGTTGAGTTTTTGAAAAAACACAAAAAGCCATTAATAGTACTGAAAGCAGGAATAGGAAAGAAAGGGCAAGAAGCAGTAGTAAGTCATACTGGGTCTTTAGCTGGAGATTCAAAGATCTATGATGGAATCTTTAAACAATTTGGAGTAATTCAGGCAGAAGGAATAAATGAAATGATTTTGTATACCAAGGGCCTCCAAGTTAAACCTTACAAAGAGGCATTCATAATCACAAATGGTGGTGGTTATGGTGTTCTTTTGGCAGATGATTTTGAAAGACAAGGAATAAAGTTTTATGATTTAACAATAAAGGAAAAAGAGCAATTGAAGAAGAAGTTTAATAAGGTTGGAATGTCCTACAAGAATCCTCTTGATTTACTTGGAGATTCTGATGTAGATAGCTACCTTAAGGCTTTAGATGTTTTAAAGAAAAAGAAAAATGTTTTATTTGTTTTCGTATTTATTGGACAAGTTGGTGCTGTAACTCTTGCAAAGCTAACTAAGTTTATGGGTGTTGTAAAAAAACATAAAATAAATTGTGTATTTTTAGATACTGACGATGAGCAAGTTGATTTTATAGAAGATCACGGGATAGCATCATTTAACCTGCCAGAAAGTTTGGCAAAGGGAATAAGTATAAGGAAAAAATAAGGTGAAAATATGGAACCAAGAAAACCAGGTAGAGTTAGTGGGCATGTAACAAAATTAATTTTGTCTAGAAGAGCAAGAGAAAGACATCAAATGAAAAAACAATTTGAAAAAATTATGGAAGACATGAAAAGACGTGAGCGTGATAAGCACGCAGAAAAGATGGTTTGGGAAAGAAGAAATGATTCTGTGCATCAGCTTTCAGGATTTCTGGATGCTTGTTCTCCCGAAGAAGTGAAGTTTTATAATCGATTTATGAAAGACCATCCTGGACAAAGTATTGATGAAAGAATAATATTTGCAGAAAGAGTAGTTTCGGTAATGATTCATCTTAGGTCTTATTCTAATGCTGAACGACTTTATTTTAATAAACAAGTTAAAGAGATGGGTAAAAAAACTCCTGAAGAAAGAATTGGGTTTATTTATAGACTAAATGATAAGATCGATGCATTTCGTGATATAAAAAATCTTAGTGCCGCCGGAAGACAATTTTTTAACAAATATTTTAGAATCCTTGTTAGAGAAAAAAAGGATCTTCCTGAAAGAATAAGAAGTTTAATTTCTGTTGCTCTTTCTTCTCAAAGCTTTTCTAAAAAAGAAAGAGATTTTTTTGATAAATTTATGTCCGATGTTGCTAAAAAGCCTATAGAAGAAAAAATAGAAAGAATGGTAGAATTAAGAAAGGTAATATTGTATTCTGAGGCCAGAGGTGAATCAATAGATGCTTTTGATACTAGTTTAATTGGCGATGAAAAAACCTGGCCTGGAAATTAAGCCTTGGGTGGGAATTGAACCCACAACCTACTGCTTACGAAGCAGTTGCTCTACCATTAAGCTACAAAGGCATAATAATTTATAGCAGGGGATATTTTTATTTAATGTAGTTGGCACAGTGATATGGTTATGATGAATATAGATGTGTGGTTGTTCCAGGCAATAAATGGGCTTGCTGGCAAAAGCGTTTTCTGGGATAACTTTATGTACTATTTTTCAATAATTTCTCCATACCTGTTTGTTATTTTGCTGATTTTTGCATATGTTTACTACAAGGATTCAATGATCTTTGTAAAGGCTTTATTTGTGATTGGGCTGTGTTTTTTGTTTAAAGGGCTTTTGGGGTTATTTTTCTTTAGAGACAGGCCTTTTGTAGCTTTAAAAAATGTTAATTTTATTGGAAATCATGATCCTACAAGTTCAATGCCGAGTGGGCATACAATGTTTTCTTTTGGTGCTTTTTTCCCAACTTTGGAGTTTAAGAACTGGCTTACTTGGTTAATGCTTTTTTTAGCAATTCTGACTGCATTTTCAAGAGTATATTTGGGTTACCATTATCCTTCTGATATACTTGTGGGAATATTAGTCTCTGGGTTTTTCTACTTGGTAGTTTACTATATTTTTGAGCATCCATTTGTGAAGAAGAAGATAGATAAGATAAGAAACAAATATAAATAAATATAACTATCTTATACTGAGTACCTTGACAATAAAGTAAAAAGTGAAGTATTATGGTGGATTATAAATTTGAAGAAAACAGTAATGATTTCTCTAATTATGGGCTTGGAGAGGACGAGCCACAAAAACCAAAAACAGATTATATGGGCATTTTTAAAAAATATTACAAATACCTGGTTGTGGTTGTAATACTTTGTGTTGTAATTTATCTTGGATATTATTTGTTTTTTGCAAATAGAGCAGAGGTTTCTTTTTCAGTAACTAACTTTGCTGATACATCACAATATTCCTCAATAATTATTTACAAAGATAACAAAGTTTATGAAACTGTGGGAGTGGGCGATTTAATTAAACTTAAGTATGGTGAATATCAAGTTGAACTTGACGGCTTGAAAGAAAATGCTTACTTACCTGTATATCAAAAAATAATTACGGTTGACGAGTATAGCGCAGGACAAACATATTCTATTTATGTTTACCCGGATTGGGTTGGAAAAATATCTTCTTTCTCTGCAACGATCCCTGAAACAGTATACATTGGCGGGAATTTAGAAATAACTGTAAAAATTGATTATTCTGATGCTGAGAAAGCAATAACTATATTGGGCTCTGGAGATTTGAAAGATAGAGTAGAGGAAATAGTTTCTCTAAAGAAAGGTATGAACGAGTTTAAAATAAATGTTGAATTGCCAAGCGATAAAACAAGCTTTTCTGGTGGGATTTATATTGATGGTGTAAGTGACAAAGACACAAAGTATGGAAAAAAGTTTACTGGTGTTACTTTAAAGAAAGCACCAAATGTAAATATTCCAAACTTGAAATCATTTGGAAGTATTTCTGCAGGGACTAGCAAAGAAATAGATCTTGTAATAAAAAACCAGAGTAATGAAACAATAAAGGACGTACAAGTTAGCTTAGAAAGCATAGATACTGCGGGAGATCTGACTGTAGACACAGTAAAAGACTGGATTGTATTTCCCCAGAAGTTTGATATTGAACCACAAAAACAAGCAACTAAAAAAATTACTTTGAATTTGCCTATTGATGCTTCAAATACAAAGATTACTTTTAATTTTAAAATCTCTAATAATTTCTTGAATAAAACTGCAGTTTCTGATGTAGAAGTAAAACAAGCAGACATTGCTTTTGAAGATAGTATGGACTTGGGAACAATAATGGCTGGCCAAACAAAGAATCAGCTAATCACTGTGAAAAATAATACTAATTATGGAATTACCTTGACTTTGGCAGTTGATTCTTCTACAGCAATAAATAATGCGAATTCGGAATCCTGGGTGAGTCTTATAGATAAACAAAAGGATATTGCTGGAAATGATGAAACATCCTTTGCAGTAGAGATAAAGCCAATTTTGACTGCTAAGAATGATAATATTGAATTAGTTCTTACTCTGTCAAATAATTTCTTTTCAAAAGAGATAAAAATGAATTATAAACTTGAGGAAATAGACTTCGGGTTTAATATTGGGCTTGCAGAGAAATTCACTTTGCAAAAATATACTGAAGACTATGTTGAAAAGTTTAAAAAAATAAATGATTTTGTTTCTTTAAATAATACTGGTTCTATTGGCTTTACTATTGACACCCTTTATACAAACGTAGAATGTAAAAAATTTATGACAATTACTTTACCAACAGATAAGGTAGTGCCATCAAAAGCAGAAATAAAATATCCAATAGCAGTGTCATCAATAAATCTTAATATTCCAGAAGCAACACCTTGTTATATGTATGTTGATTATATTAACCCTTTAACTGGTATAAAGGACACAAAATCCAAAGCATTTATTGTTGAACGTAGTAGCTAAGAGATGATAATTATGCCCGGAGAGAACGAAGAAGTAATTATTCAAAGTATTAAGAAACTTTTAAGCCTAAAGCTTACTGATGATGAAATTATTGAGAATCTTCTTGATGCTGGATTAGAAGAAGATTATGCCCGAGATATATTGGCATCAATTAAGAAAGAAAAGGAAGTATCAAAAGAGAAAACAGCCCCCACTAAAACCAAGGTCCCTACCAGCAAAGATGATAATGTTTGGGATGAGGGTGTTTTAAGTGTTATAAATCAGAAATTAGAAGAAATTAGTGAAAAAGAAAGAAATATTGGGCAAGCAATAAAGAAAGAAACACAGGTAATAGTTGAAAAAGAATTGGAGAAGATAAAAGTTGTATTGGACTCGCAAAGAATTTTACTTGTAAATAAAGTAAACAGTGCAGTAAGTGATACTACTGCTGGTGCAAATAAGAAGATAGAAGATTCTCTTAAGGAAATTGTTGAATTTGAAGAAAGAATAAACAAGAAATCAGACGAATTGCTGATGAATTATAAGCTTTTGAAGGAGCTTCAAGATTCTATTTCAAAGCAGGTGGAAGAGTTCCCACGCCTAAAAGAAGAACTATTTGCTAAATTTGAAAAAGATGCAAGCAAATACCAAAATAATTATGATGCTTTACTGGAAAAATATGATGAGAAATTCAAAGACATTGATAATAAACTTAACAATACAATGAGCCTGGCAACGAAGATTGTTGAGGGGCTGGTTGAAACCGGGAAAAAGAAGATTGATGATATTGCAAAAAGCAAAAATAAGGAAGAAGTAAGTGGAATATCAGACAAAATTAAAGAGTTTGAGGTCACAAAATCAAAGATGATAAAAGAGATTGCAAAAATCGAAGAAATTAGAGAAGAATATGAGAAAAAACGCGGGGAAGACATAAAGCAAGCAGTTAAAATGTATTTGGATCAGAATATGGCAGGGATCTTGAAATCTGCTAAACAGAAGGAAGATACTGAAGGCCAAGAAGTATTTAAGGAGCAGATAGGAAATTTGGTAAAAAAGCTTCAGAGAGATGTAGAAGAATTGAAATCTCCAAAGAAAGTAGCCCCCAAGGCAAAAGTAACGAAAAAGTAAAGTAAGAATGATGTGATTTTTATGGTTCTTAAGTTAATGTGCCCAAAGTGCGGCAGACAGGTAAAGAAGGAAGAGTTTTTGGGTAAAATATGTAGGGTGTGCTTTGAAGAGCAGAACCCAGAGCCTATGACTCTAAAAATAAGTTCTATTCCTCTATGTACTAATTGTGGAAAAATCTATGGGCACAAATGGCTTCCTAGGAAGCAAACCTGGGATGTAATAAAATCTAATATAAAATTTAGCCAAGATAATTTATACGTAATTTCGTATACTTTAAAAGATATAATCATGAGTGGGCGACAAGGAGTTCAAGTAAATATAAGGTATTATTACAAACACGGCGGAAAGAAAATTGTAAAAACTTTTTCTAAAGCCTTGTTCCTGAAGACAACGACCTGCCCAGTATGTGGAAAGATAAAAGGGAACTACCATGAGGCAATAATCCAGATAAGGTACGAAGGAAAAGAAGAGCCTAAAGGAGTATGGACGCTTATAGAACAAACAATAAGGCCTTATGAGGAAGAAAATACTATTGCAATACAAGATAAAGGATACTTAAAAACTGGGGGCTATGACCTGAATATTACTTTAAAAACCATAGCGAATACAATTGTAAAGAACCTGAGAAATGCCTTTCAGCCAGAATACAAGATTAGTCACAGGCTTGTTGGATTTGATATGCCTGCAAGTAAGAAGAAGTATAAAACCACTTATATGCTTAGATTTAAGCCAAAACAAGAAGCTGAAAGCTTATAAAATGTAATAATTTATATTTATTATGAGAGGATTCGCGATGAACTATAGAAATGTAATCTATATCTTTGGATTAATGTTCTTTTTTGGTGTTGTTTTTGGAACAAGTATGTTGGGTGTTACAAGTTATAATGACCCATATTCTTTTTGTGTGAACAGTATTGGTTCTAATCCAGAGGGAATTGATTGTAAAAAATACCTTTCTCAGTCTGAGAGCTTAGAGAAGTATATGAATTTTGCTTACAACCCAGAGATAGACGATAGCAAATATTTAGATTGTTTATTTTCAGAAAAGAAAAACACCCTTGATTTTGTAAAAATGAAGGATATTTGCCTGAAAAAAATCGTTAGTGATAATCAGGTAAAGAAGCAGTTAGATTTGTTTAAGGTAAATTGTACAACAAACTATAACCCTCTTGAAGGTGCTCTTGAAGCAGGTAAGTCATTTAAATTAGAAGTGAATTGTAAGGGTGTTGTGCCAGCAACTTGTTATAATTTGGATGTAAATTTTGATCAAAGCGATTTGGGGTTTGGATTTGATACTTATAGAATTATCCCAATAATAAACAAAGGAGAATCTTGCCTAGATTATGCTGTGTTTAGATTCTTGAAGAAGGAATATGATATTACTCCTAAATCAGGGTCTCTAATAGTTAATGTGGAACAACCAACAATTATTTCTTCCACAGGGGCTGAATTAGATTACTCGTCTTTAATAGATACAAGTAAAACAGAAAGTGAAATAAATTTGCTTTCTGCACCTGAGAAAGAGTACTACTCTTGTCTTTCTAAGTATGCTTTGTTTTCTAAGAAAACAGAAAGCAAAATAGAAATTCCGGATAATGGAAAGATAACTGTTGCAAGTTATGCAGATCTTAGAAAGAATTGTGCTGATAAGGTGCTTTATGCTACTAAGGTAAACATGGAACCTTTGCTTAAGTCAAAAGAGATAGTAAAAAAGAACATGGTATTCCTTCTGAAGAATGTGGCTTATATAGACCCTAATACTGATTTGGATAAATTGATTAACAGCCTTGATTACTACTATAAAATTTATGAAACTAATATGAAAATAACTGAGAACCCTGACATGTCAAAAGTTAAATTTATTCTTGATCTGACATATGTCCTAGATTGCTATATTTTGAAGAAGCAGCAGCTAAGCAAGAGTGAAATGCAACAGTATGATACAGAACTTTTGAATACTCTTGAAATTAATATTTATGACCGATTGTATAGTAAAAAGAACAGAGAGCCAACAATAAAGGAATTTATTGCCGAGATAAATGACCTTCTGGGTGTTGGAGAATATGCAAGCATAAAGGATTCTGTTATTACTAGTTTTGTGATAAGCAAATTCCAGAACTCAATAGACACAAACGAGAACATAGAAATCTCCGCAACAAAGGACTACTTCTTTGTAGAAGGGGTAAAGCTATCTGCTGAGTTTAAGAATCTGAAGATTACAAACTATGACTTTAATCTTTCTGATGGTTTGATTGCAATAACTTCTGGGAAGAATACAGTTTACTCAGAACTTCCTGTAAAGCTTGTAAATGGAAAGGACTTGTATATTGATGAAATAAAGGTAACTTGGTTGAAGGATGATGTGGTTGATCCTGCATCAGTAAAGTCTTATAACATAACTGTAAGCAAGGAAAGTGGCCATATCTTATATCTTGTAGAGAAAGCAGAGACTAAGAAGCTACTTGGATTCATTACTATCCAGGAAGTTATAACTGATGTCTATAATGCAGAAACAGGACTTAAGATTAAGGTAAAGAAACCATGGTGGGACTTCATGGTTACTGGGTGATATTTATATGGTTTCATATAATGGAAAATGGTCTTTAGGCCTTGGAATTGCTAGTATTATTTTTTTTGTTCTTGGTTATCTTGGCCCCTCGATTGGATTCCATCCAAGTAATTTTTTGGAGTTGCTGTCGGGCCGTTGGCCATTTTTTGTAGTCTTTATTTTAAGCTTTGTTTCGGTTGGAACTAGCTTATTAGCAATTATTAAAGATAAAGATAGATTTGTATTTTTGTATATTGTTGGTATTATTAATTTATTGATTTTTTTACTTGTGCTTATCAATTTTATAAATTATATTAATTGGTAACTGCATAAGAATTAATATTTTTTGGTGCCTATTTTAAGTATGGTAATGAAGGAAATAGTTGCTAAGCATATCCTTACTAAATCTAATCTGCCGGACTCTGATTTTGTTATTAATCCTTATACTGGATGTACTCACGCCTGTATCTATTGCTATGCGCGGTTTATGAAAAGATTTACTAATCACCCTGAAGAGTGGGGCAAGTTTATAGATGTGAAAATTAATGCCCCTGAACTTGTGAGCAGGGATATGCAAAAGTATAAGGGAGAATTTATTACTATTGGGTCTGTTACTGATCCTTATAATCCCGCCGAACGCAAATATAAAATCACAAGGCAGATTCTTGAGAAGCTCTTGCCTTATCAGCCAGAGTTTGATATTCTTACAAAATCTAATCTTGTATTGCGAGATCTGGATCTTCTGAAGAAGTTTAAGAAGCTTATAGTTGCCATTTCTCTTTCCACTCTTGATCCCAATATCTCCAAGCAAACAGAACCTTTTGCATATCTTCCTGCCGAACGTATTAATATCTTAAAATCACTTCACAAAGAAGGAATACACACTGCTTTATTTATTTCTCCAATATTTCCTTATATTACTGACTGGAAAGCCGTCATCCTGAAGACAAAAGGATTTGTAGATGAGTATTGGTTTGAGAATCTTAATCTTTATCCTTCTATAAGAGGTAATATATTATCATTTTTAGAGTCAAAAGATTGGGGGCTTATAGACAAATACAGAAAGATCTATTCTCCTATAAGCACTTACTGGGAAGATATGGAAAAAGAGATAAAGGCTTTTTGTAAAGAACAAAAAGTGAAAGGGACTGTTTATTTTCATCATAATGTAAGCAAAAAACCAGTTTTTGAAACTGAGTTAGTTATAAGGAAAATAAATCAAATAGAAGCAGAAATAAAGGCCGGAAAGAGAAAGCTTGTGGGTAGAGAAGAGGCATTTAAAGAATATCCTGAACTCAAGGGATTACTTTAAAATAAAAAAAAGGGGAAGAGGCCGGAGCCTCTATGGTCTAAATCATTGATTTAAGATTTCATTAATTTTGTAGCTTTGCCTGTGTTGAACCGTTGTTTTCTTCATCATTCGCATTGTCTTCGTTCTTTCTCTGATTTGAGAAAACTGCCAATAGAACAATCAGAACAACTATAATTATTCCAATTATTATTCCTATTGTGCTACCGATTCCTAATCCGAACAAACCAGTTGTTGTGAATTCTGGATTTGGCTCAGCCATTATGTCATATGTGTTTACCTTGTTGCTGTTTGTTTCTATTGTTAACTTAACTTGCTTCTTGTCTGTTCCTTCTAGGTAAAGAGGAACTTCAATGTCTTTAGCTGTGTTTGAAGCAATAGTTGTTGTTATGAATGTGTTTGCATCAAAGTAAACCTTTGCATCAACTATGTCTACTGTGTTGTTGTTTGTTACCTTTACTGGAACCATAGTTGTTTCGTTTGGTATGAAGTAAACCTTCTCTGGCAACTCTAGTTCTAATGGAAGAATCTCTGTTGCTGTTGGTAATACTTTCAAGTAAATTGGGCTCTTAAAAGTTCCCATTTCTGTCTGTGTTACCAAGTTCATTGAGTACTCTCCAGTTAATGCGTTTGTAACGTATACTGGAACATCAACTGTTTTCTTCTCTTTAGGTGCTAAAGTTACTGATTTAGTTACTGAAATTATTGAACCAGTTCCTGTTTCTACGAATAGTGATACAGTTATAGAAACATCGTATGGGTTCTCTAAATCTGTAGTAACGTTGAAGCTACTATCTTTCTCTGCACTTATCTTTGAGTTGTACTTTGTGATAAATGCTGGGCTAGCAAAGAATCCTGTTGAGTTGTAGTAAACGTCTTTTGTGTAGTATTCTGTGCTATTCTTTAAGATCAATTTGTAGCTCTTCACTCCAACTGATTTTGGAATTATGAAAACGTTTAGGTTAGCTGTAACTCCTTTATCAACAACTAATTCAGCTACGCTTGGATAAACCATGTCGTCGCCAGAGTACTCAATTAATACTTGTAAAGTTTTCTTTGCTGTGCTGTTGTTCTTTACAGTTATTACTTGTGCATTCTTTAAAGTTGTTTTTGCTGATATTGGCTCGTAACCTATTTCAACGCTTGCGTTTACAACGTTGAATGATATTGTTTCTTCTAATGTTTGCTTAGCGCTGTAAGCTTTAATTTTTAGAGAGTGTGAACCAGATAATGTGTTGTCGTTAGTTCCTACTGTTATTGTGTTGCTTGCTCCTGAGTTTGCTTCAACAACTAAATCGTTGTTTAATTGTGATACTACATAGTCTCCGCCAACATTGTCGTAAGCTAATTGAACTAATACATCTTCGTCTGAATCATTGTAAATGTAGTATGTAAAGTCTTTATTTTGACCTTTAACTACTGATCCAATTCCACTAACTGATAGCTCTAAAGCGTGGCTTAGGCAGTCAGTTACTGTTAATGTTAGATCCTTTCTAAAGTACTCATTTCCTTCGCCTTGGATTGAAATGTCGTTTTCAACTTGTAAAACGTACTCTCCGATTGTTACATCTTTATTGAAGGATACTTTTACTTTAGTTTCTTTGTTGTCTTCTAAAAGCAAAGCGTCTGCATGAACTTTAGGCCAAAGTAAATCTGAAGTTACCTTTGGATCTATAAAAACCTTGTGACCTGTGTCGTTATTGAATATCACATAAGTCTCTAAAGGATCGTTCTTACAGAAAGTGTCTTTCTCTAGGCTTATGTCAAAGTCTTCGAAATCGCTCACAGTTATTTTTATTTCTTTAGTAATATGATCAAATTCTGTATGGAATTCGAAAAATAAACTATACTCGTCTGAAGGAGTATCTTCATTTATTGTAACTTTGTAAGTTAATTCCTTTGAATCTGTTTTATCTACATCTATGTATTTTGAAGAAAATGTTGGATCAAAGTATTCCATTTCATCTTCATCGTCAAACTTTATTTGACTTAAGATTTGTAGATCTTTATCAGTACAGTTTTTCACCAAAAACTCTACTTCTATTGTGTGTCCTCTTTCTACATTGTATGTGTTTTGTGCTAATGATACTGTTAAGCTGTCTGAAAACATACAACTGAAGTTTGGCCATTCAAATGCGAAAGCGAAACCGCTTACTAGCAAAATTCCTGCCAACACAAACAAAATATTTTTTACGAAATTCATAGTTCATTCACCTCTTAATTATAACCTCATTTTTTAACAATCGTTTTGCCTAATCTGCCTATAAACATTGTGAATAACACAATTGCTGCAAGCAATAGCAAAACATCTAAACCAATCATTACCTTGTTGTTTGATAATAGGAAGTATGGATTGAATCCGCTTGATTCTTCCTGATAAGGAACAAGATAAGGATCAAATTTTATTATTTCTTTCTTTGTTTTTTGCATATTATCAACAGTATAGGATATTGTTACATCTCCTACGCTTTCGTCCGCATTATCATAGTTAAATGGGATTTTTAGAGAGATTTTGCTCTTCTCTAATAGCTTTATGCTATCGCTTTCCTTGTCGCTTGAGTAGGACTCTGGAAAGTTATATTTTATAGCTAAATCTAATTTATTCTTACTATTATTTTTTATATCTAATACTAAAATTCCTTTATAGTCTTCGTAGATTATACTTGTGTTTACTTCTATAATGTCGTTCTTTGAAACGAAAACTTGGAATTTTTGTTTAAAATCTGCTTGTTTTACTACTAACTCTTGCATTCCTTCCTTTGTTGAATCTATATCCGCATAAAGCTTGAAAATCCAGCTTGAGTTAGGAGTTATTGCTGTAGATTTGTATTCTACTTTGCTTATTGCAATAGTTCCTTCTGCACTAGGAGAAAGATATTCTTCTTTGTCTGGAGTGTAGAAACAAACTATTTTGTTATTTGTATAAGATAAGTTCTGATTATTACAAAAAAGTTGTTCACTAAAAACTAGCCCACTAAGGAGCACGATGAACAAAGCCACAATCGGCAATACTTTATAGATATTACTTGTGTAACTCATAGAATTAATATGGGTAAGGAAAAGTTTATAAATGGTTGCTTTTGAGTTAAAGAGTTAAAAAGCCTTATTTTCTTCATGTTTGGGGCTATTTAGACGACAAGTTTATATATAATAACTCTTTTTATAAGATATAACTTGTTTAAGGGGATAATATGGCTGGAAATTATTTTCTATTTTTTAGTGTTTTTTTTGTGTTACTAATGTCTCTTGGATTTGGTTTCACAATAACTGATTGTAATCAAGTTCTTTCTGCATCCGGAACGTATTATCTTCAAAATGACCTAAATATGGCAGACACTAATGGCTTAGAAGGAATGAATACTTATTGTTTAGAAGTAACTGGGGACGATATTACAATTGATTGTAACGGTTTCAGAATAAAGAATGAAGATACTGTAATGAACACAATGGGAATATTGGGCAAAGCAGCAGCGCCAGGTGATTCAGTAGATAATTTAAATATTGTTGGTTGTACCGCCACCAAATTACATTATTTAATTTATTTGTTGGAAGTTGATACTAAGGATTTAAATGTTTATAATTCCTCATTTGAGGCAGTTGGATTACAAACTTTGGCAACATTTTCTGAGTGTGGTTCTTATTTTGAAGGAATTTCTGGTAACATACTTACTAGAAATGACCTTAATACTTATTGGGATTTGACAGACAATAACGCCTGCTTAGAGATAAGAAATTCTTCGCATGTTCAAGTAGATTTTGACACCATGTGGTCAAATGCTCTTTTTGGAACAGATAATAATAGTAGTCACATAGGTATTTTAGTAGATGATAATTCTGCAGGAACTACATTTTTGGATTTAAATATTTCTGATGTTTATACTGGATTGAGTACAGAGTCAACAATATCAATAATCAATTCTAAATTTTTTGATATAAATGACCTTTATTTTTCTGATTATAATATTAGTGTTCTGAATACTAAAGTTGATGATCAAAATTTAATTTGGTTTAATAAATATATTCCAAGTGCTACCTGCCCAACAGATTTTAATTCTGATTATGATAATGCAATGGCATATGTATTTTATGATTGTGATTATCCTACTGAATTTGATGTAAATGGCTTGGAACTAACTGATAATGTAGTTTCTGGGGTTGGATCATTACCCCCCTTCTATTTTTATGATGTTAATAATATAACAATCCATGATTTTAATGTGCAACTTAATCCAGTAGGTTCTAATGTAACACAAAGTGTTGTGTACTACAAACAACATGGTTATGCACCAGTTATGGGCGTTGGATGTGCTGGGGGCCTTATTACTCCTGCAATTTACGGTTATCCAGTTAAAATAAGGGATACGTATATAAACAATCCAAATCCCAATTTTGCATATCTTACAACCATTTATACTATTGGATATGGTGAGCGTTTTTATGATGTAAATGTAGATGGTAATATTTATGCTGCGACCTCGGTTGAGGGGTTGGGGTCATATTCTGCAAAAGATTTGAATTTTAATGGTGATTTTGTCTGGTCATTTTCTAATTATGACTCTGATAATAATTGTCCAAATGATGTTAATTCAGATTATAATTCTGGCGCCACATATGCATTTATATCTTGTGCGGCTGAACAAGTTTTGGATAGTATTGTTTTTGATAGTTCTTATACTCTGTTCCCTAATACAAATACCCATCAAGTATATTCTTACGGCTCTGATGTGAATCTTTCTAATATTGACTTTAATGGTTCTGATGGGTCTGTAAAGATTGGTTATGGGACATTGAAATTACAAGATTCAAATATACTATCTTCCGCAACAACAAACATATATTTATGTAACTCCAATTTTACTGCTTATGATTCTAATGTATATGCTTCTTTAGGGTATCCTTTGCTATTTGATTTTAATGTTATATTTGATATAAACAATTCAAGTTTTTTTGGAGACAACACATTTAAGAATGATCCAACTTTTTTAGGATTTTCTGACTGCGTATCTGGTGACATAAAAAATAGTAATTTTGATATAAATGGAACGGGGGATTATTCTTTGTCGATAGCTAATGGTTCAGACTGTACTGACTCATTAGACTTTAACAATAACACAATTTATGATGCAACAGTATTTTCCAATTATATTGGAAACTTTTTAGATAATAATTATGACGACTCAGATCCAACTCCTGCAGATTTTAATGATTCAATAGATGCAAATTTCTATAACAACACTTTTGAAATAATTGACTTTTATGATGCAGTAGGAACAGTGAATTTCTATGATAATTTGTTGACAACATATATAACTGGAACAAGCTCAATAAATATTGTTGATGCTAATTTAACTGCGACGATATATGACAATAATATTTATAACAATTTTGATTGTTCAACTTGTGGAAATTTAATGATTTCAGGAGATTCTAATGGGCAATATTCTGCTTATAATAATATATTTTATATTGAAAGTGACGCAAACTATTTTGATATTTCCGCAGATTCTTTAGATATTACTTTTGACTTAAACACAGACCTAAATTGTACCGGCAGCAGAAACCTGCTACAAGGAACTTGCATGGGCGGAAACTACTGGACTGCTGGCACCTACTTGAGCGAGTCAGATATCTGTGAAGATAGAAACTCTTATTATGGAATATGTGATACAAACTATGCTCCAACTGGGCAATCAACTTTCTATGATTATCACCCTTTAACAGATATGTTGTTAGTGGATCCGGGAGTAAGTCCGACAAATGTAGAATATACTGATGGAACTGACTCTGTTGACTTTAATTTGACAACAAGTTTTTATGATATGTATTATAGCGCCGGAGATTACTATAAAGACGGAGTAAACATGGATGTGAATCTGAACTTGTATTATGCTTTGGTAAGTGATTGGACTGGATTTGATTATAAACTAAGAAAACAAATAACTTTAACAAATAATGATTCTGTTCAAAAAAATTCTTTTACTTTGGATCTAAACTTTGAAGATTATACTGGTCTTGATATTAACCCATACCAAATTTCTTTTTCAAGTGAAGTGAATCACTTTACAACACTTAATACTGACCTAAATGCTCTGAAAGTGGAAGTTGCATTAGCTGATTTTTTAGCTACTGGTGCAGACACAAACATTTATGTGTATTATGATTACAAGTGGTATGACAAAGAAGATGATGTAAACACAACATATCCTAATTTCTATTCTTGGAAATCATCGTCGCTATATGATTTTAATGGAGACTTTTATTCAGTAGAACCAGCAAATTCTACCTACTCTGTTGCTTTTGGAACAAGTAATCCTACAAGTGACAGTGATATACAAATATTTTTGTTTAATGAGACCAGTACTGGAAGAGTATCATCGAGCGAAGTAGTTGAAATAGATGGAAATGCAGTTGGGTATGGTGGAATTTATAATTCAAATGATGGAAACTACCTAGTTTATGGAAAATTGGATTCAAATGCTGCTGCATATCTGCTTGATGGAAATGATTTTTCTTTAGTTACTACTCTTGATTTTAATTATACAGGGCATGTAAATGAAGGATTAATTGGATCTGATGGAAACTATTATTTGCTTGTGGGCAGAGATACAAATGCAACAGTTTACAAGTTTTCTCCAGATTTGCTGACTATTTATGATTCCAATCTTTTAACTAGTATTACTGTTGAGAAAGATATAATAGAAGCAGATGGAAATATTCTTACCTTAGGAGTAACTGCTCTTGGGGGCAGTGTAATATATGACCTGAACTCTGATTTGGATGTGTCATCTAGTCTTGCAATAAATGGGGTTTTAATGGTTGAAATGGAAGAAGATGAAGACGGAAATATAATTTATGTTGGAAGAGAGGATGGAAGTAATTCAGTAATGTTGAAAAAATATGATAGAGATATGTCAACCTTGATTTCTGATAAAAATTATTCTGGTTATACAATAGATAATACCGATTATATAGATCTGGAAATGTATGATGGTAATACTTATTACAATGGTTCATCAATGGACTATAACTACATATTAAGATTTTCAAATAGAGTCCCGGCATATTCCTGGATTTTGTATTTAGATTCTGACCTGAACATAGTTGCAAGGGGGTATTATTTAAATACAGTTTTTACTGAGGAATCACATATAGAAAATAATAAGCAATATGTTGGAACTACAGTTGCAGATGTGTATACCTTTGAGTTAGACAGAGAACAAATAGAATCAACGGAAGCATATGATGAACCAACTCTGCTTACAAATGGAACAATAGAAGATTATTGTAGTACTACAAATTTGGCGGAGCAGGTAGGAGAGGATTGTAATTATTCTGCGAACTTTTCTGGGTTCACTAATGATACAAATTATGTAATGATGATGTACTCAGAATCAAGGACTGCAAGCCAATTGTTTAGAAAAAATATGAATTATTTCTTTTTCAGTGTACCAACAATAAATACTGGTGGAAGCACAGACCCGGGTGGTGATGGCCCAGGCGGAGATGGCGGGGTGCCTGATGCAAATGAACCAGAAATAGATGTAAATGACCCGATTATTCCTGATGAACCAGATGAACCACATTCAATCAATAATCCGGATTGGAATAAAGGAGAACCAATAATTGATTTCAAACCAGAAATCTTTTTGGGAGAGAGCCAAGGGGTTGGAATATTTAAAGATAAAGTTTGTGTAGTTGGCGCAAAGATCAAGGTAATAAGCCCAAGCGGAAAAGTGTCTGAGTATGTAATGGACGAGAAATGTAAATTGGAGTTTATCCCTACTGAAGAAGGGAACTATATTATGGAAATTACTTTGCCTGATGGAACAAAGATTATAAAACAATTCAAGGTAAAGCCAAAAAGTAAAGTTGGGCTATTTGATGATGGGACCACGGTTTGGATATATATTGTTGGTGGTATTGTAATACTTGGATCAATTGGATATATAGTTTACAGATTTTTTATTAAAGATAGAATGAGGGGTTTGGGAGATGTATAAAGACTTTTCGAATCTGGAGAAAACCGAAAAAAAAATAAAATCCTTGGAGATACAAGGGGCATCTAAGATAGAGAGAAGCGTGGAAGATGCAATAATAAAGGATTTAACTAAAAATAAAGCAAAGAATATAAAAGATCTGAAAAAAGAATTGGTGAAACTACTTGGTAAAGTCTGGATGCTTAGACCAACTGAACCAGCTCTTAGAAGTTTTGTTTATTATTTGTATCTTATGATAATACAAGATGATTCTAAAGATTCTGAATCTTTTGCAAAGAAAGTTATTAAATTCACAAAAAGGGATTTGCAAGAATCAGAAAAAGGGAAAAAAACAATTGCTGAAAGCTTTGTGGATATGTTCGATAAAGAAGTTGTTGTGTTTACCCATTGTCACTCACATACTGTTGAATACTGTATTGAAAAACTATCTGATGCTGGGTTGTTAGATTATGTTATAAATACAGAAACTAGACCTGCATTCCAAGGCAGAATTACTGCAAAAAATCTTGTGGAAAAAGGAATAAAAGTAAAACATGTGGTGGATTCTGGTGCTTATCAGATGATGGACAAAGCAGATGTTTTTGTTAGCGGTTGTGATGGCATTTTATCTAATGGATCCATAGTAAATAAAATTGGAACAACGCAGATAAGTATGATTGCAGAAAAGTTTAATGTGCCACACTATGTATTGACACATATTGATAAATTTGACCCGCTTTCTTTGTATGAATCAGAACCGAATTTGGATAAAAGAGCGCCAGAAGAAGTGTGGGATTACAAGAACAAAAATCTGGAGATAATAAATAATGCATTTGACTTGGTGCCGTCTTATTTGATACAACAAATTATAACTGACAAAGGTAATTTTGATCCTTATGGAGTCGGAGATTATTATCTGAAACAGGTTAATGCTCACAAATTTAAAGAAGTTTTTGATATGTTTTCTAAAGGGTGTTGATATGAAGAGCCATTATAGAATGAAATTAAAAGTAAAACCAATAGAGATGGAAACTGGGACCTATGTTGTAGTAATGAATAAAGAAGATGCTAAAGAACTTGGTGTAATGCCTTTGGAGCGAATAGAAATACATAATGACGATACCCAAGAAAGTATTGGTGTTGTTGTGAATGTTTCAAAAAACTTTGTGAAAAAAGGAGAACTTGGAGTATACAAAGATGTGTTTGAAGCAATAAAACCATCAAAAGAACTATATGTTGGTATTTCAAAGCACTTAGATAGTGTAACTTATATTAAGAAAAAATTACAAAACCAAAAATTGACTTATGATGAAATAAAATGCATTGTGGATGATATAAATAATAATTATTTGTCACAGATTGAGATGGCATCTTTTATGACTGCCGTGTACATAAATGGATTTGATTTGGATGAATCATATTCTATGGCAGACTCTATTTTAAAAAGCGGAAATATAATTGATTTTAATAAGCCCAATATTGTAGATAAGCACTGTATTGGTGGAATAAATGGAAGAGCAACTATGCTTGTTGTTCCTATTATTGCTGCAGCAGGTTTGACGATGCCGAAAACATCTTCAAGAGCAATAACTTCTGCTGCAGGAACTGCAGATTCAATGGAAGTCCTTGCAAATGTAAACCTTTCTTTTGAAGATATGAAAAGAATTTTAGACAAAACAAATGGATTTATTGCTTGGGGTGGAGCATTAGATATTGCACCAGTGGATGATAAGATAATTAAAATTGAGTATCCGTTATCATTAGACCCGCATGGACAGGTAATTGCTTCCGTTCTTGCAAAAAAAGCAAGTGTTGGAGCAAAGAAAGTTATAATTGATTTACCTGTTGGCCCAGAGCTTAAAGTAAAAACTATTGATGAAGCAAGAAAGCTTGCAGAAGGGTTTGTAATTGTGGGTAGAAAGTTAGGGATGGAAGTTAAGTCTTTAATTACTAATGGGTCTGTGCCTTCAGGTCCTGCTTTTGGATGTGCTTTAGAAGCTAAACAAGTTCTTGAAATTTTGGAAGGAAAAGTTCATGATAATTTGGCAGAGAAAGCTTGTGAGCTTGCGGGGATCCTTTTAGAAATGGGTGGAAAGGCCAAAGAAGGCGAAGGACTAAAGAAAGCTAAGCAAATTTTGAATAGTGGTCAGGCTTTGAAAAAAATGAAAGAGATAATTGCGGCTCAAGGAGAGATTTGTTCTAGCTCTGAGAAAGTGCCTATAAGTGACAAATTCATAGATGTTTATGCAGAGACAAGCGGATACGTTTCTGATATGAGCATAAAAGGATTAAATCAGATTGCGAGATTTGCTGGTGCACCGAGTGATAAACTTGCAGGTGTTCTTTTGCATGTGAGACCACACTCAGATATAAATCGTGGAGATAAACTTTACACAATTTATGGAACCAACTTAGACAAGCTTCAATTTGCTTATGCTTATGCAAAGAAGATAAAGCCAATACACTTTGAAAACATAATTCTGAGCAGGGTAGAATGATTTAGTTATAATATTAAAATAGAAAAAAGGAAAGAAAAAAGAATTATGCTTTTTTCTTTGTCAAAGTTTCTGCAAGTTTCTCAATTTCTTTTATGCTGTCAATAACATCTTGTTCTGACTTTGCACCTGCACAGATTATCTTTCCGTTCTTGAATAAAAGTAGACTAACTTTTGGTTTGTAAAGTCTAATTATTGCTCCAGGAAATTGCTCTGGCTCGTACTCAACATTATCTAATTCTAAAGCCATATCAAACAAGTTAAATGTTTTATCTATTTGGGCATTAGCAACTATATTTACAATTTCATATACTGGTTTTGTTTGAATTTGTATGTCTGGTTGGAATTTGTGAATTATTTCTGAGCATCTTTTTATTGCCAAAGGCACTTCTTCGTCTGAGCTCGCACCAGCACAAATTATCTTTCCATTTTTGAACAAAAGTAAAGTAACTTTTGGTTCTGTTAGTCTCATTATTGCTCCTGGAAATTGTTCTGGTTCATATTCTATGTCTGGGTGGCTTACTGCCAAATTAAATAAATCTAATTGACCACCTAAAAAAGAAGATGCTACTCGATTAACTATCTTATACTTCATACTTTTACACCTCAAAGAGAGTAAATTTATTTAAAAATTTTTATGACCCTATTTATAAATATAATAGAAACCTTTATAAATAAACTATTATATAATATCTATGTTTAACGTATGTTTAACAGATGGGTGATGATTAATGTATGATGATGCTCCTGCAGGACCAGATCCTTTAGCTAGTTATGCTGACTCCGGAAGTGGAAGTGGCTTTTTTGCAAAAATAAAGGCACACTCTGAAGTATGGATACCTCTAGTTTTGATAATAATTTTGTTCTTGTTTTTATCAGTTTATTTTGGTCTGATAGATGCTAAGTCAGTTCCATTAGTTGGGGGATTACTTTCAAGTATAATGGGCGACTACAAACAAATTTTATTGGTTGGACAGCCATGGGATGGCCCTTACCAAAATGACACAATTGTAGAAATAATGCAACAAGGTTTGAATGGTCAAAAATACAAAATTAAGCAAATAGAAAGCTCACAGAACTTTTCACATAACCCTGAAAACCAGATAAAAAATTATGATTTAATAATTTTAGATCAGACAATGCTTAGTGATAAATCAATACCACCTGATTTTGCAAATGCGCTAATTGATTATGTGTTTGCAGGCGGAAAATTAATAATTGTTGGAGACTCAGCAACATTTGTAACAGGAAGACCAGAGAAGATTGGTTTGCCAGCAACATTTAATGAGAGCATGGCACCAGTTGACTGTATGAGCCCAATAGATGGTGGCCCAAAATGTACAATGCCTATACCATTGCCAGCAGGAATTTGGTATAATACTTATGAAACAAAGCTATTCCAAGGAATCGACAAGATACCTCCAAATCCTTTAACACAAGGATTACAAGGATTGCCTTTTACAGTATTTGATGTTTCCCCACAAGGTGACGAGTGGGCATATATCCAAGATGTTGTAAGCGGTAAAATCTTTACTGGGATTGTAAAGAACGGATATGGTGTTGGAAAGGTAATATACATTAACTATCAAGAAGTAGGATTAACACCAAGTGTATTGGAATATGTAGTTGAAGAATTAATAGGTTAGAATTAACCTATTCCCTTTTTTATTTTTGTTTTTTTACATAGATCTAAAAACAAATAAATACCTCTTTGTCTATATTTGATTATGCAAGAGATTGATGTTGCGGACTTACCAATTGAAGAACTTGAACTAAATTTAGCTGTTTTTGCACATGACTGTCATACTGCGCCATTATATATTAGAAATACTTTTGATATATTGTTTCTTGGTGGCGGCAAAGATAATGCACCACATGTTTTGAAAGCATCAGGTCTTGCTGAAAAATTTATGTATGATTTAATGGCTGTAATTGATAAACATACAAAAATTAGACGTAATTTGAAAATAATGTCTAGAGATGAAGTAAGAGGTTGGATTCAGAAATATAAGCAAGACCTTTTGGACGTGAATAAATCATTGAAATCTTTTGAAGATTATTGGTCAGAAAACA
This sequence comes from Candidatus Iainarchaeum sp., assembly GCA_028710695.1. GTDB lineage: Archaea > Iainarchaeota > Iainarchaeia > Iainarchaeales > 0-14-0-20-30-16 > JAQTTP01. The sequence continues at coordinate 27,451 of JAQTTP010000009.1, forward strand.
AAAAAAGAATTATAATAGAAGGTAATGAAGCATTTGAATTAGGGCATAAACAAAGCTACAAGTCTTGGAGAAGTAAAACTTTAGAACAAGATATTGATGAAAGTTTAGAACTTTATAAATCTCATTTTTCTATAGATAAATTGGGCTTGCCTATTTCTGCAGGCCCGTATTCTCTCCAAGAAGAAAATCTTTATGATTTTTTTAGTAAATGGAGTAAACGTGAATTTAGGGACCGAGATGGACAGAAAGTGGATGTTATATTTAGAGGTAGGCCTGTGTCGGGGTTAAAAGTGGATACTTCCCTATTGCAAAGGACAATTTATAATATTATGACTGATGCTATTAATCACACCCCTGGAAGACCAGTGTATATAACCTTGGGTGAAAAAGATGGAAGAATATGGGTGTCTGTTACTAACGAGGGGCGGAAACTAAATCCTGAAGAAATAAGAAAAATTGGTAGGGAAAGATATAGTAGAAGAATGGATGACCCCAGAAGAGGATATGGTAAGATAATGGTTAGAATGGCTACCGAAGCAATGGGCGGTCAGTTCCATGTTGGGAACTCTAAGATTGGGCCCCTTTTGCAAGTAAGCTTTCCCTCTTCAAAGCCACCAGAAAACAAGGGCCCTAAAAAAACAAATGTAGTTAAACTTATTGAAGTAAGGCGTGCAAGAGAACGGGTAAAAAAATATGAATTTAAGCCAAGAAAAGAACCACGCGTTAGATTTAGAATATAATAAAAATAAGATAAACTATTACTGTTGAAATAACCTGCAAAGGAAGAGCAGGTATTACTCTTTCTCCTGTCTTTTTGTTAAGCAATAAATAGATTGTTAAGCAAAGCATAATTATACTTAAGCTTAGGATTATGAAAGCTAAAGCTGTGTTTATGAAAAGGGCTGAGATGAAAAGGATTATTGGAATTGCAAAATCTCCTGAGCCAATATCTAATGGCTTTTTTGAATAATTCAAAGCTATTGTGAATATGTAGTTTGTGTTTACTATGTTCTTTGCTAGGAATACCATGTGCTTTGTTTTGAATACAGCAATGTAATCATATATTGCCAATAATACAGCAAAGATGAACAGGGGCAGGAAAGAGATTGAATATCCAATCATGGTTGCAAATGTAGAAGTTACTACTATCATTGAGAAGTTCTTTAGAAGCCTGCTCGATTGGGCATAGTATTTTGTTATACATAACAACAAAGTTAGGGCCAAGCCAATATAGTCAAGCCCAAATAGAGAAAATAAAGTCTCAAATCCTATAAAAGTAAGAACAAGATCTAGAGTCCTTGTGCTTCTTTTAAAAAATTTGAAAACAACTAACAATAAGAATGTTGAAACAAATACCCCGCCAACAAGGTAATAGATGTTCGCCATGCTCTCTTTTGTGTCTGCCAGGGGATTTATCTGGATGCTGTTAATCTTTAGAGTGTAGAGTACCAATAGGGCCAGAGCAGCCATGATAGTATAGGAAAGGATAATCTTAAAGTAAATAAGATTATTCTTTAAAAACTGGCTTGTAGTGAAGCGGCTTAGGTTCATAAACATCCCCTGCTCTCAAGAGCTTGCTAACGTAGTCTTGCACTTTTGTTTTATCTATTTTTTTTGCTTCCGCCTCAGACATTAACTCGTGCAAATTTATTGAGTCATGCTCTTTACACCAATCTTTTATTACTTCTAGCATATTACGCATTTGGACTGCTTGAGAATGGCTTTGTCCAGTGGTGATAATATCAATATCCATGTCTCCTGTTTCTGGATCCATTCCTACCTGCTCCATAGAAGTCCTGAACAATTTGATTGCCCTTTCTGCATCATCAATTTCTACTGTTGGAGCTAATCTCACCCTCGC
>JAQTTP010000002.1 GCA_028710695.1 Candidatus Iainarchaeum sp.
ACATGGAATGGTTGGGATTTTAGGATACTTTAACATTACCCTAGTCCTTATTGCTGTAGTTCTTTTATTTTTACTTACTGGCCACTTCTTCAGAAAAATAACAAAAGATATTCACAAAGAGTTTGGGGGAAAGATAATTGGCTTATTACTTCTTGTAAATGTTGTATTCTTAGTAACTGGAAATGACTTGGTAGTTTCTGCAGTAATAGATGCATACCAAGATTATGAGGCAACAGAAAACAACCCAGTTGTATTCCCTGATTTTAACTTTTCAACAACCTCAAATGAAAATATTATTCTTCTACAGCTCGAGTCTCTAAACTCTGCAGTTGTAACTCCTGAATACACCCCCAACTTTTTAGAAATAGCAAAGGATGGAGTCCTATTAAAAAAATATCATAACAACAGCATAAGAACAAACTTATCCCAAGATAATATTTTGTGTGGAATAAATGGAAATTTTAAAACTCCTTTTTCACACCATCCAGAAGATATTGAAAATACTTGTTTGCCACAGCTACTAAAAGACAGCGGCTACAAAACCCTATTCTTCAGATCAGATGTTCTAGAATTTACAAATACAGGAAATTATATGAAATATATTGGCTTTGATGAAGTACACCACGATGATATCATGCAAGAAGGTGACCTGAAATATCCTTGGGGTTACGATGATGCCTTATTTTACAAAAGAACTTTTGAATACCTAAACAAAAACTACAAAGACGCAAACAACCTTTTTATTTACATCGAAGTCTCCTCACACCACATTCCATTCGACGAGAAAGAAGAATATGGAAACCACATTTTTTTGGAGCCACAAACCTTTACAGAGAAATACATAAATTCAGTTTATGTTCAAGATATGGCATTAAGAACATTTTATGATGATTTTAAGAAATACAACAATGGAAACACTCATTTAATCGTCCAAGGAGACCATAGCTGGCCAATAGGAATCCATGGAAATGTAAACAATGAAAAAGGATATTATGAAGACAATTTCTTAACTTCTTTTATTTTCATTGGAAAACAAGGCCAAGGTTATCTAACAAATTACATAACCGAAGAAAGGTTTAGCGAAGTTGATACAGTTCCAACAATATTTTCAATTCTTAACAAAGAGGAATATGAAAATTCTTTTGAGCCAGCTCTTAAAGGCCAGGAACCAACAAATTATGAAAAATGCCACATGCTTATCCAGCCACATATGGATATGTCAATTTCTATTGTAAAATATCCTGAAAAATATACCTATCTTCTAAAGCAAAAAGAAATACATTATTTTGATTTAGCAAAGGACCCAAATGAAATGAATGAAACAGTTTTCGCCAAAGATGTGGGTCTAAAGGATTTCTTAATGACTTACGGCTGTGAAAGATATAAGGGCTATTACTCAGAGAACCTTATTATAACTGAAGAATAGGATTTTGAGGAAAAAGGATTTATATCTCTAAGGTCTATTTATTATATTATAATTTTATTGGGGAGAAGTGAGAAACATGGATGTATTGAAAAATGTTAGAAATAGAGGCGGTTTAACCTCAACAGTTATACAGTATACTTGTATGAATTGCAAAAAAGTTATTCTTGAATCTGGGCCTGGGGCTTACGGAAGAAGATTCTGCTGCGAAGACTGTAAAGATGAATATATGGAAAAAACAAAGCAAGCTTCTGACAAATATCAGCTTTCCGGAGCTAAATAAGATTTATAGGATGTCAAAGATCATCCTGATTTTCTTTATATTGGTTTGATTTATCTTTTTCTTTAGCTTTTTTTATTTATATATCTGACTAATGTTGTCCTTACCCTACTTAGCTTTCTTTTTCATCAAAGAGTTATAAACAGCTATTAGTTCTTTGGTCTTGTTTTGGATAGACATTTCTTTTGCCCTCTCTTTAGCCCCTTTCTGCTTCTTTGTGTAAAGAGTCTTACCATTCAATAGCAAAAGGGTTTTTTCTGAGAAATCACTAACATTATTCTTTGCTAAAAGCCCACCGCCTTCTTTATCCAATACATCTATTACTCCATGGGCCTTTATTGCAACTACTGGTTTCCCTGCGCTCATTGCCTCTAATAAAACAATCCCTTGAGTATCAGTCAAGGATGCAAAAGTAAATATTGTACAAGCAGCATAAGCATCTGCCAAGTTCTGTTTGTCCAAAAATCCAGTAAACAATACTTTCCCCTCAAGACCCAATTTCTTTGTAAGAAGCTCTAAAGATTTTCTTGCAACTCCGTCACCAACAATTGCTAAAACCACGTTCTTTTGTTTTTCTATTATCTTCTTTAAGGCTTTTATCAAAAAGGAAATATTCTTTTCATGCCCAACTCTGCCCACAAATAAAAGGATTTTTTCTTTTTTTAAGCCATACTTCTTTTTGAATCTTTCTCCATCTCCACCCTTAAACTGATCAATAATTATTCCTGTTGGCAAAACAACAATCTTTGATCCAACACCATAATCCTCTAATATTTTCTTGCTTTGCGGGCTTGGAGCAAGAGTAACATCACACTTTCCATAAAAGTTCACAATAACTCTTTTTGCAACTTTTTGCAAAGCCTTTGAAAATATTTTATAATATCCCGGAACATAATCCACAAACTGGGTGTGATATGTTCCCACTACTGGAATTCCATACTTCTTTGTTAACTTCAAGGCCTTTTGGCCTAAAGTAAAAAAAGAATGCAAGTGTATTAAATCAAATTTTTCTTTTTTAAATATTTTTTCTAAAGTGCTAAGAGGGATTGCTAATCTATAACCCGCAGCTTTAGGAACTTTAAAGGATCTTATTCTAATTATATTCTTCTCCGTGTCTTTGTATCCCGGGTACCGCGGACAAATAACATATACATTGTGCCCTTTTCTTTCAAGCTCAGCCTTAAAGTTTCTAATTGATGTTGCTGCGCCATCTATAGAAGGATAATAAGCATCTACTATAAAACATATTTTCATCTAACCACTACTTTTTTATTTACAATTCCTATATTTTATATGAAAAAAAATTCGTCGGTTATAACTAAAGCATTATTCGCCTTTATAATATTAATCATAATTCTTGCTTTTGCAACATACAAAAACACAAACAAAGAGCCAACCAGTACACCAGATACAACCGCGCCAACAAAAACAGAAGATATTCAAGTTTATTTCTGCCCAGAAGACTGTCAAGATATAAACATTCTTTTCAAAGATATTAACGAACTTTACTGTTCCATCTATGACATTGAATATTCTTGGTTCTGGAGTAAAGCAAAGTCCCTTTACGATTCCAATAAACCCGTTTATATCATTACTGATAATGAACAGCTCACAAACAACATCAAAAAGCTTGACCTATCTGTTCTTGAAGACATAAATTATGCTCTTTCTCTTGGGTTCTTAAAAAAAGATAATGACTCCGGCTATATGCATAATAAGTTCTGTACTTTTGGGAACCACCTACTTATGGGAAGCAAGAATTTCAGCAACACATCTAATTATGATAATTTTATTCTATTAGAAAACAAAGGCCTTTCCCAAATTGCAAAGGATGAGATCTTAGAAATGTATTCCGGTGAATTCAATGGTGGAGAAAAAACAATTTCTCAAAACGGGAACATAAAACTCTATTTCTGCCCAGAAGATAACTGCGAATCTAAATATTTAGAAGAACTAGAAAAAGCAAAAGAAAGAATCCATTGTGAGTTCTTTTCAATGACTCTAAACAGCCTTTCTCAAGCAATGCTTAGCAAAGCAAAATCAGGTGTAAACTTAAAAGCACTTTTTGAAAAATCACAAATCAGCCAATACTCTCAGCTCACAACACTTATAGATTATGCAAAAAAGAATTCTAAAGGCTACATACACAACAAGTTCTGTATAATCGATGACACAGTCATTACAGGATCTATGAATCCATCCAAGAACAGCAACACAAAGAATGACGAATCCATAATCATAATCCAAGACCCCAAGATTGCAGAGATCTACGAGAACAAGTTTCAAGAGCATTGGGTTGGATTAACAGAATAGGTGTCAAACCTGTTTATGTATTCTTTTAATTGATTTGGTTTGTCTTATGCATCGCTTCTTTTTTGTCTAACTAATGCTGTTCTTTTCCATACTTGTGTTTTATTTCTTCTTTGCAATTACAAATAAGTGTTCGAAGTTCCATTCTGCTTTAGAAACAGGTTTTCTTGTGTACTTTTCTACTATTGAAAATCCAGCCTTATCCAATAATCCAATGATTTCATTAAGCTCCATTACATTCAGAAATACTTTTTCATCTGGTTTAAGAGGCTCTGTCAAAAAGATCTCTTCTGGCTTTCCGCCCTGCAATGCAATGTAGATAACTGAATCTTTTTTCAATATTTTATAAAATAGTTTAAGAGCCGGAAGAACATCTTTCTTAGGAATATGGATTAAAGAACAGCTTGCAAAGATCCCATCGAAAGAATTTGAAGGGAACGTAATTTTTCTAAAGTCTTCACATATAAATTCTCCTTTGGGGCATTTCTTCTTTGCAAGTACAAGCATTTCTTTAGACAAATCCACCCCAACAACTTGGAAGCCTTTAGAGTTAAAATAAGCAGAATCAAATCCTGGCCCACACCCAATATCCAAGATTTTCCCTTTCTTAGGAACATAAGCCAAAAAATTGTCAATATAATCAGAAGGTCTTGAGAACTCTTTAGCATAAGGCTTAGCAATCTTGTCATAAACTTGTGCTACTGCTTTAGATTTATCAGTTTTAGATTCAAGATAAGCTTTGATAATAGGAATTATTTCTTTACGCATTATGATGCCTTTTCTCTTTGTAATTCCATTTTTAAACTTTACAGTTAAGTTTTTTTCTACTATTTCTTGTGTTTCTTTATCTATAGCCACAAATTTGTTAAATCCTTTTTCTATATCAATACAAGTCAAAAAAACAAAGTCAAAATTGTGTTTTGCTTTAATAGATAAAAGATTCTTTTTTATTGATTCAATATTTTTTTCTAAAAAAGAATCCACTCCAACAAGTTCAAACTGCACAATTCCCAGATGCAAATCATTAGTACTAACTATAGCAAGGTCTTCGGAAAATTGTTTTTTTAGTGAGCCTCTAATCTTAGACTTATATTCAAACATATCCCTAATATAGTTATTCGGTAAGGACAATTGAGATTTTAACCAATTAGCCATTTTTATATCTCTATCTGTTGTTACATTTGCTCTAAAATTAATCGTATTAGAAACTATTGCAGAATAGAGAAGAGCCGCCGAGCCTTTAGACAGGGTAAGTTTTTTTGAGTAATATTTTTCTGCAATTAGAGTTGCTGCAGATCCAACCAGTTCAATCTGTTTTTTTGCATTTGGAAAACTATCTGCTTCATGTGCTTTCCTGTGATCTATAATCTCTATTACTTTATTTGGATCTATTTTTTTAGATATTCCCTGCAAATCACTTGCATCTACAAGTATAATTTTATCTATTTTATTAACTATGTTCTCTGCATTCTGTAATTTAGGGATTTTAAATTTATTAAAAACAAATTTTGCTTCGTTATGGATATTTCCAAATACTGCCCCTACTGCATTTACGCCTTGTTTTACCAAGAATTCAGAATAAGCATAAGCACAAGCAGAACCATCTAAATCTGGATCCACATAGGGGGTAATTAGAATTTTATCCATAATTATAAATAATTAGAGTAAATTTAAAAAAGAAATAGAAAAAGGAACAATACAAAAAGATTTATAATACATTTGTAATACAAAGGTATTATGGATGTAATACAAGTAAGGGTTCCCGAAGGGATTATGGAAGAAGTTGACAGTCTTGTCAAAAAAGGGCTATACTCTAATAGATCTGATGTAATTAGAGATGCCTTAAGAAAATTTGCATTAGAATCTCAAATTGGCACAATTAAGAACACAGGAGATTCAGTACAAGAAATTAGAGAAATAAGGAAAAAACTATCAAAAGAAAAAATTGATTTGAATGAAATAAATGCCCTAGGGGAATAACTCTTCAGGTTTCATTACAGGAATATATTGTCCTGAAAGACCAATCAATAATTTGTCCCTTGTTACTAAAACAAAATTATTTCTTTTGCATATTGCAATATGCATACAATCAAAAAAGCTTATTTTAAAACCAAATTCTTGTTCTAAATTTCGTGCAAAAGCGTAATCCTCTTCTGTTGCCTTAATATATACAAAATTCTTTTCAGATCTTATATACTTTATCTTGTCTTGTAATTGATCTGCATCAAGTTTACCAGACAGTTCTTTTATAACAAATCCAGAATAGTAAATTTTATCTTCTGAAAAAATTATTTTTTCAAAAAAATCTTTTGCTATTTTCCAAGATGGAACGATAGAATTAGAACCAATCTCCATCTTAAATAAGTTTAGCCAAATACAAGAGTCAACATAATAGCCGTTAAAAGCCATTGTAAATATATAATCGAAAAATTAATAAATTGCTTACAAAAAATAGAAAAAAAAGAAAACTAATCTAGAGACTAGTCCCTAGATCTACCAAAACCTTGGCCTGGGATTCTTGGCTGGAATGGTCTATCGCCTTGAGAAGGTGATCTTCTACCTCTGAATCCACCACCGCTTCCGCCTCTACTGCCGCCACCACGTCTTGGGTTTGAGTTACGTTGAGGTCATTGTCTATCTTCCTTACCTTGTTTGTATTCAAAGTCTTCAACTTTTTTCTTAAAATCAGTTCTTGATTTTATCATTCCTTTAACTAACATTAGCTCTCTGGCCAATAACCAATACACAGTTGCCAAACTCTTTCTTCCTCTGTTGTTACAAGGTATTATGAAATCAATATACTCTGTTCTGTTCTGAGTTGTACACAAAGCGATTGTTGGTACTTTTATTTCTTTTGCTTCTTTTACTGCTTGATAATCTAAGTCTGGCTCAGCAACAAATACTAATTGTGGTTCTATAAAATCTTTTATTGTTGTGTTTGTAAAACTTCCTGGAATAAATCTTCCAATCTTTACCTTAAATCCAAATATGCCTGCAAAAACTTGAATTGGTTTTGTAGCATAAATTCTTCTTCCAACTACAACAACTTTGTCTGCGTCATAATCTTTAAGAATATTTACTGCAAGTTTAACTCTCTCGCTAATATCCTCAATAGACAAAACTTTTAGACCATCTCTTTTGTTGCTATAGATAAATCTATTCATCCCATTGGATCTGTACTTTGTTCCAATATGGATTCCGCTCTTCAAAAATTCTTCTGGACTCAATAATAGTTCTTTTGACATCATAATCACCTTTTAAACATCATTTCCTCAAATCATTATAGATCATTGTTAAATCATTTATCTTTGATATTCTCTCTCCGTTCATTAAAGATTCTTTTAGGTATGGAATTTTCCAACCCACCGCTAATTGTGCAATTGTTGTATCACAAGTTTCTCCAGACCTATGTGAAATTACTGGAGTTATACCCTTGCTTTTTGCTAAATCAACAACTTCCTTTGCTTTTGATAAACATCCAATTTGGTTTGGTTTAATTATAATTCCATTTGCGGATTTATTTTTTATTCCTTCTTTTAATCTTTCAACATTTGTTACAAACAAATCGTCTCCGCAGATTATCTTGTCTTTTCCGAACTTGTCAACAAGTTCTGCAGATGCGCCAAATGAATTCTCCATAACTGGATCTTCAGCATAAAACAAATTATACTTCTCAATTATATCTTCAATAAATTTTAAGTATTTTCTTTCGTTCATTTTTTTATTTCCAAAGAAATAATTTCCGTTTTTGTAATAACTTGTAGATGCAAAGTCTACACCAACACAAAAATTCTCTAGCTTACTCTTTGTTGCAATACTCAAAGATTCCTTGTAATCTCCTTTAAATGCAATTGCACCTTCGTCATTTTTTCCAAAAAATATTTTCTTATCTGTCAAATGTTTTTCAACGTTTTTGTAAAATTGTATTCCATCTTTTACTCTTTTTGAAAAGTCATTTTGTTTGCTTGTTCCCAAAATTTCTTGTATGGGCATTTTGTTTTGTGTGTGCAAGCCACCACCAATTGTGTTTGACAAAAGGTAAGGCAAATCTTCTTTCTTTGGGTTTTTATTATATAATTCATAAACCTGCTTCTTCTTTTTATAAGCAGATATTTTAAGATTAAGTATAGACAAAGCTAATGAAACTGCAGATCCACTTTTTGAGAAGTTTTCCCCACAAAGTTTTTCTAATTCTGAATCAAAATCCTTTTGGTTGATTCCAAAATCTAATTTAGGGATTACTTTTTTTTCAGCAAACAAAACAGCTTTATCAATGCCGTCTGGAGCAACAGAAACTTCGTAAGTGCCAACGCTCTTTCCAGAAGGAGATTGTGCGAAAACTAGATTATCATATGTTGCCAATACAGTCTCGCTTGCTCTTGAATCATATATTTTGTATACTTTCACAGCCATTATCTTCACCATTGGGGTAATACCAAACACAATTTTATGTCTTTAGACATAAAAATTTTACTTTTGATATTCCATTAACTCATCGATAAACTCAACTGTAGTCAGATACATCCTTCTACAGCACGGCCTGTCTATCCCTAATTCTTTGAAAACTTCGTTTGTTGGTTTCCTTTTTGCAAGTTCTTTAAACTTTTCATAGTCTTCTGCAACTACTTTTCCACAACTAAAGCATCTTACCGGAACCATCATAACGATCACATCTAATAATAAAAAATATAGAGGATTCTACCTCTTAGATCTTTGTTTCTTTGCTCTTGCACCACGGCCTAATTGTTTCTTAGACTCTTTTCTTCTAGCATCATCTACTAGCAAAGACTTATCATATTTCATAAACATTTCTTTTAATTTATCATCTTTATAGTATTCTACTAATCCTTTAGCAATACAGCCTCTTGAGGTGATTATCTGACTCATGAATCCGCCGCCTTTTACTGCGATTTCAATGTCAACTCCATTAACTAATCCGTTTTTGAAGTTGTCAGTTAGCATTAAAGGCTCTCTAACTAGGTTATAAAGATGCTTGTTATCTATAACTGCAATTGGCTTTTTATTTATTGTTACTCTTCCTTTTCCATCTGAAATTCTTGCTGTTGCAATTGCGGTCTTTCTTTTTGCTTTAACTAAAACATATTTTTTCTTTCCTTTTTTACCTGCGGATTTAGATGTTTTTGCAGGGGCTTTACTAGTAACCTTGTCAGCAACTTTATCCTGTTTTTCTTTTGCTTTAATTGGTGCTGGCTCTTTCTTAGCTTCTACTTTTGGCTCTATTTTCTTTTCTGCCTTAGCCTTTACTTCTTTCTTAGCCTCTACTTTAGGCTTAGCTTCTACCTTGGCTTTAACTTCTTTTTTTGGAGCTTCCTTTTTTTCTGGTTTTGGAGCTTCTTTCTTTACTTCTTTAACTTTCTTTTCTATTGCTTTCTTAACTTCTTTAGCTACCATTAATATCACCATTTAGCACCCAAAAACTTTGAAATTTCTGCAATTGCAACATTTTTTCTTAAAGGGTTTGCTATTGCTTTTTCAAGTTTTACCATCTTTACTGCTGGATCTGTCCCAACAAATACTTTTAATTTTCTATAAGCATCCATTCCTTTTGCTCTTTTGTGTTTTATCATTCCCCTAATTGCTCTTCTAACTATTCCAGATGGATTTTTTGGATAGTGTGGGCCTTTCAAAGGGTTTCCTTTTCCAGCAAAATCTTGTTTTTCTTTATATTTTTCAAATATGTCTGCCCTATTTCCATTTATAACTGCTTTTTCTGCATTATAAATGTTCACAGTATTTCCAGAAAGTATTTCTTTTGCAACATATGTTGCTCCTCTTCCTAAAACTGTGTTTTCAAAATCATAATTTATGATTTTTGGTTCTGGTTTAACAGCCCTGAATTTTCTTTTTACTTCGTTTCTTAATACCATAACAGACACCTTATTTCACTAATATAACATTCTTTGGCTTTTCAGCAATTAATTCTTCTAAATTTTTTGCTTTTGCCCCGATATTTGCTAATTTTTTAACTGCAACTGCGGAGTATGCGAAAGCATAAATATTCACTTTCTTTGTTATTACTCCAGTACCCAAAATTTTTCCAGGAACAACAAATACTGCCTTGTCATTCTTTGAAGCAAGTCTCTCAATTTTTGAAAGGTTAACAGTAAATGCCCTTCTAGATGGAACATCAATATCTTCCGCAATATCTAAAAGGTATTTTTGGCCTTTCTTTCCTGCTTTTTCCAATGCAATTATTGTTTTCTTCAAATTCAAATCCAAATTCTTTCTCATTTCTATCACTCTTTAAACATTATCTCTGTGCCATTCATGGCACTATTTTTTCTTTGGCGAACTTAGGCTTTCTTTTTTTTTAAAAAAGAAAGGATAGTGTGGGGGGTGAGGCTCGAACTCACGAAGGCACTAAGCCACAGGATTTCCCACTCCCTTTTGAAAAGGGTAAGCACTTACAAACGGACTTATACCATTCTCTTTTCCGTCAACGCTTTTGCGCGAAAGCGGAAAAGGGTTGTCTTAAGTCCTGCCCGTTTGACCGCTTCGGTACCCCCACAAGCCATTTGTAAATATTTTTCCCTCTATTTCAGTTTTGCTGAAATCTTTTTAAAATATTCTTTCAAGTATTCATCAACATCAATAAAGATGTCTTCTAAATCCTTATTTTTGAATAATTCTAAATATAAATAAAATATATCTTCTGATAATTTTACTTTAAATCCTGCTTGCTCTAAGCAATATTTACAGAAATCATATGATGCAGTCTCAGAAATAACTAATTTATTTCCTTCTTTTTTTAACTGCCCTTCTGAAACTAACTTTTCTATTTCCTTAGGAAGTTTGTCTTTTGTTTGTGCTTCTGCAAACTCTCTATAATAAACTAATGCTGGTTGGAATTTAACATGTTCTTTTCCAGTTCCTTTTCCCATTTTAAGCTCAATTTCTACTTCACAGTCTTTCTTTAATTTAACTAAAGGTATGTTTTTATATAGAACTTCAACATCGTTTGACTGAATATCGTTGCTATAAACCATTCCGCCTTTCTTTTTTATATATCCTTTAGAATTATCGGATATTTCTCCTTTTATTGGAACTAGCCCAATTCTATTTGCTAAGAATTCATCAGGCATTACACTTTCATTCTTGTAGTATATTACCTCATCTACTGCCATTGTAGGAACTTCTGTTGTTATTGCTCTTCTTATAAAATTCATAAAGGTGTAATCTACACCATTTAGAAGAAAGCAATACTTTCCTGTTTCCTTATCTGCGCTAACTAATTCCATCTTCATAAAAACACATCCGCATATAGATGCAAAACCGCTTTGGTCAGGCACCTACTTTGTTTTTGTTTGGACTTGGTAAGAAAAATTATTTCTTCTCCTTTGATCTATATCTCTTCTTTCTTCTACAACTATCATGTGGCATAGGAGTAACATTCTCAATCTCTAAAATACTCAACCCACCTCTAGTTAAAGAAGTTATTGCTGCTTCTGCTCCCGGACCTGGGTTCTTTGGTTTTATTCCACCTGGTGCTCGCACTCTTATTACTATACTACTTACGCCTTTGTTCTTTAAAGCATCAACTACTTGTTCTGCTGCCTTCATCGCGGTGTATGGGCTTCCTTCTTTATGTTGAGCTTTAGTTACCATACCACCAGTTACTCTAACTATAGTTTCTGATCCAGTTATATCTGTTGCCAAAATAATAATATTATTGTGGGATGCAAATATGTTTACTATTGCTTTATTCATTCAACCACCTTTTCTTCATTTTCAGTAACTGCCGGACTCATATCTACTGCTTGTTTAACAGCCTCTGCCTGCATTCGCGGCTTTCTAAGTTCTACTTCTAAAACCTTTGGTTTCTTTCCTTTATAGTATGTAACCTTTGCTTCATCAACTACAGTAACTAATGAATTCGGAGAAGTTATTCTTCTTCCATTTATTGCTATATGTCCATGAACAATAAATTGTCTTGCTTGACTTAAAGTAGTTGCTAGCCCTTTTCTAAAAACTAACATAACCAATCTTCTTTCAAGTAAGTCTTCAATTTTCAAAGATAATACACTATCGATTGTTGCATCGTCTTTTAACAAGCCAAATTTCTTCAAAGAGTCAATTAAGATTTTCTTTTCTTTTTCTAATTGGTCTGATGGCAAAGCCAATATATCTCTTGCAGACTTTCTCTTTTTTCTTAGCATTGTCTTAAACATGAACAATTCTGTCTTGTTTCCTAAACAAAAGTTCTTTAACATGTCCCTCTCTTCAGGTATTCTTTCTTTATCGAACCTTTTCTTAGGAACACTATACTTCTTTGAAAATTTTCTTGGATCTCCCATTGTTATCACCGTTTAAAATTATTTAGTTGCCTTTACAACTCCTACACTTCTTCCTTTACCTCTAAATCCTGCTTTTGTTTTTTGTCCTCTTACTGGCAGGCCTCTCATTCTTCTTATTGCTTTTCTATGTCTCATCTTACCTAATCTGTCTAATTCTTCTTTATCATTAAACAATAAATCTGATCCTAAAAGGTGTTTTGCTTTTCCATCCCAAACGTCTTCTGGCTTGTTAACAAACCAATTTGGAAAACCGTGGTTTAAAGGATTCTTTGCAATGTCTTCTAGCAAAGCCAATTGTTTTTCATCTAGCTTTCCTATTTTTGTAGTTGGTGGCAATTTTGTTTTTAATTCAAAAATTCTCGCAACTGCAACATTGTATCTTGTTCCAATTCCTTTTATTTTCCCAAGTACAGTCTGAACAGACTTACCTGCTGAAACATCAGTATCAACAATTCTAACAATTCCTTCACTGGATTCTATCTTCTGTGGTTTTGGCACATAAGCTTTTTTTTCTGTTTTTACTTCAGTAGAATCTCTATCTTTATTTTTATCATTACCTTTTCCTTGTTTTTCTTCTTTTTTTGCCATTAAATCACACCCATAATAATTATAATTTCACTTTCTTAAGTTCCTCAATAGTCTTTACTACCTGGTCCAAAGGCCATAAGTGAAGCATATTTATTTTTCTTTTTTTGAACTTTAAACCTTCAACATCAACAATGTTTGATTTTGGGTCTACTGCAGTAATTATTACTACTTTTCCAAAATCATTTCCTTGCTTTATTATACAAACTCTTCCAACATCAATTATTTTCATGCAATCACGCCTTTATTTTTTCATCTTATTTAAATATTTTTCAATAACATCAATAATTCCTGAAGAATTAATCTTATCTATATTAATTACTAAATCATAGTTTCCATAATCTTTTATGTTCAAACCATAATTATTTGTGAAATATTCTCTCATTTCACCATCTTTTGTTTCAATCTCTTTTTTTGCTTCTTCAATTGTTATTTTTTTATTTTCTACTAAGTATCTAATTTTGTTTTCTGAAGATGCTTTCAAAAAAATCCTTACATCCGGATCTTTTATTTTCCATACCGCCAACATTCCTTTATAGATTGTATCTTTTTTTGGCTTATTAAAAAAGCCTTCTTCTTTAGGAACATTGTCTTCTATAGGTTCAAATTTCAAACCATATCTCATTGCAATGGCTTTACAGGTCGGTTCTATGTCTTCATAACCATTACTTGCAATAGTTATTATCATCACTTTCACCTATGAACAATATTTCCTGCCGATATTTTTACGCATAATTCTCTTTATAACTACTTCCCAATTCTCTTTATTGCTTGAGAAACAAACTTCTTCATCGTTACTGTTAAGTCATCTTCTTTTTTTGCGCCTATTTTTACTTTTATTGCATTTTCAAAAACCTTGTCTCTACAAGTTGAGCACAAAACTCCACCAAATACCACAGACGGCCTTTTTTCTGTTTTTGACAAACCTCTATTGTTGTTGGCAGACAATATTCTGTCTTTACAGATTCCACAACTTACTTTTGTCTTTTTTTGTCTTATAAGACTAATTCTAGATTCTCCACCTGGAACCCTTACCTTCTTTTTTTTCATTACTCTCTCGCTTGGTCTCATGATAATCACGCCTTATTTTATCCAAATACTTTTTTCTTTTCTAACAAGTTAAATACAACACTGTAATAAATTCCTGAAACTATTGCAACTAGTATATACCATACTAATGCAGGGCTTAATCCCAAAAACTTTCCTACTGGAAATTCAGCATATAAGAAATATATTTGCACAATAAACAAAACTATTATTCCAATAACGAACAGGTATATCATATTTGACATATTTCCTTTCATCATCCCCATGGACAGTTCCATGATTTCTTTTTGTAGTTTATCTGCTTTTTCTTTTGCTTTGGGGTCTGTTGAAGAACTCTTCATAAGTTCTTTCATTTCCTTTTGTTTCTCTTTTACTTCTTTTTGCTTTTCTTTTATTCCATACTTTTTTTCAGATCTTTTTTTCAAATAAAAACTAATTGCAGAAACTAATAATCCCAATGCACCTACAATAAACACTGCCCACATATATTATCACCGAGCCATAAACTTCCCTAACATTGGAAGCAATTGAGGTGCTTGTTCTCTTACCAATTCCTCATACATTCTATACAAAATATCAACTGTTAACAGTATTCCCATTCCGGTTCCTACTGCACCAGTAATGTCCGCAAATCCGGCCATTAGTCCAACAAATATCGATCCCAAAATTGTAATTGTTGGGATATATCTATCCAAAACACCTTTTACTACTCTTGGGTCTCTTCTAAATCCTGGCAAATACATTCCACTCTTATTTAGCTGATTAGCTAATGACCCGGAATCTTGTCCCGCCATCTGAACCCAAAGTACTCCAAACAAAACACATGCCGCAGTTAATACAACAATATACAGTAAAGCAAATCCTATGCTAGACAGAATGTAACTCCATTCCGATCCACCACCAATTGCCTGGTTGAGGACATCTAGAACTACATTTCTTGTTGGATTAACCACCTTATCAATAAATGAAAATATTGTTGAAAATACTCCTGTGCCTTTTGCAATCCACTGCGCAAGCAAGTGTATATTTGCAAACAAAGCTGCAGCCAATATTACTGGCATATTGCTTACATAGAAGAACTTTACTGGGTACTTTCCCATAGCCCCTCTTTGTCCAACTGTTAGCGGAATATTTACGTGAACTCCTTCAAAGTAAACAACTATGAAAAATACCACCAACGCAAATATTATAGGTAGGAGGTTGTTTACGAAACTTAATAGGAATCCACTTGTTCCTATGTTATGGAAAAATGACCATAACAATCCATCTGCAGATGCAAAATTAATTGCTGCATGTCCTATAGACAAACCTGCGCCCTGCGTAAATGGATTAAATATTCTAATTAATATTGTGCTGGCAACACCGCCCGCAATGAATAAAGAAATTCCAGAACCAAATCCGTAATTCTTTACAACTTCATCTAAATATAATAATATTATTGATCCTACTGCTACCTGCAATAAAACCCAGAAAAACATTCCTGGTTCTGGAGCCAAAAGCCCCATTTTTACATATATAAATCCTTCAAAGAAAGATAAGATAATTGCTAACAATTTTTGCCAACTACTGAATTTTGCTCTTTGGGCAGGATCTGAAAAATCCATATTAATTATTTTACTTCCAACTAGCAATTGTAATATAATGGATGCCACAACTATTGGACCTATACCTACACTAATTATTGTTCCGATTTTACTTGCCAATAAGTACTGGATGTGTTCTAAACCAATTTGAGCTGATGCACTCAATCCGTAGATTGGGATCATACCCAAAACAAAGAACACAACTAGGATTAATAGTGTCCATTTAAGCTTAGATGTCAAAGATGGTTTTTCCTTTGGAGTTACAACTTCTGGAATAACCCTGAAAACATTATCCATTATACTCATTCTATCTTTCCTCCCTTGCTTTCAACCATCTTTTTAACATTCTCAATAGCTTTTATATTTTTCAAAATGAATTTATATTTTGGCTCTTTTCTACCAATTACTTTAGTATATTTCTTAAATCTCTTATTTTCTGCAAAGTCAATTTCTATTCCTTTTTCAAGATCTGCTTTTTTAATTGTGCCTGCGTCAACAAGATTATCTACATACTCATTTAACATTAATAAAGATATTGCTATATCTTCAGTTCGTGCTCTTTGAGAAACTTTTGGTTCTTCATCCATGAACTTAATCCAGTGGTGCCCAAAGTGTCCAGCTCTTCCTCTTCCACCTCTAGAACCTGCACCTCTTCTTGCCTTAGTGTCTCCTGCACCTCTAGTTCTTGTTCCCAAATATCTTTTTTTCCTTCTTTCTTGTCTTACAACCATAAAAAATCACTTCTTAGATTATAACTATATAAAAATTATATCATCTTATTCAAAAGAGTGTTTATCTCTTTTCCTCTTGGGCCTAAGTCTCCACCTTGTTTAAATGTTGACTTTATTGATACTAGGCCTTTTGATGCTGGGCTTAATCTAAACACTTTTTTTATGCCCAATTCATAAACTTTTTTTGGCTCTGTGTACATTTCAACTACTTTTTCCAAAGTAATTTTCTTTTCTTTGAAGAATTCTGGAGTCAGTCTTTTATTTCCTTCTAATCTTCCTCTTTTTTCAACCATTGCTTTCAATGTTGCGTCATCAATTTCACCATAAGTTACGTGATCTTTAACTTTGTCAAGTTGACCTTTCATAACTTCATCTAATTTAACAATAACACAATGGTTTACTCTTGTTAAGCCCATGATTTTCAAAGCATAATTTACTTGAGTGCTTTTCTTTGCAGCACCTCTTAATCTAATTACAGCTAATAAAGTCATTTTACCACCTATTTGTCTTTGATAATGCATCTATTGTGGCTTTTACAAAGTTCAGAGTTGTTCCTGTGCTTCCAAATCCTCTGCCCCACACATCATTAATATTACATAAATTAAATACTTCCTTAATTGCTTTTGCAACAACTAATCCAGTTCCTTTTGGTGCTGGCTTTAGCTCAACTTTCACACCACCACATTTTCCATTTACTTTGTATGGAATACTGTGAGGAGTTCCGCAGTTACATTCCCAAGCTCCACATCCGTGATTTACTTTTATCACATTTAGTCTTGCTTTCTTTGCTGCTTTTGCAATTGCAGTTAATTTGTCCGGGTCTTTTTCTGTTCCTAATCCTAAGTATCCTCTTTTATCTCCAATTAATACAGTTGCTCTAAAAGAGTATCTTCTTCCTGACATCCTTACATAGGATGTTTTTTTAGTATCAACAACTTTCTCAGTTAGTTCCAAAAAGAAATCAATTATTTGTGGTTCCAATATCTTTAGTCCTTTTGCCAAAATTTCATCTAAAGACTTTATTTCTCCAGATTTAACTTTTTTTCCTAGAACAGTTTTTGGAGCCCAATCAGCCATTGAATATCTTGCCAATAGTTGCTTTTTTACAACCATTTCTCGGATATTATCTTGCTTTTCAGTATCAGTTTTTTTCTTTTCTTCTACTGCGATTTTTTTATCCACTCTTGTCTTTCTTGCTAACTTATATTTATCTACCATGGATTATTCCCCTTAAAACTTCAACCCGTCAATTTTCTTTAAATATTCCTTCAATTCTGTTTCTGATTTTCCAGCCAATAATGTTTTCATATCTGGCAAAACTTCTGGTTCGTGAGCTATTGCCATACCAGAATCAACCATTCCTTTTAAAACACTAAAAAGTTTTCCACCTTTATGGATTTTTTGCATTCCTAAATCCAAAATTGCTTCCTTTTTTAATTTCAAAGCCACCACTTTTTTTCCAAAGTAGTAACCTGCCAAATATCCACTAAATCTGCTTTTATATGATGCTGTTTTAAGCCCGATTCCAGAGAGAACATCAGAGTATACGTTCAATTTTACATTGTCGCCCTTTAGGTTATGTAGAACATATTGCATTATTACTCTCTTGTTGGTTAATCTAACCACAATTCTAGGGATCTTAGACTTTAACATACCGAATCTTTTTTCGTAGTTGGTTCTAAGCTCTGTTCTTCGTCTATAATCGTGCTTTTTCATTTTTTCACCTTATCAACATACAACTTTATGTGGCCTTTACTTCTAAAGAATCCACCTCTTACTTTAGCATAAAGATCTTTGTATAATGTAGAATCTATTTCGTTCTTATCTTTCATTTCTCTAATATATTTTCTTTGTGCCCTAACCTTCTTTATCCATTCTTCTTTAGGTCTTGTTCTTGCGGTCTTTACACCTTTTCTTGTTCCTGGACCTCTTCTTCTTCCTGCGGTTTTCTTAGCTTTCAGCTTTCTTGCCCTGCCTCTACTTTGGCCAGATATTACTTTCTTTACTGTCCCATTATTCACCATTTCTTTAATATCGTCTTTTGTAATGGCTTTTTTTACTTCAGTAGTTGCATCAGGGGAAATCCAAACTTTTGACTTTCCAACATTAAGCAATTTTGAAACCTGTCCTCTAAAAGATTTCATATTCATATTCATCACCAAAAAACATAATCCAATTTTTCTAATTCAATATCTTTATTCCTTTTTTCTCAGCTTCTTTTCTAATAGACTCTTTCTTTTTCTTTCCAACTGTTGAGCTTATTCTTGCTGCGTGTGTTTCTTTCTTTACTTTTTCTAAATCTTTAACATTACATACTCTTGTTTCTCTATATCCTGATGGGTGTAGTCCTCTTATTTCCTCTGGGTTCTTATAACCGCCTTTAACTCTACAACCGTCTCCTTTTTTCCACTTTATATCTATTCCTCTTGGAACTCTCCACTTATTGAACTTGTCCTTAGCCTTACTTCTTATTTGTCTTATTCCAAATCTTCCTCTAAAAGTTGGGTGTTTCTTTTTCTTTGAAATCAATTTCTTAAGTCTAGCTATCAAACTTGTAGGAGCTACTCTTTTCTTTTCTTTTTTTCCTTGTTTTGCTTTGGCCTTTGGTTTAGTTTCTTTTACTGGCTCGTTTTTAGCTTCTACCTTTGGTTCTACTGCTTTCTTAACAGTACTTGCTTTTTTAATATCACTCATTTTGAACACCTTTTTCAACTATATAAATTCCGTCTTGGAAAATTCTTCTATCTTTAGATCTTACTTTTGCTTTACCTTCAATATTAGCTGCTACTTGGCCTGCAGCATCCTTATCTACAGAAATTATGAAAATATCTTTTCCTTTAATTTCAACTTTTACATTGTCAACAAGCTTAATTTTTATTTGCTTTTTTTGACCTGCAAAATTGGATATTACAAATACATTGTCTTTTACTGCAACACTTAATGGGAAGTGAGAATATACTATACTCAATTTGTAATTATATGGTCTACAAACCCCAGATATCATGTTTTTAATATTCTTGGATAAAGTCATCATCTGAGCTCTTGCTGGCTTTTTTTCGTTTTTTGTTTTAAAGGTTATATCTTTCCCGTTTATTGTCAAGTCAACCAATCTTACTGGGTTCTTTTTTGACACACTACCTTTAGGCCCTTTAACAACGAAGTTTTTACCATCGTATTTTACTTCAACATTATCCGGAACTTTAATATTTGATTCCATTTTTTTCACCTTCAATATACATATGCTATTAATTTTCCGCCAATTCCTTGTTTCTTGGCTTCTCTATGAGTCATTATTCCTTTTGGAGTTGAAACTACCAAATAACCCATGTTCTTAGATGGAAGATATCTCTTCTCAAATCTCTCATAATCTTTAATTTGTACAGAATATCTTGGCTTTATTGCCTTACATTCTGTTATTGCACCTTTAAGCTTAACTTCAAGGATTCCGCCTCTTGGATTTTCTTTAACATCGAATCCTTCAATATAACTCAGATCTCTCAAAAGACTACATGTTGCTACAATTAATTTACTTGCTGGCTTTATGCTACAGCTTCTTTTAGCAACAAATTCTGAATTTTTCATCATTATCATTGCATCTGAAAATACATCAACACTCATTTTAAACACCTTTAATTATATTTTTTAAATCCTAAATTTATTGCATTATCTTTGAAACATCTTCTACAAACATAAAGATTATACTTTCTTACTAGGCCTCTATTTGTGCCGCAGATTTTACAAACAACCTTTTTCTTATCTGTCATATTACATCAACCCCGAAGGTCTTGTTAACATAAGCAACTGCATCTTCTTTTGTAACTTTGTGTGTGTTTCCAATGCTTTTTCTGTAAAGCAATCTATTCTTTACTCTATATCCTCTTCTTTTTAAATTTACTATAACGTCAAATCCAAGCAATCCTAATTTAGGGTCATATTTCATTCCTTGTATATCAATGTATTCCTTTACACCCAAAGCAAAGTTTCCATTCTCGTCAAAGCTCTTTGATTTTATCTGGTTCTTATATGCTTTGAAAACTCTTGCCAAGATTTCTTTTGCTTTCTTGCCTCTCAAAGTAACTTTAGTACCAATTGGTAGGCCAGGCTTTATACCCCATTTTGGCAATCTTGTTTTTGCCTTAGTTTCAACAGGTTTCATTTCAGTTAATCTTACCAAAATTTCTTTAGCATTCTGCAGTTTTCCAGCATTATCTCCAACACACATATGCAGAACTACCTTGTCTAATTGTAGTTCTCTCATTGCATTGTTTGAGTTCTTAACAACCTTTGCACTAGTAGATTTAGTAGCCTTACTAGGAGTCAAAGCCTTTGTCTCTGCTTTACCTTGGTGTTCTTTGGCTTCTTTCTTTACTTCAACCTTTGGCTCTTTCTTAGCTTCTACTTTAGGTTCTACTTTAGGCACAGGTTTCTGTTCTACTGCCTTGCTTTCTTTTGCTTGCTCTTTAGACATTGTAATCACACCCTAAATATCATTGTACTAAATAATCAAATTCGTCCGGTAACATAAATACATAATCCAACAAACTTCTTACTTCTTTTTTCTTTGTTTTAACAACAATTTCTGCTTTTCTTACCTCATCTCCAGAAACTATTGCTTTAACATTTCCCACATTTCCAATGTGTGTTCCTTCTATGAAAATTACTTTTACACCTTCACTAAATTCATAGTGATCTTTTATCTTCTTTGCTTTAAAATCATAAGCCACAACATCATTTACCTTGTACTTATCTTTATCTATATTTATATTATAGCCGTTGTCCAAAAATAACTGCTTTTTTCCACCTTTTACAGTTTTCTTTCCAACAATTTTGCTTAATCTTAAATCTGGCTTTTTATAATCTATTTCTATTATTTCCATCTTCTTGTTTTTGTGTGGAACAAAAGTATATTTCTTTTTTGTATCTACTAAATCTATAATGTCAAACAATCCAACAGGGAATTTATAATCTTTTATTCTTACACCATTTACTAAAACAGTTTTTGTTTGCAAAACTTTTTTTACTTCTCTTAAGTCATTTGCAACATTCAAAATGTTTCTTAAAACAACAGTCATAGACACACATTTCTGCTCTGCTTTTGTGCCTGGAGCTGGTTTTACTAAAAAAGTATGATCCTTTTTTAAAACATGCTTTGGTCCAGCATAACTTATTCTTTTTAAAGTTGAACTTCCACCTTTACTTGCCATCTTATTCACCTTTTCTTAACCTTGTCTTGTTTGCTCATAATTGCCAAATCCTTGCCTAATCTTTGTTTGTCTTGGTTTGCTTTTGACTCTTTTTTGTGTTCTTCTTTTTGAGTCTCTTTTTTAGGCTCTGCTTTTGGCTCTTTCTTTACTTCTTTTTTAACATCAACTTTCTTTGGTGTTTCTTTTTTTTCTTTATGTACTTTTTTTTCTTTCTTAAGCTTTGACAATCTAACATTGTCGTTCAAGCTAAGTTCTTTTATTATTAAATTTGAAGGCTGGAACTTTACGTAAATTTCCTTACCATCAACTTTCTTAATTTTTAGATTATCAATATTAACATAACTGTCGGCAACACTTGCTTTAACAATTTTTCCTTCTTTGCCTTTGTATTTTCCAACCATTACTTTTACTATATCGTCTTTTCTTACTTGTATGGCTCTCATCTTGTATTTATCTCTCAGTTCTTTTGATAAGTGAACCCTTAATTCCTTTTGCTTTCTATGCAAAGGAGCATTCATCTTTCTTTTTCTTTCTGAATCTGGTTTTACCATTAAATCACCTTAAATATTATACAATCATAGATGCTTTTCCTGCAATCTTAGGCCATCTTTCTCCAATTTCTTTTGGAACTGCACCTTTAACTTCTGTTCCTTTTGGAACTCCGTCTTTATCAACTAATACAACCGCGTTATCTTCAAACTTCAATTTCAATCCGTTTGCTCTTGTTAATCCGCTCTTTGTTCTTATTACAATTGCCATAAAAATCTTCTTTCTTAATTCTGGCTTACCTTTGGAAACAACTATATTTATCATATCCCCTATTCCTGCTTTTGGTATTCTTCTTTTTCTTGTTTTCAAATTAAATACACTTATTAAGTATACTTCTTTTGCACCTGTGTTATCAGCACAAGTCATGTGAGTCTTTAATGCTACAGCTCTTTGTGGTGTTGCAGGCATTGCTTTCATTCTGAATCACCTTTAACTTTAGATACAATTATGAAATTTTTTGTTTTACTGATTTTTCTTGTTTCACCAATTCTTACAATGTCTCCTACTTCTACTTTTATTTCGTCAGGAACATGCACTGCAATTCTTGATTTAACTTTCGTATATCTTTCATATTTCTTGATAAAGTGCACAATTTCTCTTTCAACAACAGCAGTTTTTGCACTCTTCATCTTAGTTATTTTTCCAACCAAAAATGAACCTCTCGGGATATATTTTGTTTCCATTTTAAGTCCTCCAACATAATTTTATTCTTTCTTCCGGCCTGTAATTTATTTTATCTCCATTAACTAAATATTCTTCTTTTCCATTTCTAAATTTAAACATCTTTCCTTTCTTTGGGATGGTCTTCAACCCATCTTTGCATTCAACAACAAAAACATTTTTCGTTTCGTTGTAAACTTTCCCTTTAATTCCTTTTTGGGAATCATCACTTGATTCCATTATTTCTATTTCCAATCCTAAATATTCCATTATCTCTTTTTTTCCCATAAACTTTCATTTCCCTATTTAACTTTTAATATTCTTGGGAGAAAATCCTCTTTTTATCAAGAAAGCTCTTGCTTTTCTTGTATGCCTTCCTTGTAGTTCAATTATATTATCTTTTGCTGTTCCACCACAAGCTAATTCTTTCTTTAAATCTTTTGCCATTGATTCTACTTCTTTAGGATCAATACCGCTTATATCAGTTACCATTTTGAATTTTTTCTTAAATTCTCTTATTGTTATCTCTTCCTGTTCTGCCATTATTTTTTTACAAACACAAAGTTCTTTTGGCAAACCACATACTGCACATAAACCGCTCATTATGTCCAAACTCCTTTATTTTTTAATAATACTTTTGGCTAGTTCATCCCTTTTCTTTTGAGAGATAACTGTTAATATTCTTGCAATATTTCTTCTTACATTTTTTATCTGATTTTTTTTATCATCCTTAGTTCCGATCTTTAGCTTAACTCTTTCTTCCATTAATTTTTCTTGTAATACATCAAGCTCTTTATTAAGCTCTTCGTAACTCTTTTTCAGATAATCTTTTGCTTTCATAAAAATCCCTCTACTTCTTCTGCTCTTTGTCTAGAACTTCAACTTCTTTTTTCTCGTCCTCAGACATTATAGCATATAATTTACTTACTTTATTCAAGATATCATCTTTACTAATTTTATCTGGGAAAACTGTTCCTGGCGGAATCAACTTTAAAGTAACTCCAATTGCTCCAGACTTTGTATATGCTGCACCAGTTCCAACTCTTACCTTTGAAACTTGGTCTCCAGCTTTTTTCATATAACCAAATGGAACTCTGTATTTCTGCTTTCTTCCACCTTTTGACATAAGTTTTCCTTTTATTAATAATTCAAATCCTTCTAAGTTTGTAGCAGTTAATTCTTTAACAGCCCTATATACAACAGATCTCCATGAAAAATTTCTTTCTAAACCGCTTATAATGCTGTTAACTATATGTTGAGCATTAAATTCTGGGTTCTCTATAGGCTTAATCTCTAATACTGGGTTCTTTATTTCGTATTTTGTTTCCAATATTTGAGTTAATTTCTTAACATTCTTTCCGCTATAACCTATTGCCAAACCAGGTTTTGCAACAGTAAGTATTATTTTTGTAGCCATTGGTGTTTTCACAATTTCAACGCCACTGAATCCAGCCTTACTAAGGTTCTTTCTAAAGAAATCCTCAATCTGTATCTTTCTATATGCTTGCTGTATAAAGTTTTTCTCTATCATGATTATCACGCCATTAATTCAATATAATTATCACTTTCTATTAGGTATTTTTGTATGAGCCTTACTTATTGAAGCTGAAGCAAATTGTGTTTTACTAGTAGCATTGTCAGCAACCTTATCCTGTTTTTCATTTGCCTTGATTGGTGCAGTCTCTATTTTTGCATCTACTTTTGCTTCTACCTTTTTATCCTCTTTCTTTGTTTCTGCTTTTGGTGCTTTTGGTTTTAGTTTATGTCTTTGTCTTACTAAAACTTCCAAATGAACTGATTTAGTATATCTTAATCTTCTTCTTCCACCAGGCTGGATAGTTGGTCTCCTTACTCCTGGATTTGCAACTACGCCCACAACTGCCAAGTCTTCACCGTCTAATCCTTTGTGCTCAGCATTACTCTTTGCTAAAGCCAAAGCTTTCTTGAAGAACTTTGCTGCTTTTACTGGGTATCTTCCGCTTTTTACTTTTCCTTCCATACCTGCTCTGTGACCAACATCATCATTAAATCTTGGCAAAGGAACATATCTTTTCATTTCTATTACATCATCAAGATAAGCTATTACCTTTGAGTATGGTTTTCCCTTAATATACATTCCCAACTCAGATGAAAATTTCTGAGAGATTGGGCAGTTTAGTAACAAAGCCCTTGCTTCATTTTCTTTTGCTTCAAAGTATGCCATAAAATATCACTCTTATTTCATATCATTATTACTTCTTAGCTACATTCTTACTTGATTTTGTAGCTCCTATTCCTGCTTTTCCGTGAGATACTATCTTTCTAGAAAGAACAAAGTCTCCTATATAGCAGCCAATCATTTCTGGCTTTATCTCAACTTGCTCAAATGTTTTTCCATTATAAATACCAAGTTTCATTCCAACCATATCAGGCATAACCAATAGATCTCTTGAATGGGTTTTTACCATGTTCTTTGGAGGATTTCCTGCTTTATTTGCTTCTATAGCCTTAAGCATTTTCTTGTCTAATTTTATTCCTCTATTTATTTTTCTTCTTGCTCCGTAAGGCATTATTTCCTTCAATTGATCTATAGGCAATTTTTTTAATTGCTCTAAATCATAACCTTTGTAACTAAATTCTCTTGCCATGAAATATCACTTCTTTAATTTACTTCTTTTTTCTTCCTGATCTGCTTGCACCTACAGAACCAACTTTCTGTCCTGGAGTTGAAAACTTCTTGGATACGTTCTTCTTTCTTCCAGATGAGTTGTGTCCACTTCCTCCGTGAGGGTGGTCTGCTGCATTCATTGCGTATCCTCTTGTAGATGGCCAAACTCTTCCACCTTTTGCTCTCATTAAATAAAAATTATTTCCTGCCTTATAAAGTGGCTTTTCCTTTCTTCCACCACCGGCAACTCTTCCAATTGTACATAGGCAATCTGGTCTTATTATTTTCTTTGCCTTTGATCTTAATTTTACATATACACCTTTTTCGTCTTTTCCAATTATAATTCCAAAAGTTCCGCTTGCTCTCATAAATGAGCCGCCATCTTCTGGAATAGATTCAATATTTGAAACTACAAATCCCAAAGGAACATTTCCTATTGGCATTATATTTCCGATCTCTGGTCTAGCTGATGGGCCAACTTCTAATCTTTGGCTTACATAAGCACCTTCAACTGCAGGGACATACATTTTTCTTCCATTTTCCAAAACAATTTCGGAAACTGGTGCAGTTTTTCCTGTGTTGCTAATTATACCAACAACTTCTGCTTTACAGTCATCAGTCTTTCTAATATCGTATTTAGCCTTTACACCGCTTTTATTAGCTCTGTATTTTGGACTTCCTTTTCCTCTTCTCTGCTGATGCAATCTTCTTGCCATTTAATCACCTTTGAGCTTATCAAAATTATATCATTCCTATCTTACTTGCTAATTCTGAAGCTTTGAATTCTTTTGTTAGCTTCACTATTGCTTTCTTTCTTCCTTTCATATCTTTTAGGATATTTACTTTTTCAACTTTAACCTTATATCTGTCTTCTACTGCTTTCTTTACTTCTGGTTTAGTTGCGTCTTTTGTCACAATAAAAGTAATTTTATTCTGAGTTTCAATCATATTCACTGCTTTTTCGCTTATTACCGGATAATTTATTTTTGCTTCCATCTTAAACACCATTTTACTTCAAATTTTTTCTATCTCTAAATATCATTCGTTCTTAGCTAATGCGTTCACAGCACCTTCAGTAAAGATTACTAATCTTCCTGCTTTTCCACCTGGAGCTAATTTCTCAACAGATAGGCTTTTAACAGTAGAAACATCTACCCCTTCTAGGTTTCTTACACCTTTTATTGCTTTTGCCTTATCGTCAGAAACAACAAAAAGGATTGATTTCTTTCTTCTGTAGATTCTTCCTCTCTTCTTTCCTTTTCCTGCCCTCATTGTTTTTTTCTTCTTAGCAGTTTCTACATCTTCTACTATCTTTAAAGATTCTAGAATATTATATATATCTTTAGTCTTGCCAATTCCTTCAACCTTGTCTTCTAATATTATTGGCAAAGTCATTTTTTCATCAAATTTATGCCCTTTTCCAAAAACTAGCTCTTTACTTGTTGTTGCTGCCAAAGCACATAACAAAGCTAATTTTCTTTCTTTCTTGTTAATCTTCTCTGCAATTACTGTCTGAACTTTAGGTGGGTGTGCCTTTGGACCTCCAACTACTCCTGGAATTCCAGCAACTCTTCCCTGAATCAGGTGTCTTGCGTTCTTTGTTCTTGGCTTTCTTGCTTCACCAACAGCAATCAAAGAATCTCTTATTCTTCTTTTTCCAACATATAATGCTGATGTGTTTCTTCCTGCATCAATATATGTTCCTTTTGGTTGTATCTTTTTTGTCAAAGAAGAAACGTATGCCCTAGTTATCAATCTAGGTCTTATTTCAGTATCAAAAGCCTTTGGCAAAGTCATCTGTTTCTTAACTTGCCCTGCTACGTCGTAAACATTTACTTTCATCTTTTATCAACCCTTAATTATACAAAACTTCTGAAATGTCGAATTTAGTATCAACAAACTTTCTTATTCCATGTCTTAATGCAACCATTCTTTTCTTTGGACCTGGAATTGAACCCGCAACCATAATTGCATCTGATTTTACTGTTCCGTATCTTCCAAAGCTCTTTGGCATTTTTGAGAAATCGCATTTTCCTACATATTTACAGTTAAGAATAGTTCTATTATGGAAACCCATCTGACCAGGCATTGGAGCAGTCCACATTACTAAAGGAGGATGCCATGCACCTATTGATCCAACTTTTCTTGCACCTTTCTGTGATTTGTGGTGTCTTCTTTTTACTCCGTATCTCTTTATTACTCCTTGGAATCCTTTACCTATGGATACAGCAGTAACATCTAAAGGAGCAAACTCCTTACTAAAATCATCAACAGTTATTGGCTTTCCTAGTTTTTCCTTAATAAAAGCCATTTGCTCGTCTAATTTCCCAGATAGGTATAGTTCAACCATTTCTGATTTCTTCTTAGGCAATCCAGCTTCTGCGGGGTTTGTTTCAGCCAATATTACAGCATTAGAAATAATTTCTTTATTTAAATTATAAAAATCGTCCATTTCCTTGATGTCTTTGTCTTTTCCTTTTCTTAAAGTAGAATTAGTCTTATCTATATTCTTTGATAGGAATTTCTTGAACAGGAATTCCTTAATAGGTTTCTTTCCAACCTTTCCCTTATAGAATCTAATTCCTGCAACAGAAAGTTTCGGAACCTCTATAATAGTTACCGGAATTTTTACCTTCATTCCATTATAGGCGCTTCCCTTGTGCTTGTTAACTCCAAACACCTGGTGCATTCCTACCTTATACCCAAAGAAATTCTGCACTTTTATTCCGCTTTCTTCCTTGAATGTATTAAACTTAGGAATTATAGATTGAGCTCTTACTCTTGGATAAACTCCTTTAGATCCTGCCTTTGGTTTACTTGTACGACCCATTTTTCACACCTTTACATTTATTGCAATAAAAAAATTTTAATTTCTTTAAAATTTCAAGATTCAAAAACCCAAAAAAAGTTGAGTTTAGTTTAACTTATGATTTTACACAAGTTATTTTATTATATCTTATAATGTACATAGGTTTATAAAAGATTCTCCTATTTTGACTCACAAAACAAGGCACAGTATACAACTATTTCTTATAAATTCTTACTTTTTCAATATTTCCCACACACATCCAGGCACAAGCACTTCCAAATCCTGCCTTATTTATCTCAAATGGAGCTATTGCAACAGGATTCTTCAAAAATATTAGCAAGCAATAGTGCTTATTTCTAAATAATTCCACAAATTCAGGAATCTTCTTCTTTTCAAGTCCATCTGCATCGCCATACTTATTAAGGATTTCTCCTACCTTTTTTGAATTTAGATCAGAAAAAGACAAAACCTTTTCTACTTCTGCCTTTACAGTTACTGGTTCTCCAGAATCTTTAAAGTAAACAGTATCTCCAACTTGTATTCTCCCCCAAGGCGGATATTTTGCCATATACCACCTACTTTCTATCTTCTTCTTTCCTGAGAGAATCTTTGGGAGTAGTTTCCAATCCGTTCTCATAATTGCTATGTGGTCCAATATTATGGCCTCCGGTGTAATCTAACCATTTCATGTTTACAATGATCACAGAAGGTAATTCCGTTCTTATGTAATTCATGTGCCCTTCTTTTTGCCCCGTCGCCTTCTCTTGATTGTTGCATTATACAATCATTTGCACAGTGTACTCCCAAAAGTTCATAAGTGTTTTTTCTGCCTTTGGGGGTTGCCCCATACATGTGACCCAATTCATGGGTCATAACATACTTAAAATGAACAGGATCAAAAACTCCAGAATTATAAAAACGATTAGTTGAAATTACTACAATATCCCTACCATCATGGGTAAAATGCCCTCCATGCACCCAACTTGTTGGTCGTCCACTATTATGCGCATACAAATCTTCTGGAATTAGCATTATTATTCTTGCATCACGGCCACGACTTTGTACAAAAGGATGTTTTACAATATTTCCAATCAAAGCTTCTATTTCTACCTGTCCTCTTTGTGAATTAACAGATTGGCCCACTAAGCTTCTAGCGACATTATATCCTTCCATATCAACTTGGCCAGCAGTTTTATCCGAATGTATTGTTCCAACTATTCCGGCCATATGATTTAATACAGAATACAGTACTTGGCCAGGAGCAAAACCTTTGCACCCATCCAATAAGACAACTTCATGAGTCATACTAAAAGATACACAATTTAGTTATTATTTGTTTCTTTTTTGAAAAAATAGTTTTCTATTCCTTTACCGTGGAAGTTTTTAGAAACAAAAATTTCTATTCCTTGCAAATAATACCCTGCCCGTTTATTTCCTTTCCAAAGAATAATTACTTTGTTTTTTTCAAAATCTTCTTTTTTAATATTTGGATTTATTTTATTACAAAAAGAATAATCTTTTACAGTATAATTTTTTTCAGTAATTCCAAAAGGATTATTTGCATAAAAATATTTTTTTGAATTTAATATTTTTTCAACAGTTAAATTCGTTTCATACCCATCTAGCATCAATTTAAGATATTTTCTTGGAACATTATGTGCTGATTTTTTTACTAGTTCTTCTAAATCAAATTTAAAGTCAGTATCTGGCTCAGCCAAATAAACATTATATCCTTCTAGCAGCCCCATTTCCAAATAAGGTTTTATTTCCCAAGCACAAATGTTTGCATTATCTACCACCACTGGGCTTAATCCTTTTTCCAGCGCGTCCTTTACTCTATTCCTATTCCAGTCATGCGCAATATTTGCTTTTTCGATACAAAAAGAATATTTTCCATCTTTTGTAAAATAATCATCCGTGCTATACACATATTTTGATAGAGTTTTTGCATAAGTGGTTTTTCCGCTTCCAGATACTCCACGCATAATTAGTAAATCTTTATTTTTTTCGCCTTTATAGATAAGTTGTCTCATGTAAATCACTCTTCTTGTCTAAGCCTTATTATTAGCATATGACTTTTCTTTTATTACTACATATGAACAACACTTACTTTTTTTAATTATTCGGTGGAATTCATTTTTTTCTATCATTAATAAATCCAATTTTTTTAAGGCCATATTTTTAGAACCAACTTCCAAAGTAAGAGACCCTTTTAAAACCAAGAAGTATTCTGCAAAATCTTTATGACTATGCTGATCTTCAATTTTTAATGGCCTATTCTCAGAGTATTTTATTTGCAAAGGAGAGTTATTCCAATGCCCACAAAACCAGCCATCTTGATTTACAATATATTTCTTCATAACAAGACCTATTTTCTAAAATAAATCCCTAAGTCATATCTCTTCATTAATTTCCAACCTGCCTGTTTTGCTCTTTCTATTGTTGCGCTTGTAAGATCTTTTCCTCTAAACTTATTTCCAGGATTTCCAGTATAGTGAAATAGAATACAACCCTCTTCTGCAAGCCCATACAAATCAGCATAGAATTCTTTTGTATACAATTCTGGTGCGAATTTGAATGTTGGGGGATCATGCAAAATTTTTGTAAATTTTTCTTTTGATTTTTTTGCATAGTTAGTAGCATCATCAGTTATGATTTTTACATTTTCTTTTTTTAGTAATTCTTTTGTGTATGGATTATATGTCATTAATTCCAAAACTTCTTTGCTTTTTTCTATACTCACAACGTTCTTTGCTTTTTCCGCAAGCAAAAGAGTTTTGTATCCTGCGCCAGTACAAATTTCCAACACATCATCATATGTGCTTACTTCTAAACTATCCATCACGTTTTCATTGTAAGCATCAATCCCAAGATCTTTGGAAACATTCATTTTTACTGCGTTTATGTATAAGATTGGCTTGTTTTCATTCTTGTCTTTCCTTAGCGAGAAAATTCCATTTTCATTTGAGATTTGTAGCTTTACTCCTTCTTTCTTTTTCTCATCATAGAATACAATATCTTCATTTCTTATTTTTGGGCATTTGTCTAATAGGGCTTCAAATTTGTCTATTGGCCAAGTAGTCTTTGATATCCCTAAATCAAAAGTAGTTTCAAAAGTAGTTTTGTTTTCTTTTTTAGCAATTAGATAATCCTGTATGGTTTCCAAAGTTAAGTACATATTTAATTAAAGAAAGAATAGAATAAAAAGCAAATAGGGCAAGAACAGCATTAGTTAGGATTAAAGGATACAAGAAAATAAGGCAAATTATTCCTGCTTCACAAAAGCCCCATCTTTTATTGTTTTCATTATTATTTCTTTTACTGTATCTCCATCTTCATTCATTGTTGATTTACCGCTTGCACCATCAAAATCTTTTATTTTATATAACTCGTTTTTTATACATTCTGTATCTAATTTTCCACAATTATCATATGCTAATTTTAACATATACACCACATCATATCCCAACGCTGATGCACCAGAAGGAACGTTACCATATTTTTCCAAAAATGAATTATTGTACTCTTTTGATTTTTTGTTAGACAAATCAAAAAAATGAGTATATATTGCACCATCCAATTCAGGTATTTTCAAAACTTCAGATCTTTCTATTGTATAGCCTGCAAAATAATTAAATTTCATTCCAAGTTCTTCGCTTTGTTTCATCATTGCCATTGTTTGTGAAGCAGATAAAATAATAAACATATTTTTCAATTGTGCATCTTTCATTTTTAAAATAAATTCTTTGTACTCAACATTATCTGGCACAAATTTTTCAGCAACAATAATTTTTCCGCCCAGATTTTCATATTCTTTTTTGAACCCTTCAAAGTAACTAGTCCCAGATTGGGTGTTTAGTATAACCACGCCCAGTTCTTTTACTCCATTATTAATTAGATATTTTGAAATTACTTTTACTTCGTCCTGAACTAAAATATTATTTCTAAAAATATAATCCCCTGCAGAACTTATTAAGGGTGAACCACCACCTGCAGAAAATACAATTACTTTATTTTGTTCCGCCAAAGGTGCAACTGACAAAACAGTATCACCATAAGAAGTTATTACTAGTTCTATTCCGTCAGTAATTAATTTATTGTACGCTTGAACCGCCCCGTTATTAGTTCCAACTGAATCTTCATAAACAACTTTTATTTTCATATTACTTTTCAAGTTTATTTCATCTACTGCCAAGTCAATACCATTTTGTATTTCTTCTCCAAAATCGCCCAAAGCACCAGTTAATGGAATTATCGCACCAATTTCCAAATTTTCTTCTTGGGCTAGTCCAAAATATGGAATTGTGTTTACTCCAATTATACACACAATTACTACAAAAACAACACCAATTGTAGAATATAAAAATACCTTATTCATATTATCACCAATATACCTGGATTGGGAGAGGTACATACGTGTTTGTTGTGCTAGTTGCCACAACACTTAAATATATATTGCACCTAATTTCCCTAATGGATACAAAAATTCTGCGTGATTTGGGCCTAAGCGAGAACGAATCCAAAGTTTACATTGCTCTTCTTGGATTAGGGCTAGCGAACGCAGGAGAAGTCACAAAAAAAAGTGAGGTAAATAGAACAAATGTTTATGACGCTTTAGAAAGGCTTATTGACAAAGGCTTAGTAACTTATATTAAAAAAGACAAAAAGAAATTTTTCGAGCCTGTGAACCCAACGAGACTAAAAGATCTTTTAAAAGAAAAAGAAGAAGACCTAGATTCTATTCTTCCAGAACTTATTGACAAATTTAGTTCAAGCAAGCCAAAAGAATTTGCAACAATTTACAAAGGAAAAAGAGCGATAAAAACCGCCTTCGAAGAAATTCTTAAAGAAAAAAAAGAGATTTTTGCATATGGGGCCCAAACTCATTTCATTAGATTGTTTCCAGTTTACCAAAGAATTTGGAACCTAAAAAGAGCAGAACTTGGAATAAAAGTAAATATGATTTACAACGAAAAAGTAAGAGAATCTGTAAATAGTTATAATAGAAAACTCATTGAGATGAAATTCCTTCCAAAGAAATATGATTTTCCATCAACTGTTTTAATTTATGGAAACAAAACAATGACATTCATTTGGACTGAACAGCCAATGGCAATATCAATTACAAGTGAAGAAGTTTACAAAAGTAACAAGAACTTCTTTGACATTCTTTGGAAGATTGCCAAGAAATAACATTATAAACTATCCCAATATTATTTATTTGGAGAGGATTTTTATAAAACTAAACAGCGGATTCTTTTTTGGACTAACTTCAGGAGTTATAACAACTCTTGGCTTAATTATGGGTTTATACTCCGCCACTTTATCTTTAAAAGTTATATTAATTGGAATAATTACAATTGCAATTGCAGATGCACTTTCTGATTCTTTAGGAATCCACTTAGCAAAAGAATCAGAGAATAAAAAACACAACATAGTCTGGAAGGAAACTTTTAGTACATTTTTTTCTAAGCTCATAGTTGCTGGCTCTTTTATTATCCCATACCTATTATTTTCACTAAACATCGCCACAGTTATTGCAATCGTTTGGGGAATGGTTATTCTTATTATCGGAAATATTATTATTTCAAAAATTAGAAAAGAATCTGCGATTAAATTAATTTTTGAACATTTAGTTTTTGCGATAATTGTATTAATTGTCACTTATGGAGTTGGCTATTTGCTTTCAATTTTATTTTAGGAGGAATTCGATGAAAAAGATTTTAATAACTATATTTTTGCTTTGTATTGCACTTCTTATTTTTTCAGGATGTGTAGCAGAAGACAAAAAAGATGATGACACAAACAAACTAGCTGGCACAGATTTACAAGACAACACAGCACCAGAGCAAAATACAGATTTACAAACAGACAACAGCGATAATTCTGGCACAGAAGATAACACAAATTTAGAAACAGAAAACTCAACTACAAGTGACACTATGACATATTGTATAATCCAATACGCACCAACAATAAAACAAGAATTTTGGTTGTATAAAGATTCTGCAAGAATGTACACACAAGGAGAAAATGGAGTCTTTACTGATAAAATAATCAATAAAGAAACAAATTGTACAAAAGACGAAAAAGGAACTCATGCCTGCTTCCCAATGACTGAAGATTTTGAACAGACAAAAGAAGGTTGGCTTACTTTAGGACAAATGTCCGGAACTTGTACGTCAGATGATTATGATGCAAGTGTATTTAAGTTCGAATAGGCATTATAGCCTATTATTTTCTTCTTTTTTATTTTCAAATCTTTTGAATATGTTTTCCTTAACCATATTGAATGCTTCTTCTATATCAATATCCAACTGGTTTGCTAGCCTGCAAGTTCCAAAGAATAAATCTCCAATTCCATCCTTAAATGCTTCTTTCCGTTCTTGAATTATTTTTATTCTTTCTTCCTCGCTTTTATATCTTAAAAGCTGAGACATTTCAATCAATTCTTCGTGCAAGTGATCAAATTTATCTACATTAGGGGTATCTTTCCAGCCATTTCTTTCAGCAAAGTATTTCACTGCTTTTTGCGCATCCTTCATAGTAGTAACTCTTTCTTGTTCCATAATATATTACCTAAAGCACAATGTTTTTAATCTATTGGACATATAATTAAACTAAGGGATAACTATGAAAGTTGCAATTATATTGGATGACAGTTTAGGACCCGGATTATTGGCTAATTCTTCTGCCTGTATTGCTTCTGGCCTTTTCAATGGCGTAGAAAACGTATTAGGCCCAGAAATAGAAGGCTATTTTTTTAAATATATCCCAATAACAAAAATTCCAATTCTAATAATGAAACAGCACAACAGGACTTGGCCAGAATTACTTAAACGTGCTAAAAAATTTAAATTAAAATATATGGTTTTTACTCAAGAAGGCCAATCAACTACAAACTACGAAGAATACATAGAAAGAGTAAAAGGAAAGCCAATCGAAGAAGTCAAAGTTATAGGTATAGGTGCAATAGGCGAAGATAATGATATACAACGATTCTGCGGAGATCTGCCTTTACTTAGATAAGTTACCAATATAACAAAAGGGAATCCAGGTAACCAAGATCTTTTTTAATTCTTTTATAATTATTAAGTTTGTTTTCTTAATTCCATTTTCGTTAGTAATACAAAATGTACAAGCCCCTTTTTTTGCAATTTCTGCGGCATTCTGTGTATTTTTTGCAGAAACAAATACTAAATCAGTTGGCTTAATAAGTTGTTGTAATATTGGAATTGTTGCGCAAAAATTATTCTGTTTTTGCAAGCCATTTTTTGCAAGATATATTGGCGGATTCTGTAATGAAAACTTTAAGTCCACTTGCGTTTTCCATTTTGGGTCGTGTTCTAATTTTATACAAAGTGGATTAATATGCGGCAACAGAACAAGCGAATTCTTCTCTTTCTTCGCAAGTTTTTCCAATTCGGGGTAAGAGCTTACATAAACTATTTCCGCATTTTTTTTGAATATGTTTTTTACAAAGTATTGGCAAGCAATATCAGTACAAGTTCCTTGCTCAAGAGAAATTATTTTTACTTTTTCTCCAATACAGTCCATATCCATATTAAGTAGAGTTTTATTTTTATACCTTTTGAATAACTAAATCATCTTCTTAAAAACTTCTTTCTTTATTTCTAAAAACTTTTTGCTTGTTTTTAAATTCTGTGTTCTTAATTTGGGCAACTTAACATCAATCTCATGATAAATGCCTTGCGAAGTCATTAACAAAATTCTATCTGAAAAAAATACAGCATCATCTATTGAATGCGTAATTAGTATTGCGCTCTTTTTCTCATCACAAATTATTTTATACAAATCATCTTCCAACTTATTCTTTGCATAGTAATCTAATGCACTAAAAGGTTCATCTAACAATAAAATTTCTGAACCAGAAATAAATGCCCTTGCAACCGCAACTCTTTGTTTTTGACCCCCAGAAAGTTGCATAGGCAATCTATCTTTTAAGCTAAGCAAATCAAACAACCTCAAATTTTCATTTATTTGCGTTCTCATTATTTCTTTATCTAATTTTTTTGAAACCAACCCCAAAGCAACATTTCCAAAAACAGTTTTCCAATCTAGCAAACTATATTCTTGAAAAACAAAAGCACAAAAGTTGTTCTTCAAATCAGCCGAATAAATTATTTCCCCCACGTCCTGTTTTAAGAGCCCTGCAATAACATTAAACAAAGTCGTTTTCCCACAACCATTCTTTCCAAGTATAGACACGATTTCATTCTTATTCAATTCAAAAGATATGTTTTCAAAGACATTATTTTTTTCCGCATCTTTGTGGCTATAACCCAGCCCATTTACAGTAAGATAATTTGATTTACCAGGCATGTGAAACACTTCTCCAGTAAATTACCTTTTTTTCTATTAATGACAATATTTTACTTAATAAAAATCCAACAAGCCCAATAAACAACATTGTGGCAATAACCAAGTCAGTATTCATCAAGGACCTATTTACTTCTATTAAATAACCTAAACCAAAATTTGCAGATATCATTTCTGCCGCAATTACAACCATCCAACTTAACCCTAAGCTTACCCTACTACCGACAAAAGTATATGGCAAAACAAATGGCAAAATAACATGATAAAATCTTTGCATCTTTGTTAAAGATAGATTTTTACTAACGCAAGAATATATTTTTGGCAATGATTTAACTCCAAAAAAAGTATTTGTAAACACAGGAAAGAATGCTGCAATGAAAATAATAAATACAGATGAAGAATCACCAATTCCAAACCAAAGTATTGCCAAAGGAATCCATGCAATTGGAGGGATGGGCCTAAATAGTTCTAATATTGGATTTATGTAATCACCCAACTTACTAAGCCCAACAATAACCCCTACTACAAAACCAATAATTAGCCCACACAAAAAACCAAATACAACTCTCTTTACACTCAAAAAAATGTGCTCAAATATCTCGCCAGTAATAATTAATTTAAAACACAAATAAATTATTTCAATTGGCCCTGGCAAAAAAAGGCTATGTGACAAAAAAGAAATTAATTGCCACAGAAATAAAAACAAAAAAATAGAAATTATCATTTTTATGGCTTTATGCAAAAGTATCACTCAGGTACAAAACTCAGATCAATATGTTTATTTACGTCAACCAACTTAGTAAAAAATCCTTCATTATACTCAAAGTCAGCCTTATACTGCATTATTGGAAGCCAGCTTTCAGGAATGTCAAAATTTATTTCTTTTAAATCCTTTGCAAAATAATTTGGTTCTACTAATTTTATTTCTTTTATTAAATCATAATCAAAAACTGTTTCCTCTGGCGCAAGTTTAAAAATTTCGTCACTATTTTGTGAAAAATAATAAAATGATTCTTTCAAAGATTCCAAAAATAATTTTATTTCTTCCGGGTGTTTTTCTACAAAGGATTTTTTGAAAATCACAACAGCAATGTCATCCCACTTTGTAAGCACATAAGCCAATCCTTTTTTTGTGAATATAGTAGTCAGAGGTTCACCCCAAGATGATGCATCTATTTGTTTGGTTTCAAATGCAACTCCGTGATCCGAAGGTTTGATATTCAGCAAAGTCACATCTTTCTTTGGATCTAGTCCATTATCTTGTAATAGTTTATACACCACAGGATGTGGCCCAGTAGTTACTGGCAAAGCAATCTTTTTCCCTTTCAGTTCGGAGATGGAGTTAATGTTCAAATCAGACCTTACCATCAATGAATTCTGAAAATATCCCAATCTTCCAACAATAACCCAATCATCAGATTTAGATAATAAACTTAGGGACGGAAGGATTCCCACAAATAGAACATCAACTTCCCCTACGATTGCTGCTTCAACCATTGGAGGACCATATTGAAACCCAATATATTCTATATTTAAACCATTATTTTTTACAAAATCAGTATTCTTCATTGTTATTGCAGGCAAAGCACTTTCTGCCCAGCTATTCATCCACGCCAGCCTAATTTCTGGGCCCAAATTATCATCAGAAGTCAAAGCAAATAAGGGTGTTACACTAGAAATAATAAACAGTCCAATTATCCCAAAAACACAAACTATTCCAAGAATAAGATATTTATTTTTGTTATCCATAATATACCTGTCTCATCGGCAGTATATATCACTGTGTGGTATTGTAACAACACCAAATTATAAACATTTTGATTAGATACAATACTATGGACATAGAAATACTATCAAAAATTGGGCTCTCAAAAGGAGAAATAAAAATTTATTCTATATTACTTGAACTTGGAGTATCAAACATCACAAAGATTCATGAAAAAACAGGCATTGAACGAAGAAATATTTACGATATTTTAAATAAACTAATTGAACGAGGACTAGTAACATATATACAAGAAAATAAAAAACGACTTTTCAAAACAACTAACCCTGACAAAATCATAAGCTACATCGAAGACAAAGAAAATAGCTTACAAAAAATCAAAAAGGATGTTCAAAAACAGATTCCAGACCTTACTAAAAAGTTCAATTCTCGTCAATCTACAATAAATGGAGAAATTTTTAGGGGAAAAGAAGGAATAAAAACAATTTGGGATGACTCTTTAAACTACAAAGAAATCTACTGGATTGGTTCTGGGCGATATGTTCCAAAAAAATACCCTGCATTCTTTGCAATGTGGAACAAAAAAAGAGTGGCAAAGGGAATAAAGCTCCATAATATCTTAAGAGAAGAAATGAGGGGAAAGATCAAGCCTTGGGTTTCAGAGAATATAAAATTCTTGCCAAAAGAATTCAGTGCAAATCCAGTAGTTATTGGAATCCACGGCAACAAGGTAGTTAATTACTCCTATGGAAAAGAGTTATTTGCTTTTGCAATAGAAAATCAAGATATCGCTGAGAGCTACAAAGCATATTTCAAATACCTTTGGAACAAAGTTGCAAAAAAGTAGTCAGCCCACAATTTTATTAAATGTTTGCCAGTTTGATTTAATATGGAACAAAAAGGAATGTTTTCAGATTTAAACCCAAACACCTATAACGACTTTTACAAAAAAAATCTAAAAACCGTATTCTTAGCAATTCCAAGCAATTATTTTTATTTAAGAGCAGACATAAGTGCTTTTGTTTTAAATCAAGGGCTTTGCCCCCTAAACCCATACATGAATTTCGATTATAACCTTCTAAATACAATCCCAAAAAAGATAACAAGAATTGCAAACAACAATCTAATAAAAAAATCAGATGAGTTGTGGGTTTTTTGTGAAGACCCCGAAAAACTCACAGATGGAGTTCTATTTGAAATATATTTAGCAAACAAGGAAAACAAAAAAATAAAATATTTCCTGATTCCTGATTTTAAAGAATTAAAAATTAACCTGCAAGGAAGCAAAGAGCATTATGGAAACGAACTACTAAATGAAGACTGGAAAATAGTTTACACCGCAATGAGCAGCAAATTATTTTATTATAGGAATTTTATTTCAAAGTTCGCACTTGACAATAAAGTAATTCCGCTAAATCCATTTACCTCTTTTGATTATTTTTTAGCAGATAAAACAAACAGGAATTCTATCTTGCTTGCAAATTCCAGATTTATTGAACTTGCAGACGAGTTGTGGAGTTTCGGCAAATTAAGTGATGGCATCCAAGCAGAAATAAAACTGGTAAAATCAATAGGAAAAAAAGTAAGATATTTCAAAACAGATAAAAAGAATATTATTGAAATAAAAGAAGAAGATGCAGAATTGGAGAATTAAATTTTTTCATAAATCATCTTGATATGTTTAATTCCGGCATCATCAAATGGTTTTCCAACTTCTTTAAATCCAAGTTTTTTGTAGTAATCTAACAAATAGTATTGTGCGTTCATATAGATTTCATTGTAGCCTTTTTCTTTGGCCGCTTTTATCATTTCTTTTGTAACCACTTGTCCAAGATGTTTTCCCCTAAACTCTACTAACACAGCAACTCTTTCAAGTTTTGCTTTTCCACCCACAAATCTTAATCTTCCACATGCAGCAGGTTTATTTTCATTATAAAGAATAAAATGGATTGCATCTTTATCAAAAGCATCTTTTTCTATTTCTTTAGAAATTCCCTGGCCTTTAATAAAAACTTCTTCTCTTATTTTAAAAATAGCATTTAATTCTTCTTTTGTTTCTGCAATTTTTACAGTTATCATTAAATCACTAAAAGTATTTTACAATTTCGCCACTCTTTTTATCTCTAGATAATATCATTGCTTTTTTTACTTGTTCCAAATTCTTTCCTGTATATCTAAGCACATTTTCATGCTTAAAATCTTTGTTCCATGCCTGATCAGGCATTATTACTAATCCCCTGGGCCTATTTCTCAACCAATCAATAATATATTCGGGATAATCATCAACTAAAATTTTTCCATAAACAAGGCCCTTATCTTCAGATATTGTAATACTAACATCATACTCTGCAAGATTTGTTTTTATCCATTCAACTTTTTCAGTATAGGCATTAGGAGAACTCCTTGGCCCTTTTGTCAAAATGTTTATTGAAAAATCAAGTTCTCTTGCCAAATTTAATATATCAAAACCGGGTTTGTATTTTTCAAGCTTTGCCCACCAGCCTGGCTGATTTCTAATTAATTTAATTCTTGCTTTTAAAGCAGGGCTATTTTGTATTTTTGGACTAAAAGATTCATATTCCGGATCTCCACTACTCTTTATCAAGTTATAATCCGCAATAATCGCCTTGTCATAATCACAAAGAGTGCCGTCTAAATCAAAAAGAGCAATATTGTCATGATTTTGTTCTTTTTCCATAAAATCACATCATATTCAATAGTCCATCTACTGCTGTTTTGTTTTCTTTTATTCCATCCTCTTCAGTAAAATGGCCTTTATTTCTCTCAACAACTATTTTTGCACCTAATTTTTCTTTAAAAATCTCTGAATCATTAAATGGCACATAAGGATCATTGTTTGAAAATATACACAAGAATTCATTTGTGTGCGTTTTTATCTTTGAGAAATCAATAGGTGTTTCTACCCAAGGCTTTACAATTTTAACTGATTCTTCGCCTTCTTCCTTTATTGTATTTTCATCCAAATGCATCCAAGGAGCAATAAATACTACTCCGCCGATTTTTGTTTTTGAATCTAATTCTTGCAAAAATCTCATAATTGCTTGGCATCCAATTGAATGTCCAATAAAATAAGTATCTTCATCTAATTTTCCAACATTTTTCTGCAAAAAGGGAATCCATTTCTCTATCTTTGGGCTTTCTGAATTTGGCATTTTTGGAACTATTACTTCAAAACCCTTTTTCTCAAGTTCTGCTTTCATCCAAGCATGCATTGCTTCCTTAGGGCTTCCGGCCCATCCGTGAACTATAATCACTTTTGTCATAATATATTATGTCCTATACAAATATATTTTTTTGCATAAGTATTTTT
This sequence comes from Candidatus Iainarchaeum sp., assembly GCA_028710695.1. GTDB lineage: Archaea > Iainarchaeota > Iainarchaeia > Iainarchaeales > 0-14-0-20-30-16 > JAQTTP01. Next base: position 41,541 of record JAQTTP010000002.1, read on the forward strand.
CCCTTAGGCTTACGACCCTCACCTTACCCGTCAGCCTAAAAGTTAGGCTTACATATATTTATAAGGTTGTCAGCCTAATATTATATTATGGGTTTAAGATCAAAAAAAGTTTCAGGAAAGGATTATTATTATTTAGATCTTAGCTACAGGCTATTACATAAAGCAAAAACATACAGCAAATATGTCGGATCTAATAAACCAACTGCACAAAAATTAAAATTGATCGAATCAAATTTTAAAGATGAAATAATAAAAAAATTGACAAAAACAGATTATGAGTGTAATTTAATTAGTAAAGATGATTTCATCAGAGCCATTTTGTTTAGAGATTTATTTTACAAAAAATATAAGGCACTAACACCAACAAAAAGAAAAAAATACGACATAGATAACACAATAATCTTTACTTTAACTACTTTAACCACTGAGGATGTGCAAGTAAACTTAGAAGATGTAATTAATGCTTATGAAAAAAACAAAGATCTAAACATTAAAGAACAAATAAGTAAAAACATGCTTAACGCAATAGAAAAACTTAAAGAAAACAAAACAATAACTCTTGATTACATATTGGGCCTACATGGCTTAATAATGAGTAATTTTGAATCAAAAACACCGGGACTTATAAGAAATAAACAAGTAAAAATACATAAAACAGACAAAAATCATCCTTTAGGCGCAGAAATAGCATACAACCCACCGCACTATTCTACAATATTACCAAAACTTAAAGAATTTGTGGATTGGTTAAATAATTCAAAACTAAATCCTATTGAAAAGTCTGCGTTAGCACATTATAAAATGTATTTGATACATCCATTTTTAGATGGCAACAAAAGAACTTGCAGATTAATATTCAACAAAATTCTTCTTAACAATTGTTTTCCACTAATTAACATCTCTCAAGACAAAGACAAATATTTTGACAGATTATTAGAATCAACAGAAAAGCAAGACCCAAAGTATTTCGTAAATTTTGTAAGAGAGCAATATTTGTTACAAACAAAGAAATTTTTAAACAGATAATTTGAGGAAGATCATGATGGAAAAATTAACTTTTGCTTTTAGGGAATACAGCCCCTTATATTGGGCAATATTAGCAAATAATTCAAAAACTGATTACATTTTCATAACAAAGGGAAAAGATAGTGTTTGCTATTATCTTGGCAGCCTAAAAAAGTTCGACAAAGTAAGAAAAAACCTACAACACAAAAAGTTTAGAGAAAAATTAATTCAAGACATAAAAAATAACAATAAATTATTACAAAACTACAAACACGCACCTAATCTATCAAAACTAAATTTAAAAGAATTACAAAAGAGTTTCAAAGCAGGAATAGAACTTGCTTTAAAATGGCAAAAGACTTATCATTTAACAGAAGAAGAATATTGGAAGGGGTTAGAGGATTCTATTTCTGAATCAGAACAGAAAGAATTAACACACTTAAGATTTGAATCAAAAAAACTAATAAGAAAACATTGGAAACATTTGGTTCACGACATTCTAGAAGAAATTTCAAGAAAAACACAAATAGATTTGGATGATTTCTGGAATTATACTTATGAGGAAATATTAAAATTACCAAAAAAGCCAAGCACAAAATCAATAAATTCTAGAAGAAAGGAATGGGGACTAATAAAAACAAAAAATAAAAAAAGACTTATGACAAACAAAGAATTGCAAAAATATCAAAAACTAATAGCAAAAGAAACAAAATTAGAAAACAAGGAATTTTCTGGTTTACCTGTACACAAAGGAGAGGTTATTGGCATTGTTAAAGTAATAAGATCAAGAGATATAAATCAAGACAAGGTTTTTGATCTAAAAAATAAAATTCTTGTAACAGAAATGACCAAACCAGAGCTTGTTCCATTTTTAGGTGGCTGTTTAGGAATTATTACTGATGAAGGTGGATTACTTTGCCACGCATCTATTGTAGCAAGAGAGTTTAATATTCCATGTATTGTTGGCACAAAAATAGCAACAAAAGTCCTAAAGAACAACACAAAAGTCAAGTTAGATGCAAATACTGGAAAGGTTTCAATACTTTAACGTTTAGAAACAGGTTTATTATTATCTCCAAATAGCTTTTTTCTTAAAGTATCTTTAGAAATATAGTCTCCTGCTTTAATTCTTGCCCTTGCTTTTTCTATTGATTTTACTGCACTCAAGCTTAATTCTTTACACACAAGAATCACTTCTTAAAGAAACCATCAATCATTTTCTTTGCATCATCTAAAGTTTTATACTCTTTAATTATAAAATACTTATTCCCGCCAACCATTGCAGAAAGCTTCTTTCCATCTTGGGGTCTATATAAGCAATACACTTTCTTTCCTAAAGACTCACCAATTCCAAGCTCATAACCAACACCCAAAGATGGTTGAGTTACTTCCGCAACAATAACATCTGCCTCTTTTATCCAGGACATATCTCTATTGTAAATATAATCTTCAGAATGTGATTCCCCTTGAGATGAAAGGTTCTCATTTCCTATGTGCTCAGTTAGCACTTTTCCATATTTCCCAAGGTGGTTAATAATCTGCAGGTAGGTATCTTTATCATCTCTTCCGCCTCTAATTGATCCTGCAAAATATATTTTCATATTTATCACTTAAATCTCTGCAAATAAAACAACATAGTTCTTCCCATACTTCTTTGCGCATTTAGGGCAAGTTGTGTAATAGAAATAAATCTTCTTTGCTGTTTTGCCTTTTGCTTTCACATACTCTAACATTTCTTTATACCATTTTCCTGCATCCCTATATGGGCCTTCAAATACTCTTGTTAAAAAAGTGCCAGAAATCTTTACATTTTCTATCCCGTTTACTTCTTTTCTTACTGCCAAGTATTGCTCGCTTTTCCAAGGAGAAACATCCAAGGTAAGAAGTAACCATTCTCTTGGATCTACTGCTGCTTTTGAGGCTTCTACCTTACTTACCATTCTCTTTATTACTGAACCAAAATTCAGCGGAATATGGAAAAAGCAAGTTACTTTGTCTTTAACAAAAAGCTTGTCTTTCAATACTACTTCTCTGCCATTAAATGGCTTAGGATTAAACTTCGGACAACATATATCTTTATTCATAAAAAACCCCCTTACTTAGGAACATAATCTATTGTTTCTAGAGTTCCCAATTCATCTACCACTTGTTTAAACACAATTTCTTTTCCTGCTGTACCATCTGACAAAATAGAGTATATTCCACTTGCACCCACATAATCTTTTACATTTAATAAATAATCATGAATACAATCTTTATTATCCCCACAATTCTTATATGCAGCATATTCTAAATGTATTGCATCATAAGCAACTCTTGCCAATACTGCCGGATTTTCATTATATTTATCTTTAAATTTTTTTTCAAATTCAAACATATACTCTGATTCCGTCATCCCAGGAATTGCAATTACCATTCCAATTGCATTTTCTTTTGCAGTCTTAAATAAATCAGGATTTTCCGCTTCTTCATAGGTTATTATTGGTTTATTAATTCCCATACTTTTTAGTTGATTTAACATAGATCCCAAATTGGGGCCCATATGGACAAGTTGTAAAACATCAGGATTTTTTTCAAGTATCTTTGTAAGTACATCTTTAAAGTCATATTGTTCCAAAGCTGTTTCTTCAAGTACCAATACTTTCCCACCTAAATTTTCAAACTCTTTAGCAAAGTTTTTTCCATAGGATTTCCCCATATCAGTGTTATAATGAATTATTCCCACTGTATTTGCATCCCAATAATCTTTTGCAAATTTAGCCTGCGCTTTTGCACTATATGCACTTGCAATATTTGGAGAGAAAACATATTCTCCCGAAGTTAGAATCATATCTGAAGCAGTAGAAATCTGCATTACAGAAATTTTTTTTGGTTCAGTTACTGCCGAAATTGGAGGCATAGCAATAACACAGAAATTTCCACCTACAAAATCAATCTCATCAATTTCAACTAATTTTGATATCGCAGTAGTAGCATCTTTAGGATAACAGGCATCTTCATAAATTAATTCTATTTTACTTTTGTTTTCTGGATTTGCATTAATTTCTTCAACTGCCAAATCCAGCCCTTTCTTTATTTCTTCACCATAGCTTGCCATAGCGCCAGTCAAAGGTAGAGTAATACCTATTTTTACGCCATTATCTGGATTAGAACCCACACACCCCGACAAAAGAATCAATAAAACTAGGCTAATAGAGATATATAGCTTAATCATAATATCACCAACAAAGAATAAGAGTTAGAATTAACTCTTAACTCTACAATTTCTTAAGTCTTTCAGTTCTGCAGCATATCTGCCATCAGGCGATGTTCTTAGAACTTTGCCATTATAGATTTCCATATAAGCTTTCTTTCCATCTTCAAGCAAGAAATAGAATTTAGTTCCATATTCTTTCATTTCGGCCATAACTTCAGATGTTGAGATTATCTCTCTTGATAGCTTTTTATCTCCAGATTCTGGGTTAATTACACCCACTTTCTCCAGTTTATTATCGCTGCTTAAAACAACACAAACAATTTCTTTTTCCATAGTTCCACTCCCCTTAACTCTTTGAAATATAATTAGTATTTGTTATTCTATAGGCTTTTTGAGAATTTATTCTTTTCTATCGGGGGGCAGAGTAGAAAACTTCGCAGGTAGGGACAAAGACTAAACCGCAGAGGTTAGGAGAAAAGGGGGAAAAATCATTTTTCCAAAAAAGTCTTAATTTGTTTAAAGTATTGTTCTTTTGAGAATTTTACAAAAAATTCTGGGTCTTGTTTTTCCGTTGATTTAATAAGACTATCAAAATATTGGCTTCTTTTATCTGAGATATTCATTAATGGAAACCCACAATCCAGCAGTATTTTGTTAAAAATCAGTCTACAAGTCCTTTTATTACCATCTAAAAAAGGGTGTATTAAATACAACTTGTAATGTGCCAAAACAGATTTTTCTAGAGGATTAAGTTTACTTCCCCTAACCCAAGCAACAAAATCATCAAGCAACTTAGTTATTTGTTCAGGTTTTGGTGGCTTATAACTTATTTCAATTCCAAGAGGATTTTTTTCATCCCTTTTGTGAATATATACATCTTTTGTTCTAATTAAACCGGGCGTTTTATTTTCAAATTCTTTCATAGTCAAGGAGTGTAGATCCAATAAATATTTTTTTGTAAACTCTTGTTTTTTCTTAATTTGCTCAACAGCATCAATCATGTTCTTACTAATCTTTTCTTTAGCGGTTAAACCATAATCTTGTTCATAAGCCCTAGCAACATCATCCAAACTAACATCAACATCTTCAGTAGTTAAAGTTGTCAAGGTAAATAAAATTGTTGAGTCAATCTCATATTTTTTTCTCTTTGTTGGACTTAATGCCTTGAATTTTTTGTTAAATGCATCTCTAAACAAAAAAGTTCTAATAACATCATCTTTACTTATTAAATTACAACCATATTTTTTACCAGATATTTTTTCTATTATTTTATCCTTAAAGTCTTCTTCCAGTTCCTTTATCTTTTTATTAGTTGGTTTTTTTAGACCAAGGTATTTGGCAAAGCTTTGCGATTTTGTAAGAACACGGTAACTTAAATTCAAATAGTAGTATTTTTTTCCAGCCCTAGTTTTTACTTTTAAACCCATAATTATTATATTGGTCCGACAAAAATATAAATATATGTCTGACCACACGTGTGGTCTGACAAATCACACCGCCATTGTTTGACCACACAAGGATTGTACAATTTTTTTATTTTATATTTTTAATTACAAACTATAAGGTAATAAAAATGCAGGTAGGGGAAAAAGACTAAATCGCGGGGGTCATGCTTATTTCGTAATCGTGATTATTATAATCACACTTACGATTTTTACAAGGGGCCAAAATATGGCGGTTATAATCATAGCCTTTATAAACCTCTGCAGTGCCACTGCACACTTTTACCGGTTTTTGTTCACTGGCAGTGCACACTTTTTTCGTATTCCTAAACCATTTATAAAGGGTTCTACTGACAGTAGAAGCTTTTGTCTATTGCCAATAGAAACCCCAAGCCCATTCTTGGCATTAATTTACCCATTTTTTGTCAAGTTTGTAGGCAGTCCCTTAAAACAAAGGAATTTGTGGTGGGGGAAAAGAAAGAAGATAAAAAGACGAGCAGGGAAAAAAGGGATAAACCGCTTTAGTTAGGCAAAAAGATAAATAATCCCTACCAGCTAATTATTCAATATGTTAAAAAATCACCTTTCCGCAAAAGAATTAAACCAAGTTGTAGATTTAGACAAAGAAGCCCATAAAGAAATTTCATGGTGGAAAAGAACTGGCAAAAAGGATTTCCAGCTTCAAAACAAAGCAATGTTTTTGTATATGATCTATGACAAAGACAAGGTTATTGGTTTCATCAGATTATCAGAAGACAAAAGGCGAACCAAACAGAAGACAATATGTATTGAAGACATTTTCATTAAGAAAGAATTTAGAAAAAGAGGGTATGGAAAGAAAGCACTAAAGAACATAATTTCAGCCCTTAAGAAAGACAAAGTAAAAGTAATAAAAGTCATTGCTCCAAAACAGTTTCAAAAAAAGCTTTATGAAGCAGTGGGATTTAAGGCCCAATATGTTTGTTTGGATATGAAACTATAAATTACTCTGTCTTTTAGTTATTTTTAGGAATAATTACTTGTTTTCAATAGATAACACTAGATACATAAATGAACCTGTAAGATATAAAATAAATCTGGTTTCTTCACCATAATATTTTTCATTGTGTTTTACATTTTTGTTTTGATAGTTACAATAATAATTTATTAATTTTGTATATAGTTCTCGTATTTCTACAGACACGCCCTTATCTTTAAGGTAACCCCCAAGACTTTCTATTTGGTTTTCTAGAGACTTATCGTTTTTTAATATCTTTTTGAGCAATTGTTCTAATGAAAATCTTAAATCATCCAAAATATTTCGCTCGTCTTTATTGGTTTCTTGTAGTTTTTTCAAAGCAGATATAAATTGTTTTTGTGACTCAGGATATTTAGTTAGCCACTTTATATCTTGCACCATAATTTCATCTAGCTCTTTAACCTCCGATGGATACAAAACAATACTATCTGCCAGTTCAACAAAACTAATTTTCAAACCGTTTATTTTTATTGACTTAATTATCAAATCAAAAAAATCAACGTAAATTTTACTCCAATATTTATCTTTTTTTTCTTTTTTTAACATAGACAAAAATATCTCTAAACAACGATAAAACTCCAAATAAGAATTGGGGGCATCAGAATAGGACAAGTAACTTTTTGACAAATTATGATAAATATGTGTATGGTCTTTAGTTCCAAAGAATGGTACCCTGTATACGATATGCAAATGTCTACAAAAAAGTTTATCGGCTTCAACAGGGAAAAGATCTGGAAATAAATCATTAAAACCATTTATAACATCCGCCTGAAATGCTGTAAATTTAGAAAAATCGTCTTTTTTAATTCCAAAACGGTCATTAAAATCAATAGTTAATTTTTCATCCACCTTTTATTCACTTCCTCTTTTTGTTTAATACTTAATTTGGTTTATTACTTTGGTTCTTTGGTTTGGGTTGGCAGGGGTTTGGTTTTTAAATCTTAACCACTGCACATAATTAATATAAACTGTAATAAAAATAAAAACTAGTCCAATTTTTATTAAAATAATAAAAAAATCACTTATATTAGGTTTCAAAAAATAAGAGATCATTTCAAAGACAAGAAGCAACAATGCAACCATTAAAGATGCAATTACACTTTGAACTATCTCTTTTTCATAAACAACAAAAAATCTTTTTTCACCCATAGAATAATTATAAAAGTCATCAAAGTTTGACTTTTTAGTTCCTTTTTCTCCAAAATTGCATAGTTGTTTTTTGTTTGTCATGCGAGATCACTACAAATTATATTTTTTACTTTATCATAATAACTTGAATTACCATTTAGCTTTATTTGCCTTACTGCACCCAATAAAAAATCTGTTGCAATATGTCCACCAATATAATTATAAGTTTCAACTATCGGAAAACAGTCAAAATCTATTGAATTATAAATATGCTCTTTTAGGTACGGATTCTTTTTAGGAATAAATGCACAGCCAGAGGACGTCTCAGACAAATCATCTATTGTCACATAAAACTTATTTGACTTTATTTTAAAAAAGGCCTTATCCACATTGACATAAAAATTGCTACCCCAGAGATTAGATTTATACAAGGACAAGATTTGTTTTTGGAATACATTTAGCTCTTTGCTAAAAACAGTTTCTCCAGGTCCAACAGGAGCATAAAAAAACAAGGAATTTTCTAATTTATTAAACTTACTTAAAGATAATTCAATAAAACCAGACAAATTTTCGTTCAACAAGTCAGAAAAATGCAATTTAGGTAATCTTGAATTTATGCTTGGATAATCACAAAGATATTTTTTGCTAAGGTCTGCAGTAATATTTTTTATTTTGTCAGCTTCAGAAGTTAATAACATACCAATGTATTTATCTTTTCCAAAATAGGACTCATCAAAGAACAGATCAACTCTATTATAAGCATCGTTAAACTTAATTTTATTTAATCTTTCAACTAAAGATTCATTAACCAACATTAATTTCACGCCCAGTTCTTCTTTATTAATATTAAGAAATATTATGGTGGTTTGCCTTTTCAGGCAAAGATATTTCAAAAACGATTGGAAAACTAATTTTTCTATAGCTATTTAATTCTTGCAAAGGTATTTTTACTTCTCCAATCTGACAGGTAATCAACATTTTTTTTTCTTTTCTTATATCACAATCTATAAAATAGATATGGTTTTTTTCTTCTTTTACAAATACCCCAAATTGTTTTTTTCTGGACTTTAAGAAGAGTTCTATAATATAAGGGGGCGCAAATTTCCATTTATGGACAAATAAAAGTTCATAGATTACTGCGATTCCAAAAACAAATAATAAAATTATTTTGCTATCATAAGTTAATATCGGAGAAAGCATCAATGCTATCATTACTACAGACATAACAAAACAGACAATATAGTGAAACCCTTTTATAAAAAAAACCTTGTGCCGTATATTTTCAAAATTATTGTGGTCTTTTGGCAAAACAAACTTTGATTTTTTTTTGTTAAAAGTTTTGTTCACTGCATAATAAGAGCAGATCATAGACGCGCTTTTATCCCATAATTCTTGAACTTTCCTACGATAGTGTTCTCTAAAAACAATAAAAAGGCAATAAATTACAAAACACATATAAACAAAAATTAAATACAATTGGCTATCAACTGCATAATATTGCAGATATTTTAAAAACAAATAATTTATTACCAAAGATAAGCAAAAAGGAAAGATCACTAAACTACAATATTCGGAGAATCGTTCTGTTCCAAATAAATTAAGAATATCATTAATATTAAATTCCACGCCATTCACTTCCTCATCAAACTTTCCTCAATAATCTTTTTTTCTTCTTCAGTCAGATCATAAAGGTTGTAGACTAATTGATCTATTTCATTATCTATTCATCCAAAACAGTCTTAAATAATATAGTTACAAAAACATTATAAATCAAAACAAATAAACTTGACAAAACCGGTTTGTTTTTATGGTTTTCGTCATGTTATGATTTTGTGAAGATTAAAGATTTGCCAGAACAAAACAGACCCAGAGAAAGATTTTTGAAACAAGGCGCAGAAGCCTTAAGTGATGCAGAGCTTTTCGCAATAATTTTAAGAACAGGAACTATAACTGAAAATGTTATTGATATGTCCAATAGATTAATTAAAGAGTATGGATTAGACAAATTATTTGAATGTTCATTAAAAGAACTACAAAAAATAAAGGGCATAGGTCCAAGTAAGGCAATGCAGATTTTAGCAATATCTGAATTAGGAAAAAGGCACAATCAATCAAAAAAAACCCTCAAACAGATTTCTTCAGCAAAAGAGGTTTTTAACCTATTTCATGAAAGATTAAAAGATGAAAAACAAGAAAACTTTTATGTGTTGATGTTAAATAATAAGAATTATATAATTAAAGAAGAATTAATAACAAAAGGAATTCTTGATTCCACAATCATACACCCAAGAGAAATTTTCAAACCAGCAATAAAGAATTCTTCTGCAAGAATAATTTTAGTACATAATCACCCTTCTGGAGATCCCGCACCAAGTGAAGAAGATGTAAAAGTAACACAGCAAATCAAAGAAGCTTCAAAGGTTATAGGCATAGAATTAGCAGATCACATAATTATCGGAACAGACAATTACTATAGCTTCAAACAAAAGTCTATAGATTTTTAATTATAATTCATCGTTCTGAAGAAACTTCAAATAAATGCTTTTGGAAATTAATAAAAGTAGCTCTTATTTTATTAACACCGCCAAGTAATTCTGTTGCATCAGTTATTGCAAAATATTTAATTTTCAAAAGGTCAGGCAGTTTCTCTTGATCAAGTTCTTCAATACCTGTTTCAATATATTTAGACAAAACAAATTCTAAAAATTCTTTCTGATTATTATCTAGCGACTTAAATATATTGGATTGCGCATTAGCAACTCTTTTCTCTCTTGAAATTGGTCTAATTGCAAAAGAAATATATTCTAATACATCAAATATATCACTATTTTCCGCGTTTATTAATTGCTGCAATGTTTTTAATTCATTCAGCCCATAGCCCGCACTCGCCAATTTATCAAATAAAGATTTCCTAGTTATAGGATTAGACCAAATTTTACGAAGTTCCGGTTCATTTTTAAAAAAACCAGGTAATTTTCCGTACAGGTTTTGTAAAAACTCTTCTGCAGAAATTGGTTTTCCGTTTGCACCCCAAAATGATGTCTGAATCATATGTTTAATTTCTCTTTCTTTTCCATCCGCCAGTTTTATTTTTATTTTTTTCTTTTTTGATTCAGCCTCTAACTCACCATCATAGGTTGCAGACGGTTCTTTTATTATTAAAGACTTAGAACCACCCTTTGGTGGTTCTGCTGGATCTAAAGGCTCACCATCCCATTCGGGGTCACTAAAATGGTGATAAGCATCAACAAAATCATAAATTGTAAAAAACTCTTTCCCATCAAATAATCTTGTGCCACGCCCGACAATTTGTTTAAATTCTATCATTGAATTAATTGGACGCATTAAGATAATATTGCGAATATTTCTTGCATCAACACCTGTTGAAAGCTTTTGTGAAGTAGTAAGAATTGTAGGAATAGTTTTTTCATTATCTCTAAATTCTGCTAAATATTGATCCCCTAGTTTACCATCGTTAGCAGCAACACGCACACAATAATTTGGTTCTTTGCTTTTCTTATATTGATTAATTAGATCCCTTATTGCCTGGGCATGATTTTGATTTGCACAAAAAACAATTGCTTTTTCCTTTTGATTAATTTCAGATAATAATATCTTTACTCTTTTTGACTCACGTTCTTTAATTTCAATTATTCTATTGAAATCTGATTCAATATAACGTTTTCCTTGTTCTACTTCACCCTCAATAACTTTATCATCAGAAGTATAAACATAATCATCCAAAGTTGTTTTAATTCTTCTAACCTTAAAAGGAGTTAAAAAACCGTCATTAATTCCTTCTTTTAATGAATAAATATACACTGGATCTCCGAAATATTTGTAAGTATCTGCATTTTCTTTTCTTTTAGGAGTAGCGGTTAAACCTAATTGAACTGCGGGAGAGAAATATTCCATTATCGCCCGCCAATTACCTTCATCATTTGCTCCACCTCTATGACATTCATCAATAATTATTAAATCAAAATAATCTTTTGGATATTGCCCAAAATAAGGAGTATTATTTGGACCGCTCATGAATGTTTGAAATATTGTAAAAAATATACTGCCATTTGTTGGCACATGCCCTTTTTTTCTTATTTCTTCTGGTTTAATTCTTATTAAAGCATCTTCTGGAAATGCAGAAAATTCATTAAAGGCTTGATTTGCTAAAATATTTCTATCTGTAAGAAATAATATTCTGGGTCTTCTTGCACCATCTTGTTTTAAATTCCAACGTGTTTGAAAAAGTTTCCAAGCAATTTGAAAAGCAATAGTTGTTTTTCCTGTTCCTGTTGCAAGCGTTAATAATAATCTATTTTTTCCTTCTGCAATGGCATCTAAAACTTTATTTGTTGCAATCTCTTGATAAAATCTAGGGTCATAAATTCCACCTTTAGGAATTGCATTAAATTTTTCTTTCCAGTCATTTTGAACTCTAAAAGTTTTATTCCATAATTCATCTGGTGTTGGAAATCTTGTTATTAGCCCTTCTTTACCAGTTTCCATATTTATTTGGTAAATCTCTTTCCCATTTGTTGAAAAAGTGAAATCAATGTGTAATTTTTCTGCATAATTTTTTGCTTGAGCAACACCTTCTCCAACTTCAAAACAACTTTCTTTAGCCTCAATAACTGCAAGTTTACGCCCTTTATATGACAATACGTAATCTGCCCTAAGAGGACTAGCCCTTATATTGCCTGTTTGAATTCTACCTAAAGTAATTGGAAAATTTCTGTTAATTTTAGAACCCTCAATTATGCCCCAACCACTTTCTTTTAATTTTGGGTCAATAAGTTCTGCCCTAGTGTCATCTTCACTCATACTAATTCCTCTGTAAGTTCCCCTTTAAAGGCTTTCTGTAAAATTGATTTTTTTAATTCTTCTAAGTCTACTAATTTCTTTTCGTAAATTTCTTCAAGTTTCTGCGTTTCTGATGAAAAAGCATTGAATTTATCAATGAATTTTTGCTGATCAATAATGCTTTTTGGAAATGTCATCTTGATGTTTCTGATTAGTGGCATATTAAGACCACGCCTATCATTGTCAGAGTCACTAGTTATTTTGCGAATTTCCGTATATCTATTATTTAGATTATGATAAATGTATTCGGGTAATATTTTTTTAATATCTTTTGGATAAATGCTAACAAGAGATTGATTGCAAGTTGCTTTAGTACGTAGCATTGCAACCGTTCCACGAGTTTTACCTTGACCGTTTAATGCAATGATAATAGAATTAATGGGAAGATATTTTGTACTTGAATTATTCATACCTAATTCAGTTATACGTCCTTCGCATTCAAAAATTTCTTTGAGATTTACGTCTCCAGAAACTAACCAGTTTATTTTACCCCCTTCAAAATATTCTTTCTTAGCTCTGCTTGGAGTTCCGCCAGTCATCAGATCACAAATTTCTCCAATACTTCTCTCGTCCCATCCTTCGCCTTTATTTTTAAAAACACGTTGCAAATAACTTTCAAAAATCTCTTTTACATTCTTCAAATTATTTTCTATATTTTCTTTTGCTTTTGCAATACTTTCAAATGCTTTGTTTAAAATGGTGACGATACGTTTTTGTTCGGGAAGGGGTGGAATTGGAATCTCTATTTCTTTGAATTTATTCATAGAAACCCCCCCAATAAGCCCTGCTAGACTTGAAGAGAATTGTTTTTGAAATGATGAACTAAAATAGTAATAGAATACATAACGACTTTCAATACTTTTATTCACAGCCAATGCAAATAATTTGTTCCCAAAGCAGACGTCTTGGTTTGTAAATCCAATTTTTTTTCCAGCACTACCGCCCTCTCCACAAATTAAAACAGTATTTTTTGGTGCTATTTTAAATTGTTCTCTCTCTTCAAAAGGTATTTTAATGCCATTCTCATAATCAATAACATTCTCATAGCTAACATCTTTAGTAGCTATAAAAGGGTACCCTTCATTTACATTTGTATATTTAACTTTCTTAACCGCCTCATTTATGCTGTTGCCATTGTATACTTTTCCAATGTCTCCTAACTTCTTAACTTCCCAAGCCATTTATAGCAGCCCCTTTATTAGTTTGAGAATGTCTGCACTTTCTTTATCGAGTGTTGCTATTTCCCTAAGTATTTCTTGTGGATCTCGAAGTACTGTTTCTTCTTTTTTATTGGGATTCCTTACAGACAAATCATAAGTATCAGTGTTTATATCATTAATATTCACAGTCCAAGAATTATCTGAATCGGCTTTAGTCTTTTGTAATTTAACAAATTCTTCTAGATCTTTTTCGTTTAATGGATTAGTTTTTCCTAAATTTCTATCCAAGTTCAATTGATAATACCAAATCTTTCTAGTAGGAACTCCTTTCTCAAAGAAAAGCACAACTGTTTTTACTCCAGCCCCTGAAAATGTGCCTTGTGGCAAATCTAAAATAGAGTGTAAATTACAACTTTCTAATAAATACTTTCTTAATGAAACCGAGGCATTATCCGTATTTGATAAAAACGTATTCTTAATTACTATTCCTGCCTTGCCTTGTGCTTTTAAAATTTTTATGAAATGCTGCAAAAATAAAAATGCAGTCTCCCCAGTTTTAATTGGAAAATTTTGTTGAACTTCTACTCTTTCTTTTCCTCCAAAGGGAGGATTTGCTAAAACAATATCATAACGATCTTTTTCTTGTATATCAGTAATATTTTCTGCAAGAGTGTTTGTATGAATTATATTTGGTGATCCGATGCCGTGAAAAATCATATTCATAATTCCAATAATATATGCTAATGATTTTTTCTCTTTACCAAAAAAAGTATTTTTTTGTAGTATTTCCAAATCTTTAGTAGTGAGATTTTTACTGTTTTTCAAATATTCAAAAGCTTCACATAAGAACCCTGCAGAGCCAACTGCACCATCATAAATTTTATTTCCAATTTCAGGAGCTACAACCTTTACAATTGTTTTTATAAGTGGACGGGGTGTATAATATTCTCCCCCATTTCTACCTGCATTACCCATATTTTGAATTTTTGCTTCATATAGATGGGACATTTCATACTTTTCAGCATTAGAACTAAACCGCAACTCGTCAATTAAATTAATTACTTCACGTAAGGTATAGCCACTCTGAATCCTGTTTTTTAGTTCACTAAAAATTTCCCCAATTTTATATTCTATTGTGTTTGCACTTTCGGCGCTCGCTTTAAATTTTTTAAGATATGGAAATAACTTTTGATTAACAAAATCAGTTAGATCATCCCCCGTAAGAGCTTTTTGATGATCTAACTTACCATCTTTAGTCTTGGGAACCGCCCAGACACCCCATTGAAACTCTGGACTAATGATGCTTACATATGTTTTTCCTGATAATTCCGCAGAAATGTGTTTTTCTTTTTCCAGATCATCAAGATATTTCAAAAAAAGAATCCAAGAGGTTTGCTCAACATAATCTAATTCGCTGCTACAACCCGCATCTTTTCTAAGAATATCGTCTATATTTTTAAAAATTTGCTCAAACATTTTTTATCACCGCACATTTTTCGCGTTTTTAACAAATCAGCCAATTCACACCACTTCTCTTTCTTTCTCTTTTCTATCTATATTATAGCTTGTATATTATAGATTATTAAAGATTATAACTCTTATGCCATTCTCAAGACATTATTAAGGCTTTTGTTTATTTCGTCCAACGTGTGCTCAGTAATAAACTTTTCCAATCCTGCTTTAAGCAACAGCACCAATATTGCTTTTTCTAAATACGTCACATAAACATTCAAATTTAATACTGGCATATTTTCTCCAACCTTAGCAGTTAAGTCTTTTAAAATATTTTTTTTGTTTTGTTGTAAACCGCCATGTTCATTTAATAAACAAATATTTTCTCCTAACCTGCAAAAATATCCTTTATCAAACTTGCCAGAATTATGCACAATTAGGTCTCTACGCAATATAAACTCGCAAATAAAAAACTTATCCAAAGATTTCAAAACTGTATTCTTACAGATCACATCCTTCAATTTATTTTCATTTTTTAAAGCAGAACCGTAGGCCAAGTTTTTGGCAGATTCTAAAAAAGAACACAAAGTAACATAATTCCCGCATTGAAAATAAAAATCAACTGGGCTGATAACGCTATTTTGTTTAATCGTTTTTTCATGTTCAATTGCTTTTTCTTTTATAGCCCTAAAATCGTCAACAAGCCAAGAAAATGTATTTTCAAGTATTTTATCTTCTTTACTTAGTTTTTTATACATTGCCAGATTAGAACTAATCATACAAAAAATGTCGTGAGTTTCAACCACAAAAATCACTCAACCAATCTTTTTAATTTCTCCAATTCATCCAAACACAATATCTTCTGTCCTTTCTTTAAACAAGTAAAATCTAATCCTTTTAGAACTATTTTTGGTTTGCCATAAACATTATAATCTTTTGTGGGCCCTACTAAAGGATCATACTTGTGCCATTTGCCAGTGAAATAAATATCTACAAAGATATGACCTGCTACTTGGCTACCTTTTTCTATACTTCTTATGGTTTCAACATATCTTACTGGAATTTTTAAACTCTTGCATAAAGAACAAAACAACAAACCGGCATCAGTGCAACCTGTTAAAAAACCAGAATTTAATACTTCTAAAGAATTTCGGGTTCTGAACAATTCTTTTTT
This sequence comes from Candidatus Iainarchaeum sp., assembly GCA_028710695.1. Taxonomy (GTDB): domain Archaea; phylum Iainarchaeota; class Iainarchaeia; order Iainarchaeales; family 0-14-0-20-30-16; genus JAQTTP01. The sequence goes on from JAQTTP010000002.1 coordinate 57,976, forward strand.
GTAGCCTGTGTAAGGTAAAGACTTTAGATATTCAGTTATATTTGTCAAAGTTGATGATATTTTTCTTGATTTTAAAGTATTTGCCAAATTTAAAATTTCTTTTGAATTTGTGATATATTTTGTAAAATCTAAATACTTTAAAGGCACAATTAATTTAACCTACAAAACCCTTAAAAATAGAATACAAATAAACTTTTAACGGACATATTTCCCATCAGTGATGCAATGATATCGATAATTAATCATTATTGTTTTATTCCACATAAACAATAATAATATCTTGTCTTGGATTCATGTTTTATACTTAATGTTTTAAAGAAAGATTTTTGCTCTTCTAAAGAAATAAAACATTCTTGAGCAAGAGGGACCTGCTCTCCTGAAGAATTAAACTCATTTTTGTGGGCGTTTAGCCAGTCACAATAATCTTCATAAGTTAAACATTCATCTACAAGCCCAATAACACCCCCCTCTAGGGTAATACGCTCGATTTCAGAAGTTGCTTTTTGCTTATCTTGCAAGTTTAAATGATGAAAAGTAAAGCCACTAATACAAATATCAAACTGACCTATGTTTTTGGGCAAATTAGTAATACCTGAACAAAAATATTTTGCTTTAGACAACTCCGCCTTGACTTCAACAGCAGACTTAAAATAAGAAAAATATTTTTCAAAAAGCAAATCTGGCAGATAAAAATTACCTACAATAGTGGATTCCAATGCTTTTTCAGAAACGTCTATTAAAACTAGCTTTGTTTTTTCAAGAAGATTGTGTTTCCCAAGAATGTCCAATAAAAACAAAGTTGATAATGAACCACCTGCAGAGCCCAAATCAATTACTTTAATGGCTGGTTTTTTAGAATAATAATCCAAATTAGAACTAATTTCTTTTTCAATAAATTCACATAACTCCTTGTTTCCAATAATTGGAAACAGTTCCTCTGTTGCCTTTTTATAAATATAATCTTTATCTAATTTTGAAAACCTTTCTTTTGCAGTTTTTGAAAACAAAGTACTAGGAATAAATTTCATTTCTTCAAATTGTTTTTTTGTTGGTTTAGGATTCACTTTCCAATTTATAGAAACCATTTTCCATCTTCCTCTTTGTTTTTGAACTCCGCAATGCATTTAAGTTATTGTAATATTGTTCTTCCAATTCAGAAATATTTTTCTTATAAATTGTAGGCAAACTGACAATTTTTATTTCTGGTTCATCATAAATTTTATTTTTTGAGCTTAACTCTGAATAATGACTTGCACATTTACTTGGAATCAAAAAGAAGCCATTATAACGCATTGTCAAATTTTTATATTTTTCAGAAATTTTGTCCATTTTCTTATAATATAAGGTTATTTCTGTTTTTTTAGGAACTAATGACAAAATAATATTTGTTCCAACTTCTAATTTTTTGTTATGCTTTCTTGCATAACAATCCAAGTAAGATAGAACTGATTTGTATCCCTTTAGACCAAGACTACATTTTGCAATTTTTGATTTTTCTGGAGTACATGATAAACCCCAGATATTTTCATAAGGCAAGTAAACATATTCTAATGTGTCTAAAAATAAAGAAATTAATTTTTTGTATATGTTGTTGTGTTTACTTTTTTGAATTATTATTGCTAAAGAATAGATTTCAATTCCATTTCCATAAAAAAATTTAAAGCCCAATGCTTTTGCATAATCAAGAATTTCCACTATTTTCTTTGCAAAACTTTCATCATTACTTGCGCCAAACAAAACTTGGTCATCCGTAGGAATTAATGCTGTTGCCCCCAAGCCGCAATAGTAATCCAAAAGTTTTTTACAATTGTCCACCGATTTTTCAAAATAGCCTTTGCCCCCCGCATGACAAAAATCACAATTTCTTTGGCACCCAAAAGAAATAAAGAACTCGTCTGCAGCAAAACGTACTTGTTTTCCAAGCAAGTTTATTATTGTATCTATTGGCAAATCCTGCATACTACAACAATAATCCAACAAAGATTCTTTTTTGTCAATTAATTCTTCTCTTCCAATAAGTTCTACATCAATGTCACAAAAATTAAAATATTTTGCTACTTCTTTTTTCCAAAAATAAATATTTCTTTTTCTAATTCCATCAGGCTGTTGATAATTTCTAGGCCCTAAATTCCTTACTTTTTTGTCTTTAAAATTATAATTTACTCCAGGCATTTCTGACAAAGAAGCATAATCTTTAGTCACAATTCCTTTTAATACATCTTCACCACGGTCAGTAACAGTTCCAACAAAAACAAAATCAAAACCCAGATCCAACAAATAGTCTTCATACCCTTCTACACCAGTTCCAGAAGCCAATAAAACAATTTTTTCGCCATATTTTGATTTTAGATATTTGCCCACTTTTCCAACTTCAGTTATTCTGCTTTCAAAAGGAGTAGTACACACAAATAAGTCTACAGAATCAACCAGTTCATCAAAGCTTTTTATTGACTCTATAGGAACACCAATGTTTCTGAGTTCTATGTTGGATTTGCCATACTCTATTTTTTTATATACTGGACCCAAATATTTGTTTTTCCATGAAGACGATATAAATAAATTTCTTGGGACCGCAGAAAGATTCAATAATTTAGATTCTAATTTTATATTTCCCAAAGCACTTTGTAATTGCCTTATAGCAGATAAAATAGAAGTAAATGGATAATTTATTTGCCCATCATAACTTAAGACTTTTCCATCCGAACCAATTAGTTCAAATAATTTTGAATCCTTGGATGGAACAATCTTCAGCTGAATGTCTTGGGGCTTTATCCAGCAGATTTTTATCTTATCCAAATTTATCACAAAACAATTCTAAATATCCAGATTCTTAACCTCATGGGCATACTTTTCAATGTATTCCTTTCTGCCTTCTACTACCTCGCCCATGAATACTGAAAATAAACGGTCAGCTTCAATAGCATCTTCTACTGTTACCTTCAAAAGGACACGCTTCTCTGGATCCATTGTTGTTTCCCATAACTGGTCAGCATTCATTTCTCCTAATCCTTTATACCTCTGCATATGCAACTTCTCAACATCAAATCCCTTGGATTTCAAACTCTTGAAATATTCATCAACAAATTTCTCATTGTAATAATAATTCTCAACTTTGGTCTCAGGGTCTTTTATCCTATACAAAGGAGGTTGAGCAATATACAAAAATCCTTGCCTGATTATTTCAGGGAAATGACGATAGAACAAAGTCAATAACAGAGTTCTTATGTGCGCACCATCAACATCCGCATCGGTCATGAAAACTATTTTGTGGTATCGCAATTTTGAAACATCAAAATTCTCTGCAATATTTGTTCCTATTGCCATAATTATATCTTTTATTGTTTCACTTGAAAGCATCTTTGCCATATTTGCTTTTTCAATATTCAGGATCTTTCCTCTTAGTGCTAATATTGCTTGGGTTTCTCTATCTCTGCCTTGCTTTCCACTTCCACCCGCGGATTCTCCCTCAACAATGAATAATTCTGCTTTTTCAGGATCTCTTGTAGAACAATCTGCTAATTTTCCTGGCAAGCTTGTGCTCTCTAAAATCCCTTTTCTTCGCACTAATTCTTTTGCTTTTCTTGCTGCCTCTCTTGCTTTTGCTGCTTGCAAAATCTTATCCAATACTGCTTTTGCAGAGCCTTTATTTTCTTCTAAATAAGTTGATAATTTGGTACATACAAATTCAGAAATCATTCCAAAGACTTCTGGGTTTCCTAATTTCGCTTTTGTCTGGCCCTCGAATTCTGGGTTCGGAACTTTTATTGATACAATAGCCATTAACCCTTCCCTAATATCGTCTCCAACAAATTCTTCTTTTAATTTATTTTTTTCAGAATAATCTTGGAACGCTCTTGTTATTCCTTTCTTAAAACCAGAAACATGGGTCCCACCATCAATAGTTTGAATATTGTTTACAAACCCAAACACATTTTCACTGTAATCATTTGTCCAGGTTAAGGCAACATCAAAACCATATTCAAATTTGCCTAATTTTACAGTATCTGTAACATGGATTTTGTCTCCAATAACTTGCTTGTTTGTTACCAAATAATCCAAATATGCGCTTAATCCATTGTCATATTTAAATTCTTCAGTTGTGTTGTCTAATTTATTTTTTACAATGAATTTCAAGCCTGGATTTAAGAATGCCATCTCTCTAAATCTATCTCTTAAAACAGCCATATCAAATTCTGTTGACTCGAATATTGTCTTGTCTGGCTTAAACCTAACCATAGTCCCTCTTAATGTTGTTGTTCCAATTTCTTTAACATCAGCAACCGGATTCCCAATGTGATATTCTTGATAGTATTCTTTACCATCTCTAAAAACAAAAACTTCTAATTTCTCTGAAAGAGCATTTACAACTGAAACACCAACGCCGTGTAATCCACCTGAAACTGCATAATTGTCTTTATCAAATTTTCCACCTGCGTGCAAAATTGTCATTACAACTTCTAATGCAGATTTATCCATCTCTGGGTGCTTTTCAACAGGAATTCCACGCCCATTATCATAAACAGAAATTACATCTTTGTCCTCAAGAATGATCTCTATTTGATTACAGTGGCCGCCCAATGCTTCATCAACAGCGTTATCTATAACTTCGTAAACTAAGTGGTGTAAACCTCTTTTTCCTGTTGATCCAATATACATTCCAGGCCTTAGTCTAACAGCCTCTAATCCTTTTAGTACTCTAATCTTGCTTGCGCTATAATCATTCGGCATGAGTATCACTCCTTATCCTGAGAGGGTGCTGGTTCTTTGTTAGGTTCCTCTCCTGCAGAATCGATCATGTCAACATCATGAACATAATCGTCTTCATTTAATTTTATCAATCTTACACCCTTTGTATTTCTGCTTAAAGTTGGGATGTTTTCCATATCAATTCTGATTGTTATTCCTTTGTCAGTTATTATCAATAGTTCTTTTGCAGCACTAACAATCAAGGTTTTTACTAGGTTTCCTGCGTTCTTGGTGTTCATTGCTCTTACTCCTTTTGCACCCCTATTTGTTTCTCTAAATTCTTCTATCTTTGTTTTCTTTCCATATCCTTTCTTAGAAACAAACAATATTGTGTCAGTCATTTTTACTACATTCACTGACATTATTTCAGTGCCATCTAGTTTCATTGCTCTTACACCCATTGCGGTTCTTCCCATCTCTCTTACTTTTTCTGGGTCAAATAATACTGCTTTTTCTGAGCTAGCAATAAAGATTTTTTCCTCGCCTTTCAATAATTTAACACTACAAATTGCATCTTCTTCTTGTAAAGTTATTACTCTTAATCCGTTTGCCCTGATTTTCTTTATGTTTGAGAAATCCATTCTCTTTATTTTTCCTTTTTTTGTTATCAAACAAACACCATAACTATCTGCATTCTCAATTATATCATCGGGGATAGAAATTACATTTATTATTTCCTCTCCTTCTTGTAAGTTCAGATAATTCGCTAAATATCTTCCTTTTGCAGTTCTCTGAGTCTCAGGGATTCCGTAACAATCCATAGTGTAAAGTCGTCCAGTATTTGTGAAAAGGTAAATATTGTCGTGAGTATTAGATACAACAATTTCTTTTACACAATCCTCTGCATCACACATGGACTTTATTCCTTTTCCAGCCCTATTTTGAACTCTGTAGTCTTCTGCATCCATTCTCTTTATGTATCCTTTTTCTGTTAGCATTACAACTTGCTTTTTATTCTCAACAAACTCTTTGAAATTGAAATTCTTTGTTGTTATTGCATTCTCCAAAAGAGTTTTTCTTTCATCACCATAAGCCTCTTTTACTTGGACTAATTCTGCTTTTATGTGTGCCCACAATAAAGGCTCATTTGCAAGCATGTTCTTGTATTTTTCCATTAACTCTTTTGTGTTTTTGTAATCTTCTTTTATTTTATCAATTTCTAATCCGGTTAATTTCTGCAATTTCATATCCAAAATTGCTTGTGCTTGCTTCTCGCTTAGCTTGTAAATATCCATTAATTTCTGTCTTGCAGTACTTGGATCTTTTGATTCTTTTATTGTCTTTATAACTGCATCAATATTCTCTAATGCAATCATTAATCCATCTAAAATATGCAATTTTTCTTCTAATTTTCTAATATCATAAGTCAGCCATTTTTTTGTTACTTCTAATCTATGTGTTAAATATGCTTTCAACATCTCAATTAGAGTCATCAATTTTGGTCTGTTGTTATTCAAAACCAGCATGTTAACTCCAAAAGATGTTTCCAATTCTGTAAGTTTAAACAAATTATTTACAATCAGTTCAGGTTCAGTATTGTGTGTTAATTCTATTACAACCCTTATTCCTTTTTTATTAGATTCATCTCTAATATCTGCAATTCCTTTTATTTTTCCTTCATTTACCAAATCTGCCATTGTGGAAAGCAAGGTTGCTTTATTCACCTTATAAGGAATTTGGTTAAAGATTATTTTCTTTCTGCCTTTTGGAGGTTCCTCAAGTTCATAAGTTGATCTTATGTGTACTGCACCCTTTCCTGTTGCATAAATAGTGGCCATTTCATCTTTGTTAATAATTGTTGCACCAGTTGGGAAATCAGGGGCTTTAATAAAGGCCATCAAATCAAATAGCTTTGCTTCCGGGTTATCAATCAAATGAATTAAAGAATCACAAACCTCATTTAGGTTGTGAGGAGGAATGTTAGTTGCAAAACCAACAGCAATACCAGAAGTTCCATTTACCAATAGATTTGGTATCTTAGAAGGCAATACAGTTGGCTCTGTTAAAGAATTATCAAAGTTTGGAGCAAAGTCAACAGTCTCCTTATCTATGTCAATAAGCATCTCTTCTGCAATTTTTGCCATTCTTGCTTCTGTGTACCTCATAGCAGCTGGATTGTCACCATCTACAGATCCAAAATTTCCTTGGCCATCTACCATAGGGTATCTTAGTGAAAAGTCCTGTGCCATCCTAACTAAAGCATCATAAACAGAGGAATCTCCATGTGGGTGATACTTACCTAAAACTTCACCTACAATTCTAGCACACTTTTTATGTGGCTTGTTATGGTTTAAACCCATATCATACATTGCGTATAGGATCCTTCTTTGAACAGGCTTTAGCCCATCCCTTATATCAGGGATTGCACGCCCAACAATTACGGACATTGCATATGAAAGATAGGATTCCTTCAATTCATCAGTTATTTCTCTAGGCATTATTTGCAACTTTTGTTCTTCAGACAAACTTATCACCACATAATTCAAAAATTATAGCTTAAAAACAGGCCATTTTCAACCTTATTTTGGTCTCTATATATAATATATAACATAAAGTATATAAATAGTCGGATTTTATGCTAATTTGGGGGGTGTTTTTTAGTTAAAAAAAGCTATAATCTTTTGAGTTTACTGTTTTCCCATACATTACTGGCCAGGTGTAATTTTTTAGTAATTTTTGTAAGTCTTGCCTCTTTTTAACGTCTGTTGTTTCTATTAAGTCTTTTAGCATAATAAGGTTGTACCCTTTAGTAAATGCAGAACTAATTGTTGCATTAACACAACCATCCCCAAATACTCCCGCCATTATCAAAGTTCCAATCTTTTTCTGCTTTAGGTATTTATCTAATTCAGGGTTAGAAAAAGCGTCGTAAGTGTTCTTCTCAAAGATTCTATCTTTCTTTTTTGGCTTTAACAAATAGAATTCCTCTGCTTTCCCAGTTTTATCTTTAGAATAATAGCAAATTAGTGGATTTTTATATAGTTCATTTAGATTATCTGGCAAGAATTCTTTTTTCCAGGGTTTAGTCTTTATGTAAATTACTTCTCCACGATATTTTTCTATAAATCTTTTTAGTTTTGGAACCATTTTCCGTATTTTTGAGAATGTAACTTTGTATTTCTGGATTTCATTCTCTTCTGCACAGCAAAAGTTAGTAACATCTATTACAAGTAAGGCAGTATTTTTTAGATCCATAAGTAAAAAACAAGCCCTAGTTTTAAAAGCCTTTCTTATGCAAGAAATAACGAGAAGTTTATATAAAAAAAGTAAATAAAAAAAAGAAGAAAAAATTAGGCTTCAAAGAAGCCCAAGTGTTATTGTTACAATTACTGATGCGAAGATTAGAGCAACTGTGCTTAGAACCTTGATTAAAGAGTTCAATGCTGGTCCTGCTGTGTCCTTAAATGGGTCACCAACTGTGTCACCAACAACTGCTGCCTTATGAACATCGCTTCCTTTTCCGCCATAAAGCCCTTTGCTCTCAATTGTCTTCTTAGCATTATCCCATGCCCCACCAGCAGTACACATCATAACTGCTAAAAGGAACCCTGATGCAATTGATCCTGCCAAAAGCCCACCAACAGCTTCAACTCCAAATAAGAAACCCACAACTATTGGGCTTAATACCGCTATCAAACCTGGAATCAAAAGCTCTCTTTGTGCTGCTTTTGTGCTAATATCAACACATTTTGCATAATCTGGCTTTGCTTTACCAGACATAATTCCTTTTATCTCTCTGAACTGCCTTCTTACTTCTTCAACAATTTGCATTGCTGCCCTTCCAACTGCGTTCATTAAGAATGAGCTAAACACGAATGGCAATAAAGCACCAATGAATAATCCAATTGTTACTGCTGGATTCAATAGATTTATTGTTGTTATTCCAACTGCCTCTGCAAATGCAGTGAACAATACTAATGCACCCAAAGCCGCACCAGCAATAGCAAATCCTTTTGTTGTTGCTTTTGTTGTGTTTCCTGCAGAATCTAATGCGTCTGTTACTTTTCTTACTTTCTCGTTCATTCCGCTCATTTCTGCTATTCCGCCCGCGTTATCTGTTATTGGGCCGTAGGCATCAAGAGTGATTATCAAACTTGTAAATGAAAGCATTGCTACAGATGCTATTGCAATACCATAGAATCCGCCTAAAGCATAACTTACTGCAATTGCTACTACTACAAGTAGCATAGGTAAAGCTGTGCTTGCAAATCCAAGACCTAAACCTCTAATTACATTTGTTCCAGCACCAGTTTTTGATGCTTCTGCAATGTCTTTTACTGGTTTATAGTTTCCGTCTGTGTAATATTCAGTTATTATTCCAATTAGCACAGTAGCTATTGCACCAACTACATATGCCCAGAATACGTTCATAGGTGATTTTGTTATAAAGAAGGTTGTTAAAAATGTTAAAACAATTCCTAAACCCACTGCAACAAATAACCCAAAGTACATCTGTTTTACAATTCTGTTTTCTTTTGTTAAATTTATGCACAAAATTCCAATAATGCTTGCAATTGTTGTTACTGCTGCAATTGTTAATGGTAAAAGAGCAAACTCGATTCCCATTGTTATTCCCAATATCATTGCTGCCAAGATAGTAACTACAAAACTCTCGAACAAGTCTGCAGCCATTCCAGCACAATCTCCAACATTGTCTCCAACATTGTCAGCAATTACTGCTGGATTTCTTGGATCATCTTCAGGTATTCCTGCTTCAACTTTTCCAACAATATCAGCACCAACATCTGCTGCCTTGGTGTAAATTCCTCCACCAACTCTGGCAAACAAACTCATTAGGCTTGCACCAAATCCAAACCCTAACATTACGTTGAAATTTCCAAATATCAAATATAGTACACTAATTCCTATAAGGCCCAAACCCACTAAAGCCAATCCAGTAACTGCACCACTTCTTATTGCAATACGGCCTGCGCTTTTTAAGCCATTTTCTGCTGCTTGTGCAGTTCTTATATTTGCTCTAACAGATACATTCATTCCGATGTATCCTGCCAGTCCTGAGAAAAGCACACCAACTACAAAAGTGATGGCCATAGACCAGCTCAAGCAAAAGCCAATTATAATTGCCAATATTACAACGAATATTGAAAGCGTTTTATACTGCCTATACAAGTATGCTATTGCACCGTCTTGTATTGCTTTTGCAATCTCAATCATTTTTTTGTTCCCTCTTGGCTGTTTCATAACCCACATGGTTAGTCCACCAGCAAAAAGTAGTGTCAAAACACCGATAATAATTCCTAACAAAATTGCAATTTGCATTCATTCACCTCTCAGTTAAAAAAAGTCTAAAAATTCACCTTATCTATTTTAATAATATAATATATTACGCAAAATATATAAATGATGAGTAACAAAACAAAGTTACATAAATATATAAAGAATTATTCTAATATTATAAGTATGGTTAAAGATGGATTTGTGGTGACGCCTTGGGAAGTTCAAGGCAATATAGACTATTCTAAACTAATAAAAGAATTTGGGCTTGAAGAATTTAAGAAGATCCCAAAAGCTTTGCAAGATAATGTTCTTTTCAAAAGAAAATATATTTTCGCAAACAGAGATTTTTCAAGAATATCTGATTGTATTGAAAAGAAAAAGCCTTTTGTTATGATGACTGGTCTAATGCCTTCTGGAAATATGCATTTCGGCCACAAGCTATTAGCAGACCAGATGATTCTTTATCAGAACTTAGGCGCAAAAGTTTACATTGCAGTTGCAGACACCGAAGCCTATAATTCAAGAAATACAAACATTGAAGAACTTAGAAAAATTGCTATTGACCAATATCTAATAAACTACATTGCTCTTGGATTAAAACCAAAGAATTGTGATTTCTATTTCCAATCCTCAAGAAGTAAGGACGGAAAAAAAGCGTCTGCTTATTACACATTAGCAAATCGATTAGCAAGGCATGCAACTTTTAATGAATTCAGAGCAGTTTATGGAGAAATTTCTCCTGGAAAGATGGCATCATCTTTATTACAAGCATCAGATATGCTCCATCCACAATTAAATGAATTTGAAGGTCCAATCCCAACAATTATCCCTGTTGGTTCTGACCAGGACCCACACATAAGATTAGCAAGAGATATTTCTCAAAGAATTAAAACAAATAATTTTATCCAAATTTCTTCAACATATCACAGATTCTTGCCCGGATTAAATGGCGGAAAGATGAGTTCTTCAGATCCAACAAGCCACATAGCATTAAGCGAGGATCCAGAGAATATTAAAAAGATAATTAACAAATATGCATTTAGTGGTGGACAACCAACTTTGGAAGAACACAGAAAGAAAGGCGGTAATCCAGACATAGACGTTTCTTACCAATACCTAACTTACATGGAAGAAGATGACAAAAAACTGGCAAAGATTTACAATGATTATAAATCAGGGGCTTTGCTTTCAGGGGAATTAAAAGCCCTTGCAATAGAAAAGATAAGTTCATTCTTAAAAGTACATTCAAAAGAAAGAGAAAAAGCAAAGAAGCAAGTTGATAAGTTTTTAAAAAATTAAAAATGAAGACAAGAAAAATTAAGAGTTAATATTTATATTATCATAGGATATATTTTTCTTATGATTTTTGAAATATTAGTTGCAATCTCAGGAATAGTTACTGTTTATTCCTTAATAAATTCATTGGTAAACTTAAGAATAACATCAGAAATATATCGACTACCAAAAACAAAAGAGAGACCTTTAGTTTCTATTCTTGTTCCAGCAAGAAATGAAGAAGCCAATATTGCAAAATGTGTTCAATCTTTATTAGATCAAAATTATTCTAATTTTGAAATTGTTGTTTTAAATGATAATTCCACAGACAAAACTGGAGAAATCTTAGACGGGTTAAAAAAGAAAAATAAAAACTTAAAAGTAATTTCAGGAAAGCCATTACCAAAAGGTTGGCTTGGAAAGAATTGGGCTTGTCACCAACTATCTGAAAATGCAGTTGGAGATTATTATTTATTCACAGATGCAGACACGATCCACACAACAGATATGCTTATTTCTGTAGTATCTGCTGCAAAAAATAAAGATCTAGAATTCATTTCTATGTTACCAAAATATCCGCTAGGATCGTGGTTTGAAAAAGTTATTCTTCCGTTTATTTCATTTTTCTATTTTATACTTTCGCCATTATATGTTGGTCAGAAATACAAGCAAGAATATCTTTCTTTAGCTATTGGCCAGTTTTTGTTTTTCTCAAAAAAAGCATATGATCAAATTGGAGGATATAGCAGAATAAGAGCAGAATTTTTAGATGATACCTCTTTTGTAAGGATAACCAGCACTTTAGGGCTTAATTGGAGATTTTATAATGGTTCAAGATTAGTATCTTGTAGATTGTACCACAACTTCAAAGAAGTATTCCACGGATTCACAAAGAATGCATATGGTTTTTTCAATGCGCACCTTTTTGTGTATATAGTCATGGTTGCATTCTTACTTACAATATTCTTTTCACCTTTAGCAGTAATAATTGCTTTTATTTTAGGAAAAGTTGGTTTTTTAGTTTACATTCTTGCAGTACTTATTATTGTAATGAACATATACATTTTCTCTATTGTACTATACAAAGTAAAAATTAGGCCATATTATTCAGTATACTATTTATTCTCTATTTTTTGTTGGCTAATTATTACCTTTTTTTCAGTACACAGATATATTTGTGTTTTCAATAAAGGAATTGGGAGAAATGTTTATGATCACCAAAAAGGCATAAAATCATCATCAAATTAGCCTTTTCTTTTTTATTAAACCATGCAAATAATTAAATACAAAAAGTGCCTATCTATTTATGGATAAAAAATAGTGATATTTATGATGAAAGGACCGTCTAAAGGATTAAGAAGAGCTGTTGTTGCTGGAGCAGGACTTGCTGCACTTGGACCTGGTTTAGGCCATGCAGAAGCAAAACCCCACCATTTTGAGCCAACAAAACATGAGTTTAGAATGGGACACGAGGAAAGAAGAGAGACTGCCAGCGATTTTGCAACTCCAGAAGAAATTGGGAGAGAAAAATTCAGAATTGGTCTAGAACATGCAAAGAAAGCAGGCCAAGATAAGGTAGAAAAAGGCATTGAAGAGAGAACTTTACACTTATTAAAAAAAGTTGAACGTGGAGAACTAACGCAAAAAGAAGCTCAAGAAATTGCAAGTAGAATAAATGCAGAATTAAAAGAAATTGACCCTTCAGGACAAACAAGGATTGTATCTGGGCCCGAACTTAAAAAGATGGGTTTAGTTGAAGATGCAGCATCAATTCCAATGGGGCTTTGGAGTTTAATAATGGGCGCAGCAAAAAACTTGAACAATCATTATGTCCTAGTTCCACTTACGGAGCTTATTATTCTTTATTCATACTTACAAGTTGCAAGAAATGCAAGAAGAAGAGGATTTTTCAAAGGCATTATTGAAAACGACCCAAATAGAGCGCATTTAGGAGACATAAGAGGATTATCAAAGATAGAACAATTTGGAGTTCTTCCACTTATGGGCTTATATTTTGCAAACCACTATACAGCAGGAATAATTTTAGGACTAATTGCAAACCCCGCAATAAGAGCAAAGGTTGCTGGTTTGATTAGAGATTTTAATAACAGGGGCGGCAAAGGCAGAGGAGGATTCAGTTCTCCAGGTACTCCAGATCCGAGAAACCCAGATAAAAGAGTTCTTAATACAGGAAGACCAGTTGCGGGATTAAAGGATAACTCCGGAAGAAGCCCAACAAGACGCTCGGCAGCACCAAGAACAGACAGCAGAGAAGGCTTAGGAGATAAAGCAGCAAGATTCATTTATTCTGGAGACAAAGAAGAGCCAACTGCTGCAGACTTAAGAGACGATTGGCACGACAGAGTGGCAAATACTATAGATAGAATGACTGGATTTAAACCTGGCAACAAAAGACGTGGAAGAAGTTAATTATTTTCTTTTCGCTCCCAAGGGAATACAATCCAACCCTTGTTTTCTTTTATATAAAAATCAGGATATTTTTTACAATGCTCTTTATTAACAAAATAAACTGCTACTTTTACATCTTTTACTTTATATTCACTAAAAAGCAGATTTTTTATCCATTCAATAGTTACTCCGCTATCAACTAAATCATCAACAAGCAAAACATTCTCGCCTTCCAAATTAATCTGCGGCTTAGAAATTATTTGTAAAGTACATCGCTTCTTGTCACAATAAGACTTTGCACAAAACAAGCCAACTTTTTTTATTTTAAGAATTTTACTAAGAAGAGTAGTTGGAATCAAACCGCCAGAAGCAATTCCAATAATAGCATCACACTTATAATTAGAATTTTTTACTTTCTCTGCCAACTCTTCTGAATATTTTTCTATTTTGTTCCAAGTAATGTTCATTAAAATTATTTCTTAAATGCACTTGCGGTTTTACCTGCATCCCAAGTTGTTCTTGGCCTTATCTTTACAAGCCACAATTTCTCAGAATTATCGTCCAATATTAATGCATAACCTTTTGCTCTAGGCATTCTTCCAAAATATTTGTCCATATCTTCATACAAATAACTTGGCCTCAAAGCAGCAACAGCATCAATATCTGGCTTTGCAGTCATTCTCATACTAATGAAAAGATCACACTGCGAGATTGCATCAGGATGTAATTTCTCAGGCCTCTGTGTAGCCAATAATAGACTTAATCCTGGTTGTCTTCCAACTCTTACCCATTCTAATAAAACATCCAATGCCATACTCGGCCTATCCTTAGGCATGAACATGTGGGCTTCATCAATAAGCATCCAAATCATTGGAAGATCATTTTTCTTTTCGCCCTCGCTAATTAAGGTTATTTCTTCTTTTTTTCTTTCAAGCATTCTTTCTTCATATAATCTTTTTCCAATTAATGCAACAATGATCTCTCTTATGTTCTCCATTCCCAAAACTTGGCCGTAAGTAGAAACATCAATTATATTTATTGTTCCAGGCTTTGCCATCTCTCTAACGCTAGTTCCATTCTTTGAAAATATACCCCAAGATTCTGCAACATCAAATCTATTCTTCAAACTTATCTTTGTATCTTTGTCATAATCTGGCAACAAATCAATTGTTGATTTTAGTTCTTTAATTCCATAATAAGTTCCAAAAGTATCTTTTGCTTTTTCAACTACGTCCAATAATAGCGCAGATTCTTTGTCGTTCCAGCCCAACTTAAACATTGAGAACCATTCCATTGGATCTAAGTCTGCAGTTTTTATTGTAAAAGCACCATCTACTGGCATCTTGTTTTTCTGATAAAATTCTAATTTGCCTTCCGGAACCATAACTCTTAGGTTTTCCATTCCTTCTGGCTCCAAACCCCATTCTCTTATAGAAGATTCTTCTTCTTTATTAGCTAATTTCATACTCCAAAAGATCCCAACAGTATCAATTACAAAAATAGACATTCTGTTTCTCACATCTACAGGTAGTTTTGTAAACCCTTCCATAAAAACAGACATTGTGTAGGACTTTCCTCCACCCCTCTTACCACAAATAAGAACAACGTGCGGAGCAGCAAGGTCAACTAGAACTTTTCTTCCCAAAACTGGGCTTTCTCCAGAACTCATTACAACCTTTGCAAGGAATCCTGTTCCTTTTGCCCCATATTTTGTTATATCCTTTTCAGGACGGCCAACAATAATATCATCACTAGCAAGCTCAAATGACATAAATATCCCTTAATATCACACAAAAGTCTATGTATATAAGTAGAAATAATATATAAAGATTAGGTTATTTGTAAAAAAGAAAAAGAGAAAAAGGGGGTTAAGGAGTGATCATTATTAAAGAGTCCCCTCTTAACATTGCTTTTCCGTATTTTACTTTTACGCTGTTGTCTTCTTCTAATGATTCTGCATCATCTAATACAACATTCATGTGTACATCAAAGGCAACTAATTTACCCCTGATCTTTACATTTCCTTTCATTAAAACTAATACTGGTTTTCCGATCCAACTATTCAAGTGGTCGAAAGGTCTATCTTCTGCCATTTTAATTCCTCCAAACTACCTTCCAAAAAGCCTTTTTAGCCAAGAAAGCTTTTTGCGTTAAGCAAAAAGTTTCAGGGTTCTAAAGCTTTTTTCACCTTGAAAAAAGCCTTTTTAACCAAGCAAAGAATCCTCCGCCTTGCTTTTTAATATCTATTTCTATACCTAAGATCTTTCCGGCAACAACATATACTGCCTTTGATGCTTCAGCATCGGGATTACGTAAAATTACCGGCTGTATCTTCTTATAATAGAATGTTTTTCTTACCTCTTCATCATATGGCACTACACCATATAGTGGGAGCTCAAGCATACTGATAATATCTCTTTCAGGAATTTCTCCCTTTAATCCAGCATACATATTAATTATCAACCCAACTGGCTTTGCATTTATTCTTTGTGCCGCAATTTTTGTTTTCAAAGCATCAGCTATTGATAAAGAATGTGGGTTCACAACCAAAAACACCTCTGTTGAGGATGCCATTGCTGCCAAGGTATCTTCCCCTATTCCCGCAGGACAATCTAATAATACAAAATCGTATTTTGGTGCTACTTGTTTTATTATTCCAGGCAATTTAGTTAAATCCAATCTCTGAGTATCTTGCAATCCTAATGACGCAGGCATTATACTTACTTTTTCTGGGCCGTCATAAACAACATCCCAAACCCCTGCATCGCCTTTAAGTACATCATTCAAAGTTATTGGGCTTGTTTCCATTCCTAAAATTAAACTTAGGTTAGCCATTGCCAGGTCAGTATCAACCATTAGCACTTTCTTTCCTTGCCTTGCTAATGCAATACCCAAATTAGCAACTATTGTTGTTTTTCCAACACCACCTTTTCCAGAAGCAAACGCAATAATTCTCATCAATATCACCAAAAATCAAACTTTTACAAAAGACATTATTTTTCTATACTCTTCAAGAAAAATATTCTTTCCATGCACTGCAATATCTTTAGCCACCGCATTTAATTCAAATTCGCACAGCCTTGTATCACTTTTTATCATATATACAAATTCATCTTTTTCAAACATGCTTACCCAGCTTCCAACATTAAAATAAAGAACTTTATTTTCTCTTTTAAAACTGGAAAACATTTCGTAAAGCTTGTTTGCTAATTCTAATATGTCTGGAGATGAAGAGTAGATCAAACTGTTTTCTTTAAAAACAACAACGCCCTCTATCAGATGTTTATGCAAAAGACTATCTACAAATTCTCCAAAAGTGTTTTTTAAAATTTCTGGAACTGAGTATTCTTTAGAAATATCTTTGATGTAGCCAATTTGTTCTGCGGGCAATTCTGTGTCATCAATCCCCAGCAGTTTAAATGCTAATTTTGAAAATAGCCCCATCTATATCCCTATATTTCCCAATCCAATCTCTTTTAGCAGACCGTATTTGTCCTTACCAACCGAAGACTTATCTATATATTTCTCTACTAAAGAAGCTTTATATTCCTTTACGTAATTATCGAATAATTTCTGATTATTCTGCGATTTGAATAGGATCTTATCATTAAAGGTAACTATTAGCTCCATCTGCTCAGAGGTAAGTTTGAATACATCAAAACACCCAAATTTTGATGCAAATGAATTAAAAAACAAAGTTGCACTTTCGTCACCATAAACAGATTTATCAAAAGACAAAAAAGAATGCACAGATCCAATAACATTTCCAAGTTTAAAGAATATTGCCCCATCTTCAAACCCAAAGCCATTATTATTTGTTACAGAAATATATCCACTAAATTTTTTATTTTCCAAGTCACTTATTACTTTTCTAACATCGACTTTTGCAACTGAAATATTTTCTGCAACTCTTTCGCCTGTAGGAATATTCATAAAATCACACCTAACTATCTTCTTTCTTTATCTAATATAATAACATAATCCGCAGAATTCTTTAATGCTGCACCAGAAGATTCATCAACTAAAATTACAGCAACATCTTTTCCATGCTGTTTTGCTTTAACAATTACTGGCAAAAAGTCTGAATCTCTTGTTACTAAACAAATCATATCAATATGCTGATTGAAAACTGTTTCAGTTGCTTCAACAGCCATTATTACATCAATATCAGAAACACAAACAGAAACTTCAAAGCCCTGATTTATTACTGCTTCAACTAATTTTCCTGGTGCAAATTGGTTCAAATAAACTTTTCCAATTTTCATAGTTCCCATTTTATTTATTAGCCCTTTTATTTTTCCTAAATCCAAACTAAATTCTTTTCTCAACATGTTTGGACCATCAATAAAAACAGCAATATTTTTTGCGGTTTTTTTCTTCAACCTACTCAAAACACTCTCAAACATAGCAACACCTTTTTAATTTAATTTTACTCCACTTTATGTCCATAATAACTATCAAATAAAGCAACTTGGCTTGAAACTTCATCCTTAAACATATACTCTTTTCTTAACAAAGTATCAATGTTTTCAATCTTTATATTTTTCCAAATTGTTCCTATTAAAGATCTCAAACTTTCCATACTTATTCTTGGATCCAAAATATGTTCTTGCTCAACTTCATGCTCCATCAAATTAATATCTGACAATGAAGATAATAATTTTGTTTTTGGATTCTGCGGAACATCCATTGATTTTATTACGAAATAAACATTTCTTCTTCCCCTTTTTTCTTTTCTTACTAAACCCGCACCAATAAATCTATCCATCATATTCTTCAATTTGATTTCACCAAAATTGCTTACTTCTCCAAGATATTCTACATCAAAACCCTTATTCTGTGGAAGTTTCAACAACAATCTTAAATCATCTGCATCAAATGCTTTAATTTCATTTAAACCTTTTGAATATACAAAAGCATTATCCATATCATGTACAAACTCTATTTTCACAGGATCAACATAGCACAAGTTTGTAACAAATCCGCCATCATCACTATAAACTTTATAGTCTACTTTTAATATTGGCCTATAAACTGTACTAACAACATAATTATTCCAAGATAAACTTCTTTTTGCAATCCCATCAATCTGTTCTTTATTGTATTTTTCTTCCATTACTGGATATTTTACTTTTTCTCTATATTCTTCTTGCTCTTCATCTTTTTCTATGTAAATATATTCATCTTCTAATTGTGCACCTTTGTCAACTAACTTTGCCAAAAATTTATCAAAAGAAATTTCTGCTTTGTATTTCATATTCAAAATTTTCAAAAGAGTTTTTACAGAATGCAAATCTAAAGAGCCATACCTGTCTAACTTACTCAAACCAATTTCGCCCATGATGTCCAATAATTCTGATTCCTTGTAATGATATTTAACTTCTGCAGTCTGTGTTTCTCTACCCTCGTGCTGTGACATTCTCGGCCTTACTTTCAATACAAACGCCCTAGAAGTTGTTTCAACTCTATCTGCAACTAATGGAACACCAACCTCTAATCTCTTTATGAAACTTGGCTTTCTGAATTCTGCAGGCACAATTGTTGGAATTCTTCTATATACTGCTTTAATATCATCATCAAATACAAGCTTGTATGAAATCAAAGTTCCAACTTGTGACAAAACCCTTGTATCAATTGCTGATGGTTGCTGTGTTGCAAATATTAAAGAACATCCAGGCCTTCTTCCTTGCTTAACATATTCTATCAATGCTTTTGATGCTGGAGTTTCAAGGGTTCCGGATGGTATTAGTGTGTGCGCTTCATCAATAAACAACCAAGTTGGAGGAACATCCATTTCTAAATTATCAACTTTGTTATTTTCTTCTTCGCTGAACTTTTTAACTGCTTGATTTCTTGTTGCAATTTTTCTTGCTGCTAAAATCCTTCTTGCTAAAACACCAACTAAAAGTGCTGAAACTGTTTCATCCAAAAAACTAACATCAATTATTGTTAATTGCCCTGGAACAGAAATCTCCATTAAAGGAGTACCATTCTTTGCAAATACACCCCAAGATTTTGCTGCTTCAAATCTTGAAACCAATGCTCTCAGAGAATCTCTTTTATAACCCTTGTCTTTTGAGTTTATTTCTGCGTCATCTCTTAAACAATTTATTATATCATCAATATCAAAATTACTTCCTTTTCCTTTTACAATTAAACTATCCATTGTTCTATACCCATCTTTAATTTTTGTTAATGATTTTTCTAACAATAATCCTAATGGACTAAATCTGTCTAATCCAAATGTTAAAGCCCAATCTTCTGCAGTCAAGAAAGATGGCTGAATTGTAAAAATTGCATCATATGTTTCTTTTGGAGTTTTTGACTTTGCCCCTTCTGGGATAAATACAAACACATTATCTAATCCTTTTGGCTCTAAGCCCCACTCTCTTAGTTGCTTAACTTCACTATCTTGCCTATTTGGGTATTTCATACTCCAAAAAACACCAACAGGATCTATTACTACCATCCCAACATTCTGGTTCTTCAGGGCCAGCTCTTCTGCTATTACTCCCAAAACATAGGACTTTCCAGATCCCCTTGAACCACATACAAACATTACTTGTGGATCCAAAGAATCAAAGTATACTTCTTTTGCCTCTTCTCCAGTTTCATAAACTTTTCCTAAAAATAATGCCGCTTCTTCCCCGTATTTCTCAAACACAGACTTCTTTCTTCCAACCATTGCATGGCCAGTCAAAGGGTTTTCTAAAAAAGACAAAGGTATATTTCCTGGAGCATTCAAAAAAGTAGAATTATTCTCTATAACATCGCTTTCTTCTGTTTCTATTTCACTAGGCTCGTCTGCAAGCACAATAGGCTCTTCAGGCAATACAACAGTTTCATTGTTCTCTGTACCAATCTCTTCTTCTTTTGGGTCTTCAACTTTCACTTTCTTTGCTCTTGTTCTCTTTGGTTTACTTATAGGAGCCAAAGTAGATCCTGTTTCGCCTACATTGATTTGGTTTGTCTCATTTTGTTTGCTTTCTGTTTGACTTACTTCTGACTCTTCTTTTTTGTCACCATTGGAGTAAACAACTGTTTTGCCTTCTTCCTTGTTGTTTGTTCCGTCCATATCATCAAAGAGATCAAATAAGCCCATATCTACACACCGATGTTTAATTATACGTTATATAAAAGGAAAAAAGATATATAAATATAGCTAGCCTTTTACAAAAGGCACAGTCTGCCAAAAGTGGGCCCATCTTCGCCTTATGGCTCGATAGCCCTTATCATTGAAATTTATTGCAAAAATCTAGAAAAAGACAAATTAAAGTAATTTGCTTCCATTTTCTGCTTTCTTATCTGGTACTGCCAATACAACCCCTTTATCAGTGTAGAACCCAGTAGTCAAGACCTCAGACATAAATTTACCTATCTGCTTAGGGGGAAAATTAGTTACACATACAACTTGCTTTCCTATAAGCTCTTCCTTCTTATACAAAGACACAATTTGTGCACTTGATACCTTTATCCCAACCTCTTTTCCAAAATCTATTTTCAGTTTATAGGCCGGCTTCTTTGCTTCAGGGTAATCTTCAACACTTACAATAGTTCCAACCCTCAAATCTACTTTCTCAAAATCATCCCAAGTTATTGTCATACTAATCCCAAATTCCTTTTGAACCAATAAACTCTTTTATGCCTGCCATCAAAAACAGTTATTCCATAAGAGGCATCTGCACCAACAAATACAATAGGTACAATATATGGACCAATAACCTTTCCACCATCAAACAAAGGATTCGTAACATCCAAAATATGCCACATATCATCTATTTTTATTAAATTAAAAGAATGTGGCCCGTTCGAGGTCTCTGTACCACCATTTTCTTCTGTGTGCTCAAATCTAAATTCTCCCGCAACATACCTTGATTCCACACCAATTTTTTGTAAAAGAACTTGTGCAAGCATAGAAAGCTCTGAACACATCCCTACTTTCTCTTGCACAAATCTTGACAAATTTTGTGGGCTGTCAGAGCCAGGATCGTAAGTTTCATCTGCAATCCTTTGTCTTCGGGACTCACTTTGCTCGAAAACAGAATACAAATAATGGGCAATTAAGGCAATATCTGTTTTTTGTGATTTTGGAAGATGAGGAGCCGAGCCAGAATATTTTGTTATATACTCTTCAACTTCAAAAAATAATTTTCTTATTTCTGGGTTATCTAAATCAAGTTTAGTAGCATGCCCAAAAGGAGAAATCGGCAGAACATCTCCTTCTTTTAATTCTTTTACAATTCCACCCCTAAATATTCCCACGGCATCCGCACCATGGCTTTCTGCAGCAACATATTTGTCCATAAATTTTGCAGCTCTAAAGTTTTTTATTGCGCCTTTAGCAAGCAAGATTTTTTCTTTATACAAAGGATCTGTCTTGATTTTTTTGACTGCCTCTTTTATTTTTTCAGAATTAGATAATTCTCCTTCTTTTAAATCAAACAAAGATTCTAAAACCACTCTACTATGTTCTCTTCTTCCATGTTGAGTTTCAGGAGTTAGTTTATGTTCCATTGCTAAATGACCAATTCTTTTTCTTACTTCCGGACGCAAATTTCTAAATGGCATAGCACAATCACTTATAATTTTTCTTTGCTTTCTTTTCCAGTTTCTAAATCTTTAATTGTGTATTGTTTATTTTCTAAATCTTTGTCTCCAAGAATTATTATTTTCTTTGCACCAATATAATTTGCATATTCAAATTGCTTTGATAATCCTTGAACTTCTAAAGCTAATTCTACTGTTCCTTTTTTTCTATATTCCTGCGCAATTTTTACTGCTTTTTCATATGCGGCCTCACTTAAAGGAGCAATATAATACTCTACATTTTTTTTGTATTTTTCAAAAATCTTTTTTTCTTCCAAAAACAAAATCAAACCTGGAACTCCAGATCCAAATCCAATTGCAGGAATTTTTTCTTTTACAAAAGTGGAAATCAGATCTTCATATGCTCCGCCGCCTTCAATTGCTCTTCCGCCAGAAGTTGTAAAAGTTTCAAACACTACATCCGTGTAGTAATCCAACCCTCTAACAATTATTGGATCAAATTTCGCAGATTTAACACTATATAATTTCAGGTAATCAAACATTTCTTCCAAATCTTTTTTTGCTTTTTCGCCAATAGCATCTAATTTTTTAAAATCTTTTAGAGTTGCTGTTTTTAAAAAATATATTTTTTCTATTTGTTCTTTTTTTAATCCAATTTCTTTTAAACATTTTTCAAATTCTGCTCTTGGTACTTTTTCAATTCCATCTATCTCTTTCATTATTTCTTTTTTGTTTTTTATTTCAATAGAATCTAAAAAAGAATCCAATAGTTTTCTTGAATTTATTCTTATTACAAAGTCTTTGTCTTTTAATCCCAAAGAAATTAAAAAGTCATAATACAATGCAATTGTTTCTGCTGCGACTTTTGGGTTATATTTTCCAATTACATCATAGTTCAATTGGAAGAATTCTCTATCTCTTGCTTTTTGTGGCTGCTCGTATCTATAGCACCTTGGCATAGAAAACCATTTTATTGGTTTTTTCAATTCTTTATTTTTCTTAGCAACCATTCTTGCTAGAGACGGAGTCATTTCAGGCCTCAATGCCAATTGCCTATCAGATTTATCTTTAAAAGTATACATTTGCTCAGGAAGTTCTCCACCTGATTTCTCAAGCCAAAGCTCAGCAGATTCAATTATTGGGGCTTCATACTCTTCAGCACCGTATTTTCTACAGGTTTCCTTCCACTTATCAAAGATATAGTTTACTTTACTCATAAGTTCAGGATAATAATCATTCATTCCCTTTAAAGGCTCTAGAGATACCATAAAACCACCACAATCACAAATTATTCATAAAATACTAGTATATTTAACAATAAAAAGTATTTATAGGTTTGTAACAAACAAAGTAAAGGAAAAGCAAGGGATTATAACCTATATATTGCCTCTGCCAATTTCTTAGAATCATGCCTTATAGCCACTCTGTCATTTATTAAATCTGCACAAATGTATTTTTTATCTTGAGTTTGTAAAGGTTCAACAAAGAATTTCTTTTCTGCAGCATAATTCTTTAGCTTATCCCCAGATACTTTTGTGTTGTTCATCAAAATGTAATCCGGATCAAAATATTTCTTTATTCCTGCAATAAAATCTAATGCTTTAAAACCATGAGTTTCTGGGTATTGAGTCATAACATTCATCACATAAACTTTCTTTGCTTTTGACTTCTTTATCTCTTTTACAATATCATTAACCAACAGATTTGGAATTACACTTGAATATAAACTTCCAGGCCCAACAACAATTAAATCCGCGTCCTTTATTGCTTCTTTTACTTTTGGATTTAGTTTTGCTTCTTGGTTCAAAAAAATGTCTTTTATATTCAACCCTTTTGTATCAATTTCGTGCTCTCCAAAATATTTTTGGCCGTCTTTTGAAATTGCAATTACTTCCACATTATCAAGAGTCACAGGGAGAACTTTTCCCCTACATCTTAGCAAAGTTTGCATAGTTTCTATTGCTGTCTCAAAATCAGAGTCTTGTGCTAATCTAGTTAATAACAAATTCCCAATTGTATGCCCTTGCAAAGAAGTATTTTTTCCAAATCTTTTATTAAAAATCATCCTTAAGTCATCCTTAAATGGACTTAAAGCAATAATACAATTTCTCAAATCCCCCGGTGGCAAAACTCCAAATTCTGTTTTTAATAATTGTGATGATCCTGCAGAATCCATCGTAGTAACAACTGCAGTTATATTGGATGTATGCTCTTTCAATCCATTCAATAAAGTATATTGTCCTGTTCCCCCGCCAATAGTAACTATTTTTTTACCCTTACTTAATGTAGAGTCTAAATACACATTTTCAAATAAGTCTTTATTTGCATTTGAAAAGAATTTGTAAATTTTATATATTGAAAATAAAATTATGATTCCTGCAAGAATAATTAATATTACTGCAATAAATGCTCTTGCAGAAACATTCAAATCAAGTAAGGCATTAAATTTAGACAAAATTATTGTAGATAGTTTGTTAAAATAAGTCAAGAACCCAATAAAAAATGCAATAAATACTAAAATCATGCTAAGAACAATACCTATAATCCACAATTTGAGATTAGAAGTTAAAAATAAAGCTTTATTTAACCGATTCATAGAAAATATTAGACCTTTAAGATTATAAATTATTCCTATTATCTTATATTTATAAATGGAGGAATAGCTATGGATGTAATCGAAAAAGTGAACTTTGCCAATGAAAAAGATAAAGAGGTCTATTGGCACACAACTGCACACATACTGGCTGCTGCAGTAAAGAGGTTATATCCAACCACAACCATAGCTATAGGTCCAGCAATAGAAAATGGATTCTATTATGATTTTGACAATCTAAACATCATTGAAGAAGATCTAAAAAAAATTGAGGAAGAAATGTCAAAAATAATCAAAGAAAAACTTCCAATGAAAAAAGAAGTTGTAAGCAAAAAAAAGGCATTAGAAGTCTTCAAAAAAGAAATTTACAAAACAGAACTTATTAACGATTTACCAAAAGATGAAGAAATTTCTTTATACCATCTTGGAAAAGAATTTACAGATCTTTGTAGAGGCCCACATCTAGCAAATACAGGAATGATTGGAGAAGTAAAACTTCTTAGCATTGCGGGAGCATACTGGAGAGGAGACGAAAAAAATAAAATGCTAACAAGACTTTATGGAATAAGTTTCCCTGATAAAAAGCAGCTAAGAGTTTATTTAGAATTATTAGAAGAAGCAAAAAGAAGGGATCACAGAAAACTAGGAAAGAAATTAGATTTATTTGTGTTCTCTGAACTTGTAGGCCCAGGATTACCATTATGGACTCCGACAGGAAATATTTTCAGAAATGAAATAATTAATTTTTCAAGAGAATTACAAAATGCAATTGGATATCAAGAAGTTCATACTCCACAGATCACAAAAGCAGAATTGTTTAAAATTTCTGGGCATTACAACAAATATAAGGATGACATGTTTAAAGTAATTTCAAACTACTCTAAAGATGAATACTTCTTGAAACCTATGAATTGCCCAAACCACACACAAATTTATGCGTCGTTACCAAGAAGCTACAAAGACTTGCCTATAAGATATGCAGATTTTGCAATGCTTTACAGAGATGAAAAACCTGGTGAACTTTCAGGATTAGCAAGAGTAAGAAGTTTCTCACAAGACGATGGTCACTGCTTTTGTACTCCAGAGCAGATGAAAGAAGAGTTCTTGAATGTTCTAAAATGTATAAACGCGGCTCTAAAAGTTTATGGATTAAACTATTATGTTAGACTATCCTTAAGAGATGAAAATGCAAAAGAAAAATATTTAGGAAATGATGAAATCTGGAACAAATCCCAAAAAGCATTAAAAGATCTATTAAAATCAGAAAAGATCTCCTTTGTTGAAGCCCCTGGAGAGGCAGCATTCTACGGCCCAAAGATGGATATAATGGCTAAAGATGCTTTGAACAGAGAATGGCAGATTTCCACAATTCAGTTAGATATGAACTTGCCTGAGAGATTTGAACTTAAATACACAGACAAAGATAATACTGAAAAAAGGCCAATTATGATACATAGGGCATTAATTGGAAGCCCAGAAAGATTTGGTGCAGTTCTTATTGAGCACTTTGCAGGGAAGTTCCCTTTGTGGCTAAACCCAAGGCAGATTCTTGTAGTTCCTGTTGCAGAGAACTTCAACAAATATGCACAAGAAGTTTGTGATTCTTTGAAAGCTTATGGCCTAAGAGTAGACATTGATCTAAGAGAAATAACAATGAACAAAAAGATCAGAGATGGAGAGATGCTTTACTACAACTACATTTTAGTTGTTGGAGAAAAAGAAGCAAGCACAAAGAGTGTAAATGCAAGAATCAGAGATACAAAAACACAAAAGACTCTAACTACACAAAATTTTAAAGAAAAGGCATTGGTAGAATACAAAAAGAGAGAACTAAAAAGTTCTCTTTAATTTTCTTTTTTTATTAATTATTTTATACTTTAATTCTATATACTCTGAGTCGCCCGCTTTGTGGATCTATTGCTTCAAATGAGTGATATTTCTCAACATTTGCCTTGGGGTCGACATTTTTATTAATTAAAGCTACTCGGTCGCCACCTACTATTGGTATAACCCTTGCCCCATATTTCTCAAGAACAGGTTCAAAATCTTTTTTAAGAACTGTAATGGCTGACTGTGGATTTTTTCTTTTTGCGGTATAACTTCTAATTGTTCTATCAAGTAATTTTAAGGCAAGACCTCTATGTCGAAGATTTTGGTCTCTAACTTCTAGGTGAAGGCCTTGGTC
Source organism: Candidatus Iainarchaeum sp. (assembly GCA_028710695.1). Classification (GTDB taxonomy): domain Archaea; phylum Iainarchaeota; class Iainarchaeia; order Iainarchaeales; family 0-14-0-20-30-16; genus JAQTTP01. The sequence continues at coordinate 84,969 of JAQTTP010000002.1, forward strand.
TTTATCAATCCAGCAAAAAGCAACCCAAGTTTCTGTAGGCTGTTCTAATGGGTGGTTTTTCACAAAATGATTTACTTTAAGCACCTGTGCTAGCCCATGATCTGTAGGCGATAATCCGCCTCTTAACACAAACAAGCCCCCTTCAGGAGAAGCATAAACCCCTTGAAGATTCATAGGAAGAGGATGAAGTTTATCTTCACGTAGAGGAATTTCAATTTTTTCTCCATTATGATAAAAAGGGGCAAATCCACGAGCAACAGCTTCTTTAACTTCTGCCCTTGAAGCAATTTGCAAAGGAGTAAGCATTTCTTTTTTTCCGACTCTAGTCCGCACTATATTTCTTCTTTCCAAACGCCTTCGCAATGACATAATTCTTTCTTCTGGTTTTGCTCTTGTACGAATGTATTGCATTAAAAAATAAAAAGAGAAAAAGAATAAAAAGACATTAGAATTTTAATTTTATTTTTTAGGTTCTAATCTTTTCTTATTAGTGAAATACAATACAACATAAATAATTACTACTGCCACAATTGGAACTACAATATAATACCACAATGGCTGGAATGCTTTACCTCTCCAGATGTTATCTGCCACTATTTGCACATAAGAACCAACTAGTGCAATAAAACAAGATAAATATACAAGCTCAGCTTTGTTCATACTTTTTCACCTCTACTGTGTATAATAGCAAAAGCAGATATTTATTTGTTTTGGTCTGGAAGAAATACAAAAAAAAGTCAAAGATTATTCAACCGCTCCATGAGTTCTATAAAGGTGATCATTATATTTCATACTTAATGCCTGGTATCGGTGTATTGCATCATGAATATCATCTGGTTTTATTCCTAACTCTTTTGCAATAGACTCGGGAGAAAAATTAGTTCTGTGAGAATTATTTAATGCAAGCATTATTGCCAAATCTTTTTCTAATATCCGCCTGTCTGCGTGACCTAAAGAAAGGCCATAAAAACGGAAAGGCCCTGAATCAACAGCCTCTGAATTACAGCCATATACTTGTTTATAAATATCAAATACTTGTTCTAAATTATTTCGGAAATAGGCTTTTTGCACGCCAATATCAATTAAACCATGACGGGTCTGCAAAAGAGATTTTAATATTGTTATATATCCTATAAATCCAGAATATATTTGAACAGCTTCAAAACTAACATACGCCCCCACATTTCTTATATGTGGAATTTCGTGCGCAGGGGAATGTAATGTAGGAAAAGTTTGTGGGCCTTTAGCATATTCTCTCATTAAATCTGTATGTATCACTTGAAATCCCATTCTTTGTAACTCTGCAGAAAAATGGCCTCCAAATCCAGCAAGAACTACAAGACGGGTCTTAGGAATTTCGGCTCTAGGAATATTAAAATGATTAAGTAATCCTACACGCAGTTCACGTGCATGGCCTTCAAAATCAAATCTAAAAGAATGAGTACACAAATGAGGCATTCGAGGGTTAGAAAGTACCCATGCTTTTTTTAAGCCGCTTATATGGCCGCCAATATTATTTCTTATACTCGCAGAATAATCTTTTATTTCTGCATGAGTATATCTTGGTTTTTCAAACATAATAAATATAAAAAGAAAAAATATAAAAAGAAGAGAGTAGAGAAATCTACTCTATAAGTTCACCTAATTCTACTGTGTCGTTTGCATCTGCAGAGATTAATACATCATCTACTGTAGAAAGGGCTTCTGTTTCGTCATACTCTGCTTGTCCACTCAAAGTATCGGAGGTATCTTTTGTTGTGCTGTCTTTGCTCAAAGTAACACCAAGGATTACTCCAACCACTACAAGTACAACAAGGACTACTAATATCGTAAGGCTCGCTTTCATTCAGAACCACCCTCCATATTTGAATCTCCAGATCCAACGGAACCATTGGAATCTTCAACGCTATTACTGTCTTCGTCTGAATCTTCTATTTCTACTTCTACATTTGAGTCTATACTATTACTATCATCAGAAGAGTCGCCTATTTCCATATTTGAGTCTTCTACAGCGTTACTGTCTTCTGTTGAATCTGACTCTTCATCATCTTTTCCAAGCCATTTTTCTAACTTGTTTTCTATTTTATTTTTTATTTCTTCTTTCTTTTGCTCAATCTTTTGTTCTAATTCTTTTTTCAGTTCTTCTTTCTTTTCTTCTATTTTTTGCTTTATTTCTTCTTTTTTGGTTTCTATTTTTTCCTTAATCTCTTTTTTTACTTTCTCTTTATATGTTTGCCCTTTTGCTTTTACTTCTTTTATTTTCCACATTAATTCTTTTTTCAAATCTTTCTCAAGACCGCCGAACATCTTTGCAATCTCGCTTCTCATTTCACCATATGTTGCAGTGCCCGCAGCAATTTCATCTAAAAGACTTTGGTTCTTTATTTCCAAATCCGCAAATAATTTGGATGCTACTTCATAGTTATATTTATTTTTATGTTCTTTTATTTCTGCATCTAATTCATCTAATTCTGTTGTGTCTACTTCTTTAAATGCATCTTTAATTGCTTCTTTTTCATCAGAGTTTAAATCCTTTACATATGTTTTAAACTCTTGTTTCAATTCTAATGCTTTTTCTTTGAATGCAAGGAAATCTTTAACCAAAAACTCTGGCTCTTTTCCATTTACATCATATGCAGATACTTCTTCTTTCAAGGCTTTATATTCTGCAATTATTGATGTTGCGTTTTCATCCAGGTATGGCAAGGCCAATTCGCCTATTGCTATTTGTTTTTCCATTGCTTTTTCTAGCTGTAGCATTCTTACTTCAGCACCATTTGTATTTGTAAAGTTTGTATAAATTTTATCTTCACTAAATGCAAATGATGGTATTGCTAATGCTACTACAAAAACCATTGCTAATAATATTGCTTTGTAGTTCATCTTGAACCACCTCCATAACATACTCTCGGCGGAACTAAATATATGCCTTCTCCGGAATCACCCGGAACAAGGTGGAACAAGAAGCATTATAGGACAAGATAAGCAGTAGTTAGGCAGTTTAAAAGCAAAAAGGAAGACAAAACACACCAATACAAAGAATATCAGGTTAAACTTTGGCCCTTACAAGCTTATTCTTGTAGTACAATAACATTAGACAAGCCCTTGCTTGATTTCTTAATAAGTCCTTTCTTCTCTAAACTCAAAAGGTTTCTAGATAACGAAGATTTTGGCAGTCCAAGTTCTTGTTGAATCTTATGTTGAGTTATTTGGCCTTTGTTCTTTTTTATCAGATCCAAGATTTGTTTTTCCCTATCTGTTAAGAAAACTTTTGGCTTTACTTCTTTTTGTGCTGGCTTCGTTCTATATTTTTTATATCCAACATAGCCAACAATAGACAAAAGAACTAAAGCACCCACAAGATATGTCCACCAATATGATTTCGAAGCTGAGCTAAAAGAAGAGTATTGTAACTTCATATTCAATTTTGAGTTTTCTCCAAACCCAGATATTATTATTCTATTGTCTTGTTTTATTTTTTGAAACCCAGAAATATTTAAATAGTTTATTTCTGTATTTTCAGGCATTCTTAATTCAAAAACATAAGACAAAAATATTTCATTAGAATCAAAGTTGAATATCCACAAGCCACCATTCTTTGAAGTTAAGTTTGAATTAAGCCCATTTTGTAAATCTGGATAATCAGAATATCCTGAAATCAAAACATCACCATTGCTTTGTACATCAAAGATAACATCTGCATAATAAGAAAAAGAAAAGCTTGTCAATAATAAAATAAACAATACAAATAACTTTTTCATAAAAATCATTTTTGTTTTTCCAGTATAGAATCTATTTCTTGCTCTAAAGTTATAAACATATCATAAATAGATTCATATCCCTTCCAGCCATTTTGATAAAGATAATAATCATTATCCGTTATTATCTGTTTTATGTAAGATACACTTTCTGGAAAATATTCTCCCTCAACATAGTATTCAACATTAAAGGTTGTGGAACCATATTTCATCCTTCCCAAATACTGGCCTGTTTGAGGTTCCACTAATTCTGCCAGATTTAATTTTTCTAGATCTAAAAGAGATTCAATTTTTTCTTTTGAAAAAGCAATTACACAATGTCCACCAAAAACATCAGCTTTGTTTGGATCTTTTAAAACACCGCAAACAATATTAGGATAAATATACCCTGCAATAAGATTGTGTTTTTTTGCATTTGCATAATACCAGGAGTTAGAATTGTCTAAAAAATAATTACCTGAATCAGAAGTTACAAATGCTTCAACTTTTATTTCTTTTCCAGAACATTTTTCCAGAAGATAATTTATTTCTGCTTTAAACAAAAGAGAAAAATCTTCACAATCTCCACCCTTATTCTCTAAAAATTCATCAATAGAAATGAACTTATCAGTTTTTCCCAAGGTAGTATCATCTTTGTATTCCAAACCCATAAATTGCTCATTAACTAAATCTAAACACGGCTCCGCAATAGTACAATAACCCGCAGTTGAAGAAATGCATTTTGAATCAAGTTTAGATTTTATTGATTTGCTTTCAAGAGTTGCATTTTCTTTAAACCAATCCAAAGAGCTTTGTACCTCAATCTTATACCCATTTAGTTCTTCTTTTGCAGAATAAAGCTTATCAGTTAATTCCGCAGATATATCAAGAGCTTTATTATATTCTAAGTTCAGAGACTTATATTCTTCTACCAGTTCATAATATTTTGTTTGTAGCTCAGAATATTGTGCCAATAATTCTGCATATTGTGTAGAAAGAGCATTAAAATCCCCTACTAGAGAGTTATACTTAAATTCAAGAAGATTATAATTGCCTACTAAAACATCATAATCAGATGATTTTAAAGAATACAGAATTGCAAAAAAGGCAATTAATAATATTGTAACTGCAAACATTACTGGAATTAATATTTTAAGATATTTTTTCATAGTTTACACCTTCTTCTTTTTTTTGAATTTCGGCAACTTCTTAAAGGCTAAAAGATCCGTTGTTTCTTTAAGATCTGCTTTTATCTTTTCAGCAAATTCTTTCGTTTTAGAATGTGTTTTTAGATACAAAGAAAACAAATGTTGCATCTGCTTTGAAAGATATTTTATAAACTCTTTTCTCATCTCTTCCACAGGTTTCTTTGACAAGATAATAATTCCAAATCCAACTACCAAATATAACCAAAAAGAAAATAGCCTATCTATAATTACTACTGACAAAGCCAAAGTACTATCTATTCCTAATACGGATGACAAATATACAAAAGATAATTCATACGCACCCAAACCACCGGGAAGCATACTCACATTACCTATTATTTCACATAAAGACCATAAACCCAGAACTATAAAGAAATTTACTTCTACACCAAACATTAAAAACACAAGATAAATCCTTAATGTGCAAATGAATATCTTCAAGACAGATAAAAAAAGGCTTAAGGAAATTGTCTTAAAAGAAATCATTTCCATCTTTTTAATTTCTTTATAAAACAAGGAAAGAATATTTTTTAAAAAGTTAAAAACTACTGAATCAAAGAATTTAATTTTTATGTTAAATACTTTTATGAAATAATAACAAATTATTACAGAAACTACTGATAACAAAATAGCCAATACTATCAATACAATTCTATCCATTATTGATGGAAATGGCAAAAGAACCGAAGAAATTAGCCCAATTGTCAAAACTGTAATAATATCAAATACATTTTCCATTGCAATGGAAAAAATTACTTGAGAATATTGTATCTTGTAATAATATTTCAGAATAATAACCCTAAATGCCTCTCCCAAAGGCTTTGGAGGGATTCCCAAGGTTACTGCCAAACCACAGAGATAATAATATATTTGTTTTAAAGAATACTTTTTTTCGTTGTACAAAGAGTATCGCAAAGATAAAACAAACAACTGCACAATAGATAACACAAAAAACAGCAATAAATAATAAACATTAATTTTTCCATAACTAAATATCTCAAAAAATCCGAATTTTGCAAATAAAAACAAAAATATTGCAATTACAACCAGGTACAAAAAAATATATTTTCTAAAATTAGTAAGAGAATCTAATTTTTTTGCAAAGACAAAAAGTTTACTGTTGAAGTTTTCAATTATATTTTCAAGAGGCCTTTTGGTTTTTGGTTTGCGAATCATAAAGATCAATTAGAAAAACAAAAACTTCTTTTTAATTCCGCTTTCAATCATTTCAAAAGGGTATGGAGTTACACCACTAATTTTTCTCTTATTTAATCTAGCAACAAGTTTATCCAATTTATGTTCTGACAAGGACTCCAGATCAGATCTTTTCTTTGCTTTTAATTCTAAATTGTTAAACAAAGAATCAAACAAAAAGTTTTGTCTATTGAAATTAAATTTATCTTTTGAACCATACTTGGTTTTCTTTATTGTGTTTCTCACTATTTCATAACCAATGTCAACACTTTTTAAGGATTCAAAAAAGTTTTCTCCAGAAAAGTTGTTAAATATTCCACCTGCGCTTCCCAGCAACAAGGCTTTATCTCCAACCAAAGTTTTCTTTCCGTTGTAGTTTCCTATTTCTTTATATTTTATTTCGCCATCAATAGAATAATTATTTTTCAAAGCAAATTCATCTATACTATCTTTAGACATTTCAGAAGAAACAAAATATCCAGTTTTGCTATCTATTGGGCAAACAAACCGATAAAGGCTTTTACATTCATTAGAAATAAAATAATCTATTACTTTAGGGTCAAACTTGCCTTTTAACTGACAATAAACCATTTTCTTTTTTGCCAAAGAATAATTAAATAACTTATCTCTTACGTTTGAATAAAGGCCATCACAACCAATAACAACATCTGCTTTTCTTAAAGTTCCTTTTCCTTTCTCTTCAAAAAATACATTGTTATTTGTTTTATTATAGTCAAAAAATCTTGCGGAATGAACTAAGTCTTTTCCTTTGTTTTGAAGTTTTTTATAAAGCAAATATTCAAAAGTGGACTTATCGTAAATAGAATACATCCCACGAGTGTCTATTTCTGCAATTTTCCCATAAGGGGAATGAAATCTAACCAAATCAACATCATTAACAAGGGCGGAGTTACTTATTTTTTTAAGGTCATATTTTTCTAAAAAAGAGTTGTTTAGAACAACATAATCCCCTTGTTCTCCCAAGATATCTGGTTTTTTGTCAAAAACATGATAATCTAAAGAGAGCTCTGAGAGATAATTAGCGAACCTTAAGCCGGCAACATTAGCACCTATTATGTATATCATTGCTTACCCCTTGTTATCTGTCCTGATATATATAAGGATATAGTTATTAAAATAGTTTTGGTTCTAGCCTTTTACGAAAAGGCAAAGACTAAGCTATTTTCCCTTTATATCACTTATCTTTCCATCACGGATGTGGTATATCTTATCTGCATACTTTGTAAGAGAAGGATCGTGAGTAACTATAACAAAAGTCTTCTTTTCTTTGTCTCTTAGCTTCAAAATAAGGTCTACTATGCTTTGCCCTGTCTTTGTATCTAAATTTCCAGTAGGCTCGTCCGCAAAGATTATTTCAGGGTCATTTATTAATGCCCTAGCAATACTTACTCTTTGCCTTTCTCCTCCAGAAAGCTCTGCAGGCTTGTGCTTAAGCCTATGGCTCATCCCAACTGCTTTTAGAAGGGAAATCGCCCTTTGTGTTTTTTCTTCATTCTTTCCATCTGGGATTGTAGGAATTAGTACATTTTCCAAAACATTTAGGGTTGGGATCAAATTAAAGGATTGAAACACAAATCCAAGATAATAACGTCTAAACACCGCCAAACTAAAGTCGTCTAATTCAGATATTTTTTTGCCTTTTATGTATACGTCACCAGTTGTTGGATGATCCAAAGCGCCCAAAATGTGGAGCAAAGTGGATTTTCCAGATCCTGATGGCCCAAGAATCATTATTATCTGAGACTTTTTCACATCTAGACTTACCCCATTAAGGGCATTTACTGTGGTCTCACCCAAGACATATGATTTAACCACATCTTTTGCTTGTATTATATTTTCCACCATAATCATCACTCATCTCTCAATGCTTCAACAGGATCCATTTTTGAGGCCTTTACTGCGGGATATATTCCGCCAACAAGGCCAATAAATATTCCAAAAGCAAATATCTCAAAAATTAAGGTCAAAGATATTACTGTGTCTATTCCAATAACAAATCCAAGTAATTTACTTATTATTGTTCCAATTATCAATGCAATTATACTTCCAACAATTGACAAAAACACAGATTCTAAAATTATCATAAAAATTATATTCTTTTTTGTCCAACCAACTGCTTTTAAGGTTCCAAGTTCCCTTGTCCTTTCCATTACAGACATTAGCATTGTATTTATTATTCCAATTGCTGCAACAAAAGCAGAAATCAAAGAAACAAATACTGCAATAAGTCGCAAATTCAAAAGCAAACTATTTACTTGTTCCATCATTTCTTCTTGTCCTTGCGCTTTTAACTCATCATAACTAAATTCTATTTTTTTAGAAATTTGTGTTGCATCCGCGCCCGCATCAGGAATCACATAAAAAGAATTTACTTTGCCTTTTTTGTAAGGATAATTTTCTCTAAAATCGTCAACAGGCATTATAATTGCATTTACTGGAAATGAAGAATTAGCTTCGTATATTCCAATAACTTCAAACTTTGCAGATCCAACTTTTAAACTATCGCCAAGGCCTTTAAGATATTGCTCTGAAATATCTTTTGATATCATTACTACTCCATTATCCCCAGATTTTAAGCCCCTGCCTTTGTAAATTGCATCAATAAAAGCACTATAACTACTGTTTTCAAATTGGCCTGGATCTATAGCATAAATATATGGCTGGTCAAACATAGAGCCACCGACAGCTTTATTTTGAATCTCAGTAACAAAATAATACTGTTCTGGAACAACTTCTTTTACACCTTGAATTTTGCTTAATTTTTGTTCATAACCTTCATCAATAGAACTAAATACCTGGTCCACTGCAGATTCTTGAGATACAATAATGCCCTGCATTTTTCCAATAGTACTTTGTGCTTCGTTATTTATTCCATCAACAAAAGAAATCAATACCAATAATAAACAAAGACCAATTGCAATTCCCAAAAAAGTTAATATACTTCTGCTTTTTCTTCGGAATATATTAAGAAATGCGGACTTAGCAATCTCAAACATCTTAATTACCCCTCAAAGCTTCAACTGGATCCATTTTCGATGCAACTATTGCGGGATATATTCCACCCAAAATCCCCAAAACAAATGCAAACAAAAAACATTGTATTACTAATGAAAAAGTTACTGCAGTATTAATTGCAAAAAAATATTCAAACAAAGCACTTCCGACAATACCAATAACTATTCCCAAGATGCCCCCAAATATACCAATTATTGCAGATTCGAAAACAACTGAATAAATTATATTTGCCTTACTCCAACCAACTGCTTTCAAAGTCCCAATTTCTTTTATTCTTTCCATTACTGACATCAGCATTGTATTTACAACACCCAACCCAGCAATTATTGCAGCAATAAGTGTAACAACAATAACTAAATATCTTAAATAATCTAAAAAAGAGCCAACGGTTTTCATTCTTTCTTGTTGCCCAACTGCTTTCAATTCCTCATATTTGAATTCAATTTTTTCAGCAATTGCATCAGATTCAGAAGGATCTACAGTAATAACATTAAAAAGATTTGTTTTATCCATTGCAATTCCATAGCTTTCTCTTGCACCATCTAAAGAAATTAAAATTTGTTTTTCAAGAGTGCTTGTTTCTGCTTTAAAAATGCCTTTTATCTTAAACTCCTTGCCATCCAAATCTATTTTTGAGCCAATAGATTTTTTATAATCTTCTGCAAGCACAGTAGATATCAACACATAATCTTTATCTGAGCTTTTCAACAGTTGCCCAGAAATTAAATTTTCTTTAACTGTATTGTAAATCAATTCGTCATAATTTTCTGGATCTAGACCAATAACAGAATAACTACTTTGCGGCCCAGTTGCAACTGTTTTTTTATTATCAATAGTTCCCACAATTTGCAAAATCTGCGGTATTGCAACTTTTACACCTTGGACACTTTCTAATTTCATTTTATAGGACATGCTCATTTCGCTTGCAAAAGGAGCTAAAGCATCCGCACTAAAAACAGTAATTCCCTGCATTTTTCCCAAAGTTGCAAAAGATTCCTCATATAAGCCATCAACAACAGAAACAAGAATAATTAAAGAGGCAATTCCCACAATAATTCCAAGAAGAGCCAATGCAGTCCTCTTTTTTCTACGAAATATATTTAGAAATGCAACCTTAATTAAATTATACATTCTAATTACCTTTCAAAGACCGCAACTCTTTCTTTTTTGTTTTATTTTTTTTGTAGAAATATATTCCAACTCCAATTCCAATTATTATAATAATATAAACCAACCAAGCAAAAGAAATATCTTTTTTCACAATAAATAATGGGACTTCTTTTGTAAAGGTATATTCCTTGTCATATTGATCTAAATAGGAAATTTCCACGTTTATTTTTTGGGTCCCTGTTTCAGCATTACTTAAAACATGCAAGTCAAAAATCCCTGAACTAGAATCATCTTCTTCTAATGAACCAACATAGGCAATATCAATTCCTTCGACTACTTGATTTTCCAATATTTTCATAGATGCGGATTTTATTGTAGACTTAGAAATATTTTCCAATTGTATGGACAAAGAAAAGTAACCATCTTGTTTAAGTTTTGTTTCTCCAGTACTTAGAGATTTATCAATTGATGAAATTATTACAGTTGGCTTGTCTTCTACAATAAATGATACTGTCTCTACATCGCTTATTGATCCTACTGCGTTAGCATTTAAATCAACATCAAATAATGCAGGAGTTGCATTTTTTGAAATTAAAAAAGTAAAAATTACATCTTTTGTTTGACCTGGATCTAAATCCCCCAAAAACTTTGACTTTTCGTCAAGAGCAATTAATTTATTTGTTCCAAAATCTGCCTCAACTTTAATTCCTTTCAAGGTATTATTTCCTTCGTTTTTTACATATCCTTTTAGTTCAACCTTTTCATCAAGATATTTTTTATCCAAAGGATATTCAGTTAGAACCAAATTTATTTTATCATAGTTTGAAACATTAATTGTTGTTTGGGTGTTAATAGTATACTTTTCTAGGCCATCTCTAAGATATTCAATTTTTACTGGTATTGAATAATAGCCCCCCTTTACAGAATCCTTAACTTTAAACCTCAATGCAAAGTTTCCAGTCTGACTAAACTTAATTACATCTAAATGATCAAGGCCAGTAATTATTTCAAAATCATTACTAGTGGGCACAAGACTTACATTTACATCTTCTGCATCAACAGTGCTAGAAATGTTCTCTAATGTTATATTAATGCTAGCTTCACTATTCGGGTATATTGTTGTTGGATAAGAATTAGTGGAATCAACCTCAAGAATATAGGCATAATTCGAAGTCGCAGAGAATCCAAAACTCGCCAAAAGCAATACAAAAAATAAAATCAAGAATTTTTTCATTAATAAGCCCCCAATTAATATTATATAAGTATAGTCAGGAGCCTTTATATATTTTGTTTTTATGTGCAGCACATAAGGCAATAATAACAATAGTCAGACAAAAAACAATAAAAAATTGCTTTGTGGCATTTATGCCACTGTTTTTCTTTTGGAAGACTGCAGCTTTTCCAAGAATCTTTTTTGCAAAGCAAAAAAATTCAGGGGCTAAAGCAGTTTGTGAAACAAACTGGCTTTTTCCTTTTCCAAAAAAGAAAAGCTTGGTAAGCAGGAGATGGGAGTTGAACCCACAATCGCCCGGTCTGCAGCCGGAAGCATTACCATTCTGCTACTCCTGCCCCGAGAACAAACTTTCCCGTTAGAGTTGTATGTTGAACCAAAGGTTCAAGCATACTTGCTTTTTTTTATAAGACTGCGACATTTATGTCGCCAGAGTTTTCTTTGGGAGGCTGTAGCTTTCTTTTACAAAAGAAAGCTTAGTGCCAAGGGGGAGACTTGAACTCCCGTCCTCCAGATTTCTCTCCGAAATCTGGTTAAATCATCGCTTGCAAAGCAAGCTCATAATTCATAACCACGAATAGTTATGAGTCTGGCGCTCCAACCAACTGAGCTACCTTGGCCCTAGCCTTTTACAAAAGGCTAAGTTTGCCAAAAGTGTATGTTGAACCAAAGGTTCAAGCATACTTAATTTTATTTAGCAAAACTGAGCCAGACTTGTAAAATTCTCATGTACAAGGATATATTCCTATCTTTAACCTTTTTTAGATAAGAAAGACTTATATTCTATTCTATTCCTCTAAGGCGTTATAATCATAAAGAAATTTGTTCATTCCATCCAAAATGTCTTGTTCATAAATTGTTTTTTCATTTATTACTATTCCGGGAATATAATTTACGTCATAAAACTCTAAAATATTATCCACTGCACTAATTCCTACCTCAGAAGGAATACTAAAAATCCAAACCTTATCGCCATATTTGTCTTTAATATCTTGTATCGCTGTTTCTAAAGGAGCACATTCATTACAGTTATAAGGATAAAAATACAAAATATAGTTTTTCACATACTGCGGACAAATAGAATTAAACTTCTTAAGCCTCAACCACAAATCTAAATTATTGTACACATATTCTTTTTGTAATTTTTTTACTTCTTCTAAATTATCTTTGTCATCAGCAGCCAGATTAACTTTCTTTCCCAAATCATACAAAAAATCTGACAACCCAATTAGCTGGTTCTCCATTAAATCACAAGAATTGGCATCAACCATAGTATCATAAAAATTCATAGTTATTTTTAGATCTGTACTTTTATTGTAAATATCCAAAATATCATCATTCAAATCTGTTTTTTTCCAATCATAAACAAGATTTGCAAAAAGCAATGCAAAAAACATTACAGCAAAGGTAAATGCCAGAGCTTTATAAAATATTTTTTTCTTTCCGTTGTCCATTATCTCCACCTTGTTTTGTATTTAGTAAATTGCAAAAATATTGCGCTTGCCCAGAAGAAAATCTGCGCAGGAGTATAGATTATTGGAGTTAATAATAATATAATAATATGTTTGAAAGTAATCTTCTCCTTACTCTCATAAAATCCAACAATATATGCTACAATCCACAAGATAAATGCAATTATTATTATAAAAAATAAAGACGAAAGCACATACATCGGATTTACTTCAAAATACTTCTGTATCGCCACGAAAGGATTCGGGACTATTTTTAGATATATATACCAGTATATTTTTGTTATAAAAGTACTCAAAAAAGAGTAGAAGTTTGTTATTAAATAATAAATTATTACTGCCAACATGCTGATTGTAACACTTACTATTGGTATCATAACTATTGAGAAAAATCCAAACTGTGGATCAAAAGCCATTTTTCTGTATTTTGCAAAGTTTATCAACGAGCCTCTGTTCCATCTTATTCTCTGCCAAAACAGTTTCTTCCAAGTTGGCATCACTTTTGTGGAAACTCTTGCAGATTTTGAACTAAAGATTTTATATCCCGCTTGTCTAATTCTAAAAGTAATCTCCATGTCTTCTGTAGGAGTTATGTCTTGGCTGTAGAACCCGCCAATCTTTTTCAACAAATTTTTTCTATATAGACTCAACGGCCCTTTAGTAACATATATTGATTCTAAGCCACCATAAGCAGTCAATAAAAAGTTAGAAAATATGTATTCAATATGTTGAAACCATTCCACAAGCTTTTGTGGATTTTTTACAACCATCTTTGTTGTTACTGCGCCAACTGTTTTATCATCAAAATAACCAGTTATATACTTCAGTGAATTTTTTTCAGGGAATGCATCGGCATCAACACAGCCGACTAGTTCATATTTTGCAATTTGAGTTGCCTCATTTAGACTTTCTGATTTTCCTCTTTGCCCTTTTTTCTTTACAACTCTTATGAAATTATATCTTTTTGCGAAGTTTGTTGCTAAAGAATAACTCTTATCTGTAGAGTTGTCATCTACTACAATAACTTCAAAATCACCTTTGTGATTATTTTTCATTTCTACCAAAGATTTTAAAGTGTCCACAATTGTATTTTCTTCATTCCAAATTGGTACAACTATAGATACGCCATAATTCTTCTTAGACAGGGGGTCTTTTTTTGTTCTAAATTCAAAATATGCAAAGATATAGAGGATTACAAAGAAGAGCAAAATTCCAATGGAAAAAAGCAAAATATAATCCACGTACATTGTAAAATCACTTATGACTATTAAAATAATCAAGATACTTATTAAAAAGGAGGTATTTCTCCGAACTATAATTCACATCTGCCCCGTTGTCAAAAACAACATAAGGACTCGAAATAGAGGAAACCACTGCAAAATTATTATTTTTATCAATATAGCTTACTAACCCGGTTGATGTAGAACCAATAGAGAATATGATATCATTGTTTTTTTCAAAATTATATCCTTGGGCCACATAAGACAATAACAGATCTTTAAAGTTCAAATGTGATAACAAATCATAATTTTCTTCTTGTTCTAAATCGCTTGCAACAAAAATCAGAGGAACATTATAAGAAGAATGATTTTTTTCATTAAAATATCCTTTTTCTCCATGATCTGAAACTATTACAATTAAAGTTTCATCAGACTTTCCAATTTCTTTGAGATAATTATAGAAATCATCAAAATAATAATTATAGTATTCTGTTCTACTTTGGTCTTTTAATGCAATATATTTCAAGGTATGGCCATAAATTAATTCTTGGTAAACAAATTGCTTTTCATTATTATTTGCAAGTTCTTTTAATTGGCCAAATACTGCACGATCTTCGCAAGCTTTTTCGAACTCTATCAAATGCATACAGATAAGATCTTCATCTGCACCATAATCCTCTTCTTTAAGAGTGATTATGTTTTTAAAATTATATTTAGTTATTTCGAATGGCGCACCAACATCGGAAATCAAAAAAGTTGTGTTGTAGTTGTTATCATTGAAATAATCCACAAGATTCTGTTTTTTTATTACTTTTTCAGCATACAAAGAATACCAATCACTATAAGAATATGATTCATATGGGATCAAAGTAGAAGATAGCATTGTTAACATCGCAGTTCTACTATCCTGGTTGTTTGTATAATAATTTTTATAAACTATTGAATTCTCTTTATTTTTTTCAAAAAAGTTTTTCTCCACTGGCACTTTTTTAATATCTTTATAGAACATATAATTAGGTATTTCTTCCATTACAAAAACAAATATCTTTTTGTATTTCATTTGGGGATCAAAGTTAAAATTAAGATCTTGTGAAAAACTTTTGTCAAATAAATTGAAATCATAATTAATATCAATATTCAAGTCCACAAGTTCTTTTCTATCTTCAAAAAGATATCTTATTGTATCAACATAAGGGTTTGCAAAATAATTTCCGAATATGACAGGATAAACTATTACGAGCCCAAGAACAACAAAAAAACATATTTTTATTGCTTTCCTTGAAATTATTAATTTGTCCAGCTTTATCAAATAAGCAACTACAAAAATCGCCACAAAGATCAGCAAACACAATAAGATTAGTTTATAATTAATTATCTGCTTTGCTACAAAAATCGCAGTATCTAATTTCACAGAAAAAAATGAATATGCTTTATTTGATAAATCATTTGCAAAATAAGCATACATGAAACACTGAAGAGTATTATAAAAATACAAAATGTAGAATATTGGCGAGGTCAGTTTTCTAGAAATCTTTAATGATGCAAACAAAAATAAAAAGAAAATAAAGGCATATACCAACACGTCAAAAACATAAGAAGAAATTATCAAAGAAACATTGCTTGTAGAAAATATTTTTACGAACAGCAAACAAACTAAAGTCAGAATAATGAGTTTAAGTTTATAGTTATAGAAGTTTAATTTACTCATAATTTATAATTAAAATACAAAAGTTATATATATCTATCAAGAAATCAGAATTACTTATCGTTAAATTCTGTTTTACTTGTTTGGTAGCAAACCAACTGTTCTTGGAGATAATTATTATCTTTTGTTGTAGAACTTAAAATATTATACTCCCCAACATCTTTTTCTTCAAAAATGCCATTCTCAAAAGCAGTTTTGAACCCAAATGTTTTGCTTGCAGTAGGCCCAACAAAAAACAATTGTTCTTCAGGATAGTAGTCTAGCCCATATAGGTAGCTAAACAAAACAGTCTTGAAATCCAAATGCGATAATAAATTGTTGTCTTCGCGATAGGTTAAATCATTTGCAACAAAAATCAATGGAATATTATATCCTGCAGTTTTGGAATAATCTACTTTTTCTCTAAGTCCGTGGTCAGAAACTATTGCAATAAGCAAATCTTTATCCAGGCCCTCTGCTTTTATTTTTTTGTAAAACTCTGCAAGATATTTTGAATAATATTCTGTTTTTGACAGCCCGCTTTCTTTAATATACAAATTACTGTGCCCGTAAATAAATTCTTGCATAATAAAGACTTTTTCTTTTTTCAAATCTTCCAAAAGCCTATCTAATAACACGATATCCTCACATCCAATATCATATGGATATGGATTAAAACACATGAATTCTTTTGTCAGGGAATCATAGTTCTCTTTTATATCATTTATTTTTGACCATTTGTACTTAGCAAGCTCACAAGGGGCCGCAGTATTAGAGACATAAAAACTAGTATAATAGTTTTCGTCATTAAAATGATCCACCAAATTATACTCTTCCATCATTGGATGGCCACACAAACTATACTCTTCAGAATAAGTATATGCTTCCGTTGGAATAAATTGAGATGATAATATAGTTACCATTGAAGGAACACTATCTTGGTTGTTTGTATAATAATTAAAATAATAATTTGAATTACCTTTTGTTATTCCAAAAAAATTCTGATCTTCTGAGACTTTAGAGATATCTTTGTAGAATTCGCCATAAACCAGACTTTCCATGACAAAAACCACAATTTTTTTGTATTTGGACTCTTGTATAAGAGCAGGATAATTGTTTTGTTTTAAAAAAGATAGATTTGTATCACAATTAAAATCTGTCAAGGTAATTGTTTCTTTTGTTTCGGCCAGGGCATATATTGTATTCACATAAAAATTATCAACATTAGAGACAAATATTATTGGGGTGCCGACTAATAAAAGTAAGGCCAAGAAAAGCAGAGGCAATACTGCTTTTTTTGGAAGATGAATTTTTATAAAATTAGATAACAAATAAGAAATTACAACAGCAAGTACAAGACAAATTATAAAAAAGATCAGATAATGCCAGGGGAATAAAAATGTAAATGAAAACGAAGCATTTCCAGAATCAATTGACAAAAAAGACAACCCACGCCCAAACATATCATCCATAAAATACGAGGTAAGATATGCAGTAACTGTATGGAACAGATACAAAAAAATAAATACAATTTTACTAAGAATAGTTGAAAGCTTATCAATCCCAATATAAATAAAGAAAAGAAGGGCATATATTCCAGAATCAAAAAGCCAAGTTGCCAAAATGTACATTGGCCTTGAACTACAAGTTAGTTTCACAGCAAGCAAGCAAATTATTGAAATAAGAATCACAAAGAAAAATACTTTCTTCCAACTCCATTTCAAAAAAAATGACATAAAATCACACCACACATTTTATGTTCCTGTTTGATATTTTTGCAATTTTTTCTGAGCATAAATTCAAACTTGACATAAGACCACTCAAACTAGTAAAAATATAATATATGCTAAGGGACAAATAATTATAAAATAGATTATAAATTTCTTCCAACTACCATCAATTAAAGCAACAAAAACACTTGTAATTAAAGATAGCACACCAATGTAAACATATATTGCTAATTTTGCAGTTTCCAATAGCACCGCATCAAAAGAAAATACATCTATTGTTGTATCAAAAGAGAAATTGGATACTATGTTCAACACCCATTTCAGCACAAGAGGCACAATTACTGCCGACGATATTAGCAAGGTGTATTTCTGTATTGTAAGCCCAACTTGCTTTTCTTTCTCAACAATTTCAGTTTCGATCAGATTTTTTGACAATTTTGTAAATAGTTCCGAGACCTCAATTCCCGATTCATAAGATATTTTCAAGTAATTTATTATCTGCCTTAACTTTACATTTTTATTTCTCTTAACAATGTTATCTAAAGCATCTTGAACTGCCGTTCCTTTTGTTATCTGAGAATGGCAGATTTTGAATTCATAAGACAAAACATTATTTGAAATTGAATTATCCGAAAAATATTTTATTATTTCTATGATATCTGTTCCTTTTGGAAACAAAGAGGCTTGTATTAAAAGATCTGAAAGCCCAAGAGTTATTTTTTTCTGTTTATAATCTTCAAGATAGATGAAAAACAAATAAAAGAACAAAAAAGAAAATAAGGCCACAAAAATTATAAGACAAAGTAAAAGAAGTAAAGAAATTGTGCCAATAATATAAAAAAACAACAAAACACTAAATAAAAAAACAAATAATGTAAAGGAGTATTTTATATAGTCCGAGAGATCCAGAGAATTTTTGCTTAGAATAAATTCAAAATCAGATTTTAGCTTTGAAAAATTGAAGTTTATTTGCATTATCTGCCCTCCTTAAGATGATAAGGCATTTGATAAACTACAAAAGAGATATAGACAATATCAATTAAAGGAAATACAGCAAAGAATAGGATCATTAGCTGAGTCGGAGTAATATTAACTTGAATTATAGTAGATCCCACTGTAACAAACATTAGATATAAAGAAGGAAGAATTGCTGTGGCTGCAATAAAAAACAAGGAATACATTACTAATTTACTTGAATACCCTTTTGCTTCAAGTTTTTGTTTATTTAGTAATTCTTGCGCCAAAGTAGTCAAAATATTATCTTTATACCCAGATTCATAAAGCACCATTATTTGTGATAAAGACCTTTTTAGAGGGACTGAATTTATTCGTTCAGCAATTTTAAAGAAAGAATCTTGCAAATTACTGCCTTTTAAATAATTAAACAACAACTTTTCAAAAACAATATTTATTGTTTTGTATTTTCGTGAATTTACTTTTATTGAATCCAGAAAATCAGAGTTCAAAAATAAACTTATATCCAAATCCATTAAAAAATAAGGCAAATCTTTTTCTAGGTTCCCAATAAAATGTTTTTTCAGCAAGTAAGGCAGCACTAAGCAAAAGGCATAGATACATAAACTAAAGAACGCAGAATAAACAAGAGCATACACTGAAAAAAAAGGAAATAAAAACGCAAGGAACACAAAATATCCAATTATTAATGATTTAAACATCAACTTTCTATATTCTTTTTCGCCCTTGTTAAAAAACAAACTTACATAAAACAATTCTTTCATTTCATTCACTTAAAATATATGAATTAAACATTTTACTAAACTCGTCTATCTTTAGTTCTTTATCAGCAAGTAAAAACTCAAGATAATCCCTTAATTCTTTTGCTAGCACAGAATATTTCTTTCCAAACACAAGTTCTATTTTTTCTTTAACTTTTTTGCTTTCATTTACTTGCTCAAATTCATTTTTCAAAGCATTATATTTAAACAAGATATTTACTTTTGAATTTTCAACTTCTGCAATTTCAAACAACTTTCTTCGTTCTATTTTCTTCCCGTCTTTTATAGAGGTCCACCTTTTTTGTAGAATAATTAAATCCAATGCATTCAAATCCTGCTCAGTTAGCCCCAAATTCTTAAGCCTAGATATCGTTTCGTTCACGCTAAGCCCATGAAATGTGGCATAGCTTCCCTTTCCCTGGCCCGCAAGAATAGTATCTAAATAGGCATCAACTTCTTCTTTAGTCCTTATTTCCCCAACAATCACTCTATCGGGCCGCATTCTTAAAGTTGTTTTTATTAAATCTGTCATATTTATTTTCTGTTCCGCATTAACTTTCAAGCAAACTCTATGGTTATGGGGGATGTTTATTTCAGGGGTTTCTTCAGTAATAATTATTCGCTCATCTAAAGGAACAAAAGAAAATAATGAGTTCAGAAGGGTGGTTTTTCCACTCCCTGTATTTCCTGCAATAAGAACATTAATTTCTGACTGCATGGCCAAGGCAAGAAAAATTGCGAGGTCTAAAGAAATCGTGTTATTTTTTATAAGATCCAAGGGAGTCAGAGGGTTAAATCTAAATTTTCTTATGGTAATTGAAATTCCAGAATTAACAACCGGCTTAATAATTGCATTAAGCCTTGATCCATCTTTTAAACTTGCATTTAAAATTGGGCTAGACAAAGTAATCCTTCTACCAATGTTTCTAGACATTTTATTAACTAGCTCTCGCAAATAGTTTTCATTAGTGAAATATAAATTTGAGTCATGCCAGCCTTTGTTGATTACATATACACAGATTTTTTTGTCTTTGCCATAACCATTTATTGCTATTTCCTCAATATCTTTACTATCTAATAAATAAGACAAGGGCCCAAAAGAAAATAATTCTTTTCTTATTATTTCCAACAAATATTTTTGCTGGTCATTTTCAAGAATTATATTCTTTAAATTACAAAACTCCACAAATTGTGTTTCCAACTCTGCTTCTAAGTTCTCCGAAGGGATATCTTCTATACTTTTCAAAAACACAGACATAAGATATTTTTCTGCATCTGATAGCTTTTTTATTTTTAGAATACAGGATCCGTCAAGATAAAAATTATCAAACTCAGCAGTATCTTTAGATCCCGCCTTTTCAAGTTCCCAGCCCAAATCTACTGCAGAATATTCTAAAAGTTCTTTTTCTTCTTGTATTTCAGGGAACTTAAAAGAATTATATTTTTGTAAAACTTTTCGCTTTAAGTTTTTGAAAATTAGTTTTGTTTTCTTTATCTTACTTTTTTTTGCCTTTATAATTTCCATTAAAAATAAAAAAGGAAAAAGAGAATCACTTACTTTGTGATAACTCATAATCCACTACTTTCTTGAATGCACTATAATCTACATATCCGCCAACTATTGCGTTGCCAACAATAAATGCTGGAGTCCCATTTAACCCCAAATTGGATGCGAAATCAGCAATATTTGTCAATTCTAAGTTGTATGTAGTTCCATTGTAACAAGTGTCAAATTTAGTTAAATCTAATCCTACTTGTTGTGCAACATCCTTTACAACATTAGCATCATACCCTTCTTCAGTAGTAATAAATATTTTTTCATGGTATTGCCAATACTTGCCTTGCTCCGCAGCACACATTGCTGCCAAAGATGCTAAATGAGCTGTTGGGTGTAAATCAGCAATTGGGTGTTGTAGGTAGTAAAAGTTTACCTTTCCAGCATCAATATATTCGTTCTTAAGTTTTCCATAATTGTTTTTGTTGAATTCTCTACACCAAGGACATTGATAATCTGAAAATTCAATTATTGTTACTTTTGCATCTTTACTTCCTATTGAGTAGTCTTGTGACAAATTCTTTGCAAAGTCTGCCAAGTCAACTAAATAGTAGTAACCTTGAATTCCAACTGCTGCCATTGTCTGAGTCTTATATAGGCCCAATACGTTGTTATCTGTGTCTATATAAGGAGCAATATTTTCATAAAATGGACTTTCAGTAATTTGTCCTTCAAATACATATGCAGGAAGCATTTCTATGCCCAAGTCTGAAATAAGTTTTTTTCCAGCAACACTATCTGCATCAACTATTTCGTCAGTAATTGAATAGTAATAATCAAACACTTCAAAAGGATTTACATTTTGTTGCTCAAAATAGTCCAAACCAACTTTACCAATTATTTTTACAGTCATTGCTGGCTTTATTGGCTTTCCTAAATTTACATTCTGAACAACTGAATCTATAATGTCTAAAGCAAACTTCTCGCCGTCATAAACAAACATAGGGTCTAAGCTCATGAAACCATTCAAAGCAATTGTTTGGAACTGTGAGTCAACCATGTTTTTCTTGTCTTCTGATTTATAACAAGCATCAAACTTTGTTTTGTCTAAGCCTAATTGAGTAACATAAGAGTTTATTTTTTCGTCAGTATAAATTCCAGGAAGCTGTTGTAGATAGTAGTATTTACTAGAATAATATCCAACTGATGTTGCCCCATTGTGATCTTTGTTTGCATTTGTTAATAATAAATCGATCATTTCTTTTTCTTTTCCTTGATCTTTAGCACATAATTCTGCTATTTTTGCATTCTTTCCTTCTTTAAAATCAAATCCGCCCAAACTCTTTGAGCTTTCTATTCCACCATATAGTTCAAACTTTATATCCACACCAGGATATTTTGCAACTAATGACTTATAATTCAAATCATAAAATGCTGCTGTGCTTGGAGACAGATAATCCCCATATAAAGTAAATATTACCTTATCTGAAACTATTTCTGTATTATTATCATCAGTTGGTTTTACTTCTTTATTTCCAAAAGCAAAAGCCAAACCAATTACTACAATTATTACTATTATTAATCCAAGTATAAAGTATTGATTTGTAAAAATTTGTTTTAATTTGCTGCAATCACAGCTTTTACAACATTTTTTTGGTTCTTCAACAGTTTCTGCTGTTTTTGTATCTATTTTTTTTACGGGTTTTTCAGTCTTTTTTTCCACTTTCTTTACAACTTTACTTTTCTTCTTAACTACCATAGAATCACCTTAGAATTAGTGTATTTTATATAATAAAGAATAAATAATATAAAGTATTTGGTAAAAATGCAATGGGAAACCAGGCGTAAAATATATAAACCCACGCAAGTAGGTTTAAAAACCCGCCGAAATGTTTATATATAACTTTCAATCCAAAGATATATGATTACTAATTATTTGTAATTCTAAAATCCTTAGGAGTGGTATTAATGGTGGCTACCTGCCCGTCATGTAATTCAAAAAATATTAAAAAAGACAAAGACAAAGGAGAAGTTATTTGCTACGATTGTGGTAATGTTTTCGAGGACAACATAAATTTAGCAAAAGAATGGAGAACTTTCGATTCTAGCGAATACAACAAAAAAGCAAGATCAGGAAGCCCAATGCAGTATTCTAAACTAAATAAAGGTATTTCCACCATGATTGAAATGGGTGGAAGAGATGCAAGAGGAAACAAGCTATCAAGCGACACAAAAGCACAGATGTACAGAATAGCAAGATGGCACAAGAGAACAACTGTTTCAAACTCCTTGCAGAGAAACCTTTCTATTGCTTTAACAGAGCTTAGGAGAATAGCGTCATACTTAAACATCCCTGAGCCACTAATAGAAAAAGCGGCTTTGCTTTACAGAAAGACTGTAGACAAGGAACTAATTAGAGGAAGATTGATTGAGTCCGTTGTTGCTGCTGTTCTTTATGCTGTTTGTAGAGAATCAAATGTTCCAAGAACTCTAAACGAAATGGCTGAAGCTTCAGGAATAAGCAAAAAGGATATTGGAAGAACATACAGGTTCTTAACTAAAGAGCTTGAATTAAATGTTCCTTTAACAAACCCAATATACTATATTCCAAGGTTCACTTCAGAACTTGGTTTAAGCGGAGAAGTCCAAGAAGAAGCAAGAAAGACTTTACAGAAAGCAATAGACCAAGGATTAATTTCTGGAAGAGGCCCAACTGGTGTAGCTGCTGCTGCAGTTTACATCGCTGCTTTGATTAAGGGAGAAAGAAGAACCCAGAAGCAAGTAGCAAATGTTGCAGGGGTAACAGAAGTTACAATTAGGAACAGATATAGAGAACTTAAAGAAAGATTGGGCTTAGAAGTCGAAGATGACTTCATAAACGTAGGCGGCCCAGATACAGAAATAGTAACTGATGAAAGCAAAAAGAAGCTATAAAACTTCTTTTCTTTTTTTATTTTTTATGCATAGAGGATTATTTTGGCTTTCTTAAATGTTCTATCCAAACTCTAAACTTTGATTTTTTAGGGGGCTCTAACTTTTTTGCTAGTCTTTCGTGATCTTTTCTTAAACTTTCAAGAAGCCCAGAATCTGATAATCTTTTTAAATGGTCTCCAATTACAAATTTGTTTTCTTTTTTTAGCAATTTCAAAAGTCTTTGTCCAGCAAATATACTTAACTCTCTGCCAAATAATAACTGATTTGTTGCAACAAAATTTAACACATCCAAATTATTGAGAACGCCCACAGACCTCAATACAGATCTTTTTTTATTTGCGCCCTTCCACCATATTGATTTTTTTGTTTCTTTCAAAAGGACCTCAGGGACATTTGGATTCAAACAAATAGCTATTTGAGTATCTAAACTTGCGTCATGTATCCGAGAAACTAGCCCATTTAAAATTTTTTCTTTGTTTTGAGGAGAAATAACTGTTTCTTGAGGATCAAATAACATTTTTTTTATGATGCTTGCACCATCTATATTTGCTATTTCTTTTGGATCAAGATTTGTTAATCTCGCAAATAATTGACTTTCGGCATAAAATACATAAACATCTGTATGGTTTGGGTTCTTTGCTTGTTCATACAAGGTAGCCAGGTCCATAAACTTAAGCCCCAATATTTCATCGGCATCATGTACATTTTTTATGACCCCACCTTCAGTTTTAATATGTATAGGTGGTAATGGCCAATTATCTACCCTTATTATACCCCTATGATCAGTAAAAACTACTTTTTGTTTGCCAGAAACTGCCTTTATTCTTGCGTCAGGATATGTTTTCTTAAATTCTGCCCAGCCATCATCACGACGTTCCATCTATACCACAAACACAAATTAATTTATTTTTTTCCACCAATCTGTCCAAGCATTATTATACCCATATAACTCTTAATCATTTTCATATGGTCAAAACCAATTTCGTGTTTTCCTAAATCATCAATAGAAATCCAATCTATACTTTCAAAGTCATCTTCTTTTATTTGTTTTTTTCCACCAGACCAAACACAAATGTAGACCATACTTACATAATGCCCCCTGGGATCTCTTGTAGGATCATCATAAGCCCCCAAAGTAGCAATTACATTAACATCATATCCTGTTTCTTCTTTTATTTCTCTTATTATTGCATTTCTTGTTGTTTCACCATATTCCACAAGTCCGCCTGGCAAAACATATTTTCCACTAAACGGATCTTTCTTTTTTTTCAAAAGTAAAATTTTGTTATTTTGCATAACAATACCGTCAACGCAAAGTATTGGTCTTTTTGTTTCAGTCATTTTTTCACGCTCCGCAGATATTATCCAAACAAGATTTCACAATGAATAGGACAATTGCCCACATTTGGATTACAGGTAATTGTAACTTTAGTTTCCACATCATTCTGAGTAACTAATCCAGAGTCAATCTTCTTAAAAACAGACTTGTTAGAATTGAGGACGAGGCAGTCTTGTGTTAGCCCAGTCTCCTCTTCAAAATATTTAAAAGTGAAATAGGTCTCTTTAGGTATTATCACTTTATCAATAACGTATGGCTCTCCGGTTGGTGCCTTTACTGCATATTTTATATTGCTTACAAGAGATTCATTTGAAAGATACACTTTCTGATTTTCTGTTTTCTCAATTAAAACAAGAATAATTCCAAGAATAACAGCCCCAATTACAGCACCGACAAGCAATTTAAAGATAAAATCCTCTTGGCCTTTTTTGTTTCTTAAAAAGTCAAAGTTCATGTCAACCAAACCCTGAAACCATCATTCCTGCTACTACAGAAGATATTATGAATACCACCACCGCAATAGGAATTGTTTTTGCAATTAGTAATTTTGTTTGCAAAGAGTTATCTTCTAAAATCAAACTAACAAAGTAGGATAATATTATTACAATTAAAATTACATTTATAGTAATAATAATCATAAAGGCACCAGGAGTTGCAATGTTTCCAATTGCACTTGTGTTAAATGAAGTGGAAAGCTTTGAAAAGTCCAAACTTGACAAACCCTCCGGCATATTTTCCCCCATTTTTGACATCCCTTCTCCAAGCCCAGAAGAGGTTAAAGAATAAAGAGTCAACACAATTATTTTTTGTAGACTAACTGTGATTCCCAAAACAGCTGGCGCAATAAATGTTGCCATTGTTGCAAGCATTTCAGAAATATCAGAAATAACTTTTTTTATCAGCTGTTTAATTTCTAAAACATTTTTTATCTGTATTGATATGGATATTGCTGTCTTTGATGCAGTATGTGGGCCCAACGTTACTGAATCCCCCATTATCTTTAAAGAATTATTTAGTTGCATAGAGGGGTTGTGTTTCATAGAACCAAAAACAGGATCAAACATTGCTTGTTCTAATGGCAACCCAAGCAAATTAATATTATCCAAAGTTTTTGCAAATAAATCTTGACAAATAGTTAACTCAGGGAAAAAGTCTTTTGTCTTTTGCAAGGCATCTTCAATTGGCTTTCCTTCTGCCAACCTAGAAGCTAAAATGTACAAGACCTCCCTAAATTCATCTTCCATTTTCACATAATAATCTTGGATTTTCTTTTTGTAAATTGCAGAGAAATAAAAATACACAAATATGATTAATGCAATAGTCAATGCCATTCCATAAATCACAAAGTAAGGGGTGGTATCATGCCCTGGCTGCATCATAAACAGCATCTTCTGAGCCCTAATTTCTCCAGCCAATGCTTCTGGATCACTTGCTACTTCTGCACCTTTATTAGCTAACAAAAAGTTCGTTGCTTGCAAAACAAAGTATGACTCTGGGTCTTTAACAAACTCGTCTGGGAACTGCTCTGCTTGCATAACTTTTGCTAAAGTAGTTCCTAATGATAGTTGTAATAATACAGATAATACTATTCCAACAATAAAAATAATTGCGATTACAACTCTAATATCAATTTGTACTTTCCCAATTCTCATATTATTTTTCTTTGGAAGCCCAGGATAGGTATCTGGAATCACTGGAGGCTTATAGATTCTTGGAACCTTTTTGATAATATAGAGTGCAAATATAAAACAGATTCCTGGAATTAAAATATCATAAAGTATAACTAAAACCCAAGGTTTAGCAAATGGCAAATTTGCAAACACAGACCCAATTGGAAGAATAACAATTAATAACAGAGGAAGTAAAACACCAACATAGAATAATACTAGTGATGGCTGTGACAAAGATCTTGCATACCCTTCCATTTTTATCTTTATAGAATCCAAAACAGAGCTTATACTTTTGTCCAACATATCTGCTCTTTTTTCTTCATCATCTTCAACCATAGAAGATTTTATTAGCATTATTGCTTCTTTAAATTCTGGAGAATAAACTTTCCATCTATAAGCCAATACTTCTAGCCCTTCTCCAATAGTATTATGTACTCCAATATGGGTGTTCCACAATACTTTTTTCAAATCATCTGCAAGCTTTCCTTTTCCACGCAATGCAGCAAAATTCACTGCTTTCTCTAAGTTAGAGCTAAGCTTCATAGACATTGCCAAATAGCTTATTATTTCTGGAACGTAAGACAATGCTGCCCTTGCTTCCTGTTCTGCAGCAATTATTGGATACCGCATAAAAAAATAAATAATTCCCGTTGCAGCCCCACCAAACACTACTAACAAAATAATTATAATGTAAAAAGTTCCTAAAGAAGATGCTAACAAAGAACCAAGGATAAAATATCCTATTATCATCAACACAATTGCAATAACTATTGAAAAAACAGTTACTGTTTTTATTCCCGCGTTCAGGTCTTCTGGTCTAATATTCCAACCTAAAAAATCCAATGCCTCTTGATATTCTTTAGATATTTTACTATCTTTAAAATTAGGAAACTGCTTTGAAAATTTCTTACAAAGTGAAACATACCAGTTGTCTTTTTCAATTTGGGGCTTTTCTTCGTCCTCGAATTTTATTTCTTCCCCTTTTATTCCCTTGTACAACTTACCAAGATTAATTTCAGGCATGTTTAGATCACTTTCTGTCATATTTCTTGTTCAAAAAAGGTACAAAGTCTTTATCCACCCAATTCTTCCAGGTAGTGTAAAGGTCGTCCCAATTCAACACATCCGCCTCTTCCATTTGTTTTTCTCTGAACAAGTGCAAAGAGGTATTTGCTATTGTTGTATTTTCTGCTTCCAACAAATCTGAAAAATTTAATTTATTTTTCAAATCAACCAAGTATTGCTTTGTTTTTGAAACCATGCTGATTTCTTTCCAAATTTGTTCCATATTCAGTCCACTAACACTCTGAATTTTTGTAAACAATTCTGAGTCTTTCAAATTATCTTCTAACAAATCAAGATTATCTTTTTTAGCATTATAGCTCATCAGATCTAGAAGTCCGCCCTCAGTTTCAGGATCTTCATTCCAGTGTTTTTTTACTTCTGTAATCTGTACTAATCTTCTATTTCTTTTCAAAGACCCTTTAAACCTTATTGGCCTTGAAACAGTAACAATATCTGTTGCCTTAAAAGAAGTAGTTGGCACTTCTAAGTCATTTACAACCCTATCCCACACAGAATAAGCAGAGTCACCGTGGATTGTGCCCATTACAACATTTCCTGCAGCACCAACCCTCATTGCTTCATACAAAACTTTTGCCTCTTTACTTCTTACTTCTCCAAGAATTATTGCACTATCTCCCAACCTCAATGCTGTTCTTAATGCCTCATCAGGAGGAACTTCAACTCCAACTTTTGCAGTAGTAATTGCTGACTGAGTTTTCAATCTTTGGACATTATACCCTATATTTTTCATATACATTGCAGGTATTTCCAAAGTATCTTCTTGCAATAAAATTCTAGAACTCATTGGTATTTCTAGCATTAATGCACTCAATAAAGATGTTTTTCCAGATCCTCTTGAACCTGCAACCAAAATACTTGATTGCATATCCACCAAAAAGCTAAGCAAACCAGCAGATAAGGAGTTCATTCCATTTACATCTACTAGCTGTGGCAAAGTCCAAGGTGTTGTTTTATGTAACCTAAACGCAAATGCAATTCCATCAGGAGACAGAGGCGGACCAATAACTGCTACACGAGTTTCAAACTCTGGTAAATCATAATCCAGCACAGGGTGTGTTTCATCAAAAGGCCTTCCACTCTGTGCCCTTATTTTTGAAACAACTGATTCTGCCTCTCTGTCACTATACAAAATATTTGTTTTACAGGATCCAAATTTAGAATGTATTAACTTTAATGGCTTATCACCAATTGGCGCATCAACATAAAAATCTGTAATATTCTTATCAGACAAAAGTATTTCTAAAATTCCATACCCCACAGTATAACGGGCAACAATTTCTGACAAGGATTTTTCTTCATCCAAAGTCAAAGGAATATTATTTGCCTTAGAAACTCCTTTTATAGTTGTTAAAAATACTCTTTCAAAATAATCTCTTGATTTTGCCCCAACAGTAAATGCTGCACTTCCTGGCTTATACTCTGCAACAATCTCTCTTGCCTTACTAATTATAAAATACTTGTCAGGGGTCAAAGAGTATTCCGGGGGATTAGCAATATACAAATATTCAACACTATCTGGCTGTTTAAAAATTTGAATTTGGGTGTTACCAACCATGTATTCATCAACTAATACTAAACCTTCTATTTCTCCAAACAAAAGCCTAGATCCTATAAAGGACGGCTTTATTTCCGCATTAAAAAAATACCTATATAGTTGGCTAGTATCGGGGATATTAGTTAATTTTTGCAAATAATCTTTTACCTTCTTTATTAAATCTGTTTTCTCAAGACTTTGGTAAATATATATCAAAGTTTCCAAATAAGGCATTGCCCCTTTCTGGTATTTGCTCCCAAGCTTTGTAAGCCTTAGCTTTTCTTTGTTTATTTCATCTATTGTAGCAAGATATGCCAATATTGGATCTGATACCAAATAGTCGCTTGCTATCTTTGCCAGGGTTGCATGCCTATTAGCAGTGTATTGCTCATTTTCGTCAGAACCATCAGAAAGATGCTCTGGCCCCCATAACCCTTGGGCAGTAAAAGTAGAATACAATTCTCCAATTTGCCTTAACAGGGTAGTTTGGTCACTATTGTAAACTCTTTCATAAACATCAGCTAATACAACCATATCTGCTTTTTGTTTAGCCAAAAAAGTTATTGCGTGAAGCCTACAGGCCTTATCGTCTGCCAAAGAAGTAGCAAATACACAATTTTTACAGTTAAATATCAGATGCTCTTGGTTGTTTATTACCTTATAAATTCCTTGCCCAACCTTATAGCCGCCAATAATCATTAAAATCACGTAACAGAAACTGAGAGATGTAAATAATAGTTATACTTTATTTATATATCTTATTGTCCTAATTTTATTTATGGACAAATCAGAAAAGGAACTAATAAAGGCAAAGTTTTCAAAAAATATCTTTTATCCTGACAGAAAAAGCCTTGAAATGTCAACTCCAGAACTAGTTTCTAAGTACAGGGCAAGCAGATTAAAGTGCAATACAGCAATAGATCTCTGTTGTGGACTTGGAATAGATGCAATTCTTTTGGCAAAAAGCTGCAAAAAAGTTATTGCAATAGAAAAAGACAAAAAAATACTAGATTGTGCAATAAAAAACGCAAAACTATACAATACAAAGAACATTGAATTCATTTGTGCAGATTTTAAAACTCTGGATCTAAAAAAATACAACCCAGACATAATTTTTGCAGACCCATCAAGAAGAGTTGGAGAAAAAAGAGTTAAAGAATTAAGTGAAACAGAACCAAGCACAACAGAAATTATTTCTTTATTACAAAAACAAGGATTTGAAAATTTCTGCATAGAAGTTTCAAATAATTTAGATTTAGAAAAGCTAAATTTTGACTGCGAAAAAGAATTTATATCTCTTAATAAAGAACCAAATTGTATTTCTCTTTATTTTGGAAATCTTAAAAAGTATAATTACTCTTTTGTTGCTTTGCCAGACAAAAAAGTAATATTTGCTGACAAAATAAATCCTGAATTTAAAACACAGGAAAACTTTAAAAAATATTTATACGAATTAGACGAAGGAATAAAAAAAATGCATTTTCAAAATGAACTTTTAAATCATTACAACGGCTTATACGCAATAACAGATTCTTTTTTCACATCCACAAATCTAATAAAAGACCCAATCTTTAAAAACAGCTACAAAATAGAAACAGTTTTAGAAACAAGCTTTGAAAACACAGACAAAAATATTTTAATTGAAGAGCTAAAAAAATTAGATGCAAAGAAAGTCGTTTTGCGTATTAAAATAGATCCAGACAAATATTACTCTCTAAAAAAAGATTTAGAAAAAGATTTGGAAGGCACAAAAAAGCTACATATAATTGAATTAAACAAGAAAGTTATTCTTTGCAAAAATCTTCTTCTGAGCGAATAGGGAAATAAACCTGATTCAGTCAGGTCATACAAAGCCCAAACTCTTAACTAAACCGAATAATATAAATACTCTTTTCTCTTTATTCTGTTAGATAATTAAAGAGGTGGGATTTTGAAAACTTTAGAGAACCTAACAAAAGCCTTTATTGGCGAAAGCATGGCAAGAAACAGATACACATTTTACGCAAAGCAAGCATTCAAAGAGGGATATGACCAAATCTCAGAAATATTCACTCAAACTGCAGAGCAAGAAAGAGAGCACGCAAAATGGCTTTTCACTTTAATTAATGAAATAAAAAAAGGAAAAAAAGAAATTGAAGTTGCGGCATCAGTTCCAACAACTTTTGGAAACACAAAAGAAAATCTAAAGGCAGCAATTGCTGGAGAAAATCACGAGCACACAAGCATGTATCCTGAGTTTGCAAAAATTGCTGTGAAGGAAGGTTTTCCAAAGATAGCAGTTAGGCTAATGGCAATAGCAACTGCTGAAAAACACCACGAGGAAAGATACAAAAAATTATTAAAAGAATTAGAGGATAAAACAATTTTCAAAAAGAAGAAAAAAATATCTTGGGTTTGTAGAAAATGTGGATACGAGCACAATGGAAATTCACCACCTGATAAATGCCCTTCATGCGGACACGAAAAGAATTATTTCGAAAGAAAATGTGAGGAATATTAAAGGGTAGGGTCTAAACCGCATCAGTTAGGCTACAAAGATGCAAAGAGATTTAAACAAAAAACAACATATATTTATGTTTTAAAAGGAGGATTAAAAATGGAATTAGAAAAATATTTAACAAAGTCATTTGCAACCACATTTAAAGTTAAACCATATTTGAGTTCTTTATTTGTAACAGTAGTAATTGGGGTATTATTTATCGCAGGAATTTTTGCTTTTTTCTTTGACTTAATAAAACAATTCATGCTGACTTTAGGTAAAAGTGCGCTCACAGGGCAAATGGCAAATTCAATGCTAGGATTTAAACTAGTTATGGCACTAGGAACTGGATTCATTATATTCTGTGTTATCTTGTGCATTTTGAATATAATTGGACAAGCATTTATTTTCAAAAAAGTTGAAGCTGAAATGGAATCAAAAAATGATGGATTCTTTGAAAGATTTGGAGCATCCATGTTATTAGGCTTAAAAGTATTTGTAGTAATGATTATTTACTACATAGTTGTAGGAATAATTGGGGCAATAATCTTTGCAATTGGTTTAATCCCTTATGTTGGATTAGTAATTTCAATAATTTTATATGTAATATTGGGATTATATACAATCACTGGATTCTTTGCAATATATGGATTCACTGCAAAGGGTGGAATTGCAAAAGGAATAAGTGCATCTTTAACCCTGCCTTTTAGAAAAATACACTTGGTAGGTTATTCCTTTATCTTCATGATTATTGCTATGGCAATTGGCTTCGTGCTTGGCCTTTTAGGTATGATACCAGTTTTAGGACAAATATTGTACATTTTAGGTATGCCAATAATCACAACATACATGATGGGAATATCATATTGTATGGCAACAGAAGAATAAAGAAATATTCTTCTTCTTTTTCTTTTTTTTTATCTTATAGAGCAAGAACAGCGTTAGTCAGGCAAATTAAATATTAAACTAACTCTAATTGTATTCTCTTTCCTGCGGAATCATAAACTGCAACCCTATCCAATGTGTATGGATAAGACACAATTATATGTGCATTCCCTTCTGAAAAAAATGAGTGTTTATCTGCACTGCTAGGAGATGAATTCCCAGAGGGGTGTGAATGTATGGTTCCCACAATAGAAAAGTCTACTGGCTTTGTATGTTTATAATATGCAACCGAATCTTCTGTTTGATAAAATATTGGCACAGCAATAAAGTGGTCTATAACATCTTTTGTTTTTCCCAAATATGCAAAGAATTCATTAGGGTATGTTTGCTTACAGCCATCCAGTAAATCCAACAGCAAAATTCTAGACATTTTCTCCATATTAGTCTTTAGAAAAGAAGGTATTAAATATTAAAACCAAAGAAACATTATTCTAATTTTACTGGCAAGTTTCTTACAAGACGATATAGTCTAAACACTTTGTCTGTATAGGCCTCGATAAACGCTTTTGCTGCTTTTTCTCCAAGAATTCTATTAAGTTCTAAGGCAGCATCATTTACTATTTTTATTTGGGCTTCTATTCCAACGTTTTGTGCCCCTATTGCTCGAATCATTCTTTCTGTTTTGTCAACAACACCAGCCATAACTTTATGTACTGCAACTCTTTTTTGGGAATCATACTTTACACTTAATCCCGCAGCATCTAATGCGTATTTAGTTGCAACTCTCGAAACAATTGGTTTTCGTCTTAAAGACATTTCCGGATTAACTTTTCCAAAATTAGTCATTAATGCTTCCCAAGGGTTGTGGCCATACACTTTCATAAGATCTTTTTCAGGATAAGTTACTTTATTTTGGATTGCGCCCAATATTCTTACAGTCATTGCTTCATCAGGCATTCTTTCTCCAAACTTTTTAGTCCTGTTCCTATCAACCATTCGCTTAATAAATTCGACCATAAGAAAACAGCCTGCATCAAATTCTAAATCTTAATTCTCATAACTTTTTGTGATTCTATAAACCCAAATTTCTTCCAGGCATCTACACCGATTCTATTATTTTTATCAACAACAACTTCAACATATTTTATTCTATGTTCTCTAAACCAATTCATAAGGGTTTCAAATAATTTTTTTCCTATTTTCATTCCACGATATTCTGCTAACAAATAACCATCATGCAAAAAACCCATTTGCTTAGTAACATATAATGCAGTAACAGTTTCAATTTCCCCAATATAAAATCCAATAACTTTTCTATGATATTCTGCGACCAAAATTTTAACCTTTGGGTTTTTCAAATTGTTTCTTAAAAATTTGTAAAATGCCTGGCTTGTATTTTCTCCACTTTTGTAAACCTTGCTATATCGCCTTAAATAATCAGACAATTCAGTATGCAAAGAAACCAATTCTCTTGTGTCCCGTTTATTAGCAGATCTAATCTTCACGCCCTTCTCCATAATATAAATACAACATATCCTTTTTTATTCTGATTTTTTTATTTTTTCTTATATGGTCTTAAAAGAATTGCGAGATTGGAATACAAAAAGAAGAATAAAATCCAGCAAAGAACTATCTTTATTTGCAATACAACATGCTCGTCGAATTCTAGAACAACGAAGGCCAGAATTATTACAAGAACTAAGAAAAACAACTAGAGAAGAAGTCATAAAACATGGCAACGGAAAAGGTTTTACCCTTGTATCGGTAGGGCAAAAAAGAACATTTGATCCAATAAGATATACTCACGCGGACGACTATCATCTAGAAGTCGGCCACGCGGGAGATGTTGCAAATTTTACCTACAAAAAAATAGGCAGAGTTATGCTATTTTCTGATTTAGCAGTAGGAAGATATCACAGAGAAAGCAACTTAAGAAGGCTTGGGATTGCAAAACTAATGGTTGACATTGCAAAGGAAATTGCACAAAGAGAAGGCCTAACATCAATAAGAATAAGCACTGAAAAAAAGCCATGGCTAAAAGATATGTATGAAAAGTTTGGATTTCTCACTCTCAGCAGGGCCCCAAATGGCGCAACAGAAATGGTTTATATTTTTGACAAAGCAATAAGAGACAAATTTGATCCAAGAGACCCATATGCAATTTTAAAATATTTAAGATGAGGCAATTCATGAATAACAAACAATTCTACTCAACATACAATTATCCAAACCTAAAATACATTGGTAAAACTCACACAAATCTTATGAAAAAAATTCTTTCTTTTGCAAATATTTCTTTTTCTGACTTGCAAGGAAAGGATATTTTAGATGCTGGCTGTGGGACTGGAGACAAGTCAGTATTCTTTGCACTAAAAGGAGCAAAAATCACAAGCATTGATTTCTCTCCCGGACAATTACAGAAAGCACAAGAAAATGCAAAAGAGAATAAGGTAAAAATCAAAGCTCTTGAAATGGATATTCTGAATTTAGATTCAAAAAAGTTAGGAAAGTTTGATTATATTTTTTGTTTAGGAGTTCTACATCACACAGAAGATGCAAAAAAAGGGTTTGAGAATCTCTGCAAGCTTCTAAAGCCAAATGGAATTATTGTAATTGCTTTATACCACAAATATGCGCGCCTAAAATACAGAATCATTAGGGCCCTATTACGCCTTTTTGTTTCAAAAGATCCCGAAAAAATAATTTCTTTTTTGTTTTCAAAAAACTTTTTCGCAAAAAAGTTAAACACAATAACTAAAGAAACTCTTTATGACAGGTATGCTGTTCCTTTTGAATCTTACCACACTTTGAGAGAAGTCAAGCAGTGGTTCAAACAAAATAAAATAACAGAAATAGGACACAGCGAAAATGTTAACGGCTTTGAACCGTTTAAAGTATTTGAAAGAAAAACTTTATTTTTTGTAAGTGGAACAAAACCCAAATAGACAAAAATCAACCTGTTACCCTTATACAAAGAATAATTTCTCTATTTAGCTATTTCTTTCTAGTAGACGGAGCCAAATTATACAAAGACGAAACCCATTCTTTGTTTGTTGGTTTTTTTTCAGCCTTAATAGGGACAAAAAATGACATTGATTTTTTTTGTTTTGATTTGTTTTGGCTTTTTTTAAGCTTTATTTGTTTCTCTTTTTTTGGCTTTTGTTTTGTTCCTTTTCCTTTTGTTTTTTTTACTGCTTTTGCTTTATTATTAAACCAAATGCTCTCTTTCTTTTCTTCTTTTTTTGCAATTGTATTTTGTGGATTTGGATACTGCCTCATTACAACTTGCATCTCATCTGCAGGACTAAAGAATTTAAAATCTTTTGAGCTTCCAAAATGCGCTATCTTTACAGAATATTTTTTTGATTCCAAATAATCTTTTAATTTCATTAAGATCTCAAAACTAAATTCATATGGCGGAATATTATAAGCCAGGTGTACAAAAGGCATAATTATCACATTATTTGTTTTAAAGTGATCCGCCATTTCTCTTAAGTCTTTTCCAAAAGCGTCAAAATAATTCACATCTTCTTTTCCTTCAACAGTAATCCAAGGGCAAAGAACTTTCTTTTCTTTTATTTTTTTTGTGCTGTTCAACACATCCATACTAACATTACTGCCGTTAAGCTTACAATTTCCAATTTCTAATTTCTTACAATACCAAATTAAAGCTTTCATTTAATCACCTTATTAAACTTTCAATCATTTCTTTTGGTTTCTTTATTTTCAAATAATCCAATATTGTTGGAGCAATGTTTCCTAATACTCCATTACTCTGCAACTTTATTTTTTTTCCTTCTTCAGAAATGAAAATAAATGGAACTTTATTTAAAGTATGTGATGTATGCGGGTTCCCATTCTTATCAATCATTTGCTCTATATTTCCATGATCCGCAGTTATAATCCAAACCCATTTTTTTAGGTCTAATTTTTTATAAATCTCTTTCAAGCAAAAATCCAGGGTCTTTACTGCCTTTATTCCTGCTTTCAGATTTCCAGTATGCCCCACCATATCCCCATTTGCATAATTTTGTATAATAATATTAAATTTATTTTTCTTTATTGCATTAGTTACATATTCTGTAATTTCTTTTGCCGACATTTCTGGCTCCAGGTCATAAGTTCTAACCCGCGGAGATGAAATTATTTTTCTTGTTTCACCCTTAAAAGGATTTTCCTTTTTCCCAGAGAAAAAGTAAGTTACATGCGCATATTTTTCTGATTCTGCAATTCTTAACTGTGTTAATCCTGCTTTAGAAACTATTTCACCCAAAGTATTTTTTGGAATTTCTAGATTAAACAGACACCCTTTTTTGTATTCTGGATAATATGAAATAAAAGAAAAATAATTGGCATTTATTTTTTTAAAACCTTTTTGCACAGGTTTTTCTAGTTGCCCTAAAAACGCTTTTGTTAATTGCCTCATTCTGTCAGATCTAAAATTAAAATTAATAATTGAATCTCCGTTTTTTATTATTCCATTTTTGTCAAACAAAACAGGTTCAAAGAATTCATCATAAATTTTTTTTGAATAACTTTCTTTTATTGCAGTTCTCCAAGAATTACTTTTTTTGCCGTTGCCAGCAATATAAAGATTGTATGCTTTTTCAGTTCTTGCCCATCTTTTGTCTCTATCCATTGCATAAAATCTTCCAATTAAAGAAGCAATCTTTCCAACTTTTAATTTCTTTATTTCTCTTTCTAACTCTGCAATACATTTTCCTTCTGATTTTCTGCCTGCATCTCTTCCATCAGAGATTATATGAATATAAACATTTTTTTTCTTTTTTTCTTTTAAAAGTTTTAATAATACGATCAAGTGGTTCATATGTGAATGAACCCCCCCATTAGAAACCAAGCCCAACAGATGTATTGATTTTGTTTGTGGAACTTTATCTATAAACTTTAACAACTTTTTGTTCTTAAAAAAAGAGCCGTCATTAATCATTTCATCAATAATTGCTAACTCTTGTTTAACAATTCTTCCGGATCCAATATTTATATGGCCCACCTTAGAACTACCCATATATCCATCCAAAAGCCCAACATAATGCTGAGAGGCTTCTAGTTTTGACATTGGAAATGTTGAAACAAGAGAATTATAAAAGTTTAAATCTGCAAGTTCTATTGCATTTCCTGTTTTTTTAGGATTTGCAGAGCTTAAACCCCAGCCATCAAGAATAGTAAGCAAAACATTTTTTTCAATTTTTCTCATGATAAAAAAAGCAGGTATTTATTAATAAACCTTTTGAACTGAATCTAACTTCTTTTTTAGTCCAGAAATTAAAGATATCACTGTTTTCATCCTTGATTCCTTCAATAGGGTTGCATAAGCACGAATTCTTAAGATTTGTATTTGACTTTCAAGAGTTTTTCCTAAGTAAACAGATATTATCCCTGGAATCTTTACGCCCTCCAAAATTTTTATTCCTGCACTAACGTCCCCGGTTGTTAATTCTAAAGCCGCCCAGCCAAGCCCAATTCTGGGAGAATATTTTGAATCAGAATATGCCTTTCTAAATAGCTCTCTTGCAAGTAGTTTATTTTCTTCAAACATAATTAATGCATAAGTATAGTCAACTTCAAATGTGTGGCTTTGTCGCATTAGTTCTTTAATTTTCTCTTTTGCTGCGTTTTTGTCAAGGCCTGCCAGAGTATTATATTCTGTATTAAACCTAAAATAATTTTCTAAATCGTGAGTTTCAAAAGCAACGTCTTCTTCTAACAAAGGCATAAATTTTCCTTGCATTGTTTCATATCGATAATTCCTGCCATCTAATTTTACATACAAAAAACCATGGCCATATCTGTGCCCATATAAGAAATCAACATTTTTTAAGTTCATTGTACGCAAGGTTTCCAAAAATAAAATAGTTCCAATATCACAATCTCTTTTTTTTCTAGAGTGGGCTTCAAAAAAATCAGCAATTGTTGCTTCTGTAGAATTTATTGCAGGTAATTTTTCATTCAAAACAGCATACATCTTTCCAAGAATTTCTTCCAACTCTCTAACTGAAGTTACCTGACGCTTATAATATGGTTTTCCCGCTCCAAACATTTTTGTAACAATTTCTTTATGAAACACAACTGCCCGATTATGTTTTTCTTTAGAATAAAGTGCTGCTTGTCTATAAAAAATTCGATCCAAAGAAAACGGCCTTTTTGACTCTATTGTAGTCCTTACTTCTTTAGTATATGCTCTTTCAACCGGTTTATGCTCACGTAATCCTGCCCATGCCGCTAAGCCAGCAGCAACAGCCCCAACACCAATTGCTACTTTTCTTCCTACTTCTCTTAGTCTTTTAGGCATTTCAATCACATTTTTTGGGGTCTTTTGTAGGGATTTTTCTTTGGTGAACTTACGGGCTTTTATAGCCCTGTTTTTCTTTTGATGGACCAAGAAAACATTTTGCTGTTAGGCAAAATGTTTCTGGGTCAGAAGAACTTTTCTTTGAAAAGTTGCTTCTTACTGGAGCTTTTCTTTTCCAAAAAAGAAAAGCTTAGAGACGCAGGGAAAGGGATTCGAACCCTTGCCTCCTTACGGAGACTCGGTCTCAAGCCGAGCGCGTTGGACCACTTCGCTACCCCTGCCTAGCCTTTTTCAAAAAAAGGCACAGTCTGCCAAAA
>JAQTTP010000013.1 GCA_028710695.1 Candidatus Iainarchaeum sp.
TTCTTTGTTTATACCCATTTTCCGTCAACTTAGAAGAATTACCTAATGTTGGAAGAACTTTTTCAAACCTATCAAATTCTGAGTCGATTCGATTTTGAAACGCTTCTTCGCGTTCTTGTTTAAGTTTCTGCGATTCTGTCGCAATAGCCTTACCCTGTTCGTTGATACGTCTTACAATTTCGTCAAGACCACTTTTAAGTTTTTCATCAACTAAATCAGGGTCGATTTCAATCTTTAGCTCTTTAAACTCATCTTTTTGCTCAGTTTTCTTATCATCTTTTTTAACAGGTTTGTCATTTTTCTTTTCTAAATCAAGTTCTTCTTTAATTGCTGCTATAAGTTCTGGTGATTCTTCTAAAATTTTGTCTATAGTTTCTTGTTTTAAACCATATTCATTTAAAATTTCAAGAACTTCATCATCTATTTTTTCTTCATCTGCGTCTATATCTGCATCTGTATCTTGAATTTCCTCGTCTTCATTATCTATATTACTTTCATCTTTTTTAGTATCATTCTCTTTTTCAGTTTCTTGTTCTGTAGACAAAATTTCGTCCATTTTGTTTGAGAATTGTTCTTGTGATGAAAGTTTCACCTCTTCTTTTGTAGAATCAGTTTGTTCTGTTTTATCAGTTTGTTCAGTATTTTCTGTTTCTTTTTCCATGTATAAGTTCCTTATATTATTTATTCAGTATCATTGTCAATATAAAAATTAATCTAATTCTGTTAATCCTCTACGTTTTGCTTCATATATCTTATGTTTTCTGTTATTAATTCTTAGTTGTCCTTTAGAATTATATACAGAACCTGGAAACATTCTTTCTGCTTCCTTAATTTGTCTTGGATTAACTCCCATTGTGTTTGAGTATCTTTCATTATTTACTAAATCAGTATTTACTCTTGATACTATTTTTTTAGTATCTCCACCACATTTTTTACACAAAAGTTCATTATTAACATTTGTATCAATTTGAAATTCTTCTGTAATCTGTCCACATTTATTACATTTGTATTCATATATAGGCATTATTAAGCCTTACCAAGTATTAAATAACTAAATGCGTCTGTTACAGCCGAGGCATCTATTTTTAATCCTAAATTAGATAAAGGATTTATAGGTAAAAAACAACATTCCCCTTCTGCAAGTACAAAATCCGCTGTTGCAGAAGTAAAAGTGTCTGTGCCTGCTGTATTTACAATTATATATATACTACCTGCTTGAGCTTTTATATATACGCCATATATTTTATCAAGTGCTATCTTTGTTGTATCTGAAAATAGTTGTATTGCTGTTGTAGTAGCAGTAGATACAATTGTATAACCTTTTAATATTTCTACAGGTATGGTCAATGTTTGTAATTGTGTAACTTCAACATCATCACCAAGCCCTGTAACTTTTAATTTTATAGTTAAATCTGCTTGTCCTGCCATATTAGTATCCTTCGTTTTGGGATTTATTTTGTGAGTTTAATTGAGCTAATTTATTATTTTGATTATCTGCTTCTGAAGCTCCAAATCTTTGGTCAGAAGATTTAGTCTTTGTAGACATTTGCTGTTGTCCATTCCCTTGTCCCATTGGTTGATATGA
Source organism: Candidatus Iainarchaeum sp. (assembly GCA_028710695.1). Classification (GTDB taxonomy): domain Archaea; phylum Iainarchaeota; class Iainarchaeia; order Iainarchaeales; family 0-14-0-20-30-16; genus JAQTTP01. The sequence goes on from JAQTTP010000013.1 coordinate 1,586, forward strand.
ACCCATTAGATTCATTTGTTGATTTTGAGGATTTTCTGTCAAAAACCAAGAATCTGTTTCTATGTCCATATATGTTGAAAGTTCTTTAGTTATAGCTGGTACATTTAATTGTTGTCCTTGTTGTGCTGCCATAGGAGCAGTAGGTAAAATCCATCCAGTTAATATTTGCATCATACGTTGAAGTTTTTGTTCTGGAGACATTTTCTGCATACTATACATTTGAATATCAAGATAGAAATCAGTAAATCTACCTTCTTGTTCTAACTGATTGTATAATTTTGGTATTTGTATTCCTCCTGGAAGTTCACGAATAGTTTTAATTTGCATTGTAGGATTATTCCATAATTCAAATGCAAGTTTTTCTGCTATACTTGAAGCAAATTTATGTACAGATTGTGCCATATCATTAAGTGTTCTTGAAGCATTTGACATCATTAACTCTTCTTGACCAAGAGTTTTGGCTTGAGCCTTTCTTCCGCCTGTAGTATATAAATTCCCACCTTGCTCGCTATATTGATTTAAAGAAAATGCTATAAAATCATATATTTCTGGAACTACACCACCTAAAGTAAGTTCTTTAACATTGTCTGGGTTTGTAAGTAATAACATATCTCCATCACGACAATCACGTGCTGTTTCTAAATCTTCTTTATTACCAGTTGCACCAACTCCAACTTTTTTTAGTCTTTCTGCTTGGTTTCTTGCTTTTGAGTATAAACAATTGATTGCTGCGTCAAGTTCCATCAAAGAATAAATTGGTGGTATAGGTATTGTACTTTCAGGAAAGTTTTTATATGTAAGTACGTCATAAGGCCCGAAAACTGGGCCGTTATAATTAACTGTTCTTAATATTTTTGTTACACCTTTTTCTGGCGGTAATATTGTTATAATTACTTTTTCTTTTGGAAGCCATAAATCTATGAATCTTGTATAATTTTTTAATTCATTATATGCAATCCTATTTGGATTTGTAACTTCTTTAGGTGCTTTGTCTCCATATAGTTTAAAATCTGGAGTAATCTTATCAGCAAACTTGCTAAATTCTTCTTTAGCTTCATCTGTTGGTATATAATATTCGTCTCCTTCAAACTCATATTGCTCGCGAGTTTTAGCAGTTATATCGAATATATAATTGCAATCAGATACAACTTCGCTAAAAGGAATGCCATATTGAGCAAAATATCCTTTAAATTTGAAAGTACCTGCTTTATCTGTAGCAGTTTTAACTATACCTTGACTAAATAAACTATTTAATACAGCAGGTCTAAGCGTTCTTGAATCAAATTTCATTTCCTTTAATAATTGATTAAGAGACATTTGAAATACATTTGCAAAAGGTGTAAGCGCTAAATTTATTTTAGGACTTATGATTATTTTAGGATATCCACCTACAAGATAAGGTATCCATATACTTACAGCCCTATCTATTAAGTTTAAAGGATGTGGATCAGAAGCATGTATTTCAGATTTATAATATCCGCTTGCGTAAGCATCCAGCATTTTTATGTTTTTCTTATCGATATTATGTTTAACTTTTTTACAGGCAGTTATCGCTCTATGCAATCTGCCGACAAGATTTAACTTTTTATTTGGTTCGTTTATAGATTCAGCCATAATTTAGTCCGATTCTTTTGTTCATTTTCATGTTGTTTTTGTCTATTTTTTCGCCATTGAATAGAACCTACAATGTTTTGCTCAAATTTTGTATGAGCTATAAATTGGTCTTGTGCTGCAAGACAACATAGTGCATCTGCTATAACTCTGTCACCATGGGTCATTTTAGCACCACCAGAATCTTCTATACATTGAGATGGTGTAATTTGACTACCATTGAATATATAATCTTCTGCTTCACGTATAGAGTCTTGGTCATAATTAATAAATTTCTTTGCTTTTAAAGATGGATGAAAAGTTGCTGTTAAACTTGCGTTATAAGAAAGTAACAACTCAAGTTTCGTATTAGAACTATTATACCACCCTATAGTAGCCAATTTTTGTCTAAAACCTTTCTTTTCCGTAACTGTTTTAAATACCAAAGGATATCCAAGAGCTTTTATTCGTTTACCAAATACTTGTCCAATACCATTTGCTTCAAAATTAAGTAATGGTACTCCTGACATGCCACCAACCCATTGTCCTATAGCATAAACAGTATCGGCAAATGTTTCTGGTAGTGTATTTGAGTCCACCCAACAACCTACTTTTTCACGAGTATCAACATCAAAAATTGAGCAAACCGAGTTTGATTGTCCTTGTCCTAATGATATATCACAACCTAACACGTAATTATGATTTTGTAATGGCCTTACACCACCTAATTGTCCCCACCATTTAAGTTTTCCTTTACCACCAGAAATATATCTTGAATGCGTTACTTTATTGTCATCTACATTATATAATATCTCGCCCTCAAAATCTGGTTTTCTTATTAATTCAGTCATTTGAGTTAAAGTAGATGCTGTAAAAACCATATCACCAGCACCTATTTCATTCATATCAAGATTAGTTGCAACATCAAGTGGTGTTCTTTCTGCTTCTTGTTTGTCATACCAAGGCGAGCGCCATTTTGGTTTATCTGCTTTGCCACCATCTGCTATAAATGATAGTTTTAAGTCTGGATAATATAAAAATAAATCAGTCATTAAATCAGAGTATTTAATTTCCTGGCCTTTTTTGTATTTATTAAATACTTCTGGTGCTAACTTCTGGTAGTACTCAATATCTTCTAAAGCTATTTTATTTATATCTGGAGACCAATAAAGGCCATTAGCTTTAAATGGATGTAACCACCATCCAAAAGCCATTTTTACTGTACCTGATTGAGTACCCATTCTGCTAAATGGATGTGAGCGATATTCAGAAGTACCAAGATAAATTTTACAACTTGCTGTGTCAGAAAGCGCTCTTTCTATACAAACTGCTTCTGAATGTTTAACTGCCGGAAATTCGTCACAGAATACCCAATTTCTACGTCCACCTTTACCAACGTTACCAGCAGTAGTTTCACCATCTATAACAGAGTCATTCCATAAATTTTTAATATGACGTTCTGTTCTTTCAAAAGCCGGAGTTACCCATTCAGGAAGATTTTGAACCATATAATCAAGTTTCCAAAACAGACAGTCTGGACTTCCTTTTTTTTCTACAAGTTCTTCTTTACGACTTATAACAAGACCAAGTGTACGTGGTCTAAATAACCATAACACTAAACCACAACCAAGTATTATCCAAGTTCCGCCAACTTCACGAGATTTTTTAGCTTGTACTTTACCATCATGAGTCATTAAATAACTTAATTCTTCAATCTTCTTATCTTGCCAAGGCCATGTTATAAATGGTAAAACTCCATAAGGTTGAATTTCTGGGCGTGGTTGAAATGTCCATAACATTGTTTTAAATGCTATTTGAGGTTTAGCAAGGCACATTTGCACAAAGTCATTTCGCGCAAGTTTAGATGCACTTGCCAGATAACTATGTAAATCAGCCCTAAATGCGATATTTTCAACCGCTATTGCTGGAATTTCCATCAAGAAGTTGTCTGGCGAGAGACTCAATTTTCTTTCTATCTCTTTGACTTGGTTCTGCGTCATAGCTTTCAGTTTTACCGTGAATCAATTCTTTACTTACTTTCCATAAATCTGGATATTTATTAGTTAAATACATTATAAATAATTGCGAATTTCCAGATTGATGTTTCTTTGTAACTTCTTTTCTTGTTTCAATCCACTGTCCAGTTTTAGGAACTTTGATATATATGGTTTTTTCTTCACAGTAGCTATAACCTAATGCCTGATTTAACATTTCTTGGCACAGTTTTTTTTCAAGTAACATTGCTGCTTGTGAAGTTTGTTGTTCTGTTAATGGTTTATTATCTTCTGACTTAAATATTTCATTTAAATCTATTTTTGTATCAAATATTCCCTGTGGTATTGTAATATTGATTTTATCACCTAAAATATCTGTTGGTGTTGTTGCTACTTTTTCAGATAATTTTATCCACGCTTCTGAATTTAGAGTATTCATTTCATTACGCATTAGCGTAGAACAATCTGGACAATATAAATAGCCTTTATGTTCAGACATCTTGTCTATGGTAAATACTTTAAAACATTTTGCACATCTTTTACGTAAAGAAGCCATATTACCACACCCAACCACTTAAACCACCTGAAACTGCTCCGCCAATTGTTTCACTTGAAGCATAATATTTGTTATCACCAATTTGTATATAACTAAAATCCCAATCTTTATATATTACTGTACCCCTCGTTGCAAAGCATTTAGTTTGAATAAGATTGCCATATATTGTAATATCGGTAACAGAATATATCCCTTCTGAACTACCAGATGTTGTCAAATAACTACCACCAGTAATATTTCCAGTAGCAGTTATATTAACATTTTCTGAATCATTTTTTATACCAAAAGTATTTTGTGCTTTTCCACCTGTTACATTGCCATAAACAGTTACGTTGCCAAATGATAATGAATGTACATTTATACCATTTCCTCCGACATCTGTATCACTTGCTGTAATATTTCCAAATACTTGCAAATTGCCTTTACTTGCTTTAAATATTGCAGAATCTCCACTGCCAGCAGAAACATTTCCAAAAACACTTATATTATTTGTTTTAGTTGCTATAGTATTAAT
>JAQTTP010000014.1 GCA_028710695.1 Candidatus Iainarchaeum sp.
CGTCAAGGCTTGCGCAAACAGTTGATTTTTATAATGCGACTATAACTGGAAGTTCTTATTATTGGAATGATAGTCCTGAAACTCATTTAATAACAACAGGGCAAACATATCTCGTTGACGCAGGGGTTGGCAAAACGCTTAAATATAATTCTCAAACTGCAACAGAAACGCTCGGTTCTGGTTCAAATATCAAATACAAATGGGCTTCTGACGCAAACGGCACTTATGCTACCGCTTCGTTTAATGCTTCGTGGCTAACTGCGGCTGAATTAGACGCCGCTTTACTGGCAAATAACGGCTCTTTTGATAGATATTTATACATAAAAGCACAGTATAATTCAACTGGTGCAGGTGCTAATTTAGTATATAGTATCGACTGGGAAGAATATTCAACTGGAAACGGAACGAATGTTTTTGGTATGGGTAAAAATATATTTGGAAAAATAATAAACAGCAGACGGATTATTTCTGCGTTTAAACAATTATTGGCGGCTTAAATATGGAATTTATAGTAGCAAATACAGCGATTACTGGAATGTTTACGACGACAATATTCGCAACTGGCGTAATTGCAGACGCAACAGGAACACCATCCGCAATAGTTTATAAAAATGGTGTTGCAACTGCTGACGTTGTAACGGTTGCAAAGGTTGGTACTGGATTATACAAATATTCTGTTACGCCATCAGGATTTAGTGCCGCTAATATTATAACAATTATTATAAATGCTGTTGTTTCTGGGGTAACTCAAAATAGTATTGTTTTTGAAGCAATATGTGCAGACGCAAGCAGTTCAATACCCGCAATTACTACAATGTATGGAATGTTTGTAGTGCATAGGTTTGATACCGGTTCAATATCTGACGCTGATAGTTTGCCTTCAACTACACTTTACAAAAACGGAACGGCTACCGCAATAACCGTAACGGTTGCAAAGGTTGATACTGGCATATATAAATATTCATCTCTTTTAACTGGATTTACTGACGGCGACGAGGGTTCATATGTTATTACGGCGACTGTAAATTCTATTAGCGCAGGCATATCAGTAAACTTTAATTATAAGCAAGAAACAGTTCTTGTAGGAAGTGGAGAAGTATATTTATCTGATAAAACAACAACGAGTTTTACATTTACAGTTAGAGACGTCCCTTCTGGTGCTGTATCGATGAAAATGGCTTATAGAACATATAAACGTTCAGATATAAATGACTGGTCATTTACCGCTTCGATTACAAACCCAGTAGAAACAGACACTATAAACATAACTGGACTTACAGAAGGCGTTTTATATGAAGTATCACCTGTATTTTATTCTGCCTCTGGAATAGGTGGAAATTTTGGAAATATTTTAAAATTACAAACATTATATAGTGAGGAATAACAAATGGCAGCTACTCTTAAAACTTGGGGTTATACTGGTGGAAGATATACGCCAAAAAACTTTCAAGGTGTTCCGTATATAGCACCAAAAGCGACATCTTCTTCATCAGGGTCTTTGTTAGACGGATATAAAAAGGCACAAGATGAGGCAAAAAAAGCAAACGAAGAAAGATATGCCGAGATATTAAAGGGTTATGAGGATATGTATTCAAAATCGCTTTCTGTTCTTGATAATTACGGGACACAAGCAATCGCAGATATTGCAGAAAAATATAAATCTGTTGAAGGTGCTGGAATGCAAGATTTAGCGTCTTCTGGTTTATATAATTCAACCATTAGACCTTCGGTTCGTTCTTCTGTTGCAAAAGAACAATTAGGCGCCCAAACAAGATTAGGTGAAGAGATAGCGTTGCAAAAAGCCCAACTTGGCGCTCAATTACAACAGGCAAAATTAGGATTTCAGGAAAGACGAGAGGACACATATCCGGATAGCGCATTACTTGCAAACTTGATGAAATCTTACGGTACTTCTGGTGCTGGTTCGAGTAGTGGTGGATATGGTTCTGGTATTGATTTTTCAAAATATAATATACCTAATTATTATTCTGAAAAGCAAAAGAAACCAGCAACTACATATGATACTTCTTTTTCTGGCGGATATTTGGGAAAAAATAAAGATGGATATCCAAATAAAAAAACAGAACAATTAAAAACAGGCAAGGTATATTCTCCATATAAAAAAGGACAATCATATCAAGCTAAAACAATAACTGCGGTTGACAATAGTGGAAAAGAATACCAAATCGCAGATGTTATTGCGATTGCGTATTTAGAAGATGGAACAGCCAAAATAAAAACTGGCAACGGCGAAATAATTACAATTCCAGCAAAAAATATTAAAAAATCATTATAAGGCGGATATAATATGGGAATTAGGATTGATTATAGTCCTGTCGAACAAATAGGTCAAACGGCTTTTGCTGCTGGTCAGGGAGAGTATTTGCAACAGCAAAGAAATATTGCCGCTCAAATAATTGCACAACAACAAAGCATAAAAGCACAAATGACACAAAATCAAAATGAAATGCTTAATCAGGCGAGGCGAGATAAGTATTTGTCTCAAAAGGCAATAGAAGAGGCAAAGCAAAATGCATTATTGCAGCAGCAAGCGGCTGCGACGGCTTTTGAAAGGCAAAAGGAACTTATAAATCTTGAATATGAAAATGATTTCACAAAAGCAGATTATTTAAAACGTCTTGATAATGCCGCAAATGCAGAGGAATTAAGGATAAAAGAAGGATATAAACAATTAGAAAAAGACGAACAAAAATTGTCATCATCTTATCGTTCTGCTTTAATGCAGGTTGTCCACGATAGAAATATGCAAAGGAATGACTTGTATAAGGCGAAATATCCGACATTACAATATAATGTAGAACAACAAAAAGAAATAGAAAATATAAATAAAATGATTTGGAGCGTTATTTCTTCTGATGAATTAGCAGATGAAGACAAGGACGTTGTAATAGACGGGTTTTTAAGTGATTTAGACGGTATAATTCCGTCTGTTAATATACCGGAACCGCAAAAGTTTAAAATATTAGGGAAAACAGAATTAAAACCCGGCGAAGTTTATTCAGATGAAAATGGGATGTATATATATCAGTTAGATGGAAAATTAGAGTTTAAAGAAAAGAAAAAGGAAGCAGAACAAAAAGGTTTTGATGTCGAAGAAAAAATAGCGTCTTTTGCTGCTGATATATACAAAGACAGCACAATAGAAGAAAAAGACAGGCAGAAATCTATAAATAATTACGCAAACTATTTAAGGACTGGGAAATTTGAAGAAACACAAGAAATGAAACCTTCAAGTGCTATTAGTTCTGTTGAAGATACAGAAAATGTGTCTTCTGAACCTATAAAAGAAACTGATACCTTAACACCAGAACAAGCCGAAAGAGCGGCAAAGGTTGCCAATATATATAACACAAATAAAATTCCACGTTATCAGAGATTAAATGACTTATTGCTTTTTAATATGGAAGATTTATTTGTTGACAGCATAGATAAAACCACTGATAAATTTAAATTTGACACCTTTATTTCTGCGGGAGTTAAAACGTTGGCAAGAATGATAGGTGTAGAAGATGGATATCCAGAAGTAAAAATTGGACGTGTCGAAACAGAAAGTAATGAGAAAAAATTGGATAAAGTTGAATTAAAAAATTGGTTCTTGGCTTATAATCATATGTATCCGAATGGAAAAAGAATAACGAAAATAAGTGATAGAAACAAGTATCTTGCTAAATCATTTGACAATATGACCGGCAAGACAAGAGTTCGTTTTAAAGAATTTTTAGAAAATAATGGCATTACAGAGGAAATATTTGAATGAAAGAAATAACAATGACTGATACTGCGCCTAAATGGAATGATGTTGTTGAAGAATTTAAAAAAAATAAACCCGTAAAAGATTACACAGCGCCATCTTGGACAAAAATAGAAAAAGAAGCAAAAGAACGAATTGAATTACAAACAAAAGAAATAAGTGATGATGATGTGTATGGTAAATATTGGAAACGATTAGGATTGCCAGAAACATCGGTTGAACAAAAAAAACTTGGTAAAGCAAATCAATTATTGGAAGAGGGCATTGATATCCCTATAATTAGTAGTTGGACACAATTATCTAAACATACAGATATGAAGAATGCTGCTGAACTTTTAAAAAGATATGAGTATTATAAAAAAACAGGACAAAACGAAAATTGGAAATATTTTAAAACAACAATGACAGGAGAAGGTGCGCTGCATATTGGAGATGATTTATTAAATCTTAAAATTGCTGAACAAGAAGCGATAGAACAAGGCGAAGACCCAAGATATATAAAACAAATACGAAATCAAATAGACGCCATAGAAAAAACTGCCGTATCAATACCAGAAGAAGCGGCTTTTAATATGTCTGACGTTGTAAAAGCAAGAGATATGGTAATGGAAGCTGTAGCGTATAATAAATACATAGAAAATCGAGGCGGTTATTCAACGTTAAGCAAGATTGAAAAAGGCGTAGTAGATATGTTGAAATTCGCAGTAGAAATGTATGCGTCAAGCGGATTACTTAAAGCTATGGGCGCTGAAAACAAAGCATTAAGAGCCGCTATTAGAACATATACCGCTGGCATTGGAGATACTGTATTAAAAAAAATGGATTACGAAAGTAAGGATTATGGCGCATTATCTTTTGTCTCTGCCTCTATTGATACATTTATTGATTATTATACAGAAGAATTAGGCGGAGCGTTAGAGAAAGCAGCTAAACCAGCAACACAAATATTAACGAGATATGTTGATAGATTATTAGAAAATAAGTTTGGGAAAAAAGCGTCTGAAAGTTTATCTAAATTCACAAAAGAGGCGGCGATAGAAGGTTTTACTGGAGAATACCTTGAAGAGGTAGCGGCGTCTTTGATGAAATATGCAGCCGGCACACAAGAAGATTTAGGTACTGCGGAAGATTGGCTTATAACGTTGGGAACAGTTATGGCGACTGTTGGTGGGGCAAAGGCATTACAGGTATATAATGTAAAAAAAGAATATGAAAAAGAATATGAAAATTTTATAAAAGACGGGTTTTTAGAATTTAAGGAAGAAAATCCAGAAATAGTAAAAGAGATAAAAGAAAAGGGCATTTTATCAAGAAATGATATGAAAGAATACGGTTTGTTTGATATTGTAGGGATTACGAATGAAAAGCAGAGACAAGAAATAGTAAATAAGTTGACCAAACCGGAGGAAAGCGTTTTCCAAGACAAAGATTTAAAAATAGAAGAAAAACCGATAGAAACGCCGACTGCCAAAGAAACAGAAGCAAAGGTAGAAACAGAAACAGAAAAAGAAAAGGTTGTGCCCGAGATAAAAGAAGGTTCGGAGATAAACGAGCGCAATTTAAGAGATAAATATAAAAAGCTTACAATAATGCAGGCGATAGACAAAGCAAGTGAACTTGGTATAAAAACAACAAATAAATACAATAATGTATTGCCAAAAGATGTGTTGATATCAAATATTATATCGAAAGAGTTAAAAAACGAAGCAATAAAGGTTCGTGCAGAAAAAAAACAATTTAATAGAGAGTTATTTGAGGCGCAAAAAGAGGCAGACGAAAAAAAGAAAATAGAAGCAAAAGAGGCAGAAAAACAAAGAATTGAAGATGAAAAAAAACGGATAACTTTCATTAAACAGAAAGAACAGAGCAAAATAAAAGAAAGTGCAGAATTTGAAACTGTGTTGTCGGGTTATACAAAATCTATCGAAAAAGAGGAAGAGGGGAAACTTAAAGAACAGTATGCTTCTTTACAAAAAGAAAAAAAAGAAAAAGAAAAACAGATTTCTGAATTAAAAAAGAAAACTGTTTTACTTGAAAAAGAACGCAAGGAAATCAATGAACAGCGCAAAGCAGAGGGATTGCCGACTATTGAAGAGGTGAAAATAAAAGAAGAACAGCGTAAATTTGATATAAAATGGGAACAAGATAAAAATAATAGAATGACGGAACTTGCAAAATTATCGTATAAACAACTCATAGAAGAGGCGACAAGGAAAGGAATAACTGGAATTAAAGGAATAAAAAAAGATAAAATTGCCAGCAGGATATTGAATATAGAATATGGCGAAATAGCAAAAGACATTAAACGTCCTGGACGAATAGACATTGAAGAGGTCGTTGGCTTAAAGCAAGTCCCTAAAAAAAAGAGTAAGATTAAAATTGTAAAAACCTCAAATGAAAATCTTTTTACTCAAAAAGATTTAGAAACGAT
>JAQTTP010000010.1 GCA_028710695.1 Candidatus Iainarchaeum sp.
AAGCGATGCTGCAAGAAGTACAACTGCACTTAATTGCAAAAGTGTATCTACAATAATAGCGTCCATATTCTCCTTTATTTATAAGGCTTATTTGTTTTTAATACTTGTTGTAAATCCTGTTCAGAACTATTTCATTCAACCTATTTAATCTGTCGATAATCATCTTTGTAGTTTTTACTGGAATTGCGGCATCAGATGCCAAGTCTTCTGGCTTTGTAATCATTATTTCAAATAGATTATTCTTAGTTTCAACAACCTTTTCAATAATTGTTGAGGATAACTTTGGAATCTTTGACAATGCCCTATATCCTCTTGGGGAGATTATTTCGTTCTTTTCTGTTTCATTATATCCAAGTAGGCTTAATAGCTCTTCTTTTGATGGCACTTCCGTAAGATTTACTAGGCTTTGTGTCATTTCTTCAAAGGTAATATCTCTTTTCTCTTTGTGGCAATAATCATAAATAATAAGTTCAAGTTCTCTGTCAAGGCCGTCAGTATATTCTGATAGCATGTCTTTTCTATCTTTACCTTCTTTCCCAAGTTCAATAATTGCTTTTTCTGCATTCCTTTTTTGAATTAGGGTTCCAATTATTTTTTGGATTATATTTGTTACATCTGTTAAGCTTACATTGTTTGTAAATTCATAATATGTTAATTCATTTAATGCAACTTCAATCTGAGTTCTAGTGTTATAAAGACTCCTTAAGTTCTGATCAACGCTTGCCAAAACAAATTGTACTGGCTTTAACATGAATTCTTGTTCCTTGAAGAACAAGGTAATATTTTTTCTTCTTTTTGAAATTGCAACTACTGGCAGATTTGTTTGCTTTGCTGTCTGCTCCGCAGATCTGTGCCTAATTCCTGTTTGCTTTGAAGAAATATCTTTGTCTGGCATTAGATGGGCATTAGCATAGATTATTTGTTTTAAGTCATTACTTATTATAATTGCTCCATCCATCTTTGAAAGTTCGAATAAATTATTTGGAGTAAGTGGGACGTCTAAACGAAATCCACCCCTGATTATACATTCTAAAATTAAATTTCTGCCTACAACAATTAATGCACCGATGTCTCCTTTTAAAATTTCATCTAGTCCTGCCCTTAGAGGAGTCCCTGGCGAAACAAGTGGAATAATTTCATCAACGCTTTTGTATTCCTGCATTTTCTTTTCTTCTGTCATAAAAACCACTTGAGTTATGTTATTTCATGTTGTCTAACGGGCTTCTTACTTTTTTGAGCTCATCAGTTGTAACCTTTGTATAAATTTGAGTTGTAGATAAATTAGAATGTCCTAAAAGCTCTTGGATTTTTCTAATATTTTCCCCCGCATCTAACAAATGTGTTGCAAAAGAATGCCTTAAAGTATGAGGTGTTACTTTTTTATTAATCTTTGCCTTGTCTGCATAATTTTTTATCATCTTTTGAATTGTGTCCGAACTATAATTTGTTCCATTTTTTTTGCAGAAAACATATTCTGAATCCGTCTTCTTAAAAAACTTGGTTGCAAATACTTGGTACTCTATGAGCCATTTTTTAGACACAATTACAATTCTATCTTTATTGCCTTTTCCACCAGTAATCCGGATTATTGCCTCGCTGAAGTCTATTGAATTTTTTTTTAGATTGCAAAGTTCTGAGACTCTAAGGCCAGAGCTATAAAGTAGTTCTAATATGAGCTTGTCTTTTTTGTCTTCTATAACCTCAAAAAGTCTTTTTACTTCGTCTTTTGTCAAAACGGTTGGAAGATACTTTTCCTTTTTTGGAGTTCTGATATTTTCCATTAGATGTAGCTTTTTGTAGTTATCAAAATAGTATTTTATACTGGCATAAATTGCATTAAGGGAGGTATTTCTTATTCCCGCATCTTTTTTATGTGAAAGGTAGGATGTAATATCCTCTGTAGTTATTGTATTAAGATCTTTGTTTATGAACTTAAGGAGGTCATTGAGATACAACAAGTATTGGCTTTGGGTTTTGTCGCTATAACCAGAAATGTTTAGATGGTTTTTGTAGTTAGCTATTTCAGCAGAGTTATTAGAATCCATATATTATAGATACGTTTTCGATATATTAATGTTTCCAAAAATCGGCCTAACTTGTTGATGTATACATAACAAGATTATTCAGAAAGCCAAGCAATTATTCCTTGGATCCGCAATGCTCTTTCTGGATTAGTCCTTAATATCCTTGTACCATACTCATCCAAGGTCTTAAGAATTTGTTCTTTAGTTTTTGATCTATGGAATTGAAATTCAACTCTTTTAAATATTTCCCAGCAATCCCTATCTGAAAGAATAGCTGTTAATGATTCCATATGTTCTCTTTCAGAATCCATTAATCTCATTAAATTTCTCGAATGTTCATCCTCAGATTCCCTGAGGTCTTTATGATATTCTGGATCTTGAAATTGTGGATTTCTCTTTTGAGTTAATACTGACAGTAAGGTATTAATCGTCTTGCTTCTATCATCTAGTATCTGGTCTCTTTTGGCTTGTCTTAATGCTCTTTCCCTTTGCGCCCTTTCTACTAAAAATCTTATGTCTTTTGTCCTTCTTTCTTCACGCTCACGGGCAAACTTAAATAGTGGTAGATCATCAACACCCTTGTTTCCTTTTTTTCGTTCAGGAGGTTTTCTTTCAGCCATATTTTATATTTGGTTTCAAATTTTAAATACCTTGCTGTTTTATACATAATAGCAAAAGGTAACTAGTAATTGGGGTCTAAAAAATCAAGAATCGGCATAATGTACCTTATGCCGCAAATCAGCGAAGGAAATTAAGGTGCGGATGCTTTGTCAATAGAAAAAGAGTATAAAAAATCAAAAATATGCAAATACTGTAAAGTTATGTAGAATGTGTTACTGGTTTGGTGGTGTTGGGTTTGAAGAGTAGTTATCTTACTACTCTAATTACCATATCCTTTTTGTATTCTTTTTGTACGAACTTATAATCGCCGTAATGCTCGTAAATTATTAGTCTTGCAGGGTAGTCCCTTGCAGTAGTTGTTGGCTTAGTAAAAATTTGGAAATAAAATGTTTTTGACTCGCCCGGAGCCATTTCCCCTATAGTTCTTTCTAATTTATTGTTCATTCCTGTACTTTCAACAGCCAAATCCTTAGCAACCATAAAAGCCAAAGTTAAAAGTTTCTTTTCCTCATCTTTATTCTCTAAAATAAGTTTCAATTCTTGTGGTTTTTTTGTTCCAAGTTTTATGTTAAATGGTATCAAAACACTTTTTATTGCTAACATTAATCATCACCCTTTAAATCAATCCTTCACTTTATAACTCTTATAATATACACAGTAATGTAATATATATTCTTATCATATAAAATAGTTTATGCTTAAAAAGTTTTTCATTTTTTCAAAAGAAGATTGTTTTAGCGAGAGAGTATTCAATGAGTTAAAAAATGAATTCACGCCAGAGCTAGAATTAGTTGAAAAAAGCAAAGATTATTCACTATTTTCTCTAAATAATAGTACAGAATTTATTTATTTTGATGAAATGCATCTTAATTTGGACTCTTCCAAGCACAAAATTCTAAATCAAGAAAATGCAGTTTATTTTTTTATTTCTAAGCACAAATCAAAGGACGGGCCAGGATATTTTACAGTTCACTTTACTGGTTGCTATCTAAAAGCAGATTTTGGAGGTAAAGACAATACTCTATCTCTTGCACTTTCTGAGCTCAAAGATCTATTCTTTGAAAACTATAACAAAAACATAAAACACTTTATGGAAGTTACTCACCATGGCCCGCTTTTTTTGAGACCACACATGTATATTGAAGTTGGACCAGATGATGCAAGTTGGGCTAATCCTGATTTGCTTAAAGCATATATATCTTGGATCAAGCCTCTATTTACTAAAGAATTAGAGTTACAAAATAAGCAGGGGGCAGTTCTAATTGGTGGCTCACATTACTTTGATTTTGAAGAAATAAAAAAGATAGAAGAAAAGGCAAAAGCAGGCATAGGGCACATAATTCCAAAATATATTTTGACTCAAATGGAAGACAATGGCCTGCTGAAGAAAACAATTCAAGAAGCAATAACAAAGACTCTAAACTGTAAGAAAATAGTAATAAATAAGAGTTATGTAGCAAAGTACTCTGCTTTGCTAGCCGTAGTCTCAGAAATAAATAAAGATGGGCGGTACGAAATAATAACTTTATAGTTTTGTAGCCTGAAGATAATCATCTTTGTAATTTATCTCATATTCTCTTATATTTTGTCCAAGATCTTGGCGTATTATCTCTTTGAATCCATTAGTTGTTTCTTTTAAAATATTATCTGCAAAGATTATTGCCCCGGAATTAAGATTTTTATTAAATCCCTTGTAGTATACGGTATATTGGCTTTTGTTTGCATCCATAAATATGAAGTCAATTTTTTCTGCATAAGATTCCATTGAGTTGAGGATATTAGCATTAATTATTTTACAATACTTTGATAAACTTGCTTTATCTAAATTAGATTTTGCAATCTCACATTTTTCTTGCATTACTTCAATTGATTCTACAAAAGCTTTTACTTTCTTGGCCGCATCTACTAAAAAGAGAGTACTATAACCTACGGAGGTACCGAGCTCTAATATCTTTTTAGGTTTTAATTGAATAATAAGATTATGTAGAAGAAGCCCTTTTTCAAAAGAAATTCTCCAAAGCTTTATTACTTCTTTTCGGCCTTTACTTTGGATGTAAAAACGCTCTCCTTTTTTCTCAATTTCTTTAAGTACAAGGGTGGTTTTCTTGTCAAGTTTATCTGTTTGCATGTTTGTCCACCTATTTTGCTTTATTCAGTTCTAGAACCCACATCCAAAGCTTTGGGGGCAGTCATTTCCCTAATTATGTCCTCTTTCTTTGAGTATTTTCCAAGAATGTATTTTGCTTTCATAACTGCTGCCTCAGTAGTCATATCTTCCAGCCCAATAACACCTGCATCTTTGATCTGCCTCAGCCTAGAATAAACATTTTGATTAACCCGTCCGTAAATAGTCTGGGTTGTCATAAAGAAAAGCACATCTTTAGCTTTTGTAATTTGAGGTATAAAGTCACCAGACACATGCCCTAATCCTGTGCCTTCAAGAATGATTACTTTATATCCTTCTTTCTTTAAATAATCAATTATCTTTGGGTCTTGGCTTGGAAAAAATTTTAACAAGTAAACATCATTACTTAGTTTCCCTGGCTTCTCTAATTTTCCAGAAGAAATCAATTTATAAGAATCGGAAAATTTAACTTTTGCTTTTGATATATCTCTTAAATCAAAAACAACTTTTGCAACGGGTTCAATATTTATTGATCTGAAAGCATCTCTTCTTGAACTATGCATTTTTCTTGCTCTGGTACCTGCAATTATATCTATTTCTGTGTCGCCCGAGGATGAGTGCATAGATACAAACACACCACCCTTTTTACTTTCAGTTATGAACTTAACTGCGCCAAGTAAGTTGTAAGTTGTATCTGCAGAAGGCCTATCACTAGATCTCTGAGAGCCCACAACAACAACTGGGATATTAACCCCCTCCAACATATAACTTAAAACTGCTGAAGTATAATGTAATACATCAGTTCCGTGTGTCAAAATAATTCCATCATAATCTTTATGTTTTGTGTAAATTAACTGTGCAACCTCTTCCCAATTTTTATTCTTTAAATCTTCACTCATTATCTGTCCATAAGTATGAGTTTCAATATTAGCCAGAGTTTTTAATTCCGGAATAAGATTCAGAAGATCTTCTGAAGAAAATTTAGCGCTTACCGCACCAGTGTTATAATCGATCTTTGATGCTATAGTTCCACCAATCGTGCAAATCAAAATTTTCTTTTTGCTACTATCTTGTTTGACTATTTTTTCCTTAACTATCTCTACTTGTTCTATTTTTTCCTTTACTTCTTTTATAGAGATTATATTTTCTTTAAGTATTCCCACATTATATCCACTTTTTTGCTTTATGATATATACTTTTTCTGTAGAGGATGGCAATACAACCCCTCTAATTTTGTCTTCTTTTAAAGCATTTTTAAAATCAATTTCTACAGTCTTCCCAATGTAATTCATTATCTCACCGTTATAAAGCACAAATAAGTAAGTTATATATAGAATGTATTTGTTATATTTATTAATAGGTGTTGTTGATGGATAAAGAGCTCATTCTTCGGTGTAAAAAGTATTTAGCGCTTTCAAAAAAGGCATTAAAACTTGCAAAGATTTCTGTTGCAAAAACAGGATCTCTGTACAAGGTTGCAGAGGACTTTCAGAATATGGCAAAGAACTATATCTCTGATGGAGAATACCAACTTAAAATTGGAAACTATGATATTGCTTTAGCATCCTTTTCCTATGCTCACGCGTGGCTTGATGCCGGTGCAAGGCTGGGAATTTTTGAAGTTAACGGCAACACTAAACTCTTTACTCTCTATAGAGAGGTTACCGGGCGAGGGAGTGTGAAAAAATGAATAAACTCTTTATTTTCTGTTTAATGTCCTTATTATTTGTATCTGTAATCTATGCTGAACCAATAACAACTGGAAGCATTGACTTGTTTGCTGTTAGTGATGATGGCCAAGGAATATCTGCAAGTCTAACTCTTGATTTAGTAGCCGGTGATGGCCAAATCTGGTCAAAAATTACCTCCCTCATAGGAATTAGTACCCAAAATACAGAAAAAACTGTTGTACAACTCTCAAAAAATTATGTTGATTTTGTAGACACCTATGACTACAAATACGAGATTGTAAGTGATGCAAAAATTGTGGACGGCCCAAGTGCTGGTCTACCAATGGGTTTGTTGACAGTAAGCATGCTTCAAGGAATTGAATTGCCAGAATACATTTCCGCAACAGGAACAATTTCATCTCAAGGCCTTATTGGGGCAATTGGGGGTGTTTTAGAAAAAACAAAAGTGGCTCATGAAAAAGGCATTAAATTATTCTTTGTGCCAGCATCTAACTTAGATGTAGTAGTAAAAGATGATGGTGTAAAGAAAGTAAACCTTAGTACTTATGCTTATGAAAAATATGGAATAAAAGTAATCGGGGTTGAAACCTTAGATGAGGCCTTAGAATATCTGAAGACACCAATCGAAGACATAAATATAGATATGAGTGACAGTAAAGAAATGGTAATTTACAATCCGCCCCCAACCCAGTACCAAGAAAACATGGCAGGATTTGCGGACTTTGTCAGCTCTTATGCTCTAACCCTAAAATCTAATATAGACAATTCAAAGGTATTGATGAATAACACTTTATTAGACCAAGATGTAACAAACACAATGCTTGAGCTTGTTGTTTATTCTGAAAAACTTTATGATGATGGACAATCTGCAAAAGACGGAAACTATCTTTACTCTGCAGCAAATTATTTCTTTTTATCAAATATTTATGCTAACTTAGTAATAGATGTTTGTAATGATCCATCTCTATTGACAATAAACTCTAAAACCTTTAATGAAAACGTAAATATTCTTAAAGAAAATCTGAACATTTTAGAAGAAAAATTAAATTACTTGCCTTATGATGGTTTTGAATGGTTTGTTGCTGCTCAAGAGCGTTACCTTTGGGCAAAGAACTATGTCTCACAATTAGACGCCGTAGCAGTTGTAATTAACAACCAGGTAAAAACAGTGGCTATGGACAAACTAGAAAAATATGAATATGCAAAAGAATGGGTTATGGTTGCTGATGGGTTTTTGAGTAATATTGACAAAAACACAACTTATGTTTCTGTAAAAGATTATGCTGATTCAGCATATACCACCTTACAAGAAATTGGGAAATCAGAAGAAGCAATAAACAAGTATGAATTACAGGACCTAGATAGAAGGATCTTTGGTGCAAAAGAATCTTATAACAAAGGTTGGTACCTAACCTCCCTTTATGAATCCGCAACAGTTTTGGGCATAGTAAACGCAAATATTCTAATGGAAAATAAAAGCTACCCAGAACTAGAGCCAATAGTTGTAGAAAAAATACAAGCTCTTGAAACAAAAATGAAAGATTCTAATATTCAATATGTTTGGTCAGAGCTTTATCTTAACCACTCAAAATACTTCTTAAACGAAGCAAAGTTTTACAAAGGACAGAATAACATTATTTATGCTTTAAATAGCTTAGCAAGTTCATTAGAATTGCTTTATTTAGCAGACAATCTTTACTCCGCATCAAGCAACTTCTACGACAACAGAGAAACATTAGAAAAAGTTGTTGCTCCGGAAGACACAAAGGACGCAAATAAAGGAACAGTTACTGCAAAAACAAATATGGACTTTGGATTTTTGTATATCGTTGCAGTTATTATTGCTTTATTCATACTTTCAATAATAGTAATTTATTTTATTGCAAAAATAAAAGCAAAAACCGAAAATAAAGTCTTCAGAGATGCAAATAAAGAAATAACTGCTGCAAAGAATTACTTACTTGATTTAGATAAAAAATATCTTGCTGGCAAGGTAGAAGATAGTGAATATATATTATTAAGAAAAGACTACAACAAGAAGTTGATCTGCTTAGAAAAGCAAAGAAAAACAATTGTAGACAACTTAGAAGATCTGTCATATTTAGAAAGTCAGCTAAAGTATTTACAGAACAAGCTTTCAAGAACAATCTCTTTCTATACTAAGAACCTGATTTCAGAAGAAGAATACAACCGCCTTGTTAAGGACTACAAAGAAGAAATAACAAGCATAAAGTACAATATAGAAGCAGATAAGAAGAAGCTCTCAAAGATAGAATCTGGAGACGAACCTTGTACTGATAAACCAGCAAAGATTGAACCCAGTCTACTTACTAAAAAGCAAGTAGTAAAAAAACCAAAAGAGAAAAAGCAAAAGACAAAAAAATAAAGCCTGAAAAAGGCTGACAGAAAGAGTCAGGGATCTGCAAGCAGTTTAACTCTTTCGAACCAACCTATTCCATTCCAGTTCTTTGATATTTTTCTAAAGAGGGGAAGTCTCTTTATTTCTAATATCTATAGTAAATATCCCCTTGTTTTATATATTGATTTAGCATTCAGTAAACTAATGCAAAAAATCAAAAGACGTTAATTTTAACAACAAAAATAGTAATTACATTAAAAAAATATAATAAAAGTGGGGTTGGTCATTACGACACAAAGCCCTTATTGTTTATACTTTAACTCAAACAGTTTATCTTTCAAATCTTTTATCTTTATTCTATCCTGCTTTGTTGTCCAAGAGTCCCTTAAAGTTACTGCTTTATCTTTCAAAGAGTCATAATCAACAGTAATAGCATACCTTACTCCAATCTCGTCACTCTTTGCATATCTCTTCCCAACACTTCCTTTGTCTTCATACAGCACATTAAACCCACAAGACTTAAGATCTTTATTTAGCTCTTCTGCAACTCCATCAATGCCATCCTTATTTACTAAAGGGTACACCGCGCAATCATATGGACTTATTCCCGGATTTAAAGTAAGAACTACTTTCCCATTTATTTCTGTTAAGTTCTGGTCAATCAAACAATAAACTGTTCTGCCCAAACCTTTAGAAGTCTCGTAAATATGTGGGGTAAATTCCTTTTCTTCACCTTCTTCTTTAACAGAAAGGTTTTGCTTACTAAACTTTCCATGTCTGCTTAGGTCGTGGTCAGTTCTGTAATTATTTGCAGTTATTTCTACCCATCCTAAACTAGTCTCAACTTCAGTATCAAAAGTAAACGCAGAATAGAATGCTCTGTCATTTTCATCAACTTCTCTAAATCTTATTTTGTCTTTTTTGAAACCCATTGCTAAAAGCATATCATATTCTTGTAATAAATGAGCGGAAATTACATTATGTAGAATTAATTTTTTGTCTTTTAATTCTTTAATTGTTACCTCTTTAAAAGTTCCATTTTTAAACAATATTGGAAGCTTTCTTTTTTCATCAACTTTGTAGTCATCTTTTTTTGGATTAAAGAATATTTCCACATCCATTTGCTCCATTTCTCTTACTCTTATTAATGCATTTCTTGGGGCGATTTCATTTCTAAAAGCCCTTCCTGCTTGGGCTATTCCCAAAGGAAGGCAGTTCTTTGTTTTATACATTCTGCTAAATGCCAAAAAAATATTCTGGCAAGCTTCTCCTCTTAAATACCCCAATTCTTTTCCAGTTGCACCAAGGGATAAAGGGAACATCAAATTGAACTTCTCTGCTTTCCCGAATTTTCCTTTACATTTTTCACAAACAATTTTTTTATTAGCAATAATTTTATCAAATTCTTTAGTATCTGCGCTTTCTCCAAGTTCGGTACCAGCAAGCTTTGCAACAAGCTTGTCCGCTCTTTCTACAGACCCACATTTTGTACATTTTATTATTGGGTCATTTAAAGAACTTAGATGTCCTGATGCCTCAAAAACAATTTTTGGAAGAATACAAGACCCAGATATTTCTGTATAATTATTATTTTCAACAGCGTACTTTCTCCAAAAAGTTCGCACATTATCAACAATCTTCAGCCCAATTGGTCCGTAGTCCCAAAGGCCTGCTGCACCACCATAGATTTCCGCAGAAGGGAAAAATAAATTTCTTCTTAATGCAAGATTAACAATATCCATCTAACTCACTCCTAAAATATGAACTTTAACATAATCGGCAATGCAACTAGTGATCCTATGGTTGCACCTATATTACATAATGCCACAATTAATAAAATTCTACTCACTCTGTTACGCCTTAACTCTTTGAATGAAAACTTAACATTACTAAGCCCCAAAAAATCCTCAACTTTTGGTTTGTCCGCCCAAGTCTCTACCGCACCCGCAATCCAACCTGTTGCAATTAGCGGGTTTGCTACTGCAAAAGGCGCAGAGAAAAATGCGGCAAGAATTGTGATTAATCTTGCCCCCGCAATTATTGCACTTATTGCAGAAAATACTGCAATCACAAGATAACAGGTGATCAACATAGTCAGGCCCACACCCAACCCTTTAGTCATAAAGCCATAAACAATTAATCCAATAAATAAAATAGGAACTAACCATTGTAAAAGTTTGAATTTTTTCTTTTTCCTTACTTTATTTAGCTCAGAAAGGTCTGCTTTTTTTCCGGCCTTTAGATTCTTTTCAATGCCTTCTAAATGCCCTGCACCAACAATAGTCAGCACTTTATCTGCCTTTATTCCTCTAATTTTTTCAGAAATAAATTGGTCTCTCTCGTCCACCAAAACCTCTTTCAAGTGTGGGAACTGTTTTACCATCTCTTCCATTGCTTGGTTAATCAGATCTTGATTTTTCATTTCCTCTATCTTTTCAGGTGTAATTTGATCTTCCATCTTAAAAAATGACAAAAAGAAGAAGTACAGCATTTTGAATTTTTCTATAAAATTTAGTTTAAGCATTGCCCTCTTAAGAGTTACCTGCACATCCCGGTCTGCAAGCACAATTGGGATTCCAGCTGCTTTTGCAATACCGTAGGCCTCTAACATTTCTTGGCCAGGCATAACCCCTACCTTTTCACCCATTTTTTTCTGAAGATTAGCCAGATACAGATTCAACAAAAACAAGTATACATTTCCGCTTTTTATAACCTCAAAAATATTCATTTGCTTCCAAGCCTGCTGATTAGTTAACTTATGTAATCTTGCCTCACAAAGTTCAATAGCAATAACATCTGGTTTTTCCTTATTAATAACTTCTTTTATTTGCTTCACACTGTCTTTAGAAATATGTGCAGTTCCAAGTAAAACGTGCTTAGTACTAGTATTATTTGGCCCAGAGATAGTAACTGTTCGTATTAGGTTTGTACTTTTTTTTGGCTTCTTAACCACAGTTGTCTTTTTTTCTGGCATAGTATTCACTAAATCCACAAATTGTTTATTAGATAATAAATATATAACAATTACTTGATTATATATATAAACGATTGCAAGTAGGCAAAGGACAGCATAAGTTAGGTAAAAGGCATAAGAAACAAAAAGCCCCGTAGTGTAGCGGCCTATCAGTAGAGGCTCTGGACCTCTAAACCTGGGTTCAAATCCCAGCGGGGCTATCTTTTCTTTCTTTTCCAAAAGAAAGAAAACCTAAGTTCGCTAAAGAAAGAAAAGGGTGGGCACAAGGCCCACGTGAATTGGAAAAATAATATAACAAAAGAAGAGATTAAAGACTGGACAAATTGTTTGTTCGGCATAAAGAGGGTGTACAAAGATTTGGTAACCTATTAGGATGTTAGTGATAAAAATGGATGTTTCAAGATTATTTGGGGAAAAGTTCAAAGCCAGCATAAATAATTTTGAAAGAACTAGAAAGATCTACCGCGAAGTTTTTGATAACAGGCTTTATATCTCAATTTCTAAACTATACTCAAAAAAAGTACTAGATACAATGGAGGGTCTAATCTCAACAGGAAAAGAAGCGAATGTATTTTTGGCCCACAAAAATGATAAAAAAATTGTATTGAAAATCTTTAGAAGAGAAACAACCTCTTTTTCAAAATTCTTGGAATATGTTGAAAGCGACCCTCGATTCCCAGTAATCAAAAAAAATAGGGCTATGATTTCTAATCTTATGGCGCAAAAAGAATTTAGAAACCTAAAGGTGGCAGCAAAGGCGGGGTGCCTAGTTCCTGAACCAATTAAATTTATTGATAATATAGTAGCAATGGGTTGTGTTGGAGACCCAGAAATAACATTAGACAAATTAAACAAGGCAGAGATTGAAGCAAACAAAGAGATAATTTTCAGGGGCATTGAAGACAATATGAAAGCCTTAAAAAAAGGTAGGCTTGTGCATGGCGATTTGTCTGAGTATAATATTATATTCTGGAAAGATGTTTACTTTATAGATATGTCGCAATCAACAACTTATGACAATCCACGAGCAAAAAAGTTTTATTTAAGAGATTTACAAAACATAAAGAAATTATTTGAAAAATACAAATACAAATCAGAGTTTGTAGAAAAAGAAATCGAGGGATTAATATGAATACTTATTTGAAAATACCTATGGACCGAGTTCCAATCCTAATTGGAAAAAAGGGTGAAACAAGAAAAAGATTAGAAGAGATCACTCTTGCAAAAATAGAGGTAGACAGCCAAACTGGTGATGTAAACCTAGAAAAAAAGGAAGCAAACCCACTAACTTTTTATAAACTTGAAAGTGTGATAAAAGCAATTGGAAGAGGCTTTTCTCCAGACCATGCACTTTACCTATTAGATGATGATTATGTTCTGTGGCTAACTGATCTTACTGAATATGCAAAATCAGAAAAATCCAGAGAGACCAAAAGGTCAAGAGTCATTGGCACAAAAGGGGCAGTAAGGCAGTATATAGAAGATACTACTTCTTGTTTTATATCTGTTCAAGGAAAAACAGTTGCAATAATTGGAAAAGAACCAACTCTATCTATTGCAATTGATTCTGTTGGCAGACTTCTACAAGGTTCAGAGATACAAGCAGTGAAGACATTTGTAAAGAAAGCAATACTAAAACAGAAGAGTTGATAATATGTCCGAAGACAAATTCTCTGCAAGTTTTAAGGAAAGCTCAGTTGCTGAATTCTTTAAAAGAAACAGACAGATGTTGGGGCTTTATGGAAAGCTTAGATCTCTGACAACGGTAATTGCAGAATATGTTTGTAATTCTTTGGATGCTTGTGAAGAAGCAGGGATTCTTCCTGAAATAATAGTGAAAATAATTCCTTTGGGGGAAGAACATTATGAAGTCCATGTTATTGATAATGGCCCAGGAATCCCAAAAGATAAAGTAGGCAAAGCTCTAGGAAAACTTTTAGCAGGAACCAAATTCCACAGGCTAATACAAACAAGAGGACAGCAAGGTATTGGTGCAAGTGGATGTATATTATTAAGCCAAGTGACTACTGGAAAGCCATCAAAAATAATTTCTGGAACTGGCGGAAAGCCCTTGTATATGGAACTTGAGATAGATACTGCGAAAAACGAGCCAAAAATAAAGCTACAAAAAGAATTGGATTATGATTATCGGGGCATTGCGGTTAAGTCAGAATTCAAAGAAGTGAATTACCAGAACAGCAGCCAGAATGCTTTAGAATACCTAAAAAGAACCGCAATTGCAAACCCACATGCAACAATAAAATATACTGATCCTTTTAACAACACTTACATTTTTGAAAGATCGAGCGGATATATTCCAAAAACCCCAAAAGAAATCAAGCCGCACATAAAATGCATAACTGTTGATGAATTAAAAACCCTTGCAAAAGACCACTCAAAAAAGACTATTGCTGGGCTATTCAAACAAGAGTTTGACAGGGTTGGAGACAAAGTAATCAAAGACATAAATTCCCTGTTGGATTTCGATATCTCAAAAGTAACTATGTCAAAAGCAAATTGGGAAATGTTTGAAAAGGTAGTAAAAGCTATTGACAAGACAAAAACTTTTGCACCAAGGCTTGACACCTTAATCCCAATTGAAGAAAAGTACTTAGAGGAATCTCTAAGAAAAATTATAAAGCCAGAATTTTTATCTGTACTATCTAGAAAGCCAACAGTATATCATGGCGGTTATCCAATACAAATAGAAGTTGCTATTGCTTATGGCGGAGATGCAGGTCAGACATTAGCAAACAACGAAAAAAAGCTTGAGCTTATGCGTTTTGCTAATAGGGCCCCATTGCTTTTTGATGCCGGTGCTTGTGGAATCACAAAAGCAGTGAACTCTATAGAGTGGAGAAGATACGGTCTAAAAGATATTGAAAACCTTCCACTTTCTATTTTAGTAAATCTTTCATCTGTTCATATACCTTACACAAGCGCAGGAAAGCAGGCAATAGCAGAAGAGGAAGAAATTGTAGAAGAAATAAGAAAAGCGCTAATGACTGCAGCAAGATCTCTTGGATTACACTTGTCCAAGAAAAGGCACCTAGAAACAAAAATGAAGAAAAGAGGGATATTCCTGAACTATGCAAAAGAGGTTGCTGAAGGCCTACATTTGCTGACAGATAGAAACAAGAAAGAGCTTATTGATAAATTAGAAGACATTATTACTAAAAAATTACAGATAGAAGAAATGAATGAACAAGAAGAATCTGAAGACATAAGCGAAGGCGAAATCCCTGAAGATGCAGAAGAGAAAAAAAGTAAAGGTAAAAAAGATAAAATAACAGATTATTTTGAGGCAGATGGTGATCACGATGAGTGATACTGTAAAGAAAATCGAAAAATTAGGTACAGAAATTACTAAACAGATCGATGAGGGGAAAGAACCAAACTATTCCATCCCAGTTAGATCTTTAGGGAATGTTTATTATGATAAAGTTTCCAAAACTATCAAGCTTGGAGACAAAGAAAGCAAAAGGCACTTTTTGAACATAGGGCATGCAAGAAAATTCATGCAGACAATCCTTGTTGCTTCAGAAGTAAAAAACTTAATAAAGCACGGAGCAACAACTTCAATCAGAGATCTATACTATGCACTAAAACACACAATCGAAGGCACAAAAGAAAATGTTTTTGAAGATCAGTCAGAATCAGACCCTCTTATTGAGGACTTAGAAGCATCTCTTGGGCTGCTAAGAGAAGAACTACATTTAACAGCATCTACAAAAGGAATAATTGCTGGAAAAATGACTGTCAAAGATGGAAAAGACACAATTGATTTAGCAAGAATGGGTTCTGGTGGTTGGGGTGTCCCATCTAATGTTGAGCCAGAGAAAATAGAGATCAAAGACCTAGATGCAGAATATGTGCTGTTCATAGAGAAAGATGCGGTGTGGAAAAGGTTCAATGAGGACCAATTCTGGAAAAAGCACAAGTGTATTATTATCACTGGAAAAGGACAGCCAGCAAGAGCAGAGAGAAGGCTTGTTCAGAGGTTGAACAAAGAGTATAAACTCCCTGTTTATGCCTTAATGGATGCTGATCCATGGGGGATGTATATTTATTCAGTAATAAAGCAAGGCTCTATTTCATTGAGTTATTCTGAAGAGAAGCTTGCAACCCCAGATACAAAGTATCTTGGTCTTATGATTTCTGATGTTGACAAGTATAAGATTCCAAGCAATGTAACTATTAAGCTTAATTTGCAAGATATAAAAAGAATAAAAGAAATGAAAGAATATCCTTGGTTCAAGAAAGACAAAGGCTGGCAGAAAGAGTTTGATTTAATGAAGCAAAGGAACTACAAACTAGAATTGGAAGCCTTAAGTAGAAAAGGGATTAGGTTCATAACCGAAGAGTACCTGCCACACAAGATAGAAACCAGGGATTTTTTAGGATAATCTAGTTAAAAACCGATATATTCCAAATATTATTATGGAATTCTCTTTTGACAACTATTTTGTTAGGCAAATGGAATTAAAGGATCTACAGAATATTGTCTCTAATGCTAAAGATCCAGAAATTGCCAATAACAACATGGTTGTTAAAAAATACAACACACTTGCAAAAGCGAAGAAATACATTGAAAAGATGCAAGATAAAGAAGCAACAGCAACAGGGTATGAACTAGTTATTGAAGACCAAGAGCATAACTTTGTGGGTGTCTTGAGTTTACATCATATGGATTACAAAAAAGGAACTGGCTACATAGGGTATTGGTTAACAAAATCCAACTGGGGTAAAGGAATAGCCACCAAGGCCCTAAAGCATCTTCTTCCTTTTGCCTTTGATTATCTTGGTTTGAAGAAGATTTACGCAAAGACTCTTATCTCAAACACAAAGTCCCAAGGAGTTCTAGAGCGAGCAGGGTTCAAAGTAATTGGAAAGAGTGGCAAAGCTCCAGAAGAATACTACTTTTATGAATTGAATTGCAAATAAGACTTAAAATATTAGATATTTTTATAATTTCTCTCTATCTAAGATATATTGGGTGCCGGTTATGGATCGCAATATGAAGATTTTGCTTATTGTGGTAATTGGTTTTTTTGCGATCTACTGGATAATACAAAATTTTTCTTCAATTTCTTTCAAAACAACAAGCACATTTTCAACAGCAATAATAATTGCTTTCTTCATCCTACTGTTCATATTTATGAGCAGAAACAAGTAAACCTTTATACTCTTTTTAATTCAAATTTATGTTCTTTTCTTACTTCTGGAACATAATCTTTTTTCATTTCTTTGTGCATAGAAGCCCACACGGGCTCTCTTAAAGAATGTACAATTCCATCTACTATTCTATTTGTTCGTGTCACATGATCGCGATACTCAGGTGATACCCAGCCATCATGAAAAGTATCATAAAAATTTGTAGCATTAAGTAAGGTAAGAAGTTTTTTCCTATTTGCTATTCCGCCAGGATTATTCTGATATTCAAAAAAATAATTCATTATTTTTCTCCTTACTCCAATTATAGTTAACTGATCAAGGTTATGCCTTTCACTTAAACCGATTCCATTTTCGCCTTTTAGGATGTCCATTGCAATACCTAAAAACAATTTTTTATTACCAACATCATTATCTTCTTTTATCTTTGATTCCAAAAACCTATTAAAAAAAACCATTACTCTGTCTCCACGCGGATAAGATCCAGAACTTTCGTTTGCTCTTTCCTTTTTTACGTCCTCAGACACTGGATCTTTTTTTTGCTTTGTTTTACCTGCAAGATGGCGTTCTTTTTCTCTTTTTGTCCATCTTGGATTAGTATCTAGCCAAGCATCATATCTTTTTATGCAACCTTCGAGGCCAATACTTTCCATTAAATAGGCCGGAAAAACAACTCTAAATAATAGTCTTGCCGTTTTTTCATTTTTTATTATTTCCCCCCATTCTCTTTCTGCTTTTAATAAGTCATTGTGATTTGTTTCAATAATAAGTTTAAGCATATTAAATGTGTGCTTACTGATGTAAGTACCATAACTTACTTTTGCCGAGTCGTCACCCCTACCCTTTAATACTCTTCTTCCTCTTTCTGCAGAAGATAGTTTTTTTACTCCCTCCCCCCTTAACCTTCGCCTAAGACTCGCTAGGTCAATTCCTATTTTTTTTGCTGTCTGTTGATAAGAAATGCCTGGATTTTCAGCCATAAATAGCTTTGCTTGTGCATAAAGCCTATCTGTTTTAAAAGTTCTATTTTGTTCAACATAGTTTTTTGCAAGTGCAAGGGGGCTTTCCCCTGTTCTTAATTGTTCCCTAGGAAAGATGTATCTAATCAAAGCCATTATTGCTTCGGGAGTGATTTTCCCTTCTTTTCTTAGCACCAGTTTCTGAACAATTGGTGCTGCAACAAAATCAGGGCCTTTTGTTCTCACTGCTTCTTCAACAAGAATCGCCAACGCCATTACATCATCTGGAGTAATTTTTCTTCCTTTTTGATTTTTTATTCGAACAAGTTCTCGGGATTCTACTGCCATAAAAATCATCTTTACTTTGGCCTTATATGTATTTATAATAACTTAACAAGATATATATTCTTTTTTACCCTAATTATAGCTATGACAATGTACTACTACTCAAAGATTAACTCTTTCATATCTTGCCCACTTAAATTCAAATTCTCTTATATTGATAAAGAAGAAAAGGACTTTGAGACATCTATTGAAAGTCATCTAGGAACTACTGTGCACCACACTCTTGAAAAACTTTACAAAGATCTACAGCATGGAAAATTAAACACAAAAAAAGAACTTTTAGATTTTTACAATAAAGAATGGCACAAAGAATTCAAACAGAAAACAAAGATAGTTAGAGAGGAATACTCCGAAAAAGAAACTTTGAGTCGAGGAAAAGAGCACATCTCAGACTATTATGACAAATATTCTCCTTTTGACCAAGACTACACTGTTGGACTAGAGCAACAGGTTTATTTGAAGCTTGGGGGAGATAAATATACTCTTACTGGGTACATTGACCGACTTGCCCTAAAAAAAGACGGAACTTATGTAATTCACGATTATAAAACCTCCGGAACTCTGCCCACAAACGAATACATAGATGAGGACAAACAGCTTGCCCTTTACTCAATAGCAGTAAAAGAAAAATACCCAGATGCAAAAAAGATTGAACTTGTATGGCATTATCTTGGTTTTGGGAAGGAAATAAGGATTACAAAATCTGATGAAAAGCTTGAAGAAATAAAGACAAGCATTATGGCTTGGATCGATAAAATCGAAGAAGAGAAGGAGTTTAACCCAAAAGAATCTGCCCTCTGTGATTGGTGTGAATTTGCATCTAAATGCCCAAAAAGAAGGCATCTAGTAGAAACCAAACAGATGAGTTTAGAGAGATTCTCTGCTGATCACGGGGTAAAGCTTGTAGATAAATATACTGAATTAGCAATACTAAAAAGCCACATATCCGGACAACTTAAAGAAGTAGAGGAAGATATTGAAAAATACGCAGAACACGAGAAACTTGACAACCTCCAAGGCACAAATGCGCTTATAAAGATCTTAAAAGAAGAAGGAATAAGGCTACCTTCAAAGACAAGCAAGGAATATAAGGAAATAAAGGATATGCTAATACAATCAGGGTTCTCGGAACTATTGGATATAAACCAGTATTATATAGACAAACGCCTAGATTCCATACCCGAACCACTTAAATCAATGATCCAAAAGGCGATCACAAAAAGAGAGACAACAAAGCTTAAACTTGTTTCAGATTCATTTATTGAGTGAATAAATACATTTATATACTTATTTAAGTCAGTATATTATATGATGAAATATATGGGATATATTTTTGGATTGTTGTTAATTTTTGTATTGTTTAGCGGAATGGTGTTTGCTTTAGATCCTTTTGCGTTCAAAAACAAAATTGCACAAGACACTTTTGATAAAAAATTTAAAAATATAAATATTACTAGTTCGTATTATGTTAAACTATCTGGAACAGAAATAGGCATGGCTGGCACAGGATATAAAGCAGTTTTAAAAAGCGGTGGGGTATTATATTTAAGTTCACTAACTTGGCATATATTTTCTGACAAGTTCGTAGTAAACCTATTTATGCCAAACAAATGTTATGAAGATTTAGATGATGCTGATTGTGGGCAGACTTTAGGAAAGCAAATTGAACTTAGTTTATATGGTAAAGAAATAGTTAATACTGAATATGGAAAAATCGAAGTAAACCTTGTACAGTTCGGGCTGGATTATACAAAAGATTTGAAAAAATGTGACAAATATGACTCTGTATTACAAGGAGTTTATAGTAATTATGATGGTTATGTTAGCCAAACAAGCACAGACAACATATGCAGTGCTTTATTGTCAGGAAATTTTAAACAAGGAAAATCAATACTTTACAACAAAGACACAGTTTATGTGGTTTTAAAAATAACGGAGTTAAATTGAGGTGATTATGATGAAGAAGATATTAAGTTTGTTAGTGGTTTTAGTTTTAATGTCTGGGTTGGTGTTTGCTTTTATTCCGATGGATAAAACAGTAACTATAAACAAGTTTGGATACAACTACGCAAAAAGTACAAATTCATATTATGTAAAGTTATCTGGAGCAGGTTATGCTACTTGGGGAGAATCACCATGGACAGATGGAAATACAACATCCATAAACCCTGGCTTTAAACAAATTCTAAAAGACGGAACTAAATTAGAGTTTAAAAGTGTTGCTTATAATTGTACTTCTGTTTTTTCAAAAAAAGATTTTGTAGCATTTTTTGATTTATGTGGAAGCAATATACCAAATTATTGTGTTTCCTATGATTTAGGCTTACAAAAAGGAGATAGCATAATTATTACAAAAACTAATGGAAAAATGAAATTGACATTAGAATATTTAACAGTACCTTCTACAACAATTTTGACAGAATCATTTTACTCAAACGATCTTGTAAATGCATCTTTATGTGACAAAGACGAACCACTACTAGTCGGATCTCCTTTAAACACATACTTAGAGAACATGGACGGTTCACCATTTATGCAATTATGGGAAACAGTTTATTTTATTAAACCAAAACAAGCATACGCAATACTAAAAATAACAGAATTAAATTGAGGTGATTATGATGAAGAATAAATTTTATTATATATTAGCAGCAATATTGCTGATTTTGGCAGTTGTGCCACTAAGCTTTTCATATGCTTATTACCCAAGCACATATAACTATTACGGATACACTACTACAACATACACATCTAACACATATGTAGCACAAACATACCCAACATACTACTACCCCGCATATTATGTTCCAGCAACTTACTATGTTCCAGTAGTTAACTACTCCCCAGTTTACACATTCCCATATAGTTATTATGTAAACGGAGTTCCAACAACCTATGCATACGGAACCTATGGCTATCCAGCATATAACTATGCTTATGGCTATACAACATATTATGTTAGTTAGAAATAGCTAACTTTTTTCTTCTTTTTTTGGTTTTTTATATCTATATCCTTCATAGTACTTTCCATCTATACATATACGGATCTTTTTACCCAAAAAGTATAATCTAAAGAAATTCCAAAGCCCCATCCACGGCGGCAGGTTATCATATTTTCCTTGTTCCCATTCAGAATTCCACCAGCAAGTACCATTGTGATACATATCTCTTGTATGCCTTTTCTCATAAGGGCAATGAGGACAAAGGTATTTCAAATGGAACTTCGCCCACCATTTCTTTAGAATCACTTGAAAGCACCGTCCTGATTAGATCATTTTCTTCGCCATTTTCTTTGCTTTTCGAAGGCAATTCTTATGCCAATACTGGCCCATCCATTTAGTCTCTGGATTTCCCTGGTTACACAAAGCACATACTTCTAAATCCTTCTGCTGCGGCTTCTTCTGCTCTTCTTGATTATTATCCACAGTTGGAATTAGCTTCTTAAAAAATCCTTTTACATCCATATCTTCACATCCATTTTTGTATCTTATTGCCTGACTAGATCAGGTTCTTTGCCCTATTTGATCACTTATACCAGTTCTCAATCTTTATATTCCCGCCTGTTTCTTGCTTTTCTTCTTTGTCTTCCTTTGGGGGTTTATACTCAAACTTCTTTTCTTTCTGTTCCTTCTTCTTAAATAGCTTTTTAAAGAAAGACTCTTTTTTCTCTACTACTGCTGGTGCTACAGACACCGGCTTTTCCTTTACTTCAGAAGTCTCTGCAACTGTTTTTTCTAGTTCAGTAAATCTCTTGTTCCTAATTGGCTCTAGCTCTTCCGGCTCTTTAGATTCAATCTCAAGAATCTTCTTGTTAAGATAAGTCAAAACGTATTCTATCTTCTCGTTCTCAGAATCAAAATAACTCTTTGTAATTGCGCCTGCTAAAAACTGTTTTTTCATATCTTTCTGCTTTTTTTTGTAAACATCTCTTTTTCCAATAAGTTCGTTCAAATCTTCTTTTTTTAACTTCTTTACTAAAAGAATTACGGTCTCTAATAAAAATATAAAAATAAAAAATCCCACAAGTAGGTAAAACCAAAGCCCTGGTTTAAGACTAAAATCAGTACTAAGCACCCCTTTACTTTTTCCATAAATAAATTCTAAATTATGGTCAAAAGAGATATAGGGAAACATAAAATAATTCATAAAATAGTAATCTTTTGCCTTTTTTAGAGTCTCTTCTTTGCCATCAAAAACAAACTTCCCATATTCATTCCCAAACTCTTCGCCATTTGCATAAAAAACTTTAAAATCTACGGAAAAAGGGCTATTAACTGTTCCATCTTTTTCAGGGTTTGTTATCTGAATATCTAATTTATCACTAAGCAAGACATTATATTGATCAATAAAGGGAATATTTCGCCCGTGATATGTAAACACACCATAAATAAATAAGTCCATACTATTGGCATCTAAAGCAGGAATCTCAAAGCTTAATTTACATACAAAACCATCACAAGAAAATTGTCCATTTTCTATGCCTGGTTTAAGGACCCACATTTTCAAATTTTTTATATCTTTTTTATATGGGCTTATAGTATATTCCAAAGAAAGCTTCTGCCCAAAGTTATAAATCTCTTTTATTTTTGGCTTAATCAAATCAATATAATCAGTGATCTCTTCAACATCAAAGCTAAATTTCTGCTTAGAAAATTCGTAACCCGCTTTTTGTTCAAGGGAAACATCTAACTTGCCACCATAAACAAGATCTGAAGTTATGAAAAGATCAGGATTTGAAACATAAACATTATCCAATTTGTATAATTCTATTTTTTTATCATCCAAAAAAACCATTATCTTATCAAAGGGGGCCATAACCTGCCCATTTATATCAGAAAAAGACAATCTTAAAGTATTGATCTCTGTGCCTACAAGATAAGGTGCTGTTTCTGGAGCAGTTGTAACAAGCTCCAGGTTCGGAGTAAGGGCAAGCCCAAATACGGAAGGTAAGAAAAAAAACAGAAATATTAGGATGTATAATTTCATATTATACTCCTTACATCTTCTTTACAAACTCTTCTGCACAACCTTTACAAACAAAATGTCCTCTGTATAACATACCCTCGTCCTTTTCTTCTTGGCAAAAGGTACATCTTGATGTTTCTGCATCTCTCATTGCCCAGGTTCTTAGTATATCCCAAGTTAACCAACTAGGAAGAATTAATTCCCTCAAAACAGACTTATCGTTTGCGATTATCTTTTGCTTAAACATTGGAGATATTTTCTTATCTATACTTTCAAGCCATCTTGCTTTATCTATGTCTCCAGTTCTTTGCATCTTTAAAATCATTGATTCAAATTCATCCATAAACACTCCCCCATCTCATTTAGTTTTATATTAAAAGAGCATTATTTTATATAAAGCTTTTTACCAATATTATGTTATGGTTCCAGAAACTAGCCTTTTTCTTAAGAAGATATCTCCCAACAAATATGAGCTCTTGACAAAGGACTTAGATATAGAACAAGGATCTTATTCTATCCAAAACATTGATGGACTTTGGATCATGAAGAAATTAGCCCAAACCAGCATGTTTAAGAACAGTGAAATCCACACAAAAGGCTTTTTCATTTTTGAAGACAGTAATAGTGCAACAAAATTTGCATACAGCATAAGAGAAGATATTGAACAAGAAAAAGTAAAAGGCATTAAAGGGTTTAACAACAGGTTTTATTTCTTTAGTACCACATATTATACGAAGATGAAGGATAAGATAATTCCTTTGTTGACAGTTAGCCCACAAACCTTAACTCAACTAGCAGAAGGATTAGAAGTAAATGAGGATATAGTCAAAGGGATCTTAGAGCTTCTTAAAGAGGATGGACTTGTGTTTGAGAAGAAAAAAGATGTATTCCATAAGATATAGGCAATATAAATGGTGAATTTATGGCTGAAGAAGAAAAAAAAGTTGAAAAGCAAGAGGAGCAAGAATTCTTCAACGAGCCAATAACAAATCCGCACATAGAAAAATTTGATTATTTTTTAAATCTAAAATACAGCAAGGAAATTGAAAAGCTAAATGATAAAGAAAGAATTCTAAGGATAGACTTTAAAAGTCTTGAAGAGTATGATCCATACCTTGCAGACGAGTTAGTAAAAAAACCAGACAAATGTATAGACGCAATAAAATATTGTATAAATAAAAAAATCTCTCTTTTTGCTGAAAACAAAGATCTTGAGCCGATAGTAAGCGTTTACAACTTACCACAAGAACACAAAATGTTCATAAAACACATAAATGCTGAAAATATTGATAACTTAATCGGGGTAGAAGGAATTGTAAGGCAATTTACCACAATTCTACCAAAGCTAAAAGTTGCACACTGGCTTTGTAAAAGATGTGGATACGAATTTAATATTGATGTTAAACACGAAATAGAAACCCCTACTGCTTGCCCAGAATGTAGGCACAAGTTCTTAAGTCTAATAGAAAATAAAAGCATATTTATCGATTACCAAAAATTAGAAATACAAGAACCATTAGAAGTTTTAAAAGGTGGAGAACAATCAGGCACTCTTGTAGTTTCGGTTACTGATTCACTAGTTGGAAAGGTTGGGGCGGGAGATAGAATCGTTGTGACTGGCGTTATGCGATTAGTTCCGCCACAAAAAAAGCAATCTGTTTATGGAAGATATCTAGAATGCTTTGATATTGAAGAAACAAAGCAAGACTATGAAGACATAGAAATAGATGAAGAAAATTTAGAACAAATAAAAGCCTACTCTGAAAATCCGGAGATATATGAAATTTTAGTTAATTCAATTGCCCCGAATATATTCGGGCATGATATAATAAAAGAATCAATTGCCTTACAATTATTTGGGGGAGTAAAAAAACATATGGAGGATGGTTCAAAAACCAGAGGAAACATTCACATCCTTTTGATCGGTGACCCAGGTGTAGGAAAATCTAAACTTCTTTTATATGCAAGTAATGTTGCCCCAAAAAGCCTATATGTTGTAGGAAAAACCGCTTCTGGTGCAGGATTAACTGCTTCTGCAGTAAAAGATGAATTTGGAGAAGGTGGCTGGACACTAAAAGCTGGTGCACTTGTATTAGCAAGTGGTGGGTTTGCAATGATTGATGAGTTCGACAAGATGAACCCCGAGGACAGAAGTGCAATGCACGAAGCAATGGAACAAGAAACCGTGTCTATAGCCAAGGCAGGCATTGTATCTAACTTTAAAACAGAGACAAGTATTTTGGCTGCAGCAAACCCAAAGTACGGTAGGTTTGATCAGTACAAAACAATTCCCGAACAGATAGAGATACCGCCAACTTTGATGTCAAGATTTGATTTATTTTTCTCAATAAAAGATTTGCTAGATGAAAAAAAAGATAGGGAAACTGTAATGTCTATTTTAAAAGGCCATAAAACAGGGGAATTACTAAGCAGAATGAAACAAACAGACCTTGTAAAAAAAGATAGGGATTACTTAGAAAAAAGTTCAAAACCACAAATTAATCCAGATTTATTAAAAAAATATATCTCTTACGCAAGAACAAAAATCTTTCCAATTCTTTCCGATAAAGCAATGGACAGGTTAGGTAAATTCTTCATAGATTTAAGAAAAAAGAGTAAAGATGGAAGGGTAACAGTAACTTACAGGCAGCTAGAGGCCCTAATCAGATTATCCGAAGCAAGTGCGAGGGTGAGATTAGCTCCAACAGTAGAAATTGATGATGCAGAAAGGGCAATCAAATTGTTCAGGACTTCTATGGAGCAGGTAGGAATGGATCCAGAAACAGGAGACATGGATATTGATATTATCTCCACTGGACAAAGCCATTCTCAAGCAGTCCAAATGCGTAATATGCTAGAAGTAATAAAAGATTGGTGTAAAGAGCATGACTCAATAAATTTGCACAAGTTAATGTCTGAGGCGGAAGCAAAAAAAATAGATAAAACAAAAGTGCAAGACTACGTTAGCAAGCTCTTGAGAGCAGGGGATGTTTATGAACCTAAGCC
>JAQTTP010000003.1 GCA_028710695.1 Candidatus Iainarchaeum sp.
TAATACTGGATACAATAATGCGGGATATAACACGGGATATGGAAATAATTCAGCATATAACTATCAACCAGGATTAACAGAAGATTATTATTCAAACATGGGCAATTATGTTAACCCTAATTCAAGCATCTACAACAGCCCATCTTATGGAAGTTATACTTCTGGCGGAAGTGCAATTAACTTTATGCCATCAACAATACAAGTTCTAGCTCCTGGACAGGCAACAATGCTTCAAGGATATATTAATACTCCATCAACATCAAAGCAAACAGAACAATATTATGGAATACAAGCAAGAGGAACAATACAAGGAATTAACCAACAAATATCTGCAAATGGATACCTTGTGATACATGTTTCTCCAGATAAGTGTATTACTCTAAAACAGAAACAAGATAAGTTGACTTACATAAGCGAAACTTTAGGAAAAGAAATTGCAAGATCTTTCACATTAGTGAATAATTGTGCAGAGGCAGTATCAATAACTGGGACAAGCGAAACAGAATTATTTGGAAACAAAGTAGTTTTATCTGCACCAAATGGAACTACAATTGAATTGGGACAAGAAAAAGAATTTATTTTAACAGTAACTGCAAGCAAAGAAATTTCAAGAGACAACACAGTATTTGTTAAAGGTATTCTTGGTGTAAGCCAAAGCCCATTTAATATTTCATTATTAGTTAATTTGAGATTTGGTGGTGGTGCATTAACTGGAACTGGTGAAGCAACAGTAACAGATCAGAAACAATTGAAAGATTGTGTTACTGGAAATGAAACATCAGTATTCTATCCAAGAATCACAACTGCTGATTGTTCTACAATGGGTTATTGTGACAGTGAATCAATGTCAAAATATTTGATTGCAAAAATAAAATATTATTTAGAAGTGTATAATAAAAAATTGACAACAATAAATAACAAATTACAAAATACAAATTGTGAAGTTGGGTCTACTTCCTGTTCATTTGAAGACTTTGGTTTAGAGCCATTAGAATTAGAAGTTTATTTTTCAAATGATAAATTAACACAAGCTCAGATGGATAACGACTTAAAGAAAATTAATATTGGTCTAATACAAACAGCAATAACTGATGGCGTAGAATTAACAGAAGTAACATCTACCTGGACGAAAAAATTGTATTTAGATAAGCAACTTGAGGGTTGTGGAAAATATAGTTTAAAAATTACTGGTGCTGTGCAAGTAATTAATAATGATATAATACAAAAAGACAGTTACAACATGTATGTTCAAGTTTTGAAAAAAGAAAAAACATCTCAATGTGAATTGAAAGTTCAAAACGCTTTGAATTATTTGCCAAAAGATACACAAACAAAAAAAGACAATGCATTTGGTTTAAGGCCAGGATACATTGATTATGAAACAACAGATTTAGAGTCAATTGGTCAAGAAGTTTCGAAGCATGTATTTAATCAAGATAGATTTTTGAAATCAAGACCTAATACATTATTCTTGAAAAGAGATTCTGTTGCGGAAGGAAATTTAGTTGAATTTGAAATAGCACAAAAAGGAACTGATGTAATAACTACTGTAAAGATAAATAAAAATTTGGATATTGGAAATGAAGCCATAGAAAAAGATGTTGTAAAAGCAATAACTGGTTTCTTAAATGGAAACTTTGATGGTTGTATTGTAAATACTGGTGAAGGAGTTCCAAACTCCGCAAAAGTAAAATCTGGGACTGGCGGTTTAAGTGGAAAAACTAAAGTACCTGGCGAAAAAGAAATTTATGCCGGAGACATAAAATTAGGTGTTTGTAGTAAATTGCCTTTAGGAAAAGGAACCTGGAAATGTGATATTACAGTTGAATCACAATCTTTGGGAGAAGTAGATTTGTTCTTAACATATCCTGAAGACACTGGCTTGGAAGCATACTTTGATTCTAAAGGCGAAAAAACAAAGACACTACAACTAACAAAAGAAGGAAATAAAAGTATTGGAAAAGCAAAAATAAATGTCGAAATTACTGACGCATTCAAAGTTAATTCTGGTGCAAACAGTGATAGTTCAGGATTATTTTATTATGCGGAAAGAGAAGGAATAAAGACAGAACCAATAAGAATTGCATTTGATGCAGAATGTGGAATAACTGCACAAACATTTGTGAATGCATTAATGGTTGATATTGGAAAAAATGAAAAAGATTTCAAAGAGTACGCCTTGATTTATGAAAAAGGTGTTGAGAGTAGAGATACCTGTGAAATCTTTACTGCCTTTGTAAAAGAGGGTTCTCAGTTAGGAGATAAAAGTATTTTTAATGTGGATTTTAAAGGATCAAAGAAATATGCGACTATAAACTATCCTGATTGTCCATTACAGCAAAAAAGTGTTGTTGCCGCATTGACAAGTAATGCAACAGACCCAACAAAGCTTGGGGCTGCAACTGCTGCAGGAATGACTGCTTGTATGGTTACAGAAAAATGGATACTGAAATTTTTAGGTCCAATTGGATGGGCTGGAGCAGCATTAGATTGTGGAATATTTATGGGTATTAATGTTGGAACAGAATACTATAAAGCCCACAGAATAAATGCAGAAGCAGGAATATCTGAAAAGAATTGGACAGATTCAGTTCATGATGGATTAGCATCTGTGCCGATTTTGGGAACAATTTTGGGTCTAGAAGATTATTCTAATATAGATGATGAAATTGCACAGATGAAAGAAGAGCAATCATTTGTTGAAGCTGGAAAAGAAGGGGTATGGGACCAGAAAGAAGAGCAAGGATTGGCAGCAGTGTTGCTTTCATTGAGAAAAGCAAAATCAACTGTTAAACCCGAAGAAACAACAGTTCCAGAGCCAGAGACTCCAACTACTACTGAGCCTCCGACAACAACAGAACCTCCAACAACAGAGGAGCCACCTGTAGAACCAGAAGAGCCAGCACCAACAGAAGAACCTCCAAAGGCAACATTTGATCAAGCTAGTTTGGATCAAGCAAATGCGGATCTTGCTACTGCAAAAACAGAATTGGATTCTGCACAAACTGTGGCAGCAGATGCAAAGAATAAAGTTGATTTGAAATCAGGAGAATTGGAGGCAGCAAATAAAAGCGTGGCTGATGCAGAAACAATATATTCTGATGCAAAAGATAAAACAAAGATAATACAAGCAGAATTGGATGATATTGAAAATGCTTTAAAAAATAATCCTGATTTAGTAAAGAAAAGAAACATTACTGAAATATTTGA
This sequence comes from Candidatus Iainarchaeum sp., assembly GCA_028710695.1. Taxonomy (GTDB): domain Archaea; phylum Iainarchaeota; class Iainarchaeia; order Iainarchaeales; family 0-14-0-20-30-16; genus JAQTTP01. The sequence goes on from JAQTTP010000003.1 coordinate 3,211, forward strand.
AGAAAGTATGGGCAAGTCCGAGGTCTCTTTGCAAGGTGCAAAAGAAAGATTAGCTGTTACTGTTGCAGAAGAACAAGCAATGTTATCTAAAATTGATATTCTTGAAAAACAATTAGCGACCGTGACACAATTTGCTCCTGAAGAAATGATTAATGTACAGAATCAAATTGATTGGGCAAAAACACAACAACAACTTATTGCAAATCTTAGAGAGACAAGAGAGGGCGTAGTAAAAACTATACAATCTAGTTACGATTCTGCAAAGATAAGTTACGAATCCGCACTAGCAGACGAAAAAACCTTATTTGAGTCTTTGAAAAACACAGAAGGACAAAAAATAATTGATAAGCTAACAGTTGCACAAACTGCAGAAGCAGATGCCTTGAAAGTAGTTGAAACTGCCCAACAGGGTGTGGCTAATGCAGATGACAGTTTAAAAGCAGCAAAAACAGCTCAGAGTACTGCAGATAAAGCAGTAAAAGTTGCTGAATCAAAAGTTAAAGTTGCTGAAACTAAAGTAAAGAATCTTGAAATGGCAAAGAACTTAATTGAACACCCAGGATTAACTAATGAAAGATTGAATACTTTAACACAAGAGTTAGATGAAATGGATTCCCTTGCAAAAGAGGGAAGAAAGTATGCAAAGGGCACTGAACAAAGAGCAGCATATGCTGCAGAAATAGATGCAAAAGCCCAGAAGATACATACCTTGTATACTGAATTAGAACCTGAGCTTAAGAACCTTTCAAAGGCTGGTGGAAAGAAACAAGGAAAAGCAGTAATTGCAGCCTACAAAAAGTTGGGTTTAGAAGGAGCAGGTAAAGAATCTGGCCTAATATTTAAGAGTAGTTTTGGAGAAAAAATAATTGCAAATGAAAGTTTAACAAGTGAAATAGGAAATGTTAAAGCCGCAGTTAAAGCAAAAATCAGTCCAACACCAATAACTCCTGCGAAAGCAACAATAGATAAAGCAAAATTAGGACAAACTGGAAAAACAAATGTACCTGACAAGGTGAAAACTACTAAGCCTGCAAAAGCAAAAACACCTTCAAAGCTTAAAACAACTATAAAATCCGGTGCATCAAGAACATGGAATTTTATGAAAGGTTTGGGTCAGAGCATTGGTGGTGGTGCAGCAGGAACATTTGCATTCTATGGGATGTTGGACTGGATGCTTGAAACTTCAAAGCTTCAGATGGTTGTAATAAATGTTGATGCTCCAAAGCAGTTGTATAACTCAACAGGATACACTGGTGCAGTAACCCCATATCTAAATGATGCAAGAACATTGAAAATATACGAAGGATCTGATGGAAATCAAATTGATAATTGTGGATCATATGGAATCCAAACTGGATTCAAAGAAGCATCAGGAAAGCTTGGCGAAGGAAGTAAAGAAGATACAAATGTTGGAAAAGGTACAACTGGCGGAGCAGGATTTAGTTCTGAACCAACAGATTATGATGCTTGGATTATAGAAGCAGCAAATAATGCAAATAAGAAGGGCGGAATACCTTTAGAACCAGAATTCTTTAAAGCAATTTTAAAATACGAATCAGGATCTGAATTTAGCCCAAATGTAATTTCTAGTACTGGCTGTTCTGGACTTGGGCAGATTTGTATGAGTAGTGCAATTCAAGAATTTATAAAAGTGCAGTGTAAGCAAAATAAATCTGATGGTCCAAAGAAATGTGATACTACTACTTGTAAGGATAGCGACGATTATATTTGGTGTGAGCCTTGTGCTGATGACGGACCAAATTGTGTTCAAGATGACAGATTTGATCCTTATAAAAATTTGATGAGCTCAGCAATAACTGTAAAAGGAAAAATAGATTCTGTTGGAGATTGTGGAACTGATAGAATTATGGCTTGGGCAGCAGCATATAATATGGGTCAGAAGTGGGTTAAATTAGCTATAGCAAAGAATGGCGGAAATTGTAATGATTGGCCAAATGAAACTTGGTTTAAATTAAAAGAAGTTTCTGATGAAAGTAATGGTGAACTTACTGCAGCAAAAATTGCAAACAAAAAAGGAGACTTTACAAATACTTCCAGCGATTATGTTGCAAAAATTAATAATCAATATCTTGCTTACAAAGGAAGCGGAATAGGATCTGGAGATACCCAAACAGCAAATAATTCTGCAGAAAATAAACCAATAGAAACTTGTGATCAGATTATGTTAGTTGGAGATTCTTTAACTGAGGGTTATTCGGAAGAGTTTGAAGATAGTTGTCCCGGGGTAGAAGTCTGTGCGGAAAGTGGAAAAAGCACAACTTGGATGGCAGAGAATTGTTTTACTAACGAAAAATTAGCAAATAAAAAATATGTTGTAATTATGGGTGGAGTTAATAATATTGATACTCCTGATAAAGTTAAATCAGATTTAGCAAAAATGTATTCCATAGCAAACCAAAAAGGAATTAAAATTTTAGCATTGACAATAATGCCTTGGAAAGGATCAAGTGGCTGGACAGAAGCAGAACAACAATATACAGAAAATGTAAATGAGTGGATAAAATCTGCACAGATAAATGGACAAGTTTTGGACACCTATGCTTTGTTTAATGATGGCTCTGATGAATTGAACGAAAATTACTCAACAAGCGGAAAATTACATTTAAATGAACAGGGGTATGCTGTGCTTTCATCTCAAGTAAGTGGTGCACTTGTTGGTCTTGGAGCTGAAGGGCAAACACAACCTGCATAAAAGGTTTAAACAAATATTGTGAGGGGCATTATATGGGTTCATTTTTCAGAAGATCTAAACATATTCTATCTCCTCGTGAAAGAGTAAGAGTAATAGCGCAAAATCATTTTAGAGACCAAAACTATTTTCACCATTTGGCGGAAATTGCAAGAAGAAGACAATTAATAGACGAAAAACATACAAAAGCCATAGATGAATTACAAAGAACTGAAAAACCAGCAAATAGGGCAGAAATGTCTACAAAAATAAGGCAAATTTTAATTCTACAAAACGAAAAACTAATTGAACTGGTCCTTAATATGGCGGGAATTAGCAGAAAAAGAGAAATAATAGAAACCTGGAAAGAACTTGGCAGAGATTATTCTCCGAGGCCGTTACATGACGCAAAGATAAACTTATTAATAAAAAGATTGCAAGAAAAAAAATTATTAACAGAACAAGGTGGGCAAAGAATTCGTTTGGCTTTTGAAGATTTTAAAAAAGCCGAAAAGCTTTGGCAGATAACTTTTTAGAGTGATAATTATGGCAGATAAAAGTGGAAACAAAATTACTTATTTTAAACCTATAAATGGAAAGCCAAGAACTGCTTTTGAGGATGGGTCTTGGAAAAATCCTAAACAAGAAGGGCCACTTGGAAAAATAAGGTGGAATAATTGGACACAAGGAACTATGGCAGTACATGCTGGTGCTTTAAGGGGCGAAACAGGACCACATGTTTTTGTTCCAATGTATACTGGGACTACTTGTCCTGCGCTTACTTGTGGTGAACTTGCAAAAAGGTTTGCTAATGCTGGCGTAGACGGAAAAATGGGAAAAATTTATGCTAGATTTGGAACACAATCTGGTTTTGAATTAGAATGTATCTTGGCAGGAATGCATGAATGTGGGGATGCCCTAGTTTTTGGAAGTGGGATGGCAGCAATAAGTCAGGTATTTTTATCTTTGGTGGCGGCAGGAGATAATGTTGTTGTGCATAGAACAATGTATGGTTGTACTGATGGATTGTGTAGCAAAATTTTGCCCGAACTTGGAATAGAAGTGAGATATGTTGATTTAAAAGATCCTAAAGTTCTTGGAGAAGCAATAGATGAAAGAACAAGAGCAGTTTTTTTTGAAACGCCTGCAAATCCTACATTAGATTTAATAGATATAAAGGCGGTTGTTAAAGAAGTTAAGAATCGGTGCCCTGTTGTAGTAGATAACACTTTTGCATCACCCCTTGGTCAAAATCCTTTTGAGCAAGGCGCAAATGTTGTTGTGTACTCTATGACAAAATCTATAGGCGGACATAGCGATGCTTTGGGCGGAGCAATATTGGGCTCTGGGAAATTTATTGCAAATTTGTATCCCTTGAGAAATGATTTTGGGGGTGTTTTGCCAGCAAGAGAAGCAGCATCTTTTTTGGTTGGAATAAAAACACTGAAAATACGTTATGAAAAAATGCAAGAAAATGCAAGAGAGCTTGCAAAAATTCTAAAAAGTAACTCAAAAGTTGAAAAAGTATATTATCCTGAATTTGATAAATCTTATCCTTTGGATGGGCAGATGAAAGGCCCAGGGTATATGATTTCTTTTGTGCTAAAAGATGGCTTGGGAGCAGGAAAGAAATTTGTTGAGGGTCTTAGGTTAATAACTAATGCTGTAAGCTTGGGTGGAGTAGAATCTTTAGTTTGCCATCCAGCAAGTACAACACATTCTGGAGTTAATGCTGAACAGAGAAAGGCCAAAGGTATTGTAGATGGGCTGATAAGATTCTCTGTTGGTTGTGAGGATTTGGGAGATCTAAAGAAAGACTTGCAAAAAGGGCTTGATTCTATTTGATGGCTAGCAGAGAAAAAAAAAGCCCTGTTTTTTTATTTTTTGCTTACTTTTAGACCTCAAAATATATATACTTGAAAGGCCATAATTGTATGCCAGTCAACAGTTTCGAACAAAAGGCAAAAAATACTAACCTTTAAAATACTTTTGGGCTATTTTTATAACATAACAAATCTTTTCAATCATTTTTAAAAATTCCTGCCGGGGGTATTTCATTGTCAAATAAAGAAATTCTTAACCATAGCTTAGTGCCTAAATTTGAGATAATGTCTAAAGAAGATATAGAACTATTTCTAAAGGAAAAAGGATTAACAAAAAAAGAACTTCCTATTTTGAAAGAACTTGACCCTGTAGTTCCTCTCATAAATGCGAAGATAGGGGACGTAGTAAAAATAACTAGAAAGTCTGTATTTGTTGGGACTTATCTATATTATAGGGTTGTGGAGTGATTACAGTGACATATTGGCCTTTAGTTGAATCTTATTTTAAAAATACTGACTTAATTAAGCAAAATATTGAGTCTTATAACCTATTTGTAGAAAAAGAACTTCCGGAAATAATAAAAGAAAATCAAAACATAGAATCAAAAGTTGGAAATGTAGAACTAGAATTAAGTAATTTACAGGTATTAAACCCACAAATTATTGAGGCAGACGGCTCAAGAAGAAACGATGTTTACCCTATGGAAATAAGATTGAGAGATAAGAGCTACACAGCTCCGATTTATGTTGATATAAGCCTTAAAAGAAAAGGTGTTGTTTACGACCATAAAAGAAGTTATATTGGTGATTTGCCAATAATGGTAAAATCAAATAAATGCTTATTAAATGGATTATCAAAAGAAGAATTAGTTGCTTTGGGAGAAGATGCAAGAGACCCGGGCGGATATTTTATAATAAATGGAAGCGAAAAAATAATTGTAAACCAAGAAATCCTGGCGGATAAAAGAATGTTAGTTTCCGATATGCAGAATGGAAAAGTTGCAGTTGATGTAATTTCAACAAAAGGGGCATTTAGGGGAAAGGTAAGAATTTTAAGAAACCCAAATGGTCTTTTAGAAGTTGCATTCCCCTCAAGTCCAAAGAAATTGAAATTATTTACCTTACTTAGGGCATTAGGATTGGAAACATTTGAAGAATTTTCAGCAGCTTTTTCTAATAAATTAGAAGTAAAGAATGATGTTTTATTAAATTTTGAAAAAATGGGTGTTGAATCTGAAGAAGAAGCATTAGATAAAATAGGAAAATATGTTGCTCCTGGACAGATTGTAAGTTATAGATTAAGAAGAGCGCAAGAAGTAATTGACTCATTCTTATTGCCTCACATTGGTCAAGCACCACAGAAGAGATTAATGAAAGGATATTATCTGGCAACAATGGCAGAAAGAGCAATTGAAAGAGCATATGGAAAAAGAACAGAAGATGATAAAGACAATTATATGAACAAAAAAATTGATATGAGTGGAAAACTTTTAGCTCAGCAATTTAGATATGCTTTCAAATTTTTTGTAAGTGATATAAAATTCCAGATTGACAGAAATATTGTAAGAAGAAGAAAATTGAACATAAATACAGTAATAAGGCCAAGTGCTTTGACAGATAGACTTAATTTTGCAATGGCAACAGGAAGCTGGGCAGCAAGATTGCAAGGTGTTTCAAAGTATGTTGAAAAAATCAACTGGCTATCTAATTATATTGAATTAAGAAGAGTAAGATCAACTCTTGACAGAACTAGGGAAAACTATGAAGCAAGAGATGTTCATGGCTCAGCTTTGGGAAGAATTTGCCCAATACAAACTCCGGACGGACCTATGTGTGGTTTAGCAAAGAACTTAGCATTGATGTCAAAAGTTACAAATGAAATTGATTCTGATTCCGTTCAAGAAATTGTAACTAAATTAGGGGTTGTTGAAAGGAGCAAAAAGTAACTGGTGGTACTATGGATCAAGCAAAAGTTTATTTTGATGGAAGCTTACTTGGGTTTTACGAAGATCCTAAGAAATTAATGAAAGAAATAAAGAAACTTAGGCGAGAAAACAAGTTGAGTAGTAGTGTTAACATAAGTTACATGGACAGCACAAATGAAGTTTATATTAATACAAGTGCAGGAAGAATACAAAGACCATTAATAGTTGTTGAAAATGGAAAACCAAAAGTTACTCCTGAGCACATAGAAAAAGTAAAAAAAGGAACTTTGACATTTGAAGATTTAGTAAAAAATGGATTAGTTGAGTACCTGGATGCAGAGGAAGAAGATATTGCATTAGTTGCTATTTTTGAAAAAGATATAACAAAAGACCACACACACCTAGAATTAGACCCTGTTGTTTTATTTGGATTTGTAGTTGGAATGATTCCATATGTAAATCAGAATTCACCGGGTAAATCATTGCACGGAGCAAAGATGTTTAAACAGGCGGTAGGTTATTGTAGTCCAAACCAAGGATATAGAGTTGATACTGATTCTTATGAATTATATTATCCACAAAAGCACTTAGTAAAAACAAAAGTAATGGACTTATTTAATTCTGATGAGAGGCCAGTAATTCAAAATTTTGTTGTTGCAATTATGCCTTATTATGGTTATAACATGCAAGATGCTGTAATACTAAATAAAGGTGCAATAGATAGAGGATTAGGGAGACTATCTTATTATAGAACTTATACTTCTGAAGAAACAATTTATCCCGGTGGATTAAAAGATTCAATTTGCTATCCAGATGAAGATGTAGATGACTATTTGGGTCTAGAAGCATATTCTGTTTTGGGTTCAGATGGAATTGCAGAAGTAGAAACATTTGTTTCAAGAAAAAATGTGATTATTGGAAAAACAAGTCCACCAAAATATGTTGAAGAAATTTCAGAATTTGGTGTATTAAAAGAAAAAAGAATAGACAGTTCAATGGAAATAAGAAAAAATAAAGAAGGATATGTTGATAAAGTATTTTTGAACAGCGACGGAATTGCAAAAAGAATAAAAGTAAAAATAAGAACTCCAAAAATCCCGGAACTTGGAGATAAATTTGCTTCCAAGCATGGACAGAAAGGTGTTGTAGGTTATGTTGCTAATGAGGAAGACATGCCTTTTAGTGTAAATGGCTTGAAGCCAGATTTGATACTGAACCCACACTCAATTCCATCAAGAATGACTGTTGGTCACTTAGTTGAAATGCTTGCAGGAACTGCTGCTTGTGCGTCAGGAAAAGAAGTTGATGGAACAGTATATTCTGGTTCTAATGTTGAAGATTTGAAAAAGATATTAGCGGATAATGGATTTTCTCCAACTGGAACAGAAACTTTTTATGACGGTTTAACAGGTAAAAAAGTTGTTGGAGAAGTATTTACTGGACAAATTTCTTATAGAAGATTATACCACTTTGTTTCACATAAGATGCAGGCAAGATCAAGAGGTCCTGTGCAAATGTTAACAAGGCAACCTACTGAAGGAATGGAAAAAGAAGGTGGATTAAAATTCGGAGAGATGGAAACCGATTGTTTAATTGGTTATGGAGCAACAATGTTGTTGAATGAGAAATTATTGGACGACTCAGATAAAATTGTTGTGCCTGTTTGTAAAAGATGTGGTATTGTTGCTGTTAGCGATAATGTCCAGAAAAAAACTTATTGTAATATGTGTAATAAATCAGAAATCGTAAGGGTTGCAATGCCATATGCATTCAAAATCTTTATGGATGAACTGAGGGCTTTGATGATTTATCCGAGGCTTTCTGTTAAGGAGTTCTAAGGTGAGATTATGTTAGCAAAAATAAACGGATTAAAATTTGGAATTTTGCCCCCAGACCAAGTAAGAAAAATGTCTGTGATAGAAGTAAAAACTCACGAACTCTATGATAAAGATGGCTATCCAATTGAGGGTGGAATAATGGACCCACATTTGGGAGTTGTTGAAAAAGGAAGAAAGTGTAAAACTTGTGGAAACGCAGTTGATAGATGTCACGGACATTTTGGACATCTAGAGTTAGTTAGACCAGTTGTGCACGCAGGATATTATAGAAAAGTAGAACAATTAGTTTTTTCAACTTGTAAAGGTTGTGGAAGAGCATTATTAACTGCAGAAGAATTAACTGCAGCAAAAAAAATAAAAGAATTAGAAATAAGAATGAAATATATTTTAGCAAAATCTGCAACTAAAAAAACATGTCCTTATTGTGGTGAAACAAAATTAGTTTACAGATTGGATCCTCCAACAAATTTTTCTATTGTAAATGAAAGTTCTGAAGAAGATATGAAAAGATTATACCCAACAGAAATAAGAGAATGGTTTGAAAAATTGCAAGATGATGATTTAGCAATCTTTGGGTATAAAGATTTGAGACCAGAATGGTTTATACTTACTGTTTTGCCAATACCGCCAGTTTCATTGCATCCATCAATTGTTTTAGAAACTGGAACAAGATCAGAAGATGATCTAACATTCAAATTAGTTGATATAATACTAAATAATAATAGATTAAGAGATAATATAAATGCTGGAGCACCACAATTAATGATAGAGGATTTGTGGAATCTTTTGCAACACAATATTACAACTTATTTTAACAACAATACTCCTGCTGTGCCTCCATCTAAACATAGATCAGGAAGATTACTTAAGACATTAGTTCAAAGAATAAAAGGAAAAACTGGAATTATAAGACAGAACTTAATGGGAAAGAGAGTAAACTTTGCAGCAAGATCTACAATTACTCCAGATATTTTTATTAAGCCTGATGAAGTTGGAGTTCCTGTTGCTTTTGCAGAAGAACTAACTGTTGCAGAAAAAGTTACAGATTATAATGTTGAAGCAATGAGAGAACTAATAAAGAATACGGCATTGGTAAGATATGTAATAAAGAAAGTTGGTGGAAGAAAGAAAGTAATTGATATAGTAAAAGATAGTATCTCAACTGAACTTGAAGCAGGGGATATAATTGAAAGAGTTCTAAAAAACGGGGACGAAGTTTTATTTAATAGATATCCATCATTGCACAGAGTTTCTATAATGACACATAAGGTAAAAATAGTTGACGGAAAGGCAATTAGAATGCACCCAACAACTTGTAAGCCTTATAACGCAGACCACGATGGAGATGAAATGAACATCCACGTTCCACAAAGGGAAGAAGGAAAAACAGAAGCAATAGAACTTTTAAGTGTTGAAAAAAACATAATATCTCCAAGAGATGGATCAATAATTGTTATCCCAATTGAAGATATTGTTTCTGGTGCATTCATTTTAACATTGCCAACAACAAAAATTTCTAGAGAAGACGCAATGAACTATTTTAATATTGCAGGAATTGACAAGATTCCAAAACCAGATTTGGGAGATTACTATTCTGGAAAAGTAATATTTAGTTCATTACTTCCAAAAGGAATAAATCTAAGATATCTTTCAGATGTAAATAGATTTGTTGATGCGGAAAAGAAAACAAATAAACAAATAAAAGATGCAGTAGAAGTAATAATTGAAGATGGTGAATTAAAACAAGGAATGATTGATAAAAAAGGTTTAGCAAGTGGTTCTGCAAAAATAATATTTGCTATCCAAAGAAAGCACGGAAATACAGCAGTAATTGACTTTTACAATAAACTTACAAGAGTTGCATTAGATGTTTGTACAAGATATGGATTAACAACAGCAATTGACGACAATGCAATGCAAAAAGACTTCTATACTTGGAAAGAAAAAAAGATGGAAGAGCTTGTAGATGTTTCTTTAGATTTAGAAAAAAGATATAAGAATAGATCATTAGAAAAAATGCCTGGAAAGAACATACACAATTCATTTGAGGCATATATTATGAGAGAGGGATACTCAACAAAGAAAGAAATTGAGTCCAGAATTGTTGGAAAACTTATTGACAATATTTTTGTTGATGAACCAAAGTTTAATTCTTTGATTATGATCCTAAGTGGAGCTAGAGGAAAGGTAGACAACTTAACAAACATGGGTGGAACTGTTGGGCAGGCAGCTGTAAGAGAGAAGAGGCCATCAAGAGGATTCACAGATAGAGTTTTAAGTTACTACAAAAGAGATATGGACTCTGCACTACCAAGAGGATACATCACAAAATCATATTATGAGGGATTGCTTCCACACGAGTTATACTTTATGAGTATGGGTGCAAGACAGGGAGAAGTTGATACTGGTGTTTCAACAAAAATCTCAGGATATTTGTATAGAAGAATATCACACGCAACAAGAGATTTATTCACTGCTGAAGACCTAAGTGTAAGAAACACAGACAACAAAATAATACAATTTATGTACGGTGAAGATGGAATATATCCTCAGAATTTAGAGGGCCGTGATCTGGTTGGAGATAGTTTCTTTTCAGATTATATAAAGAAGAAGTGATAATTATGACTGGTTTGCCATTGAACGTTCAAAATAAGATAAGCAAATATGTTGAAAAACGTAAGCTAAGCAAGGACGACGAAAAAGAATTACATAAAAGAGCAAAAATTCTTTATGAAGATTCTAAAGTAACTCCTTATGACACAGTGGGTTTATTAGCAGCACACTCAATGGCAGAGCCTGCTACTCAGATGGTTTTAAGAACAAAGCACTTCGCAGGTGCTGCGGAAGTATCTGTTGGATCAGGAATAGAAATTCTATCATCTTTAGTTGATGCAAGAAGTAAGGTAAGGTATCCAATAATGCACGTTCATCTAAAAGGGGAACTGGCAAAAGATGAGAAGAAAGCAAAAGAATGTATGAGCCACTTGGTTTATTCTGTGTTGGCTGATGTTACTGAAATAACTGAGGATTTGGAAACAAAGAAAATCACTGTAAAAATTGATAATAAAGCTCTTGCGGAAAGAGGTCTAGAAAAAACAGAAATATTTGAACTTTTGAAGAAACAATACAAGAAAAAAGCAACCGACGAAAAGGATACAGTAACAATATTATTTGATGATGTTAACCTGCAAACAATAAGAAAAAATTTCTTAAAGTTAAGGAAAATGAAGATCACTGGTCTTGAAGGGATTACCGAAGCAATACTTTTAAAAGATGATGGTGAATATTATATTACTACTGAGGGCAGCAATCTAAAGGGAGTCTTCGAGTTAGATTTTGTTGATACCGACAAAACATATACTAATGATGTAATGGAAACTGCCAAGGTTTTGGGCATAGAAGCCGCAAGGCAGTTGCTTGTTAATGAATTGGTAAAAGTTTACCAAGATAACAACATTAGTATTGACGCAAGACATCTGCTTTTATTGGCGGATGTAATGTGCTTCGAAGGAATTATTAGAGGAACAGTAAGATCCGGAATAGTAAGCACTAAGGAAAGTCCACTTGCAAGAGCATCTTTTGAACAAACTGAAAAAGTTTTATTTGATGCGGCTTTTGCAGGGGAAAATGAGAAGTTTAAAGGTATTATTGAAAACATTTTGGCAGGTTTGCCAATTAATGTTGGTGTAGGAAGAATAGAATTAGTTATGGATAATCTTGGGAAAAAAGAAAAAGTAAAAGGTGGTAAGTAATGGCATTCATGGATCAATTAAGAAACGCAATAAGAAGTGGAAAATTTGCTTATGGGACAAGACAAAGCGAAGAACAGATCTTGACTGGAAAAGCAAAGGCAATAATTCTATCAGAAAAAGCAGAAGAATTAATGGTTGAAAGAATAAAATATTTAGCAGAAGTTGGAAAGATTCCAATAAAAGTATTGAATTTGTCAACTAAAGAACTTGGTGAGACATTCACATTGGCTTACCCAGTATCAGTTGCAGTAGTTTTAGATGAAGGAGATTCAAAGATAATTTCAGAGATAAAGACTGAAAAATAAATTTATTTTTAAAGTGATTTTTATGGGTAGTGGAGAATACGCAGCAGGACAATTACAAAAGAAAAGAAAAAAATGGAGAAAGAAATCAAAGAAATACTTAAAACAAGCTGAAAGACGGCAAAACCAGTTCAAAGGTGCTCTTAAAGGCGCTCCAATGGGCAGTGGAATTGTTATTGGTAAGAAAGCTGTTGAAGCTAGGCAGCCAAACTCAGCTTTGAGAAAATGTGTTGTTGTTCAACTTAAGAAAAATGGAATAAAAGTTGCTGCATTTGCTCCAAGAGATAAAGCAATAACTTTTATTGATGAGCACGACGAAGTAGTAATTTCCGGAATTAACGGAAAGAAAGGTGGGCCTTATGGAGATCTATGGGGTGTAAGATACAAGGTTGAAAAAGTAAACAACATTTCCCTAGAGATGCTAAGGACTAAGAGAAAAGAAAAAGTAAGAAGGTAAAGGCTAAAAATTGGGTGAAAATATGCTTAAAATGTTTGATAAATGGGCTTGTAATGAAGTTAAGGTTGCTGATCCTGGGCTTGCAAAGTATTTAGGATTGGAAGATATGTTAATCCCACATACTTTTGGTGCGGAATCTGGCAGGAAATATGTTAAAAAAAGTATAAATGTTGTTGAAAGACTTGTTAACAAGCTGATGAGAACTGGCCAAGGAAAGAAAAAACTTGGTGGTAAATTTATAAGAGGTAGAGGCTACCCAGCAAACAAATTAAAAGTTATGAAAATTGTTGAAACTGCTTTTGCAATTGTTGAAGAAAAAACAAAAAGCAACCCAATACAGCAATTGGCAATGGCTATTCAAAATAGTAGTCCAAGAGAAGATGTAACAAGATTAAAAAAAGGAGGAGTTGCATACTCTGAATCAGTAGATATTTCTCCAATAAGAAGATTAGATGAAGCAATAAAAAATATTGCACTTGCTGCTTTTGCAACATCATTTGACAATAATAAAAGCGCAGCTGATGCTTTGGCAGAAGAAATATTGCTTGCTGCAAAGAATGATAATAAAAGTTATGCAGTAAGAAGAAAAGATGAAATGGAAAGAATTGCAAAGTCTTCAAGATAATAGCTAATAATTATGTGAATGTTTTGAAATGTTTTAAGTGATTTTGATGGTAAGAAAAGAAGATGTAGTAAAGATTGCAGGAAAATTGATGGACGATTCAAAGTTTGTAAGAAACATCGGAATTGTTGCACACATTGACCACGGTAAAACAACTTTATCAGACAATATGATTGCAGCAAACGGATTAATTTCCCAAGAACTTTCCGGTAAACAATGTTTCATGGATTCCTACTCTTTAGAACAGGAGAGAGGAATCACAATTAACGCATCTAATATTTCATTAATCTCAAAAATAGATGGTACAGATTATCTAATTAATTTAATTGACACCCCAGGTCACGTAGACTTTGGAGGAGATGTAATTAGAGCAATGAGAGCAGTTGATGGTGCTGTTGTTGTTATTGATATTGTTGAAGGTGTAATGCCTCAGACAGAAACAGTTTTAAAAGAAGCATTAAGAGAATATGTAAAGCCAATTTTATTCTTTAATAAAGTTGATAGATTAGTTAATGAATTAAAAATTGATTTTGATGAAATGCAAAGAAGATTTGTAAAAGTTATATCTGCAGTGAATCAAATAATTCTAAAGAACGCACCAGAAGAATTTAGGGATAAATGGCAAGTTAAAGTTCAAGATGATAGTGTTGGATTTGGTTCAGCATATAACAATTGGGCAGTAACTATGTCTTCAATGCAGAAAACAAAAATTGGATTTAAAGATGTTTATGAATTCTGTCAAAAAGGAGATCAAAAAACACTTGCACAAAAAAGCCCTTTAGCAGAAGTATTAATTGGAATGGTTGTTAAGCATATACCTAACCCAATACAAGCTCAGAAATACAGAGTTCCAAAAATTTGGAAAGGAGATTTAACTTCCGAAGAAGGAAAAGCAATGCTAAATTGTGATCCAAACGGCCCTTTTGCAATGATGGTAACAGATGTTGTTGTTGACCCTCACGCAGGAGATGTTGTAACTGGAAGAATATTTTCAGGACGAGTTAACAAGGGAGATGAACTTATATTAGTTGGCCAAAACAAGAAAGCAAAGATACAGCAAATGGCTTTATTTATGGGGCCTGACAGAATTCCAATTGATGGATTATCTGCAGGAAACATAGGATCTATTCTTGGATTAAAAGAGGCATACGCAGGAAATGCAATTGCTTCAAAAGAGATACAAGAATTTGAGCAATTTATGACTAATGTTGAACCAGTTATTACAATGTCAGTAGAAGCAAAGGATCCAAAACAACTTCCTAAACTTATTGAAGCTGTAAAGCAAGTTGTGAAAGAAGATCCAAATGTAAGAGTAAACATAAACCCAGACACTGGAGAGCACTTGATTTCTGGAATGGGAGAATTGCACTTAGAAATTGTAAGATATAGATTAGAGCACGATATGAAAATACCTTTGGATGTAAGTCCACCAATTGTATTGTACAATGAAGCAATAACTAAACAATCACAATTGATTTGGGCAAAATCACCAAACAAGCACAACAAGTTTAAGATGATTATTCAGCCAGTTCCACCTGCAGTATTAGAAAAACTGAAGGAATTCAAGCTTAATGGAAAGATTAGAGAAAACAAAGATGAAGACAAGATCCAAAAGCTTATGGAAGCAGGAATTGAAAAAGAAGAAGCTAAGAAAACTTGGGCTTTGAATAATAATTCTTTAATAATAAATAGAACTAGAGGTGTAATCCACATAGGTGAAGTTAAAGAACTTTTAGTTCAAGCATTTATGGAAGCCACAAATGAAGGCCCATTAGCTAAAGAAAAAGTATGTGGAATAATTATTTATATTGAGGATGCAATATTGCACGAGGATGCAATACACAGAGGCCCAGCACAGATAATCCCTTGTATGACAAGAGGAATTTATGCCGGATTGATGACTGCAGATCCAATTATATTGGAGCCAAAGCAGAAATTGTTTATCACAATACCAAATGATTTCATGGGTTCAATGACAAAAGAACTACAATCAAGAAGAGTTCAGATGGAAGACATGAAGACAGAGGGTGATGACACAATTATAATTACTAAGGCACCAGTAAGAGAATTAATTGGGTTTAGTGCAGCAGCAAGAGCAGCATCCCAAGGAAGGGCAATCTGGACTGCAGAGTACTGGGGTTATGAACCATTACCTAAGGAATTGCAGAAGAAGGTTGTTGCTGAAATAAGAACAAGAAAAGGAATGGATCCTGAACCAAAGAGAGCAGAAGAATATATGGATGAGTAACCTAAAGAAAAAAGGTATTTGTTTTTATAGGTTTTGGACCAGAAAAATATGAGATATATTTAATGAGGAGTTATAAGGAGGAGTTAATATGGCTGCAGAAAAAAAGAAATATAACATAGTATTTATTGGGCACGTTGACCATGGAAAATCAACTCTTGTTGGTAGACTAATGTATGATTCAGGAAACGTACCTGAAACAGTTATGCAAAAGTTGAAGAAAGAAGCTGAAGAAAGAGGAAAAGGAACATTCTCATTGGCTTATTTCATGGACAATCTGAAAGAAGAAAGAGAAAGAGGAGTAACAATTGATGTAAACTATAAACAATTGGAAACCCCTAAGAAAAAAATAACTGTAATTGATGCACCAGGCCACCAGGACTTTATTAAGAACATGATAAAGGGAACTAGCCAGGCAGATGTTGCTGTTTTAGTTGTAGCATCAAAAGAAGGTGTAATGCCTCAGACTAAAGAGCACGCATTCATTGCACAAGTTATGGGTATAAAGCAAATAATTGTTGCTGTTAATAAGATGGATGAAGTAAATTATGAGCAAGCAAAATATAACCAAGTTGCTGATGATGCAAAGAAATTGCTTGTAAGTACTGGGTTTAAAGCTGAAAACATTATAACAATCCCTTTATCAGCATGGATTGGAGACAACGTTGTTAAGAAATATGACAAAATGGCTTGGTATAATGGAAAGACTTTAATTGAATTATTGGATGAAATGGATCCACCAACATTGCCAACAGGAAAGCCATTAAGATTGCCAATTGAAGATGTTTATAACATTAAAGGAATTGGATTAGTGCCTGTAGGTAGAATTGAAACAGGTGTTTTAAAGCCTGGTGACAAAGTTATAGTTGAGCCTTCCCACAAAGTAGGAGAAGTTAAGACTGTAGAAGCTCACCACACATCAATACCTCAAGCAGAGCCTGGTGACAACATCGGATTCAGTGTAAGAGGATGGACTAAAGAAGATATTGGAAAGGGAGATGTAGTTGGATTAGAGAGTAACCCTCCAACAGTTGCAGTTGAGTTTACAGCACAAATAATTGTGTTGAACCACCCAACAGCTATGGCTGTAGGATATACTCCTGTATTCCACATGCACACTGCACAAGCATCCTGTACTATTACAGAATTAGTGAAGAAGTTGGACCCTAAGACTGGTGCAACATTACAAGAGAACCCACAATTCTTGAAGACCGGAGATGCAGCAATAGTAAAAGTAAAACCATTGAAGCCAGTTGCAATGGAGAGTTATAAAGACTATCCACAGTTAGGAAGATTTGCAATTAGGGATATGGGAAGAACAGTTGCTGCTGGAATTGTAGTAAGTGTAGTTCCAAGAGGTAATGTTAAGGAAGCAGCACCAAAAAAGTAATATCCAATAGGAAGTAACCCTTCCTTTTTTTATTTTTTTAATATGAAAAAGAAAAGTGATAATTATGGCGATGGCAAGAATAAAATTAAGTAGCCCAAATATAGAGCTATTGAACAAGATCAGCAATACTGTTATTGACATGGCTCAGAAAACGGGTATAAAGCATTCAGGAGTAATACCATTGCCTACAAAGAAAATGGTTATCCCTGTAAGAAAATCACCTTGTGGTGGTGGAACAGAATCTTATGAAAAGTGGCAAATGAGAGTTCATAAGAGAATAATAGACATTAACTCCGATGAGAGATTGCTGAAGAGATTAATGCATTTGGAATTACCAGATGATGTGTATATAGAAATAGAAATGAAATAGAACTAATTAACTTGCAGACGTAAAGTCTGCATAACTCCTCATTTTTTTATACCTACACAACAACAATGAATTGACAAATTTTCTTGAATGTGTTGGTATATTTTATTTCGATAAGTTTTAAAAAAGGTGATTTATTATTATTAATATGGTAGAATTTAGTGGAATTAGATCAAAAATGTATAAGGCTTGTTTAAAAGAATTTCCTCACGCAAGAGAAGAAGATATTGAAATTATGGAAAAATATCTTGTACCTAAAAAAGATGAAACAATTTTAGAAGTTGGTGCAGGGAGTGGGATTTTTTCTAAACCTTTAGCTAATATTGTCAAAAAATTAATTGTGTCTGATCCATCTAAAGAACAATTAGATGAAATAAAATTATTACAATTAAAAAATATTGAATTAATTGAACAAGGCGCAGATACTTTAACATTAAAATCTGAAACTGTCAATGCAATTTGGTCTTTTGGTGCAATGCACCATTGCTTTAACAAAACTAAAGCCTTTCAAAATTTTGCAAAAGTTTTAAAGAAAAGTGGGCGATTAGTTTTGGCAGATGTGTGGTGTGGCTCAAAATTAGCTAAGCATTTTGATACTCAAGTTGCTAAGTTTTGTGTTACTGGACACGAAGTTGCATTTTGGACTGACGAATTTGCAGAAAGCCTTTGTTTTTTAACTGGATTTGAAAAACCAAAAATTCTAGATTTACAGATTCAATGGAAGTTTAAATCAAAAAAAGATATTGGAATATTTTTGTATAAAATTCACGCAATGACTAAAACAACTCCTGAAAACTGCCTAAAAGGTGCTGAAGAAATTCTTGGAATTGAAAAAAAGAAAGGATTATATTGTTTAAATTGGCCTATGAAGATAATAGTCTCTAAAAAAATTTAGTTATTAGTGATTTTATGAAAGACGGTCTTGCTTGGAATAAAAAACACTATAATGTTAGTAACTTTGAACAATATGATTTAACTCCGGCCCCATTTCTTGTAAGTAATTTGCATTACTTAAAAGAAAATAATTCTAAACTTATTTTAGATGCGGGTTGTGGACAAGGAAGAAATTTGCTTTTCTTGTTAGAAAATGGATTTGAAGTAATTGGTGTTGATGGTGCACCCAATGCATTACAAGTTGCAAGTGATCTTTTAAGATCAAAAAAAATGAAAAAATATACTTTAATTAATCAAGAATTACAAGATATTTCTAAATTAAAAAATGAAACTGTTGATGCAATTGTTAGCATAACAGTTTTAACACATATTTTTGATCCAGAAAAAGTAATTGGGGAATTTTCTAGAATATTAAAAAAAGACGGGCTACTTATTGTGGACTTTGCAACAATTAGAGATTCTACTTATGAATATATTTCTAAAGGAACAAAATTAGGGCAAAATATGTTTTTAGAGCAAGGTACAAAAGTGAAATATATTGAAGATAAAAAAGAGATAATACCACTGTTTAAGGCCTTTGAAATAATTTCTATTAACGAGGAATCTTTTATTGAACCAGGCCACCCTGGCTCAAGGCCTTTTGAACATGAACATAGTTCATATGTTGTTATAGCAAAAAAGAAGTGATTATTATGCAACTAACTCCATCTCAGGAAAAAATGCTAAAAGGCAGGCAATATGGGCTTGTGGGAAAGCAAGGCGCTGTTCAGATATGTGAATGGACCAAGAAAAGCTTGCGAGATCAGGATGACTGCTACAAAAACAAGTTCTATGGTGTGAAAACCTATTCCTGTGCACAAATAACTCCTAATGTCTTGACTTGTGACCAGAACTGTATATTCTGTTGGCGGCCGCTTGAGATGTATAATACTAAGAAAATATCCAAGAAAGAGGCAATAAAGCCAAAAGAGCTTGTAGACAAGCTTGTTAAAGAAAGAAGGCTGCTGTTGATTGGCTTTAAAGGCTATGAAAAGGTGAACAGGAAGAAACTAACTGCTTCTATTGAGGAATTCCCTAAGCACTGGGCAATCTCCCTTTCTGGAGAGCCTACTCTTTACCCTTATCTGCCGGAGTTGGTAAAAGAGCTCAAAAAGCACAAGGTGGAGAGCATATTTGTAGTTACAAATGGCCAGAACCCAGAAATGCTAAAGAAACTAAAGGAAAAGAAGGCTTTGCCTTCACAATTATACCTCTCTTTGGTTGCCTATGATCCCAAATCCTATGCTCAGATAAACAAAGGAGTGAGTAGAGATGGCTTTAAAGCCCTAAAGAAGAGCCTAAATCTGCTGAAAACCCTAAAAGTAAGGTCTGTAATCAGGGTTACCCTAATCAAAGGCTATAACACTGAAAAGGAGCAATTAGAGAAACTTGCGGGACTTATCGAAGGTTCTGGGGCGGATTTTGTAGAAGTAAAGGCCTATATGTGGATAGGGGATTCTAGAAAGAAGCTCGGGCAGGAAAATATGCCTTTGTTTAGTGAAATCAAGGATTACACAAAGATCTTGCTAAAGTCTTTGAAAGATTACAAAAAAGAAAACGAATGTGAAGCATCAAGGATCATTTTGCTAAAGAATAAGAAAAGTAAATATAATACAAAATTAATTGCCCGCTAGTTTTTACACAATTCCCAAAGATAAATAAACCTAACTTGTGACTAGGATATAATGGTTAAAAAACAGGCAGACAAAGAAACTGGATTTTTACAAGGTCTTTTGTATGGTCTAATTCCACATGCGGGTTGTATTGCATTTGTATTGTTTTCAATATTTGGTGCTACTGCAGCAGCATCTATTTTTAGGCCATTATTATTGAAATCATATTTCTTTTATGGCCTTTTGGGCTTGTCTTTTTTATTTGCTACAATCTCAGCAATATTTTATCTTAGCAAACATAAAGCCTTATCTGCAGAAGGTGTGAAAAAAAGATGGAAATATTTGTCAATTTTGTATGGCACAACAATTAGTATTAATTTGCTACTGTTTTTTGTAGTATTTCCTTATGCAGTAAATTTGTCTGCCCCAACAATTCAAGTTGATAATGTTGATAATCTGAACACAGTTGTGCTTAATGTAGATATTCCTTGTTCAGGGCATGCTCCATTAATAACTACTGAACTTTATGGTTTACAAGGCATAACTAAAGTAGATTACAGTATTCCTACTGAGTTTAAAGTGCAATTTGATTCTTCTAAAATTTCAAAAACAGAAATACTAAGTTTAGAAATATTTAAAGAATTTAAAGCAACAGAAATAAGTTCTTGAATAAAATATTATTTTCCAAAAACTAAAGGAATTATTTTAGTATATCTTTTTTTGTCTATTCTATATGCTAAATAATATGGGCTTAGGGAACGTATGAACAGTAAAAATTTGTTTTGAAAGTTTTTTTTGCTTTTCAAGCCATTTATTTTTTTTACTTTGTATTTGTCATTTCCGATCGGCTCTGACCAAAAATTGCAAAAATCTAATGCTCCACGCATATTATTAATACAATTTATTCTTAACCCACGTTCCCATCGTCTATTTTTAAATAACTTTTTCTGTCTTGTTTTTTCCATTTCTGTTTTTAATCTGTCGGCTATTTTTGTAGGCGTAACAATAATTTCATCTTGTTTTGTTTCATAAAATATCATTTGTAAAATTGATCCCAAACATTCGATTACATCTACTTGTGCTAGTTGATACATTGAAGAGTTATAAGAAAAAATGTTTTTAGGTATGAACCCCCAACACTTTAATAATTTTTGGTCTAAAAAGCCATTTGAGGATGATGGGAATGGTTTGTATCTAAATCGGCCATGATAATGATCTATTCCATTGTTAATCCTAATAGTTACGGGTATTATGTCTTTGCCATTTTTTACTTTGAACGCATATTTTAAATCTTTTTTATTACGATTAAAGCCAATAAGATCTATGTCACTAGTATCTGTGGCGCCGTTATAATCGACACTACCATATACAATTAAATCTTCGCAAATTTTTGGCTGTAAAAATAGTGTTCTTATTTCTTGAGAAATTGGCCCTAACGTTTCTTTTCTTGAACCATTAAAATTATATTTTAATATTTTGTTTGTGTAATAAAAGTCCCAAGTAAGGCCTCTGATCCTTTTGAAGCTATTTAAAAAATCTTGATGCTCATCTTGTATATTAACTATAAAAACACCCTAATAAATATAAAGCTTTATTTTTTAGTTAGCCAACTTTTATGTAAGTTTTCGTACAATATTTTTATTTCTTTCCAGGGAGCCGTATTCTTGTCTTCCATAAACGTTATCATTAATTTATATGCCTCTTCTTTTAATAGTTCTCCATCAATCTTTGGCCAATTATTTTTATACCAATTTTTTAGGCTGTTTTGATTTATGTTCGTAGCGCCGCCATGTGGATCTGGACAGGCAAAAACAATTCTTGAAATTCTATGGAGTACTGCAGATCCAAGGCACATTAAACAAGGCTCCAAGGTTGTAAATAACTCAATGTTTGCATGATCAGTTTTTATGCTTTTTTTAATTGCTGCGGAACATTTTGCCATTAGTTTTGCTTCAGCATGTGATGCCCAATCCATTTTTGTAAGAATAGAATTCCTTGTTTTACCCACCACCTTGTTATTTATTACTAAAACTGCACCTACTGGATAATCGCCCTTATTTAAGGCCTGCTTTGCTTCTTTTAGGGCAATCTTCATGAATTTTGTGTCGTTAGTTGAGAATGTCATAACAAATATGTCTTGGATTTATATTATAAAACTAGCTTGTTAAATTGGTTCAAATAATAAAAAAAGTATAATCTGCCCCGAAGGGCAAATTGATCTTAAGCTTTAGCAACGTTTACTGCTTTAGGGCCTTTTTCTCCCTTTTCTACATCGAAAGTAACTGCTTCATCTTTGTTTATACTTTCCTTTAATCCAGTCTGATGAACAAAGTAATCTTTGTTATCTTCTCCAGATATAAATCCGAAACCTTTAGTTTCATTGTAAAATTTTACTACGCCATTCATTTAATTCTCCTCCGAAAAACTTTAGAAATAGATTAACTCAATTTGAACTATTAAAATACTTCTATGATTATTGGGCAACAGTGTGCTTTTAAATGCTTTGCTTTTGTTTGTGATTAGATTAGCAGTTTAGGCCAGAATAATATGATAATCCCTAATACCACCATTATTAGCCCAGTAATTAGCTTTATCCACTGCATTTGCTTCTTTGAAATTGTTTTTTCTTTGAAAGAATAGATGAACCACCCAGAAATCGCAAGTAACGGGATTACATAAATTAGGCAATATAATAGTATGTAAAGATAATGTGAGAATCCCAAAGCATTTTGTGATAAAATTGTTGTATAAATTAATGGTAGCCCAACAGTACAAGGAATCTCAATCATAGAGGTAAATAAAGCCAATAATACACTTGCACCAATTAAACTTAGGATCGTTCCGGAAGTTATTTTGTCTTTTAATGCTTGTATCTTCCCAGTTACTTTTGCTTTGTCTTTATCTTGTATCATCAAAGTTATGCCTTTTCTGAACCAGATAAATTCTTTCCAGTTTATTAGTCCGGCAATTATTGCAATGATTCCCACAATAATTCTTAAAATATCTACAAATCCGATAACGCTCAGAACTGTAAGCCATGCAGACATGAAAAGGAAATAAATCACAAAAACAACAATGATGAATGATAATGCAACCGCAAGCATCTTTTTTCTTGAATCTGAAACCGAAACAAGTAAGCTTAGAATCAAACCAAATACAAAAAATGTGCAAGGATTAAAACCATCTAATAGACCAACAAGAATTGTTAAAATTGGCAACGGCAATGAACCAGCAAAATTCTTTATTGAATCTTGATTTATTAAACTTAAAACTATGAATATAAGTATTATTCCAACAAGTAGGCTTAAACTAATGATTAATCTTTTTTTGTTGGGAGTCATTAAATGATCACTTTTGCTCTAATGCATATTTACTTAGTGTTTCTAGTAAAGTATTTTCATCCATAAATCCAATATAAGCATCCCCGCCAATTATTGTTGTGGGTGTATATTGGAAATCAACCATTAATGTATCTTCAATATAACTTCTTTGTTCTGATTCTGAAACATCATATTTATGGAAAACATAATTTGTGTCTTGTTCTACTTTTTCAATTGTTTTTAAAAATTCTTTACATGCTCCACAATATTTTGACTCTATAACCACAATCTTGTCTTTTATGTTTCCTGCTTCAACATTGGCAGCAGGAATTGGGCCGTCTTTGGCTATAAAAAAAGTCTTTAACACATTACTATCAGAATTTGTGTCATTGTTGCTATTATTTGAATTGCCTGAAAGTACCATCAAAACTACTATTACTATTACTAATAAAACAAGTACAATTGTGGAGTAAAGATTCTTTTTGTCCATAAAGATAACACCCTTTATTTATGGGCCTGAAACAATTTGCCTTTTTTGTAAATTGCTTTCTTGTCCATAAAGATAACACCTATGGTTTATTAAAAGCTCAACATGTTTAAAAATATATCTCTGTACTGTGCAAATTAGGGGGGAATTACTTTTTCTTTAATTCTAATTTTTCAATGGAGAGGTTATGGTTATATTCTCCTTCAGAATGTTTTGTTGATTTTACTATTTCTACTTTCTTTTTGAAACTTGGAGAGTCTAAAACAAAGGATTCATACTCTCCGCCTTCTCCTGCAATATTGAAACCGAGCTTTTCGTTTATCTTTTTAAGTTTTTCCAACATTTTTTTGTCTATCTCTTTTCCAAGATCTTCTTGAGTTAGACCGTGGGCACAAATTTTTGTGATTATTGCTTTTATTCCTCTGCTTATTAGTTCATTAACTTCTTGTTCTTGGTTTTTGTGCCATAACGGCGCCAAGCATTTTAAACCTAATTTTTCAGTAATAATTTCAATTCTATCTCTTTGATATTCTGAAAATATTGCTCCACTTGCAATTGAATTTATATTATATTTTTCTTTTGCAATCTTTATTGCTTTTTCTAATTCTTTTAACTCAAGTTCTTTTTCTCCTTTTGTTTTTAATACAATAATTGGAATCTCTAATGCCTTTGCCTGAAGTTTTGCTAAAGAAATGTTTGGTGTATGGTACATGTAAGAATCTTTATTTTTACTATCAATTGTAATTAAACATTTAATATCATAATTCATGCTTTTTAAAATTTCTAAAGTCAAAACAGAATCTTTTCCGCCTGTAAAAAGAATTCCAACATTATCATTATTTTTTGAAATATATTTTTTGTAGTATTCTCCTTTTTGTTTTAACTCGCCCTTTGCAAGTTTTGTTATTGCTTTATCAAATCCGCTGCTAAATTGTGCTGCCTTTCTTGCTCTAAATGCAATTTCTTTTGGGAGATAATCTGATGCAATTTCTCTCAAAATATATTTCTTTATTTTATCCTTTATTTTGTGCTTTATATCAATATTTATTGCATACTTTACTAGTTCTTTGTCCAGGAGCGGTACTCTAAGCTCAATAGAATTATTCATACAAATTAAATCGTCTCTATAAAGGTCTCTGTGGAAAATATTCTTTAAACCATAAAGCCCGTCTTTGTTTGAAGTGTATCTGTCGTATCCAATAAACACATCTTCACTGCCTAATCCACTTAGCATAACTTTGATTCCGTCTTTCTTTGCTTCTTTTGTGCAAAAGTAGAATGGTAATGCAACTCCAATTTTTACAGGATCCGATGTTTCTAATATTTTTATAATTTCTGGCAGTGCTTTAAGAATTTCTTTTTCTGTTGCAATAATTTTTTTTAGTTTTAATCCTAAATGTTTTGCAACAATTTCCGCGTATTTTTCGTCTTCGCTTTTTGTTATCGCAGACGCAACATAGCAAGTAATATTTTTGTTGTACTTCTTGGCGATTGCTGTTATAATACTTGAATCTACTCCGCCAGAAAGAAGTATTCCTATTTTCTTGTTTGTGTTTACTCTTTTTTTAACTGCCTGTTCAAGTAGGGCCTTAATGTCCTGTTTTTCTTTGCCTAAGTTTACTTTGCAGGTTAGTTCTTTGTAAAAATCAATAAAATGAGTATTTGTTTTTTTTGTTTTTAAATTATATTCTAAAATATTTCTTGGGTGTAAATCTTGTGCAGTTTCTTGTGCGAACTTTGGTAATGCCTTTTTTTCAGATGCAAAATAAAATCCTTTTTTTGTGTTTGAATACCAAATTGGTTTTAACCCAAAAAAATCTCTTGCAAGTAGGGCAATATTTTTATCAGCATATACAAAAGCGTAATCACCGTCTAATTCTTTAATGGCATCTATATTTTTTTTCTTTAATAATTTAAATAAAAGTTCAGCATCATTTTTTGCACCAAGTTTGTATTTTTTGTTTAGTTCTTCCCAATTATAAATTTCACAATTAGCAGCTAATATTGCCTCTTTGTCAGATATTGGCTGTGGAATGTTTTCAACAATAGCAAGTAGGTTTTGTCCAAAGGTAGAATTATTCCAAGAAACGACTTTTGAAGAGTCTGGGCCCCTGTGTTTTAGCACAAGAAGCATTTCTTTCACAGTTTTCTCATCCTTCTTGTTGATTATTCCTGCTATTCCGCACATAATGTAAATCAGGTAGGAATTAATTTATAAGTTTGTTTCTCTTTTGTCACAAAGGTTTAAATAATTTATGTGTATTACATATATTATGTATGTGCTGGGGGTTGAGATTATGCCTGCGATAACTTTATCAGTTCCACAAGATTTAAAGTCTGAGATGGATAAATCTAAGTTTATAAACTGGTCCGAAGTTGCTAGAGAAGCGATAAAGGAAAAAGTGGTTCAACTTAGAATTCTTGATGATATTGCAAAAAAATCAAAATTGACTGAAAAAGATGCAATAGACATTAGCAAAAAAATAAACCAGGGAATGAGCAAAAGATATAAGTGATTTTATGGATCTAGTTATAGATACAAACATACTAATATCTGCTTTAATAAGTAGTAATGGAAAAATAAGAGAACTAATCTTTTCAGATAAATTTAAACTTTTTGCCCCAGAATATGTGTTTTTGGAAATCTATGAACATAAACAAGAAATAATCAAAAAAGCAGAACTTTCTGAATCAGAGTTTGAGTTAGCACTTTCTGTATTATTTACGAAGATTATTATAACTCCTTCTGAAGAAATCAAAGTTTTTTCTGAAAAAGCAAAACAAGTTTGCCCTGATTTTGACGACTGGCCTTTTTTTGCACTGGCTATATTGAAGAATATTCCTCTTTGGAGTGATGACAAGGATTTAAAACAACAAGACGTGATAAAAGTGATGTCTACTAAAGAAATAATTGCCCTATTTTTGTCCTAATACCTAATAATTTCTTTTTAATCTTTCCGCTACATAAAGATATTGGAACGATGATGATGTTAACCCCTGCTGAATATGGTGATGATTGATTGGCGGGCTGAGTTCCTAAGCTTTTTCTTTCTTAAAAAGAAAGGAAAAAGCTACAGTCTTGCAAAAAGAAAGAATGCAGACCACAAGGGTCTGTTTATAAAGAAAAAAAGTGGACGTAAAGTCCATGTGAACTTTAAAAAATTTTTATCTCATTAAATCTTCTTCGTCCATTTCTGATGCAAATTTGTCTAGTTCTTTTGGACCTGTTCTTACGGCCACATTTAAAATTGCAGTAACATAATTGAACAAAGCTCTTTCAGGAACATTATTTTTTGATCCCCAAGCCACAATTTCTGCTAATTTACTAAATAAGTAAGTATCACTTATTTGTGCCCCGTATTTTCTTTTATACATTTCTTCTGCAGTTAATAAAGATTCAAAACATTCCAATCTTTTTTCTGGATCTCTTATTGCAGATAATATTCTGCTTGTTCTATGAAATTCAGGATCTGTTGCCCCGTCATAAAAAGAAAGATTACTTCCTCTTTCTATTGCCTCAAAACTTTTAGCTACCATTTTTTTCATTGTTTCAATTGGCATGCCTTCACAATATCTTGTAATCTGAGATATTGCATAAAGTACGTTAGAATACCTTCCTTTTAAAAGTCTGCTATTTTTTGGATAATTATTGCCAATATTATTTAGCCAAAAATAAAACTTTTCTCTTTCTCTTGGGCTTAAATTTGTTCTTGATTCAATTTCTCCATGAAAATATTCGCTTAATATGCTAGTAATCCAAGGATCGCGGGAACGTTTTTTTTCGTCATATCTACTAAGTTCTGCTCTTTTTTCTATTGCTGATCTCTCAAGTTCTCTTAATTTTGCGGCCCTTTCTTGTCTTTTTTTACGTTCCCAAAATTTAAATGTTTTTGCTTCTAACTCTTTTGCTCTTCTACCTTGCTCAGCAATAACAAAATTCCGTCTTGCATTTTCATCAGTAATTAGTTTATCATAAACTTGTTTTGAAGCATATTGTTCTTTACTTAAAGGTGATGAAATTCTATTTAATCTATGATTTAACATTTCTAAAATTCGTAATCCTTGTGGTCTGTTTACTCTTCCTACTTCTATTCCTTTTGTTACTGCTTGTATCTGTCTTTGTATTTGTGATACAACTTTACGTCTTTGAGTTTCTAGTTGAACTGGTCGTAGTTTGTGTATTTCAAATATTTTTTCTTTGGGCAATTCTCGTCTTTCTAGTTCTCTTACTCTGACAGCCATAATTAATATAGTTTTGAAAACTAATAAATACTTATTGTGTCATATAATGTCTTTGAATGGGGTAAAAATATGGATATTAGAAATTTATATTTGCTTGTTCATCCATTATTTGGCTTGTATATTGGTAAACTTGAAAGTCAAAAAATAATTACACGTTATGAACTTGATGGTTATAATAAAAAACAAACAGTGAGACATTTATTGAGTTAATATTTGGATGCTGCCAATTTGGTGAAAAAAGATGCTAATGCTGCGTTAGTAGTGGTATATTATCCAGATACAACTTTTACTAATTCTTGTGAAAGGGACTTGAAATTTGTAGATAAAACAACTTGGACAGATCAAGAGAAAGAACAAGCAAAAAGATTAGTAATTGCACATTATGAAAAATTAAAAAAAGTACAAGCATTACTTATGGGTGCATTAAGAAAAAAACTTGGACCCAAATTATTTGTTTCAGAAAATTGGATATCTGCAGAAGCAATTTCTGAGTTAAGAGCGCAAGGGATTGGAAAGCACACAAAACTAATTGCTTTTGGAGAACAAGAAGATGTGTGTGTTAGAGAGAATGCAAAACAGATAGAATTTGATTTGGGCCTTAGAAATAGAAATGTACATTATGATCGACAAAGAACAAATAAGGGAATACCCGATGTCTGTAAAGCCCATATTAGACGGATTTGAATAATGTGTGTTATTTAATTTGCACAAATTCTCCATTCTGTATTTGTTTAATTATTATTTCTGTTTTCACATCTCCATTTTTGTCAAAATAGTTTGAAAGATCTAACTTTTCTTTTACTAACTTAGGGTCATCTTTCCCAGTATTGTTTATTGCTTTTGCAAGAATCATTAGGGCGTCATAGGAATTTGATAAAAATAAATCCCCTTTTGTGTTTGCATCATCAGAATATGGGTAAATAATTCCATTTGAAAATTCGGGATACTGCGTGATTAGATCTTTGTTTTCTGCCCCAAATGAGCATAGCCAGATAGGATTAAATCCAAGTTCGTGTGCTTGTTTTATTAAATCACCAAGTGCTGGTGTTGTTGCATGTAAGTTTAAAACTGCTTGCGGATTTGTTTCTTTTATTTTTAAAATTTCTGTTTTTAAATCCTTTTCTTTTAGTTCAAAAAATTCTACCTCTGTAATTTTTCCGCCCAATTTTTCAAATGCCAATTTAAAGTCATTAACATGCTCTTTTCCATAGGGTGTATTTTGACTTAAAATCCCAACTGTTTTTACATTTAAGTCAAAGAAAGTATAATTTACTAATGGTTCCATAAAGTATTCAATTTTTGGGATTGTTCTATAAAAATAATCATTTTCACTTAAACTATCTAGAATAGCAACAGGGGATATTAGAATTATTTCGTCTTTATTTATTATTGGAACCAAAGCAACAGTTGTAGATGTCCACGAATCTCCAATTATATAATTTATATTGTCTTTTTCAATTAATTTTTGTATTGCTAGGGCAGCTTCTTTTGGATCTGCTTTGCTGTCTTCTACTATCAGTTCAACTTGTTTTCCAAGAATTCCTCCCGAGTTATTAATTTCTTCTACTGCTAATTCTAAGCCCTTTACTTCTTGTTGACCTTGGTATTGTCCAATTTCTGTTAATGTTGCGATTACTCCGATTTTTATTGTATTGTTGCTAGTGCCAAAGTAAGCAAATAAAATGACTAATGCAACAAAGGTTGTGCCCAAAATTATAAAAAAAATCTTATTCATGAATAAATATTAGTGGATTTTCAGTACTTTTATGTTTGTCCTCCTTAAAAGGAGTATTTAAAAACTAATTGCTTCGTAATTTGGGTATGGATCTAAAAATATTACAAGATATTGGCTTTACAGAAAGTGAAGTAAAAATTTACCTTGCTTTGCTTGAATTAGGAGAAAGCACAGCAAAAGCAAT
The DNA here is from genome assembly GCA_028710695.1 of Candidatus Iainarchaeum sp. Classification (GTDB taxonomy): domain Archaea; phylum Iainarchaeota; class Iainarchaeia; order Iainarchaeales; family 0-14-0-20-30-16; genus JAQTTP01. The sequence goes on from JAQTTP010000003.1 coordinate 33,135, forward strand.
ATTAGAAAAAACTAATTTGTATAATTCTGTTCTGCATTCTTCTTTGAATAGACTTATTGCAAAAGGGTTTGTTTCCTATATTTACAAAGGCAGAATGCGTTACTATTGTGCAGCAGAACCACAAATAATTCAAGATTATCTTTCTGAAAAACAAAAGCAGTTAGATGTAGTTATGCCCTATTTGTTAGAACATTCTGCAAACAAACGTGAAATTTTTAAAGTGGATATTTTTGAAGGTTATAAGGGGGTAATGAATTTGCTTTTGCATTTGATTAAAGATTCAAAGAAAGGAGAAGAGTTTTTGTTCTTTCCACCAAATGTTCCAGAATTAAATGAAGATATCCAAAAGTTTTATACAAAATATGATATTAAAAGAAAATCAAAAGGATTAGTAACAAAAGGTATTGTTTTCGCATTACAAAAAAAATATTTTGAAAAAAGAAAATATTTAAAAATAAAATATGTTGACTTTCCTATTCCATCAGATATTTCTATTTGTGGAAATAAAATGGCAATGATTTCATTTAAAGATAAGCCCAGAGGAATATTAATTGATTGTGAAGAAATAGTAACTCAGCACAGGAACTTCTTCAACAGCATCTGGAACTTAAAATAAAATGGTAAGCTGTTAATAATAAAGATTTGATTGAATTGACTAAATCTAATATAACAAACTAATTTAAATCCTATTTTCTAATATTATTTATGCCTGTAAAAAAGCCCTATACAAAACCATCAGTGCAAACTCCTAAATTTTCAAAAGTCCCTTTGTGTAAAGCACACCGAGCTCAATTGGCATCTGGAAAAGAAATATTTAGAACGAGATTAAAACCTAAAGCTTATTTACTTGAGCAAAAACTTAGGTCAAAAGGGATACCTGTTCCAGATGAATTAATTGTGAGACATTTAGAGGGGGGCTTTGTAGAAGTATACCACAAAGGGCATGGCGTATCAATGGGAGATATTTTAGAGGGAGTAAATAGAAAAAAACAGGCTCAGATTATTGCGTCCGCGGTAGAGAATCTTGCAAAAATGCATACTCTTGGAGTATATCATGCAGATCTTCATGAAGAAAACATAATTGTGGATCCAGAAACAAATAAAGTGAGATTTATTGATTTTGAATATTCTGAAAACTTGTCGAAATTAAAGGGTGTAGAAGACCTGAATGCAAAAAAATTATTTGATGATTTGGAGTCAATTCTTGAGATAGTTGATTATTATGTTGCACCACAGCGGGTGCGAACTTCAAAACAAAAATTTGAGTTTCTTGTTTCTGTTTTTGGGACTTATCTCGAGCATTATAATGATTCCGAATTTCCCGGATTAAAGGGAAGAATCAAAGAACGAATTGTAGAATACTTACAAACAAAATTTCCCACATTTATGAAATATTCAAAATAATTTCTTCTGCATTCCTTTGCTATTCTCTAATCTTTCTATAATTGTCTTTGTGGTTTCCCAACTATAACGAATGTATTTGCTTTTGCTCTTTATTAACTGCTCTAAAGCTTTCTTTGTAATTGGGTCTGCAGGATATCCGCTGCCTAACTCTATGCCTGTTTCTTCTTTGATCTTTTTTATTTCTTCATCTCTGTCTACTTTTGCAATTATCGATGCCGCAGAAACAATTGGATATTTATCGTCCGCCTTGTGCTCTGCAATTACATTTGTATTTGTTATCTGTGCAAGAACATTTCCATATTTTGTAAAATTAGTTTCTGGGCAATCAACATATATCTTTAGCTCTTCGCCTTTGCAGAATTCCTTTGCTTTTTGAATTAATTTTGTTGTTGTTAATTCTTCTAATTTGTTTAAATTTATTTTGTCTTTGTTTGTGGCATCAATAAGAGTTGCAGGTATTATTTCTACAAAAAACTTGCACATTTTTTTTACTTGTGGATATAATTCTTCTCTTTGTTTTGGGGTTAATTTCTTTGAATCTTTTACTCCAAGATTTTTTAAGTCCTTTTCATATTTTGCATCGATTACACAAGCACACATAACCATTGGCCCAATTACTGGCCCTCTTCCTGCTTCATCTATTCCGCATAAGTACATAAAAATCATTATCCCTTTATAGTGTAAAGTGGTTTCATTCTTGCTACTGGTTTTGCTAATTCATTTAGTTCTAAAACCTTAACAACTTCATTTACATCTTTGTAAGCAAGTGGTGCTTCTTCCACAATACTTGCATTTGTTGCAGATAAAACAGAAACATTTATTTTGCCCAAGTCTTTGATAATTGTTTTTACATCGAATCGTTTTTTTGCAGCACTTCTACTTAGTGCTCTTCCTGCGCCATGTGAAACACTGCCTAGACTTTTTTCTTCTGCTTTGTCTCCAACTAAAACATAAGAACAGGTTCCCATGCTTCCTGGAATTACAACTGGCTGGCCAGTGGAAATATATTTCTCAGGAAGAGTTTTATTGCCCACAGAAAATGCTCTTGTTGCTCCTTTTCTATGTACTAATAACTTTTGTTTTTTGTAAGTTTCTTCCTTTGCAATGTTGTGCGCAACATCATAAACTAATTCTGCTTTAATTCCTAATTCTTTTAGAGCTTCTCTTACTTTGAAAGTCATTACTTGTCTATTTACATAAGCATAATTTGCTGCTGCTCGCATGGAATCTAAATACTTTTCTCCTTCTTTTGAGCTAATAGGAATTGATACTAAATCTTTATCAAGTAATTTTAAATTGTATTTTTGATAATTTTTTAAAAATATTTCTATATAATCTGATGCTATCTGGTGTCCTAAACCACGAGAGCCGGAATGTATCATAAAAGTAATTTGGTTTTCTTTTAGGCCCCATTTTTTTGCAAGTTCTTTGTCGTAGATTTTGTCAATATATTGTAGTTCAATAAAATGATTTCCACTACCTAAAGTTCCAGATTGTTTTAGTCCGCGGGATACTGCTTTTTGGGACAAGAATTCTGCAGATGTTTTTAATTTTCCGTAGTCTTCAATACACTCTATGTCTTTCTTTGTAGCTTCGCCATTTTTTATAGAATAATCAATTCCTTTTGCAAGCATATCAAGCAATTCTTCTTTTGTAATTCTTTCCTTATTTTCTGAGCCCACGCCAGTAGGTATGGATCTAAATAGCTTTTCAAATTGTTTTTTTGAGAATAGTTTTTCAAAATCTTTTTTATCTGTGTTAGTTTTTACTAGCCTTACCCCGCAGTTGATATCGAAACCAATTCCACCCGGACTTACAACTCCCTTTTCTAAATCAAAACCTGCAACCCCCCCAATAGGAAATCCATATCCAGAATGCATATCTGGCATAGCATATGCTTTGTCTTTTATTCCGGGAAGAGATGCAACATTAATAATTTGCTGGATTGCATCTTGTTCTACCCCCTTCATTAGATTTTCCGATAAATAGAGAATAACGTCAGAGTTCATATCTTTGTTTTTTTTAATGATGTAGTGGTTTTTTTCTTTTATAGGGGTAAACATATATATATCTTAAAAACAATTATTATTAAAATTGCTTTGGTTATGTGATCACTATGGATTCTGTTTTGATGGAAAATGCAAAGAAAATGCTTGATTCTGGAATTTCTAAAGATGAAGTTGTAAAGATGTTAGTTTCTTTGGGATATAGTGAAAAAGATGCATCTACTGCAGTAGGTGGACAATACAAAGCAGAAAAACCATCTGAAGAAACTGAAGAATCAGACAATATGGTTGTAGAAGAAAATACAAAGAATTATGCACATCATGCAGAGTTAGCAAGCTCTATGGCAATGAATGTTGTGGATAGTGCAACAAAAACCTTGGATGAACATAAAGAACACATGAGGGCCTTAAATGAAAATATGACAAAAACTTATGATAAATTGGATTCTATTTCTTTAGATAAAATTGATACTGCGCATGATGATATTGCAGAAATAAAAAGATCTTTGGCAGATTTGGGCGCAAAAACAAATGTAACTCTTGATTTAATGAAAAAGATTTTAGAGAATCAGAGAGAATTGATAATGAAATTAAAATAATCAATTGTGTTTTATTCTTTTTGTAATTCTTCTGTTTTTTTCTTTAAGTCTTTTGTCATTTCTATTGGATCTTTAGAGAATACTTGTGTCTCAGCAAGAGTGGTAAGAAACCCAATATCTCCTTGATAACGAGGAACTATGTGCCAATGCAAATGTTTTTTGCTTCTTCCAGATCCATCTCCTAAGTTTATCCCGATATTGTAACCAATTGGTTTTAGTTCTGCGTTTAGTATTTTTTTTGAGAAAAGAACATTTTCTAAAATTTCGTTTAATTCATCTTTTGATAAATCTTCTAATTCTTCTACATGTCTTTTTGGAGTGACTAACAAATGGCCATATATGTAAGGAAACCTGTTTGATATGATGTATGAATTTTTTGATTCAAAAATAATTACATTTTTATCTGGATTACAAAAAGGGCATTTTTGTTCTGAACTTTTTACTGTATAATATTCGTATCTTCTTTTTGCTAATATCGGATTCATTTCCATCACTAAAACAAGATTCGTGCCATTCCTGGCACCCAAGTTTTTTCTTTGGTGAACTTATGCTTTCTTTTTTACAAAAAAGAAAGAATAGTCCGACGGAGATTCGAACTCCGGTCTCGGGGTTCAAAGCCCCGAGTGATAGACCCCTACACTATCGGACTGTATTTCTATAATATACTAGATTACTTTGAGGAAAATATTTAAAAAGCATGCCCTTAATTGTTTCTTATGGTAAAAATAATAAAAGTGGGAAAAAACCTTGATTTTGCAATAAATCTTATGGCATCAGCAATAATGGAAAATAAGGTGTTTATCTATCCTACTGACACGATTTATGGTATTGGCGGAAATGCTTTAAGTAAAGAAGTTAGGAACAGAATAGACAAAATAAAGCAAAGGGCGGGTTCAAAAAGATATTCAATTATTGTACCAAGCAAGAGCTACATCCCAACACTTTGTAAAATTAATTCTTATGCAAGGGACTGCCTGAAAAAATACCTCCCGGGGGCATATACTGTAGTCTTTCCACTTAAAAAAGAATTTTTTGGAAAAAAGGATGAAGTTGGAATAAGAATGGTGGATCTTGATCTATTGAAAAAAGCAGTAAAGAAATCAAAAAAACCAATCATAACAACAAGCATAAATTTTTCTGGAGAAAAGCCAATAAAAGCAATAAAAGCAATAAACAAGGAAATTCTTGATAAAGTAGATTATGTTTTTGATTATGGAAAAATAGGGAGTGGAAAACCATCTACTATTGTTGATACAATAAGAAAAGAAATAATAAGGCGAAATTAAGCTTTTCGCAAAAGCTTACGCCCATTCCAAAGATTCAATGCAGTTTCATAATCTTCTCTTCTCTGTGGCAATGCATCTTCGTAGCCTTCTAAATAGTCTTTCCATTGTTTTAGGCTATCTGCTTCCATTTTTGCATCTAATGCATTAAATTCTGATCCTTTTGCTTGTCTTTTTCTTCTCCATACTGCAATTTCTTTTGTATACATTGCTCTTACTTCTTTGATTGTCCTTTGTAAATTAACATACCTTTCTTTTGATCTAACAAGTGTTGAATATAATTCTCTTTCTTCAGGCCTCATTCTGGCAATTCTCTTTTTTTCAAAATCTGCGGCCATTTTTTTAATTTTTTCACCTAAAGTTGGCCCTTTGTTCTTTGTTTGTGGCGGTTCCCAAGCCCTTTTGTTGTCTTGTGGCTTCCTTGGATCATAATTGGCACCATGTGGTTTTTTTATTGTTAAAGGTTCTATTCTTCTTTCTTTTGGGGTCATAAACATCACTAAAAATATATAAATTAGTAAAGTATATAATTGCTAGGTTTATATTTTATATAACTTTTAAGTGAACTATATGGCTGAGTGGGCAGTATTATTCCAAGGAACTTACGACCAACACGATCTTAAAGTGTCAATTTTGGATAGTTTTATTTTGTCTGAACTTTATAGTTCTGATAAAAAATCTCTTGTTTTAAATGTTGTTTATGTTGGATCCGCAGATGGGGATCTAGAATCTTTTGCTGAAACCTTACCAAAAGACAATATGTTATATTTGATGCATAACTCTAAAACTACAAAAAAGTTCTTCTGTTTGACTGTGCCATCAACAATTATTGACGTGGGCAAAGTAGAAATGGATAGAGAAATAACAAAACAAATACAAATGTTAGTTAAAACAAGAAAAATAGTTTTGGATATTGCAGAAACCTATGACATAAAAATAACTGATTTACACGAATCTAGTAAAGAAATACAAGGAATGTTTTTTACAAATCCATTAAATATTTTTAAAACTTTAAGAAAGCCAGAAGAATTGCAAAAAATAGACGAAGTAAAACTTAATTTTGGTCACATGATTTCTTTTGGAAAGTACAAATCTTCTGAAGAATACTCTTCTGACGAATTAGATGCATTTAGAAAAACAATGATCTTTGGTGCAAAAGAAAACAACAAAAAATTGCTTTATGATTTTATAGAAGAATTTTCTTTGAGTGCAACGCCAGTTGTTATATTTGATTTTTATGAAATTTTTTCCGGGCTTAAATCTGCAAATCCACATTCTAAAGAAGTGAAAGCATTTAATTCTAATTCGGAACCAACTGGATTTCCCATAGAAAACTTAATTTATGATGGTTCGGATAAATCTGATTTGCATATTGATTTGTCACTAGTTTCTGTTGATAGCTTTTGTGAGCTTTTTGGAATTGTAAAAGAATATAAAGAAATTTTTAAGAGGGCATACGAATCTAATCCTGAAAAAATAACTGATTTAATATCTTCAATTCAAAAGGTTAGTCCTGACGAGCAGTTAAAAGAATACGATATTTATCTTGCAAAAAGAATGACACAAACTTTGAATATAATGTATCCAAATTTATTTACTGGAAAAATAGAAACAAGTGGCATGCAAAAAAATGTGGCAAATAAAATTGGAAAAATAACTTTGATTTCAATAAAAGGAAATGAAATTGAAAAATCTTTAATAGTTCAAAATGTTTTAAGCTTACTTGGCTCTGCAAATAATCTTTGTATAGTTTTGACCGATGGCTGGAAATTTTGTCCAAAAACAACAAACTCAATACAAAATGAGATTACAAATGCATTGCTTTCTTTTAATGGATACTTTGCAGTTTCGGCAACAGATAGTGCAGATTTAAATGATAATTTACAAAAATACAAATCAGCACAGATTAATGTAATTGATTTAGAAGATATTGCTCTAAAAATTGGGAACTCCAGTCCACAAAGAATTATACTGCGTCCAACACTATCTAATTTGTAATTGTCTAACTAAAAAATAAGAAAAAAAGAATTAGTAGAAAGTATCTCTTTCTTTTACTATTCTTCTTTTTACTTTTTGTATTGCAAGCTCAATTGCCTGATCTAGTCCCCAGCCCTCTACAGAAATGTTTTCACTGTTTCTTGGGCTTACTATCCTTAATCTACAATGAACTAATGGGGATCCTTTATACTTTTCATTTCCTAAAGTTAGATGCACAAAGATATGTGTTTCTTCATCGTCTCTAAAGAACCTGCTTAACTGTTCTACTTTTTTGTTAACTACATCAACCGGAAGCTTGTCTAACTTTGAAGTTATCTGGACTGAAAAATTCTGTTTCTTTTGTGTTGCCAAATACTTTTCTAAAATATCTGTTTTTGTTAAAATTCCCTTTATATCCTTGTTTTCGTGCACAACTAATGAAGATGTTTTTCCCCCAGTTAGTTTTTTTATTGCATCAGAGATGTGCTTGCTCGGGCCAATTGAAATTATGTCCTCTTTCATTACATCTTTTACTTTTGTGTTTCTTAGATTGTCTAAATTTATTCTATCTCCACTTACAAAATAATTGAAAATGTTTGTGATAGTTATAACTCCCGCTAGTTCACCATTATCTAAAGCAACTAATTTTTTTATTCCGTGCTCTTTTAGTAATGCTAAAACCTGTGCTATGTTGTCATTTACATTTATGAAAACAACATTTTTTGACATTACTTCTTCTACAGTAACATTTAGCTCTGGTAAAATAATATTTTCTAGAACTTTGTTTCTTGAAATATATCCAATAATATCTTTATTTTCAAAATAAGGTAGTTTTTCTAAATTGGACTCAACAAATGCTTCAACCATCGCTTGAGGAGTAGTTTTTTTACTTAATTCTGGAACACTTTTTGCGATATTTTTTACCTTTATTTTTGAGAGGTCTGTTCCTAATAACATAAAGCTCTTTTTTGAAATTGCACCATAAAGTTTAGTCTTGTCTTTTACAAATACTACTTTTTCACTTCGTAATTTGTTAATAATTTTTGATAATTGTTCGTCTGGTTCAACAAAATAGATGTTTTTTTCAACAAGGTTTTTGTAGTCCATAGCACCACCTCTTAACTACGTATAAAGAAGAATAGGATAGTATAAAAAGGTATTTGATTTACAGTTTTTGGAAACTAATAAATACACTTCTAGATCTAGATTAATTATGAAAAAAATAGAAATTCTTGTGGGTGTTGGAAGTTGGGAATCTTTGAATGCTGCAGCACAAGCCAAAGCTGATGCGGTATATCTTGGCTTGAAAGACTTTAATCTTAGGGCTTTTGCAAAGAACTTTGAATTGTCTGAACTTAAAAAAATTGTTGATTTCTGCCACAAGAACAAAATGAAGGTCTATTTAGCTTTGAATTCAATTGTTTATGATAATGAACTTGGTAAGGTAGGAAAGATTTTGACTGAAGCAAAGAAAGCAAAAATTGATGCAATAATCTGTTCTGATCTTGCAGTAATGAAGCTAGCAAAAGCAAGAGGTTTGCCAATACATGTGAGTACCCAGATGTCAATAAGTAATAGCTTGGCTGCTCAACAATTAGAAAAAATGTTTGGGACTGAAAGAATTGTTCTTGCGAGAGAACTTTCTTTAGAAAAAATTAAAGAATTTAAGAAAAAAACAAAAGTTGGAATTGAAGTTTTTTGTCATGGGAGCATGTGCATTTCTATTTCCGGGCGTTGCTTTTTGAGTTTGAATTGTTTTGATAAAAGTGCAAATAAAGGCGAATGTACCCAGGTTTGTAGACGTACGTTCTATATGAAAGAATGTGAAGAAAGTTTAGATGTTGTTGGAAATACAATTTTTAGTTCAAAAGATCTTTGTACAATTGAGTTCTTAGATAAAATTGTTGGGCTTGGACCGGTGGCCTTGAAAATAGAGGGGCGAACAAAGCCAGCAGAATATGTTTATGTTGTTACAAAAGTTTACAAATCTGCGCTAAAAGATATTGCAGAAAAAAAGTTCACTGAAAAGAAAAAGAAAGCTTATTTGAAAGAATTAGAAACTGTTTACAATCGTGGATTCACTTCTGGATTTTATTTTTCAACTCCTGGAAAGGAAAGTATACACACACAAGATGCATCTTTAGAAACAGAAAGCAAAATCTATTTAGGAAATGTTTCTAACTATTATGCAAAAATTGGGGTTGGGGAACTAAAATTACAAAATGAGGCAAAGGTTGGAGATGAACTCCAGGCAGAAGGTAAGACAACTTTTTTTAGACAAAAGGTCAGTTCAATCCAAAAAGATGGGAAGAATATAAAAGTTGGAAAGAAAGGAGAAAAAGTTGGATTTAAACTAAAAGATCGTGTGAGGATAAAAGACAAGTTATTTTTAATAAAAAAATCAAATTAATAGCTTTAATACTTGTTCAATGGTTTTTCTCTGGCTTTCTTCTGAGCTATTGAAAACTAAGCCATGCCCCGCAAGCAGTATTTTGAAATCAAGTTCTCTAACTTTTTTTAGGCTTGAAATTAATTCTGCTTTGCTTGAAGAAATCAAATCAAATCGCCCACAACTGTCTTCAAATAGCAAATCTCCTGAGATGAAAATCCCATTTTTTTTATCATACAAAGATATTGAACCCGATGTATGTCCAGGTGTAATTAAAACTTTATATTTTGAACTTCCTAAATCTATGTATTCCTCGTTTTTTAAAAAAGACAAATTATCTGGGTAATAATGATTTACAAAAAACTCTGACATTGTATAAAAGTCATCTTTTGTTTTTAGATATAAGCCATCTTGTTCAGAAATAAAAAACCTTGCTTTTGGAAAATACTTTCCTGATGCAAAGTGGTCTGCATGTGCATGAGTCAAAACAATCTTTTTAATATCCGAAAGCTTGTAGCCGTGTGATTTCAAAAAAGCCCCTAAATGCTCTTTACTGTGTAGTCCAGGGTCTATAAGTAAAGGCTCACGCCCAGTGATTAAGTAAGTATTAGATGAAAAGTTGTTTGTTTCTGGATATAACACAAATACCTCAGTTGTGACCTGCATATAATAATTACTTTAAGATATATTATATAATTTTCGGCCAGTAGGGCGAGAACCTGTTTTGGTCAGGACACAAATATGCTATTAGGTAAGACAAATAATATCAATTGAATGTCGTGGGCTAAACTTTGGCACCGATCTTTTTTGCATAAGTAAGATACATTTAAAAATGTTCAACATATAATATAATCAGGTGATTGTAATGTGGTGGTTGTGGCTTATACTTGGTATTGTTGCACTGTTTATAATAATTCTAATCTATTATTACAATAGAATTGTTGTTCTTTGTAACAGAATTGAAAACGCATTCTCCCAGATCGATGTTCAACTAAAGAAGAGAAATGATCTAATTCCTAACTTAGTTGAAACTGTAAAGGGTTATGCTAAACACGAGAAAGAAGTTTTTGCTGATGTAACTAAAGCAAGAAAAGAGATGATGGCATCTGGCTCTTTTGAGACTAAGATGAAGGCAAGCGACATGATGTCAAATGCTTTGAAATCAATATTTGCTTTAGCAGAGAATTATCCTGACTTGAAAGCAAACACAAACTTCATGGAATTGCAGAGAGAGTTGTCTGATATAGAGTCAAAGATTGCTTATACAAGGCAATTTTACAATGATTCAATATTATTCTACAACACAATAGTTGAGACATTCCCTGGAAATGTATTTGCTAAGTTGTTTGGGAAAAGTAAACAAACATATTTTGAAGCAACAGCAGAAGAAAGAAAGAATGTTAAAGTTCAATTTTGAATAAGGAATTCCCTTATTCTTTTTTATTCTATTTATTATGGTGCCAAGTATGGATGACTACTTCAAAAAATATCAAAAAATTAGTTTTTATGACCAAGTAAGAAAGAACAAAATACAGTCAGTTTTTTTGATTATTGTAGTTATTCTTATTATAATCGTTCTTGGTTATGTTATTGGCTACTTTTACAATCCAGACATGATCTGGTTCTTCATAATAATTGCAACTGTTATTTCGGTAATTTATACTTTAATTGGGCTCTATGCCGGATCTGGGATTGCTTTGGCGTCTGTTGGCGCAAAAGAAGCAGATCCTTTACAGTACAAAGATTTGCATTCTTTGGTTGAGGGGCTATCTTTAGGATCTGGTTTGCCTAAACCTAAAATCTATGTTATGCCCGTAGAAGAAATTAATGCATTTGCATCTGGGCGGAATCCAGAACATGCAGTTATATGTGTTAGTGTTGGTGCATTAAAGTTCCTGACAAAAAAAGAATTAGAAGGGGTTCTTGCACACGAGTTAAGCCACATAGGAAATTATGATATTAGATTTATGACTCTGGCTGCAGTTATGGTTGGTATAATTTCTATAATTGCTCAGTTGTTTTTGAGAAGCTTGTGGTTTTCATCTGGAGATGGCGACAACAAAAATGGAATTTTTATAATAATTGGAATTGCTTTTGCAATCTTGGCCCCAGTTTTTGCAACTCTTGTACAAATGGCTATTTCTAGAAGAAGAGAATATATGGCAGATGCAAGTGCAGTTAAGTTAGCGAGAGATAATACTGGCTTAATTGGTGCCTTGAAAAAGATTGGCGGATATTACGAACAGAAACAAAGTAAGCTTGGAAGCGGGGCAGTATCCTCTTTGTTTATTGCAGAGCCAACCATCACTCAGAAATTGTTTTCATCCCACCCTCCTTTGAAAGATAGAATTAAAGCATTGGAAAATATGTAAGTGATATGATGAATAAAAAAATTGCAGAAGGCTGCTTATCTGTTTGTAAGAAAGAAAAATGCCCAGTTTCTTGTTGTGATGATGTTGGTGTTGAAGAATGGGTTATGGAATATTTGGCGTTTCATGATAGGGCAAGAGTTTTTTGGGAAAGTAAAGGAATAAAATTTAAGTTTAAAGGGGATAGAGTGGGAGTAACAAATTGTTCCACAGGCAAAGAATGTAAATTTCTAAAATATTCGCTAAGCAAGGATTATGATCAAAGACCAATTGATTGTAAAATATATCCTTATTTTGTTGACTGGGAAGAGATAGACTTTAATAAAAAAAAGATAAATCTATATTTTGCTGATTTTGATTGTCCCCTAACTAAAGAACAGATGCCTCCAGAATTTAAGGACAATGTTTCAAGAATAATAAAAAGAGATTTTAGTTTATTATTTTTCGGCGCAGATTTTGAGGTTATTTTTCATGACCAGTGTAAGTATGATATTTATAAAACAAAAAGAGTAGTGAAAATAGTCCGAGCTAAAAATTAAATTATTTTGATTTTTTTAAAATTCTCTTTGGATAAAAATAAAGTATAAGAATATGGCGAAATCTTGCCATACTTTTGCATTATTGCTTTCTTTAGAACATATCTTTTCTTGTACTGAAAATATTTCTTTATGTTGATGTAATGCTTCGCGCTTATAGGGAAAAGATCAGCAATGGTTAGGTCTTGGCTGGTAGTGCAAATTGTTTTTAAGTTATTTTTCTTAAGCTCAATATTATTTACTGCTGAAATCCAAATGTTTTCACTTTCCAAAAGCCCTTGCTCTTTTTGTCTTTTTGTTGTTGTAAATCCTTCCCCTGTTTTTGGATTGTAATAAACGAAACCAAGATTTCTTTTTGCATTCTTTTTTATGACCTTAAAACAAACCTTTGCATAATGTCTTTCTGTGTATGCCAATAGGGGTTCAATTGATTTGTTATTTTCTCTTGCGAAAGATTCACAGAAGCCAAGTAGGGCCCTAATTCTCATCTCTTCTGCAAAGCCGTTCAAGTGTATTTTTGCATCATATATCTGGGCAGATTTAGTTGGATATTTTCCGCCAAGGACAGCAATATCTGTTGCAGTTGTGCACACAATAGAATTTAGTTTGCATGATTTTAGGACATTCTTTAAAGCTAAGGCTGGAGATCCAAAAGGATCTATAATAAAAAAGTCTTCTGAGCTAATAGGAAAAAGTTCGGCTTTAGAGAGGCAAGTGTTTATTTTTGTGTTGTTAAGCTTTGCATTTCTTTTTGTTTCTTCTAATGCTACTGGGCTTAAATCATTTGCTGTAACTTCTATGCCTAAGTCTTTTGCTAATGCAATGGAAAGTATTCCTGAGGCGCACATAAGATCTACTACCTTTTTTGCTTTGAATTTCTGTGCGATTAAAAAAGTAATTAGTCTGTTCTTGTACATTTCTTTGTTTAAGAATACAGGCATTGCTTTTCTAAGCTTCTCGTCTGTATTAGTGCCCACCTTAATTTCAGAAATGTACTTCTCAGAATATGACTGCATAACAAATTATTGATGTTCTAAGTTTAAAACTTTAACTCTGGGGTTCCTGCAGGTCTTTTTTTGTTGTATTCTTCTAAAAACTTTTCTTCGTTGTGGTATCTCTTATTAATAACGTGACTGTTCTTGAAATCTTTTATTAGAAGGTAGTATTCTTTTATTTTTTTGAATTTTGGATCTGATAAATATTTTTTATCTTTTTTCTTGTCAACTGCTTCTAGAAATTCAGAAAGAGTTAGTTTTGTTTTTAGCGACCCTGTTCTTTTTTCTATTGCAAAAGGCGCTACTTGCTCACAATAATAATTTGAAACTAAAAAAAGTATTGCTCTTGCTCTGTTTAGATCTTCAAAAGTGGATTTTTTATTGTTTATTATTTTTGAATATTCTTTCCAATAATTGTCTAAACATTTTTTTATTTTTTTTATATCAAACAAATATGTGTAAGTCATTAAATTAATCATTTTAACCGTCTCCTTGCCCTTTCTGCTAAAATATGTTCTCTGATATTAAAACCAAGGTGATTGTCATATTCTTTTAGAACTTTATCCATTCTTGAAAATGAATTTAACACCCTCGCATTTCTGTCTGTTAATTCATTATGTTGTCTTTCTGACCTTCTTGGCCTAATACCGATAAAATGCGTTCCAACTTCTGTTGCCGCAGTATGGTCTAACTTGCTATCTCCAATAAATAAACATTCTCTTGGATTGATGCCTTTTGTTTGGAGCACTTCTTTTAGTGTTTGTGCTTTTTGTCGTGACATATTGATTTGTGAAAATATTCTTGGGTCTACCCCCATTTTTTCTAATGCCATAATTATTTTTTCTACTGGGCTTCCAGAAATGATAAATAAAAACATTTTTTCTTTTCCTAAACCTTTTAAAAATTTAATAACTCCTTTTGTTGCTAATTTCCTTGAAAACTTCAAAAATATTGACTCTCTAGCATCTAAAAAAACAGGTTCAAATTTTTTATAATCTCCATTAGTTGGAACTCTTTTTGCTGCAGCAAAATAATCGTTCATTCTTGGTGGTCTGCCTCTTAGCTCGGCAAAAACTTTTTTTGCAATTTGTGTTGAATTTCCGCCCCAAATTTTTACAAATTCTTGTGCTTGGGCTTGTACTTCTGCAAGCTCTCGTTCCATAATTGTATCATCAAAGTCAAAACCTATGGCTTGTAGAGTCATATAAATCACTTAAAAACTAATTTCTCCTTTTGTACCATTTACAGTTATTTTTGTGTTATCTTTTATTTTTTTTGTTGCCTCTTTTGCTCCGACTATGCAAGGAATTCCAAGTTCTCTGCTTATTATTGATGGATGGCTTAAGATTCCCCCTTCGTCAGCAACAATGGCTGATGCCTTTTTCATAAGTGGTACCATGTCCGGTGTAGTAGTAACACAAACAATAATATCTTTTGGTTTTACTTTAGAATAATCTTTTTCAGAAAGAACTAATCTTGCAATTCCTTTTGCAATTCCACTGCTTGCCGCAACACCAGTAATAATAGTCATAATTATTAAATGGCTACGATAAATAAATAAGTTTTGTGTAAATGGTTAGAGTGTTCTTAATATGTTATACAAAAGTTTATAGTGTTTTTTGAACATAGATATTGGTATATTCTTTAAAGGAAGTCATTATGTTAGAAGCAATTGGGTTTGATTTTGACGACACAATAACAAAAAGCCAGAATATGAACTGGATTCTATTTGCTAGAGAAATACTAAAAAAATTTGGTGATCGTTTCCCGAATCCGCCTCGAAATAAAGTAGAGTTCGAACAACTAGAGCGAGAAGTTGCAAGAAAGATTGTTGAACTAAGACAAAGAATCAAAACTGCAAAAACTATGGATGTACTTAAAGAGTATGGCGTTTCTGCAAGCTTAGCTGAAATCCAATCTGTAGTGCATGATTATGGCACGAGCATTGATGAATATTATGCACGGCTAACATCTAGTAGCTATGTTAAAGGATTTAAAAAATTTTTAGAACAATTAGTTAGAATAAAAGAATTAAGAGCAAGACAGGGTAAGAGATTAGTATTATTTATTGCTTCGGGTGCAGATCTTCCTAATTTGGAAGCGGCATTATATAACTTGGGCATTCGAAATCATTTTGATATTGTGCGAGGTAATGAAAAAAATAAAACTGAAATAATGAGGGAAGTAATGGTTAGTCACAATATAACTCCAGATAATATGTTATTTTTTGGAGACCAGGCTGTAGATCATGAGGCTGCAAAAGAAACAGGTTGTAGATATATCGGATTAAAACCAAGAGTTCCGGGCCAAGACCATAGTACGGAAGAATTTAGACGAGTTGAGACAATATTAGAACATTATGACACGGTTGGTAAAAAAATTAAAAGAATTGACAGGTCATTTGGAACTGAATTAAGAGATGGGGTTCTTGCAAATAGAACATTAAGAAAGAGAAGTAGGCCAAAGTTAATGGCTTAATTCTTTTATTAATTTTTTTCTGTTTTTGAAACACCAATCTGCAAACATAATCGAATTTTCTATTCTTTTTTTGAAATCTTTTTTGTCTTTTCCTAAAACATAATCCCAATAAAATGCATTTAATGCTTCAGAGATTAAAACATCGGGCAGAATTAATAATTCCTCTTTTGACAATGAAAAAGTTTTATTGTATTCTTTGATGAACTGTTTTGCAAATGATATATCCAATTGCCCTTTAGTTTTTACTAAAGTCCTTACAAAGAATCTACAAATATCTTTTATTTTTATTTCATTTCTGCAATGTTCGAAATCTATTATTCCAGAAATTTTGTTTTTGTTAACTAAAATGTTTTCAGAATAAATTTCCCCCTGTATTGGGATCTTTGGCAAGGCATCATAAATTTGTTTATTTGGAGAAAACAATAAATAGTCTGTAAGTTCTAATGCTATTTTTGAATGTTTAAAAAATATTTTGTCATAAGTTGTAAGCTTAATGTTTTTTGGTTTATTTAATTCTTCTTCTATTTGTAATCTGAATCTACTTAGTGAATATGGTCCAGGCCATTTTTTAATATACTTTATTTTTATTGTTTTTGTTATTTTGTGGAATTCTGCGATTAGTTTTGCAATATTTTTTATGTTGTGTTTATTTAACTTAAATAAATCGCCCTCAACAAAATTATATGCCCAATATTTTTTGTTTTTGTATTCAGTAATGAATTTTTTAGATTTGTTTTTAATTGGATTTGGGATTTTATATTTGAACCCATTTTTTGTTAACTTGTTTAGTAGTTCAAATTCAAATAGAATATCTTGTTCTGATTCGTCGTCTCTGATCTCACGTAGAACTAATTTTGATTTATTTATTTTAATTATCCAATTTTTGTGTGAAATCCCAGTTTTTGGTTTTTTTACCTTAAAGTCAGAAATGATTTTATAATTAGCAAGTATGTTTTTTAGATCTGCATTAGACAAAGACATAATAGATATTATTCTTGGAAAGTATAAAATCTTATCCCTAAAAGTAAGAAATGGTCGAGGCAGGATTTGAACCTGCGACCTTTGGCGTATAAGACCACTGCTCTACCAAGCTGAGCTACACGACCACATAAAATATATATCTTTGATATGGGAAAAGTTTAAAAAGATACTTAATAGGAAGTGGTGTTTTGCCTCTTTAAACAGATATATTCTTATATCTATTGGATATAACTTTATATATGGTTACTTTAGCTAAGAGCTATGACTTCACAGAATATTCGGTAAGGCATTCTCCAACCCTTAATACAGTTCTAATGGTGGAAGAGTTTATCCGAGAATCTAAGCAAGCAGTTGGAATAGCAAAAATAAAAAAAAGCTTGCCAAAAAGGATAATGCATTCTACCCTTATGCAAATATTGGAATACCTAGAGCAAAGTGGGAAAGTTCTATTTACTTCTAAAGGAATAGTTTGGATTTTTACTGAAAGGAAAGAACTTGAAAGATTGAAAAATAAGGGTTTGGAGTTATGACTAGAAGTAGAAGTTATCTGTTTTGTGTTAGACATAATTCCACATGATGAATATAACAAAATTTTTGGATATAGAAAGAATTGATTGCCCTAATGTTTATAAATTCTAGTTCTGTATCTTTATAATGCTAAACTTTGATCTGCAGGGGAAAAAAGGGTTTACTCTTTTTACTGCTCTTGTGGGTTTTATAGTAATTGGAATTACTGTACTTGTTCTTCAGCATCTTGATAATAGCGAATCAAACTATAATCAAATTTTTATTACAATGCAGGCACAAACTGAGATCAACACCTTGAAAGATATTTTGCGTTTAGACAGCTATAGTTATGTGAGCCTGCTTCTTGTGGAAAGAATTGCGGCTTATTTTAATGGCCAAACATTTGTTTTATCCCAAAAACCATGGGGGGATCAAACTAATACTTTTGAAAAGGAATACTTCTTGGGAACCAGTACTTCAACCCCCGTGACGAACTTTTTAGTTAATGCTTATGCTACTCAAATGGAGAACTTTTCTGGGGATTACAAAACAAAATATAAATTCTTAATTTATGACCCAACTCAGCTTCAAATACCAAACTCTGGAATTGACTTGTTTGGGCCCAATTTTAAACCAAATACTGCTTTAGGAAAAACATCACAAGTTTTATCAAATTCTGTAAAAAATTATGCTGCCCAGCAAACAACCCAACTAAAGTTATTGGATGTTGTTGGTTGTGATGATTTTGGAACTGAATTATATGCTGGAGAATGTGAAAATGGGACTTTTTACATACCATTAGATCTATCTAAACTTAATGATCCTCAAGAGTACGAAAATATTTTGAGAATTCTGATATATAGGTACTTAGATAAAGCAAGTCTAGATGATGCTATTTTGCCAAAGAACAAGATTAAGCTTTATGTTCCTATTAGATTGTTTGGTGCAATGTCAAAATTTATGGAAACAATAGATAGTTTTAATACAAATGCTTATGAACAAGCCGGGCTCAAAGATTTGTCCTTTGGATCTTGTGAGCCAAGCTGTTGGCCAAGTTCTATCGACGTTAAAATGGCTTGTTACCAAACTGGCTTAGATGAACAAACTTGTACCGAAGATACTACTGTTGATGGCCTGGATTTTGTTAATGCCTTACCTCCGCATTTTGTACAATTGGATTTAGAGAATACTACAAAATTATTTTGTGATGATTACCTCAAAAAAGAGTTTGAAGATTTTGCTATTGAAACTCCTGGCCTAGAATTTGGAGATTGTGAAGTAAAGTTAAATATGGGCGACACAGAATTCTATAAAGCTGCAAACTATAATACTGGGCAGCCACTTTTTACTGCCCCCTGTAATTATCTTGATTCTGTTGAAATTCAATTCTCAATAGTGGATATAAATCCTCTATTCATGTTTGATACTCCGATAACCTATGTTTTTGATATCGTTTTAGATAATAGAGGTTACACAAGTACTCTTGGCTTGCCGAAAAGTGTTACTTGTTCATATACTCAGAGCTCTGGTGTAATGCTTACTTTAGATAGTGAACAAGTCGATTACCAATAACTCTTAAAAAATAGGGCAAATTTTGGCTAAACAATTGTATATGTTTTTAAAGTTAATATATATAAATATTTATGTAGTCTATTTAACAACGACTTGAAATATATGTGTGATGTCTATGGGTCTGAAAGATTTCTATTTTGGTTTAGAAGAAAAATACTACAATTTCTTAGATTGGTTGGATTCAAAAGGAATCCCTTTGTACAAAGTTGATGACTGGCTTCATAATAAAGGAATTGCCGGCTTCCCTGTTTTTATGATATTTTGTTTGATAATCCTTGCTTTAATTGTTTGGGGTATACTTGCCTTGACAATTGGCTTCGGACCTGATCAAGCAACAGTTTACCTAACCTTTAAGGATACTACAAGAAATATGCTTGTTGAAGGGTTAGAAGTAAAAGTATTGCTTGATAGCGAGACAACCTTTACAACAGATAAGAGTGGAAAACTTTCATTTGTTGCTAATGTGGGTAGTGTAATACCTTTGGCAATATCAGACCCAAATTACAAGTTGTTAGAAGAAACAGTAAGTATTGAAGAAAATGGACAGAGTTCTATAATTGAGTTAGAATACAAAGGCGGACTACTATCAAAAACTATTTTCTTTTATGATGGAAAGGATGAGACTGGACAGACACTATTTAGCGGAAACGTTGATGCAATAGTTACTTGTACTGATAATAGCAGTTATATGTCTGAAGTAAGCACTTCAGAAGGAAAAGCAACATTGAGTGATATTTCAATAGATTGTGGAGAATTAGTAGTTACATTATCCTCTCCTGCATATGCTTCAGAGACATTCTCTTTAGATGAGGCAACACCATCAATGACTGTTGAAGAAGAAGATGGCGGATTTGGAAATATTAGTATAACAGTTTTAGATGCGGACGGAAGCCCGAAAGCAAATGCTTCAGTTCAGGCAATGAATTCTGAATATAATTTAAAGGCAGCACAAGGAATTACTCAAGCTTCTGGTGTTGTTGCTTTAGAAGTTCCTTCAGATGCAACTTATTATTTGGTTGTTAGTGATTTAGAAGGAATTTATGCTACAGAGTATACAAATTCACCAATATTTTCAGAGAATAGTTTTTCTCAGAGTGTTGGAAAGAATGAAACTATTAGCGCAATAATTAAATTAAACAAGAAAACTGTTGGATCAATAAAATTGACAATAAAAGACACTTTAGGAAATTTGGTTCCACAAGCAGTAATTAAGGTTTACAAAAATGGAAGTAATATTGAAGAAGTAACTGGACAACTTTCAGAGCCAGGGACTTTCCAGTTTTATGCTGGAGAAAATGTTCCATATAGATTTGTAATAGATGCAGAAAACTTCATGCTTGAAGAGGTAGATAACTTGTCTGCTTCAGAAAGTGCATACACCGTAACTTTGAAACCAATAAAACAGAGTCCGGAACTAGTTGTGTTAGTAAATGGAACAGACAATGAGCCAGTTTACAATGCTTCAGTTCAGTTATTCACTGTTGACAAGCAAGCTTTGTTGCTAACAAAAACAACAGATGTTGCTGGCGGAGTGAGTTTTAATAACTTGAGCGCAGGAAAAAGCTACTATGTAAAAGTAGTAAAAGGAAACTTTTCAGCAGACTCATCACCAATAACTTTGAGTGGAAAAGTAAATAATATTTTGACAGTAAAATTGAACATCGGAAACGGAGACTTGACAATAAAGGCAGTAAATAAGGATAATTTGCCAGTTCAAGGCGCAGAGGTAACAATTTATGATATTGCCACCGATGCTAAACTAAACCAAGCTCCTTTGTTTACTGATGAAACAGGAAGCGTATACTATACCTTGAGAGCTGATAGAGTAGTATATGTAAAAATTGTAAAAGATAGTTCAGTATTCTATAGTTTGCCAATACAGGCAGATGTAGATGCTGCAAAAGAAGTAATGGGATATGTTTATGATAAGCCAGCAAATTTAGGAATGGATTTAATATCTATTTACGACTTACAGGGAAGTAAGATAGAATCAAGCCCTAAACCAATAGTTCAGGGAACTGATTATATTGGGTATTTCTTGTTAAGAGTTCCTGAAGGATTGGCATATGACGAATTAGGAATTTTCTTTAAAGCAGACGATGCGTTGATTTTAGAAAAATCACAGATGTACATAAAATCATTAGAGTTCTTCAATGCATCAGTAAAGATGGGAACTACTTATAGTCCACCAACTGGATTTGCAGATGATATGCAGAACTTAACTTCAAAAGAAGGGTTGTGGGCAATGGCATCAACAACAAAAGTACTGCCAGGAAATTATTTAGTTAAAGTTGTTTTTAACACAACAAGTGCAGAAAAAAGTTTGTTGTCTTTGAATTATAGAAGTTGGTTAAAGAACGGATCAACTTATACAAGAGAACCATTTGATTCCGAATTAGGAACTTCCTCAGGCGGAGACAAAGATGGATTATACGCAAAGCTAAATCAAACTTTGTTTAAGATGGGAAATGCAGTTTGTTCTGGAACAATATGTTCTGAAGTTGTTGTTTCAGGAGAAGGCGCAAAACAAAAAGTTGTTGATAATGTATTTGCAAAGTTGAATGGAATATATAATATAGATATAATAATGAAAAGTATTTCAGTAAAGGAATACAACAACGTTACTTTGAATATAGAAAGTGTTAACAAAGGAATTGACTTTAAAGTAAAAAGCTTTACAATTGGTGGAAAGAGTGTAAGCCCACAGAATAAGGGAACATCAGTTTCTACTGGCGGAGTTACAATTAATTCATCTTTCAATGCTTCAACAACTTTAGAGTTTATGGCAATGAAAGAAGGACAGAATATTGTAAAAATATCTCTAGTTGGAGCAGATGGAACTGTAATATATGAGAGAACATTAACTGTTGATGTTCAACCATCACAGGAATTATTATTAGATATAGTTCCAAGCACAATTGTTCCATATGTTCAAAACAGTTTGAGTGTTAAAGCAGTAAGTGTTGATGTAAACGAGCCAATAGTTGGTGCTTTAGCTAATTTATTTATTGAGGGCAAATTGATAAGTTCAGTAAAAACTGATTATGATGGATTTGCATTATTTGATGTTCCTGCTTTAGGAGTTGGAACAAAGGTAATGTTACAAATAATGGCATCAGGATACAAGAAAGTTGAGCAAGAAATAATTGTTTCAGAAAATATTTTGATGACTGATGTTCCGGAATTGACAATAACTATTGATAGATCAATAGGGGATATTGTTGAAGGATCAGTAACAATGACTAATTTGACTCCTTTGAAATTGAAAATTGTGAAATTATATGTTGTTGAAGGGGCATTTAAAGAGTTCTTGAACTTTGATTTCAAGAAAAAATACGATGGAATGTTTTTAGTAAACGACACAAACACAATGAATATTGAATACAAAGCAGAATTAACAAAAGGAAAGAATTTACTAGAGCCAAAAGAATTTGAAACAAAGATGATGATAGAATTAGAAGCAAGCGGCTTGGGATATAAATGGAATATGTCCTTGCCTGTAAAATTCTATATTAAATTGGCTGGTGGAATAGATTCAACAGATTGTTTAAAATTGAAACCATTAACTGATACAGAAGACGAAATTTGGCAGATCTTACTGTCTGAAGAAAAAGAAAAAACATCAATGCAATTTGAAATAGAGAATAGCTGTAAAGCAAATTCACAAGATGTATACCTATACAATCCAACTATTGAATTAGTGTGGAAAGGAAAGGTACTTGGAGAATTCTACGCAGATAGTGTTAAATTAGGAAAGAAAGAAATTGCATTATCTAGTGAAACATCTGGAAATGTTTTAGCACCTGGTACAACAGAAATTGGATTTGACTTTTTATCACTTGGAGATGTTGTTAGCGGTAAATCAGATGTAACTTTGAGAATAAAAGCACAGAACCCAACAAACAACGGATTACAAGAAGTAAAAGGCGAAGCTAAAGCACAAGTTGTAATTTCTATTTTGAAAAAATGTTTACAAGTAGTATCTGCTCAAGGAAGTGGAATGCAAGTTAACGGAGTTCCGGTTGTAATATTAAGTGCAAACAACTACGGAATGATGGGCTTCAGTGGAGCAGGATACGGAATGAGCTCAATGATGGGTTATAACTCATTAGGTGCAAGCTCTATGCTTGGTGGAAATAATGTATATAATACACCATACTTTACTCAGACTGGTGCAGGTTTAGCTAATAGGCCTGGCGCAGTTGCTCAGAATAATTGGGCAATGAATTCTGCGAATCCAAACATGGCTTACCAATACAACCAATATGATCCTTATAGTAGTGGAATGTATGGTGGTCAAGGTGGCTATGGAAATACAATGGGCGGATACGGTGGAAACATGGGCGGTTATGGTGCAGGAATGGGCTACCAAAACCAAATGTATGGCGGAGCTTCATTACCATCAATTGCAGCTTTGCAAATAAGAAATACTTGTGAGTTCCCAGTTCAGATTGAGTTGCAAGCTATGCCTCAATTATGGATTGAAAGCCCAAGTTTTAATTTAACATCAGGTCAAACTGGATCTTTTAAGATAAGTGCAACTTCAATGGTTGGACAGTACGCAGTATATGTTGCTGCTGGTGTTAACAACGGATTAATGTTGCAAATAAGCCAGATCCCAGTAATTGTAAGAGATTTTATGAACGAGACAAGCAATGATTGTTTTGTAATTGAAGGTGGAAAGAAAATTGATTTCACTGGTTCAGGAATAACAAGTGGATCAATAAAACAAGTAAGAATGTGGAATAAGTGTTATGCTAGAGGCCTAACAATGGACAAAGCAGAACCAGTAACATATAACAATTTAGAGGCTATTGATCAAATAACTGGCCAAGGAAAAGGAACATTCTATGCAACTGCACAAGTTGTTGAATCTCCTGAGCCAACAACATATGAAGGAATAATGGCAGAAAAATTCTTGGTGTTGTTTACAAAGAATTTAGAAATAATGCAAGCAAGTCAAGAGCTTTCAAAAAGCGACGGAACCTTGAGTGGCGGTGTTAGTGCATTTAGTGATTTAAGAAAAGCGGGCGGCCAAACATATGAGCTTGTGAATATGCCTGCATTATTGACATTCAAATATAATTTATCATATGTTCCAAGATCATCCTCAATCTTAGTTTATATTTCAGATAAGATGAATATCTTGGGTGCATTAGCAAAATTGTCTGGTGCATACTTGGAAGGAAATAAAGATTGTGGACCTAATGACTGGGATAATTATATACATGCAGTTCCAGAACAACTTAAAGTTGCGGAAGATGTAAAGAATAACATGTTCTCAAACAACGAATATACTTCTGAAGAAATTGTTGTAATGGAAGTAAGCAAAGATTGTTTTGGATCTATGGATTCAATAAAATACTTTGGAAACTTAGAGTCTGATGAAGACACAGCAGATGGCGGAGCAAAGATACATGTTACAATAATACCTGACGATAAAGGTCAGAATATTGTTGTGAAATTTAGGAAGCCAACTGTATTAGCTAAAGGTGCACACCCAGTTAGTGTTAACTTCCAGGGGAAGGTAATAAAGACTGGAGCTAATAAAACAAAAACATACAACTTTACTTTGACTGCAACTCTTTATGGAGATGACAAGGCAGACAAGAGTAGCGGAACAATAACAACTGATATGATTAAAGACAAAGAAAAAGAAGGTGCTGGCGGAGAAGGCGGAACAACAGTATCTGAGGCAGAGACAAAGTGTTATTCTCTGTACGGAAATGTTGGTTTGTACCTGAACAATAATGTTTACTCTGACATAAAGTATGAATGGGCACCAAGCAAGATTAACGACGGATTCTGTAAAGTAAAAGACGATCCTTACAAAGGTGAAGGATACTTCTGTGATCAATACCAATTTACTGCAGCTTTGAGTAAATCCTATAATGATATAAAAACGTTATTCGGAGATTCAAAGACAGTGAAAGAAATTATAACTAAAGCAGTAAATAGCAGCAAAACCGATAAAGGATTTGTAAAGTCAGGAACCTCTTTGCTAGAATATATTGGATACCTTGGCGGATATGACTTAACTAACTTAAAGAGTTCAATGGAAGCATCTGCGAAAGGCGGAACAATATCTTTAGATAGCGCAAAGAAGGCAGTAGAAGGAATGACAAAATGTTATTTCACTGATGCTACTGGTGCTTGTATTAGTGGCAAAAAACAAGATGTAGATAGATTCTATGTAAGAGTGAGCGGCCAAGCAGTTTGTACTAAAGCAAAAACTGGTGCGACATTAGGGTTGAATTATATGTCTGTTGATAGCGATGCAAGTTGTTATCTGAAGATGACAGATATTTTAAGCGCAGATTGGGGAACATCCTGGGCAGACGTTGCTAAGAGTATTTCAACTGGTCAGACAGTAATGCTATTCTATGCGGATGATCCTTGGACTCCTTTGGAGATAGAGAGATTCATAACTGCATTAGGAGAGAACGGAACAGTTGGAAACTTGACAGCCGCAAATTTAAGAAAAGTGCTGTTTAAAGCAAACTTAATGAAAGGAAAGTATTCTGCAGAGTTTAATAGCGGAGAATTTGAAACATCATATACTATAAAGGCAGAAGAAAGAGTAAAGTTGGCTACGAGCAAGAATGTAGACAAATCAGGAACATACTTTGTAGAAATACAAAAAGATGAAAACAACTTTGTGTTTGTTCCAACTCTTGTTTCTGGAACTGAAAAGACAGAAATGATATACAATTTCCCAATAGAACTTCCAGTAACAAAAGGCAGAACAATAACATTCAAAGGCAAGTTAATTGTTGACAAAACAGCAGCATCAAATATGGAAATTGATGGAACTGCGGGTGACTACACTGTAAGCACAAATAACAACCAATTATTGAATGGTGTTGTATTCAACTTGAGCGACAAAACAATTTACAATAACGACGGAATAAAATTCCTTGCTTTATCAACTGATGACTTGAGCAAAGTTGGAGATGTGAAATTTAGTGTAAGCGGTGGATCTCAAACTGCTAAGTGGGTTCCAAAAGGAATGCTTGTAAGCTCTGATAACAAAAAATTAAGTAGCGAAGCATCTGGAGGAGCAACAACTGTGCTTTATGCGAGTGAAAATAAATCTTGGAAAGACTTATCTGAAGCTCAAAGAGGAAAGCTAAAGTACAGAACAAGTACTGGAGATAATTACAGTGGAAGCTTAGTAAGTACTCCAAGCCCAAGCTATGTTGATGCAAGTTACACTGGAATTGCAAACGCTTTCAGCGATGAGAGTAGAAGCAAGAGTAAGTACTGTGTTGTAGTTGATGACTCAAGCATAAAAGTTTGGGTAAACGATAACTGGGCAATGGGCAATAAAAGCCCATCTGATGCCGGTTATGTTGCAGTAAGTTCAGACGAATCTGCAGCAGCAGCAAATACTACTGCTAATACTGCAGGTAATTCTTCAGGAACTGGAGATCTAGAGAAAGCAAAAGCATTGCTTTCATCTAGTGGATTTGATACAAGCTTATTGCCTTTTGACAAAGTAGCAACAATATCGGTTTCTGGAAATCAAATAAATGCAACATTATTAGAAACTGTTTGTGCAAAAGTTGACGGTTTGGGAACTTTGGTTGCAGGAAAAACTGATGGACACGCAATTTGTGCAGTTGTAACTTCTGGAGTAGTTGATAAATGTCCAGGTCAACAATTTATATATGGTATTACTGGATTAAAGCAAATAGGGGTAGTACCAGTAGAAGCAAATTTGAAAAAAATAACAATAAATGGAGATAAATTTGATTTGGAAACAGATGTAATGAATACAAGCGTGGAGAAATCAAAAATGCAAAAAGTTGCATATATACCTTGTTAAAGGTAGTCGATATTTTTAGGTAAAGAACCATTTTTTGGTTCTTTTTTTAGTTATTATATTTATCTAATAATAATAGTATGAGGCATAAGAGGGAGATTTATGGGTCTGAGAGAATTTTACTATAAAATGGAAGAAAAATATTACGCGTTTTTGGACAGCTTAGACAAAAAAGGAATACCTGTGTATTCTGTTGTTGATCCAATTGATAAAGTTGTTCCATCCTTTGTTTTGTTTTTAGTTCTTTTTGGAATAATTATAATCGCAATAATTTATGCTTTAATTGTTGCATTTGGATTGCCAATGACAAACCAAGTTACAGTAACATTTTCTGATAAGATGGGCACCCCAATCCCTAATGCTTTAGTAAGCTTTTCTTTGGCAGACTCAAATGAAGAAATGACAACTGATGCTTTTGGAACTATTAAGTTCGAAGCAGAACCAGGAAAAGAAATAATGTTCTCTCTAAAATACAATGATAAGACCTATGTGAAATCAGTAAAAATTGAAGACGATGTATTACAATACAAAGTAAGTATTGACCAATTGAATTTAAGCAAACAAAAATTATCTTTCTCTCTTTATACAACAGATAATACTCCTTTACAAGCAGTAGATATCTACTTTTCATGTTCTAATTCAAGTGCAGAAGCACCAGACAATATGATGGGCTATAGCACAAATGATGTTGACGTTGACGTAGATGGAGATTGTGGGTACCTAATGGTAAGCACAGCATCAGAATTCTATAAGCCAACAGATGATACTCAGATAGACAACGGTGAAGCAATATATTTAGATCCTGTACAATCATCAGGAGACTCTGCAATTGTTGTAAATGTAACTGACACAACAGGTGCAATAGTTACTGATTTTGAAGCAACACTATCTATTGGAATTTATGATGGTTATTATTCTTCAGGATATAGTAATGAAACAAGCCAAGTTCAATTCGCAAATCTTGCTGCAGGATTATATAAAATAACTGTAAGCAAATCTGGATACACAAATGCAGTTGGCTCTGTAACTCTTGAAGAAACAGATGTTAAAACATTGAACTTGCAGATGACAAAGCTAGAAGGCGGAACTCAGGTAAGCATAAAGGTAATGAACTTAGCATCAAAAGCTTTGCAAGGTGCAGAAGTTTGTTTTTATGATATTAATGGTGAAAGTTATACAAAAATTGGTTGTGCAACTACAAACGAAAGTGGGTTGGCAACTTATACTTTAGAAAAAGATAAATCACACAAATTTACAGTAACAAAAGAAGGATACTCATCAATAGTTTATACTGATCTTGCTGCAAATTCAGACACAATTGAAGTGAAATTGTCATCAGTAGATCCAAGCAAGTATAGATTGATGAAAGTAAAAGTAATTGACTCAGAAGGAAAGCCTGTTGAGAATGCAAAAGTAAATGTTTATGATGACAAAGGAAATATAGCGCCTTATGAGCCTGGAACAACAGACTTAAATGGAATGGCTTATCTGTCTTTTATTGAAGATGGAAAATACAAATTATTTGCATACAAGTTGAATTATTCTGGATTCTCAGATTTAGCAGACTTTGATAATCAAGATAATTTAGCAACAATTGATTACACAGTTTCAATGTATATTCCAAAAGGAATAATTGCAGTTTCAGTAGTTGACTCTTATGGAAGCAATGTTCCGAATGCAGTTGTAAAATTCTTTGATGCTTCTTGGAATGAAATTACTGCTTTGGGTGGAAAACACACAGATGGTTATGGCCAATTGGGTGTTGAATATAGGGCAGACAAAAAATTATTTTTTGTAGTTCAAAAAGAAAGTTATGAAAATTATATTTCAAAATCAGAATATATAATTCCAGACACAACAACTGAAAAGAAAGTTGTAATGGAAAAGAAAAAATTAAAGCCTGAACCAAAAGTAGAATTTGTAAATTTAACAACAGAAGATGGAACTGATGTTTCTATTTTGGGTGCGGGAAATAAATATATTGCTAAATTTAAAATCACTTTGCCAGAAAAAGAGCAACCATTTGAAACAATGAGCGCATACTTTGTATCTGGAGATAAAGATATAGTTGAAAAAGATGGTTGGCATATAGAAAAAGTTGTGTATAGTGGATTAGGTACTTTGAGTAAAGGAAGAAGCTATACAGGAAATTATGATAATGATATAAAAGGGATAAACCAAGTTGGAAATGAAATTGAACAAGGAATGCCATTTGAAGATTCATTTAAATGGATTGGAATAAATTGGGATCTAGAAAAAATGGATTTAATTTCAGGAATATTCTTTGTTGATGTTTACTTGAAAGTAAAAGATACAACAAAGATTGGTGAAAACCTTCCAATAAACTTTAAGTTGTCAACAGAAAATAAAGATGAAAAATTCACAGATCCTTTGAACGAAGTTCCAGAATTCCCAGACGCAAGCAAAACAAAACTGTATAACGAAAGTAAGAATAAATTCTTTACAGTTGGAACTGCTCAACAGACTTGTGACGAATTATTTTGTTTTGAAATAAACGTTGAAGACAATGACGAAGCAATAATCCAAGATATGGTTCCTGATACTCCCTATGTTTCAGAGTTAGGAAAGAACTATACTTTGAGATTTAAATTAATAAATAACAACATAAAACCAGTAACAAATTATAGGGTAATAATAAAGAACGAGCAAGAAAATACTTTCTTTACAACTTCAAATATAAAAGGAGTTTCAGGAAATATAAGTCCTGTTTTGAACTCAGAAGTTGCAAAGCAAGAAAACAATTACCAGATTGTTTATAACGAAGATGTATATCAAGAATTGCAAAAGAATGATCTTGTAATTGGAGAGATAAATTTCGAGCCAAGAAAGATTGGAAGCGGAAGTTTGAAGTTTATTGTAATACAAGATAAACAAGAATATTATTCAAAAGAATTCTTGATAAATGTAAATGCTTACAAAGAAATGACTGTAACTTTGGCTCCAGAAGTATTGCCGTCTTATATCCCTTTGAAAGTTGATTTATTAGCAAAGGATAAAGAAACAGGCGAATTAGTAACTGGTGCAAAAATATATGTGAAAGATAATTCAGGATTGGTTCTATTTATGGGGGCTACTGACGCAGAAGGAAAAGCAGTAATTGATTTGCCATCTCAAAAACCAAATGTTTTATTGAAATTATTAGTGTACAAGCCAAAGTATAAATCATTTGAATTTGAATACAAAACAAGTTCAGAATTTATAACTTTGAGCAAAGAAAAAATTGATATGAAAATAGATGCGAAATTAGGATTTGCAAAAGAGAGTTTGTTCTTGACAAACACAAGTGAAGTTCCTGTAAAGATTGAAGATATCTTCTTGCAAGGAAATTTTGCAGAAAAATTGTCATTAGCTCAAATAAATAAATACTTTGAAGTATCACATAAAGGAAAAATGGTTGATAAATCTTTGAAGTATGATTTAGCAATAAACCTTGCTTTGACAGAGTTAGGTCAGAACATAACTACAAATGAAGAGTATGATTCAATATTAGTAATTAAATTAAGTGCAATGGGCGGAAAATGGGAAATGAAAGTTCCAATGCACTTGCTTCTATCTGTTGGTGGAAGTGTTGATGACAGAACTTGTTTGGCTGCAGATTTAATTAATATGAAATTAGTTTCAACTGAAAATAAACAAGACAAGCAAACACTAACAATAACAAATGGCTGTACAATAAACGGAAAGCCAGTTTCATTGAATAATTTAGAAGCAAAATTAGAATGGAAAACAAATGCTTTGGGATCAATACAAATGACCAAAGAAGAATATTCAAATAATGTAATGCAAGCTTACTTTACAAGTTTGATTAACAAGTTGACTCCTAGTAGCGAGAATACTTTTGTAGTGAATATAGAACCAAAATCAAAAGTTTCTGGAAAAGGAGAAGCAATATTACATTTAAGAGCTTTGAACAATACTGAAAGTGGAGTTGAATATATAATATTAGATATTCCATTGGAAGTTGATGTTGTGAATTATGGTGAATGTATCCAGTTTGAGTTGCCAAATGCAGAAACAGATGTTGTTGCAACTTTAAGAGATGCAGACACAAGCTTTAAGGTAACAAACACATGTGCTGAAAAAATAGAAGTAACATTTAGCTTGAAGCCAGAGGATACTGTGCAGATAAGCCCAGACAAGATTTGGGTTAAAGCTAATGAAACAAAAGAAATTAAAGTAAAGCCGACAAATTCAGCAATTGGTGTTTATACTGTTGATGTATTTGGAAGAACTGAAGGCCACACAAATGAAGGAATAAGAGTAGGAATAAATGCTTTGAGGGTTCTATTGCAACCTTTGACAACAGATTGTTTCTACTTAGAGAACTATGAGTTTGATATGGCAAGGAATCCAGAAGAAACAAAGTGGACAACTTTAGTAAATAAATGTGTAAACAAGCAAGCAGTTGTTCAATATGATTTGAAAATAGAAGTAGATGTTGATGGCTGGGATTATGTTTTAGGTATATTAGGTGGTGCAGCCGGTGGAGCAGTAGGTAATAAACTTGGCGGCATGATCGGTGAGCTTGGTGGTGGATTACTTGGCGGTTTAGGCGCAGGTAACTTCGGAATGGTAATGCTTGAAACTAAAGATGATTGTGAATTGGAATGTCTCTATAACTATTCTGGTGAAGAATATACTACCTGTGTGAATGTTTGTGCAAGTATGGGTCTTCCTGAAACAGAAGCCCCAAGTGGTACAACAGGTACTGGAAGTGGTGCTGGTGCAAGTGGAATTGGTGGAGATGTAAGTGGTACTCCTCCTGCAAATGGTACGGGTACAGGAACAGGTACTGGAGATAAACCGGCGGCAGATAAAAAGAAGTTTGACAAAGGAAGTTTTAAAGAGGCAATTACTGGTGGACTTGGTTCTGCAGCAGGATCTGCTGGAGTAAGTTACCTAATTGGAAGTCTAACTGGATTAGATCCTGAGACAAAGAAAGATACTACTAAATGGTCTGCGATTTTAGGTGGTGTTGGTGGTCTTGCGGGCAGCTGGATTGGAGGCCCAATGGGTATGGTTCTGGGTGGTTTAGGTGGTGCAGTAGGTAACATTATTGGATTAGCATCTAATGATGGAGACACTATAGAAACAATAACAAGAACAATCCCAACAATGGTTGAAGATTATATGACTATGAACGATGTTCTCCTGACTGAGGCGGCACAAAAGAGCATGCTGGGTGGAAATATGGCTGCTTTAAAAGCAAAATCAATTGCAGATAAAGCAGGAACTGTGGCAGCAGAAATAATTAATGCTACGTCAGCTCTCTCTGGAAACGTAGTTTTTGAATCAGGTGGAACAATAGAAATAGAACTATCTAAAAAAATTGAAAGAACATTTAATAATCAAAATAAACTTGTAAAAGGAATTGGAGAGCAAGCAATTGAAATGTATCCAGTTGGATTTACAAAATCAAAAACAGGAATGGACAATAAAGTTGAAAGCTTGACTTTGTTATTGAATTATAATAGAAAGAATCTGAAGAGCTTAGTTGCAAGTCAGGATTATAGTACATCCGGATGGACAACACAGCCTAACCAGTATATGTCACAGATGGGCGGGTATGGTCAGTCAGGCCAATATGGAATGCAGAATGGCGGATACAATGGCTATGGTTATGGTTCAAGTATGGGCTATGGCGGTTATGGAACTGGAATGGGTTATAGCGGAATGGACTCATACGGAATGCCATCTGCGTTTAGTACTATAGGACTACAAGCGGACTCAGATACAATATCCTATGAGGATGCTCAAGAAGACCAGAAAGTAGAAGAAATGGATAGAGAAAAAGTTGAAACATCTCTAGAGCCAGGAAATGTTGAAATAATAAATGAATATTCTCCGATAAGCATGTTATTTACTGATGTTGCTGATCAGCAAAAGAAATATAACTTGCCAATAGAGAATTGTTTCTTGGCAAATGGCAAATCTGGAGCAACAGGTCCAGAAGCAAAACCAAAAGTTGCATTTACTTGGAGATGGAATGATGTTGTAGATTACCAAGTAGGCTCTGGTGGATATATGTGTAGTGACGGAAACATATATTGTGATGCTACACAGTTTACAATAGAAGTAATAAACAGATTAAAAATTGCAAATGGTTTATTGAAATCATTTAGTCCAGATTGTGAATATAGCCAAGCAATTTATAATGACACATTTGATGTTACTGATCAATATGTTGGTGTAAGTAGTGTTGTTGTTGAAAGACTTGGGAATTCATCAAGTAACTACAATTTAGTTGTGAAAGTACAGAATAATTCCTTGAATAAGCTTTCAGGAAATTATATTGTAAAGGTAGTAGATACACAGCAAACAAAAGACCTTTACACATTTAATGGACAATTTGATTTGAGCAAGAAATCTAATGCTTCAGATGATGAATTGGTAATAACAAATGAAGTTGAATTGTACTATAGCACATTCAAAGTTGAAGTTCAATTTAACTCTGTAAAGAACGAAGATACTACAGAAAAATTGCCATACAATTATGTAATACCTTATAATGGCGAGCAATTTGCTTATGACTCAACAGCACTAATGGGCTTAGAAAAAAGCACAGATAAAATAATAGAGTGGGGCAATTGTGCTAAGAAAGAAGGCGCAGCAACAACAATTTGGAATAAGTTGAACTTTGAAGCTTACCTAATGAAGGATGGATTTACAGATGACTTCTTGGCAGACTTCAAAGAATATGCTGTTAACCAGAAATTCTTAGATGCTCCTGGAGATGCAAAGAAAATAATAAACAACTTGCTTCCAAACAACCTAAAGTTCTTGCCAAAAGAATCTGCTTTGAATGCTATGGGCTATTCATTGCCGCAAGCAGGATTGTATAAAGTAGAAATTGTTGTGAAATATGGCGATACTCATATGGGCTGGGATGTATTTGACAGCGATGGAAAAATAATTGAAGATGTAAACTCCATTGCAGTTTATTTAGAGCCAGTAAAGTTTAGTGATAATCCACTATACTATTTGCCATTGGATGCAACTGTTGGTGTTGAGAATTATGAACTTAAGAGAATTGGATATGGTCTTGACTTTGGCGGAGACACTTTATGGTTCAACAAAGAAAGTGAAGATAATCCAACTTTGATACCAACATTGGTTTCTAAGTCTAATCCACAAGTTCATGTTGAAACTGTTTCAAAGCAAGATATGGAAACTCTGAACACTTATAAAGGATTAGTTCTAAAGGTTGTTCCAACAGGAACAGTTGGAGACACAGTAGAAAGAACAATATATTATTATCCATCAGTTCCAGCACCAGTAGCAATGTATATTAGTAAAGAATCAGATGGCCCAGCATATGGATCTTATTTGATTTCAAGAGCAAACAAGGGACCTGTAAACTCAGGAAACTCCTTGATGAACTGGTATGGATTCTGTAACAAAGGAACTGAGATGTATGCTCCAGAAACAGATACAGAAAAGAAATATGCTTGTAAAGGATTCTCTGGCGAAGATATAATTGATCTTCAAGGATATCCTGATAAAGCAGGAACAAAGATAGACATACCTTTGGGAGAATTTAAAGCAAATGCTTATGGAATGTTCTTTGATGAGGATAGCTTGTTGAGAACTCCAGAAACAAGCAAGGTATTCTTCAGAGGAATTATTTACCTAACACCGAACGAAACATCAACTTTCAAGAAGATAACTGCAAGTGATGAAATGAAGATATTATATCCTGAAGGAGCAAGCGATGAATTCACACTTGAGCCTTTGAATAAGGATGTATCTACAGTTCAAAGCATTTACGACTTGGTTGGAGATGGGTATATGTGTGTAACTAATCCACAAGGCGGTGCAGGAGTAGAATTCTGGTGGAACCCTAAGGCTGTATTTGATACCTTGGAGTCCGGAGACGCGGAAGGTAGTAGTTAATAACTACTCTTTCTTTCTTTTTTATTTTTTTGTGATTTAAATGCCAAGTTTGAATTTATGCTCAAAATCGCAAAAATGTCAAACAGAGACATTAAAATCAAAAGGTGATTTAAATGCAAACCACATTAGAAGATTTTTTTGAGATTGCATCCAAGCCTACTTGGAGATCACTTCTTCTGGATATTATTAAAAAAAATCAAATAGATCTTTGGAAAATTGATGTTTCTTTGATTGCTGAAAAATATCTTAAAGAAATAGAATTCTTAAAAGTAAGTAATTTTGAAATACCTTTGAATGGGGTTTTGATTTGTTCTATTTTGCTAAAATATAAAGCAAATAGGCTTGTTTCTTTCTTTGAGCTTGCAAAAGAGATTGAGGAAGAACTTAAAGCAGAAGAAAAACTGGAAAACTTTGAGGAAATCTCTCAAGAAGAAACTAAGCTTGATAGTTTTGTAGAATCTTTAAAAGGTCTGACAGGCCCTGAAAAGAAAAAGTATCCTAAAAAGATACATTATGTGGAGTTAAAAAGGCCACAAAAAGACTTCAAAACGATCTTGCAATACATAGAGGAAGAGGCAAGGAAAATCGAAGGAAAAACAACGTTTTTTGACTTTAAGCAGAGATTCTCAGATACAAGTCCTGCAGAAGTGTTTTACTCTTTGTTGTTTATACATAAAGAAGAGAAAATCGCCCTTGTACAGAACGATCAATATGGGGATTTTACTATAAAAGCAGGTAAATAGTTCGATTAGATAGAAGGATATGTATATATTCTTTTTCTCTAGAAAGAATATTATTGTATTTTTAAGGAGATGTTAACATGGTAATGAATCCTATAGCAGAAAATAGATATTTAAAGGGAAAATGGGTTTGTATGAACTGTAACGCTACTATGAGGGGCAGCAAGCAGCCAATAAAATGTAGAAAATGCGGTTTAACCCAAATCAGACAGAAGAAAAAACAAAGAAAGAAGTAGAGTTACTATTTTTTCCGAAGAATTGTCGAGCTTTGGCGAGACTTTTCTTTGGGCAACTTACACTTTCTTTTAATAAAAGAAAGGGCAGTGACCTTGTAGCCTAATCGGATAAGGCACCAGCCTTCTAAGCTGGGGATTGTGGGTTCGAGTCCCACCGAGGTCGTTCCAAGCTTTTCTTTGATAAAGAAAAGCTCCGGTCCATCAAAAGAAACCCCTGCGGGCGCAAATTGGCTTTTTGCATTTTTTCTAAAAATACCGGAGTCCCACCGAGGATCTAAAGAATTTGTTCTATAATTGAACCCATTCTTTTGATTAACTCTTCTTTTATTTTCTGAGTGGTGGGATAATTATTTATTATTTCTTCAAGTAGAGCTAGAATCCGTTTTTCTCCAAAATATTCATAATGATTGTATAAAATGCACATATAATCTTCTCTAAATGCTCTAAATATGTTTGCTGGGTCAGACCAATCAATCTGTTTTCTTTTTGCAAGAGAAAAATCAATAAAATAAACTTTTCCATCTTTGTATGTTGCATTCTGGAAATGCGGGTGTCCATGTTCTACGCCCAAAGCATGCATTTTTCCTAATTCTCTAAAAAAAGCAGGGAATATGTGTGGGTTAGATGGGTCTTCTAAGACACTTTGTGTAATACTTTTGCCCATATCCATAAAGGCCATAGGGTGGTGCCCATTTTCTGGAACCTCAAATCTAAAAGGCTCTTCAACATTTACCCCAGAATTATGTAAATATTTAACAATATCAAGCTCGTGTTTTGAAACATTTCGAAGGTAAACTTTTTTTCCGCTTTTTGTTATAGCAACACGAGTACATTTTGCAAGTAGTTTCATATGCCGATCTCTTAATTCTGGGTTACCGTGTCTAACTGCTAGCATTGCTGATGCTTTTATAGCTGTATCTGTGGAATAAATAGATATTTCTTTTGGTTCTAGTCTTGTTACTTCTGGCCTTTCATAGGGCCGTTTTATTGGCTTTCTCATAATATATAATCAGTTAAGAAAAATATATACTTTGTGGCTTTTGTGGTCACAGAAACTCTAATTATTTTACACTTGTTTTAGAACCTTGGTTTCTGGGGGCCAAAAGATAAGCTTTTTAATACCTATAATTATATATATACAGCGATTATCTCTGGTGTTTTTATGGGCTTAAGGGACTTTTATTTTGGTTTAGAAGATAAATACTATAAAATGATCGATAAACTTGATACTATTTTTCCTGCACATGCGATTGTGGATAGAATAGATAAAGTAATGCCTTCAATGATCCTGTTCTTTATTTTATTTGTAGTTATAATTGTTCTAATAATTTGGGCTGTAATTCCGTCCTAT
This sequence comes from Candidatus Iainarchaeum sp., assembly GCA_028710695.1. Lineage (GTDB taxonomy): Archaea > Iainarchaeota > Iainarchaeia > Iainarchaeales > 0-14-0-20-30-16 > JAQTTP01. The sequence goes on from JAQTTP010000003.1 coordinate 70,297, forward strand.
GCTCAAATAAATGTTTCTTTCTTTAATGATGGCTTGAGTTTGAAGGAAAAAATCCCTTTTAGTATGTATATTGGGGATGAAAACTACTCCTTTGTTTCTGACGGAGGGTCAGCAATAGTAAAAATACCAAAAAGTGATCTGTATAGAATAAAAGTTGATACTTCTAAGTATTCAATAGACAAAGATTACTCTTTTAGTGATGAAATAAAAGTTTTATTAGATAAAAAGAAAAAAAATATTCCAATACAAATTTATTTTAAATCTGGATATTCTGATGTAGAATCCGCAAGCGCAATATTTGATTGTGATAATATTTCAATACCGGATTCTGAAGCAAGTAAAGAAACAAATAATGGATATATTGAGATAACTGTGCCAGAAGATTGTGGAATTTTGAATATTTCTGCAAGTGCAGAAGGTTATAATTCTAAGAATGATGTTTGTGATTCAACTTCTTGTGTAATTAATTTTGAAAGTGCTACAAGCGTTAGTGATAATGGAAAAACAAATATTCCGACTGCAAATATAGTTGTAAAAATTGCAGATAATTTGGGCTCAAAAGATGGACAGGTAACTATTTATGATTCTTCTGATTTGATAAACCCTGTTGAAACAGGATATTCTTTAAACGGGTATTATAACTCTAAAGCTTTGGCTGTTGGGGGCTATAAAGTTGCTGTTAATGTTGGAACTTATTTGCCACAAACAAAAACAATAGTTTTGACTGAAGCAGGAATGAATGTTGATTTCATGGTTATGAAAAACACATTAGGAAATGTATTATTAAAAGTTGATGAAGAAACAGAATTTTCATATAAGTTGAAAGATTTAAATAATAATATATTGGATTCTGGAAATAGTGACAAAGAAGTTGCATTCCTTCCTGTATTTGAGTACGGAAAATACCTGATTGATTTGACTCCAGATAGTAATGAATTTGGAGTAATCTCAAATGAGCAAGTTGAATTTAAAGAAGGCACTTCAGAAATTACCTTGGATTTGAAAGAGATAACTTCTTTTAACGCTGTTTTAGTTAAATTGCATGTAATTGATGAATCAGAATCTCCAATACAAGGCGCAAAAGCATTTGTGCAAGATTTGTTTAGCGGATTTGAAGTGTTTAGTTATAACTTCCCAGAAACTGATGAAAATGGAGACACTCAACTTCCCATTACTGAAGAAGGGGCTTACTCTTTTAGAGTTTACAAAGGTTATTCAGAAGGAATGAGCGAGCAAGTAACAATTACTTTTGAGCCAGGAACTGAAATGCCAGAAGAAGAGTTGGATGTTGTAATTTATTTGGGAAATGGAAGTTTTAATATAACTGTTTTGGATGAATTAGATTATGTTGTGCCATTTGCACAAATTGATTTTTATACAAAAGGACTGACAAAAAAATCAGGAACAAAATTAACTGATAATGCTGGAAAATTATTATTTTCATTAAAAGCAGGAACAGAAAAATTCTTTGTGGCATCTAAAGAAGGCTATATGCCATTCTATAGTGAAGCAAGGTTTTTAACTCCTGCAAATATTTGGGATATAAATGCAAATTTAGAACCACAAAAACTAAAAGAGGATGATGAAAAAGCAAGAGTTGAATACTTGGGTGTATTTGATGCTCTTGGCGGAGAACCAACTAATTTCGAAGTTGATAAAGCAGTATATTTGGGTTATGATATCCACCTTTACACTGATGTGGATGAAATGAACTTCGAATATACTACTGGAAAAGAAACAACAACTGTAGAACAAGATTCTTTATTTATTTTTGATAGTAGTTCTTCATCACAAGTGGATTCAATGTATGAAGATCTGGAAAAAACAATTTACACTGAGGATAAAGGAAAAATATTAACTGCAAAATGGACTACTGGATTGGATTCTGCAAAAGTGGAAAAAGGAATTTATAGGATCTATGTGAAAGTAATGGTTAGAAATGATAGCTCAGTATCTTTGTACGAACCATTGAATATAAAATGGAAATTATATTTGGATGAAAAGTTAAATTCAAGCGAAGAAAAAGAATATTTCTTAGGAAGTAGTTTGGATTGTAGTGATATGTTTTGTGCAAAAACATCTTTATTGGACATTGAAAACCAAATCTATGTTGAAAATATTGGAAATGTAAATAAAAATGAACAAAAATATCCTTTAGTAATTGGAAAGAAGTATAAAACTGAATTCACCTTAATGAACGGAATAACTGCAAGCGATGGAGAAATTGAAAATGGATACTTGAAAGCACACACAGCAACAAGTTCAGATACAAGTTTCATGGCTGTTGAAAATGATGTTGATAAATATAATTTCTATCAATTTTCAAATATATCTTTGAGTGGACCAAACAGCGAGAGCCAATATTATGGCGCCGCAAAAACAATTTTAGTAGATAAATATAATTTCACAAAATTCTTTGCAAATAAAACAATTTCTGGAAGCTTTAATTTAATTCCAACTTATGATAATGGGAATTACATTAACTTTTGGGTTATAGATTCTGATAAACAAGTTCCAGTAAGGGGGGCTCCAGCATTTAATTATTGGTTTGTGCCTGATGCACCACACTCTCTGAGCATAAAACTATTCCCTAATACTTTGTTAGTGCCAAATAAAGTTCAGAATTTGAAAGTGTATGTTTATGATGAACTTGAAAGTGTTGTAAAAGACGCAAAAGTAGTTGTATTAAAGAAAGCACCTAATGACTCAGTATACAAAACTGTGCAAGGTTGTAATAACTTAACAACTGATTATGAGGGCAAAGTAGTTTGTGAACTTCCGCCTTTTGAACCTAATACCTTTATACAAGTGTTGGCTTACAAAGAAGGATACAAGAGCTACAAGCATAATGATTTATTGCCTGATTTGAAAGTTGTGGAAGAAATAATTTCTTTTAATCCTGCGAAATTGGATATTACAATTTCATATCCTAAAGAAAAAGCAGTGGTTGCAGATTTGACAATTGCAAATGCAAGTGCACAGGATTTAATAATAAACAATATTGATTTGCAATTTGATAAATATTCTGAAAATTCTAAATTCCTTTTGAACTGGGAAGCAATGGAAGCTTACTTTGAGTCAGAATATAAAGGAAAAGTTATTTATGGAATTGAAGAAGATAAAGGAGTAAATGAAACAATTTTGCAAAACTTCTTTAAGGTAATAGCAAATGACACTTTTGATAAGAGTGTATATGCTGATAAAATTGGCGGAATAATAAAAGTAACTTTGGATACAAGTCCAGGAACTGTAACTTTGGATATTCCTTTTTCAATAAAATTCAAATTAGATTCTTATCCTGAAAATGCAGGAGAGTGTTTGAAGATTTCAATGCTAGAAAAAGATTTCTATATTGAAAAAGCAACAAACACAGAAATCGAAATGATAAATACTTGTTTGTTAGATTCTGAAAAATTAACTCCTGCAATATTTGATAAATTATTTTTGTTGCTAACTTTAGAAGATGGAAGTTATAGTATTGTGAATTATAGTTTAACAATACCTGACAAAGTTTCAAAGAATGTTGATATCGGAGTTCCTGCTTTACTTCTTGAAAATCTGAAAACAGATGTAACAAAACCAGATATGACTGGGTTCTTGGGAATGACTCCTAAGTCAGTAAAAGGAAACCAAAAAATTGGAATTAAATTAATGGGTTATGTGACAACGGAATCTGGCCCAGCAAAACTTGAATCTAATACAATATCAATTAATGTAAATACTGTTGAGTTAGCAAATTGTATTGGGGTTTACAATGACAACGGCGAAAAAATAGACAGAATAGATTTTGGTGTGTTTAGTAGTATAGAATATTTGGCGACAGCAGAATCAATAAATAATAAAGTTCATGGTCCATCAACAGAAATAGAAATAAAGAACGAATGTTCTGGATCTTTGTTGTATATAAGAGCATGTAAAGATAATGAAAATAATTTTAGTCCGGGTTGTGGAAATGAAAACAGCGATGCAAAACTTTCATTCTCTGTTGAAGACTTCACAAAAGGAATTGAATTGGCTGGTGGCGCAAGCCAAAAAGTAGAGATTTATAGGCCATCAATACCTGGTGCATATGCTTTAGATCTGTGGGTAAAAACAAAAGACCAATGGGGCTATAAAAAGATTTATGATGTTAAAACAAATGTAAAAACAACAACCGCATTTGGATACTTTAGTTATAATCCATTCTTGCCTATGTTTGATCTGAATACTGATATTACTCCTATGACAAATGGAGACGAATTTGAGTCAGATATAATGTACCTGTTCAATAGAGATTTATGGGTTTCAAAGATGAGTGATTTAGAGACTCTAGAAAAAATAGCAGAATGTGATACTGGCGGCTCTGGATGTTGGAATTCTTTAGATAGATTAGATCTGAGCTCTGGACTTGGTGACGATGGAGATAGTGTAGACAATTCAGAAACTGCGAGAAAAGCAGTATTCTATAGTGGAGTGGGAGTTGCAGGTGTTGGAGTTATTATTTTGATTGGTGTTGCTCTGTGTGCATCTTCTGTGCCAGTAGCCGGTTGGATTATTGGTGGTGCCGCGGCCATTGCTGCAGGGACATTTGCAATAATTTCTGCATTGGCTCCGGATGACTTTGAACAAATAACAGAATATCACTTGTTTGATATGGTTGGGGAAGATATTGCTCTTGATGCTGTGATTTATAGTCAAACTGATAAGAAAACTTATAATTGGCTGGATGGTACTTCAATGGATCCCGTAAAGTTGACGAGCTTGTTTGGAGAGCGGTATTATGATCTGTATTATGTTAATAAAGAAGTTGCTGGGTCTGTAGGATTTGCAGGCGGAGACCACAAGAAAGATTTGTGGTTTACTGTGTATTGTGGAACTGAATATGAGCCAGTTGTAGATGCAATTGTAATAAACGACATAAAAAAAGAAGTTTGTGGCTGGCCTGAAGATGAACCTTTTGTTGTGAATGGTTCTGATGTTGAATTTAGACCAGATTGTTCTGATGCAGGATTCTTGGACGGATTTGAACTACATTCACATGTTTATGTTCCTTGTGTTCTAAAACCAAAGAACTGGGTATATGAACAATTCAAAGGTGTAGATTATGGTTTGCCAAATACTGGTTTGGCAAGAGTAAAATATACTACAAAAGATTTGAAGCCAGGATATAATTACTTTGATGTTGATATGAATGTTATTGGGCTTTTGGATATAGATCCAAAAGAAGTAAAGTTTAGAGTTTCTTTGTACAACCCTTTATCTGAAGAAGAAAAAATTCTTCCTCTTGGAGACTCTTGTAAGAATCTAAGTGGAGAGATTATTGGTTATACTGGTGAAAAAGCAAGGCCAAAACTAAAGTTTGTATGGGATTGGCAATCACAGGGGTCTGTTTTGAGCCCATATGAAGATATGAACTTTTGTAATACAGATAACTATTGTGACTCAACTCAATTCATGATGAATATGTTCAATAGAATAAATACATTTAATGATGAAATTTTGGATTTGAGTAAGAGCAATGATATGGATTTGCCGAAAACAAATCCTCAACCAGAAACACTTAAACCAGAGTATGACTACGATCCTGCAAAAGCAGAATCTCTTGGAGTTAAGTCTGTAAAACTAGAATTTACTAATTCAAACCTTTTGTATTTGAAAGTATCAAAAGATGTTGATGTAAATGTAAGTAAAATAAGTGTAATAGTTGGTGGGGCAGATGGGTCTTCTGGAGATATGGCTGTATCTTCTCAAAATCCAAATGTGTTTACTTATACCATATCTGATCAACCAGTTGAAGAATACAAAGATTTAGATGGAAAGAAGTATTCAATCATTTTGAAAATATATTCCGGAAATGAATCCGGGTTGTTGCCTGTGAATGTAACGTTAACATATATTCCAGAAGTACCTGCAAAGCCAATAAACGTACCTTTGTCAACAGAAATAATGGATGGTGCAATGGCTTTATCTAAATGGTTCTGGGATACTAATATGAACTTAGATGATGCTACATCTGACACTTTGTTTGATGCACAAAAGAAGATATATTTCTTGGCAAACATAATGAAAGATGGATTTACAGAAGACTTCTTTAATGACTTTGTAAATTCATGTAATAGTGAATTCTTTGTGTGTCCAAGTGAAGTAAAAGATAGTTTTATGGCTCTTATGGAAGAAGGGCGTTTGAAAGTAGTTAATGTAGATGGCACAAACAAATTAAATGGCCCCGGAAAGTATGTTGTAAGAACTATAATTGATTATAAGAATACAGACCTAGAAATTAAAGATGCAAATATAATAATAATTTTAGAGAAAGTTGAGCCACCAATACAAGATAATATTTTGTATTATATGCCTCTGGATGGTCCTATTGGAATAAGTGATTATAGTGTTGATAGACAAGGCTATGGTGTTGACTTCTCTGGAGCAACAATTGACCTTTTTAAGCTTGGAAATTTAGCAAAGAAATTGACAGTAAACACAACATCTAATCCAATAAATACTGTGAATGTAGAATCAAATTATGATTTTGCTTCTGCTAACAAAATTGCAAGAGGCAGAGTTTTAGGAATAAATACTTTGGGCGACCAACAAGTGTTTGTGAACTTTGTTCCAATGAATCAAACAAAGTTTAACTTTGAACTAACTCCAGAAACAGATAAAGATACAAAATTCTGTTATGAAGTAGAACTTGATGACCAGATAATGAAAGGTCCAGATTCCTTGCTGCCGTTCTTTGCAAAAGATCCTGAAGCAAAAGATTTCACAGGACAAATGATGGTAGATAACTACCCTAAATTTGCAGAGGCAGGAGTTTGTGGAGATCAAGCTGGATTGAAGTATAGCTTAGAATCAGTAATGAGTTCTGATCCAATAGGTCTTTACACTTATGTGTATGCTTTGAATAACACAAATGTAAAAGTGACCAATAGTAGTTATGACAATACAGAAAGTTTGTCTGGAAAAACATTAAGTAGTGTATTTGATGATATTGCTGCAGGAAGGCTGTGTATAAATTCCACAAGCCAGACAATGGATGTATTTTGGAATGAATATGCTCAACAAAATTAATAAAAAAGTAAGTAGGTAAAGAACAGCATTAGTTAGGTTAAAAAAATGCTAAAAAAAGGTCAACGGTTAGTACAGAAAGGAGACAAAAAACACCTCTTAAGATGGTGTACAAAATTTGGCTCCTATAAGAATTATAATTATTGGTGATTGTATGAGTTTTAGAGAGCTATATACGAAAATAGAAGATAAATATTATGCGATGTTGGATAAGATAAATCAAGTTATACCTATCCACAAGCTTACTGACCAAATTGACAAGGTAATGCCCTCGATGATATTCTTTTCTGTATTCTTTTTAGTGATAATTGGACTTATTATTTGGCTAATAGTTGCTAGTGTTGGATCTTCAACAATCACTTTTGAATTTTATTCTAATGGAACACTTGCATCCGGAGAATTTAATGTAACTTTCTCTTCCGAAGGTGGAGAACAAATTGCTCTTGTGAAGAATGGAATTGCCTTTGGAAATTATGATATGGGGGATTTTGTAACTGTGAAAATAAAAGAGCCTTATACTTTTTCAAAAACTTATGAAATTAAAAGCGAATTAATGAAAATTGACTTGCCAGGATTAGACAAACTTGCTTTGAAGGAAGCAGAAAAAAAGAATAAAGAAATTTCTATTTATTTGTATGATGGCACATCTGGGTCTCTAGTTAAAGAAAAAGCGATTGTTAGCGCAAGTTGTGAGGATTTTAGTAAAGAAATAGAAGTAACTGGAAACACAAAACTTGCAATTCCTGATAATTGTTCTTATGTTGATTTGTTAGCAACTGCTGACGGATATTTACAATCTAAAAAAAGTTGTGATACCGCTTTGTGTAAAATATTTATGGACAAAAAAGGAACAACTACTCCAACAACTGTTGTTCAATCAATTCCAAAAAATAAAGTTGTTGTGTATGTAAAAGATAATAAAGGAACTTCTCTGGAAGGGTTTGATGTAAAAATTACTGGGGTTGAATCAATACAAGATGTTTTGAACCAAGCAAAAACAAATGCTTTTGGAAGTTACACTTTTGAAGATATTACTGTTGGAAATTATAAATTGTATGTGTCTGATCCTTCTGGAACTTTGACTACTGTAAGCAAAGATTTAATTGTTGTATCTGGGCCTCCAGTTATTGCAGATATTACTATGGAAAAGCCGCCTTTGGGATATTTTAATGTAAAAGTGAATACTGAGAATACAGGTGGATTTGCATTAGCTACTTTGTATGTGAAAGATGTAAATGATAATTATCTTGGAACTGTGGACATAAATACTGGTGTAGAATACAAGATAGGTGTTTATGAAAAAGGAAAATATATTTTTAATGTAATTCCTGTAACTGGTTATGATGAAAATTATTCAATTGTTACTGAAGAAAGAGAATACGATTTGCAAAGCGGAGATAAAAAAGTTGATTTAGTTTTGAAAGAATTAAAATATTATGAAAATACAAAAGTTAATTTGAAAGTTGTAAAAGAAAAAGATGATGGGTCTGAGGAACCATTGCCAAATATGAAAATAATAGTTGAAAATGACGAAGGCTGGCAAATAGAATTGCCTGCTGACAAAACAAAAACAGATGTAAATGGTTCTGTGAGTTTTATTTTGCCATCTGGAGTTTACATAGTTCATGCTTATAATTATTATTTTACTGGAGAAACAAATTTACAATTATTGGACACTCCTGGTGCAACAGAATTGCCTGAAACAGATGCAAAGATTGCTGTTCAGATTGGAAAAGCAAAAATAAAAGTTTCTGTTAAAGACGAAGATGGAAAGGATTTGACAGATGTGAAAGTAGATATCTATATGGATTCCAATTTTTTTGGACCAATGTTTATAAGTCAAGAAAAATACAAAGAGGTTCAGGTTGAGGCATATCATAGTTATTATGTAAAGGTAACAAAAGAAGGATATTTGAATTATTATAGTCCAGAGTTGGTTTTGAAGAAAGACCAATTAATGGATGAGAAAGTAATTTTGTATAATAAATTAGAACACTTAAACTCAGATCCTGAAATGATTTATGTTGGGGCATATAAAGATCAAGAATTAAAAACAAAGCTTGATAAAATAGATCAAGAGAATGAGTTTTATTATGTGTTTGATTTAGTTGTTCCAGAATTTAGTGAAAAATTGTATGAAATTTCTGGGGTTAAAGTAACTGGTGTTGCAGGAAACAAAAATTTGCCAGTTTTAGAAAGCGATTTAGTTTTAAAGAACGTATTTGCGTCTGGAAAAACACATTTATTTAGTACAATAACTGGAACTTCTTTAGCAGAACAAGGTGAAGATTTTACTTATACTGCAAAATCTTTTACAAGCGAGTTTAATGGGGGCTCTTATGTTGCAAGAATGGTTGTGCATTTGAGATCTACTGATATTCCTCAAATAGGGGATAAATTATTCTTTTATTATAAATTAGATATAGATACTAAACAAAATGGCTCTTTTAATTTGCCAATACCAACTGACGCAGAATATTATGAATTAATTAAGTTCTTGGGAAAACGAGAACTTTGTGAAAATGAAGTTGTTTGTGTTGATACTTACTTAGATGGAATGGCAACAAGTAGTTTGCCTGGCGGAAGCGAAAATAAAGTGGAATTATATTCTGGAAAGCAGAATAATATTCTTGTAAATCTTACAAAGGGTGATGAACTTCCAACTGAACTTGAAGCAAGTAAGTTTACAGTATTCAATTCTACAATTTCTTCTGTAGAGAACTTTAATTCTTTGAAAGACTTCTATGTTGATTTGGAAGATATGAGTTTAGTGCACGACAAAATAACATCTACAAAGCCAATAGAAATTGACTCACAAACAGCACCGGTATTTGTAAAAGAAGCATCAATAAATAATTATAAAATTAATACTACTTTGAAGTTTGATTCAAAAATTGAATTGGTGGAACCAGAGAATTCAAAACTTTATTTTAATTTTGATACTACTAATGAAGTTGAGCAAGTATATGTTGATTTAGAAACAATGAACGATGACGAACCATTAAAGTTAGAAGGGCTGCCAGAAGGAGATCTTTTGATTCCTGGAATTGAAAACTCTTTTGATGTAATTGTGAAATCTGGAGAAGATAAGATTGGGGCTGCAATAATAAAAATATATTTCTTTGATGGAATGAATTGGTCTTTAGAAAATACTTTTACTGCAGGAAATGATGGTGTTGCAAAAATTACTATAAAGCCACACACACAAGGTGAAGAAGTAAAAATATCTGCTGAAAAAGAAAGTTATTTGCCTTGTGCAAAGATTTTATTAGTAAGTACTGATTTGTTTGAAATAAACAAAAGCAAGAATGAAACAAAAATAGTTTATCCAAAAGATTTAAATCCAGTTGCAGGAAAATTGGGAATAAAAAACAAAACAAATATTGATTTTGAAGTTTATAATGTGGAATTTGTGGGTTCTTCAAATTTGGGTTTATTGATGAATGTAGAAAAAATGGAAAACTACCTTAAAGATGCAAAACCATTGTTAATTCCAAATGAAGAAACAATAGGATTTAAAATGCATTATAATGATTTGCCAGTACAAACTTTGACAGATTCAGTTGCTCTTGATGATGTTCATGCAATGTTATCTGTTAGGCCAAAAGGATCAGAAAGTGAAATTGTTTTGGATGTTCCAATAACTTTGGAAATAACTTTTAATAATCAGCCTTTGGAAGAGAATTGTGTTTCTGTTGAATTTACAAAAGATTTAAGTAAACTATCTGGGGAAACAGAGTTTAGTGCTGTATTCCTGAACGGTGTTGCGCCAGAAACTTATTTGATAATAGAAAACTCTTGTACAATTGAATTGAACGAAGGCCAAGGAAGTGTTGCGGATTATGAATTTGCTGACTTTTTGTTAGATGCGTCATTTTCTAAGATGGCAAATAATATAATGGGCGGATTCACAATTAATATTGAAGGTGCAAGTGATAATACAAAAACAGAAAATTATTCTTTGTTTAAAGTTGATACTGGCGAAGTAATAAAATTGCTTTCTCCAAAGAAAAAGAGCAATGACAAATATATTTACAAAATCACATTTGAAAAACTTGGAGATTATGAATTTGGAAAGAACGGAACAAATGTAGAATTTAAATTTATTCCAAAGTACCAAGGTGTTGGAAACCAAACGATCTCTTTTGGAGAGAAGAAACTTTCAATGAACGTTTCTGAAAAGAAGATATCTGATTGCTTATATTTCGGGTTGAATACAAATGTTAATACCCAATCTGTTGCTACCGACACTGAAGGAGTGGCTACTGAAGAAGGTTCTGAACAGCAAGTTATTATGCCAATTAGTATAGACGAACAACAATATTATTTGAAAGGTGGAAATGGAATATTAAGATTGGGTTATGATTATGTTGATGAGACTGTGGGCCCAGAATCTTTGAATGCGAATTTGACTTTGGATAACACAAGTAACTTGCAAATAACTAGGCCAGGTAATGATTATGTTGTAAACTCCCTGCCGCTTTTAATTAAGAACACTTGTGGAATTGATTTGGAAATAAAATTGTGTAAAGAAGATGATGAATATTGTAGAATTCCTGATGTAGGATTTATGCAATTTGATACTTTATATGGTGTTGAAGGATTTGAGTTATATAATACTCCTTTAACTATTGGTGCGGATAAAGAAATACAATTCTCCTTATTGAGGCCGCAGGAATTCTCCGGTGCTGTTGTACTTCCTTTGTATGTAAAAAACACAACAGGAGAATATGGCTTGGCAAAAGAAGCAAAGGTATCAGTTCAATCTTCATTGTTTAATCCATACTTTGTGTTAAATCCATTTGTTGAAGATGGAAACATGGACATTACTTTCTACAAGAATGAATATTATCCAGATATGACTGGTTGGTCAGATCCAATAGAGAAACAGTTATTGACCAACGACACAGATTCAAGCTCATATCTGCGATTGATCCAAATAACTCCTGGTCCAATTTTTAATTATGATGGGGACGATGATTCTGGAAATATTTTAGATTCTTTTGAAGCACTGAACCCAAAGTCAATTGACTATACGGATGATAGTTCTGATGTTGACCAAAGTCTTAGTGAAAAAGTTGTTGGGGTTGTAGGCGGTATGATTAGTGGCGGCGTAGATATATTGTACTATATAAAAGAAGTAGAATATAATCTTCCACAATGGGCTATAATAAAAATAATGGCAAATAGATTCCATAAAGGGTCTTTGAGTGATTTAGATGATGATGTGGCCGCAACAGCAGAATATAGAATTTGGTCAGAAAGCTTGCCAATACAAAATATATTAAATAATAAACAGATTTTTGACGGTTTTAATAATGATTGGTGTGAGCTTGAAGATGATTCTTGCTTCTTTAATTATGAAGGCCCAGTTCAAAAAATTGCAGATATTTTGCGTGAAACTGTCGGAACAAAGTACCCTTATTTTACATCAATAAGTGTTGCAAGGTTGGAAGGAGATTGTGGTTGGTCAAATGTTATTGCCTATGCACAAGGGTTTTGTCCACAGGGGTATGAACTTGCAAAAATAGAACTTTTTAGAAAAGATGGCGGAACTGTTGATGGCAGAGATAATACTTTCTCTCAAGTTACTGAAGGCAAGACAACAAAATACTTATATGGTGGCTCTGTAAACTTTGAAGATAAATATATTAATGAAGAGTCAGATACTGGCTATCAGATGATGACTATTTGTAGGCTTCCTAGATCAGAGTTTGGAGAAGTAGATCGTGCTGTTGGGGGAACAATGAAATATAGTTCTTTTGGCAGTGGGTCAATATTTGATTCCTCAGGAATAGAAAATATTGTAAAAAGTAAGATCCAAGCAACAGACATATTTAATTGCACGGACTGCACTTCTGAATTGAGAGAATTTTTATTTGATGTATATGATGCAGAGGCAGCAGATATGGATTGTGAAATAACACCGCCAGGTTATTTTGATGCGGGTGATAATGATGAATATGAGATATACCAGAATAATTCATCTGGATGCCCCGGATTTGACTACTCAAAAATAAACTTATTAAATGAGTTATACCAAGGCAAGGAAAATGATGTAGACAATTATAAGGCAAGGACTGCGGCAGTAGTAACTAGTATAGTAACAAACTCAGGGAAAACGACATCTGGAGAACTTGCTTATGCAGCAAATATGGCTTTTGCAGGTAGTGATACTTTCTTTGGTTATATTGATGATGCATATGGTATTAATTTTGATGGGCTAATAATAGAACTTTGTAAAGATGGTTCAAAGACAAAAAATAATGGTACTTGTAGTCATGCAACTCAATTACGTGCTAGCTTTGGACCGTATAATTATAATTCCATCTCTATAACTGCTGCTGAATTTGATGGCTTAAATTCAAACATAAGACTATATCTTGAGCCAAAGACAATGAAGAAAGACTTTGCATTCTATAAGAAAGTAAATTCATGCCCATATGGTGGGTATACTGGCCCAGAAGTAAAGCCAACAATAAATTATACTTGGGCAGAAAGTGCAATAAAAAAAGATTTCTGTGTTGTTGAGGGTGAAGAGAATTATGCAGATGTAAATGCTTGTGATTTAGTTCAATTCTCTAAAGTGATTTCAAAACAATTTTCAGATGATATGGAACAAAAGCATTTTACTGTAAAACTGATGTATGACAACTATTCTGAAAGTGCAATAAATTCTTTAATAGAATGGTCTTTCTTTGAACACATAAAAGATTTAAGAATCCTGAATTATGATGGAAGCCCGGTGGGAGAAATTGGGCCTGGAATTTACAATGTAGATTTAATACGTGATGAAAATGTATTGGATGTGTACTTATCATATCTGACAAGTTATGGGCCAGATCATATATTCTATAGGATGCCTGTAGACAATGTTGGTACTGGGGCAATCCCTGGAATTGGAACTTCAATGAACTATCCAATAAATTATGATGGCTTTGGAAGCTTTAGTCAGATTAAAGATGACGTTTCTACCTTAAAAGAATATTCTGTTTCAAACCACGATTTGAAAACAATAAATACAACTCAAAAAGGAACTGTGTTTGCAGGATACTTTAATGATGGCTTGATATATTGGAATAACATGGATGTATATCTGCTGACTGCACACTTGGGAACTGACGAGAATAAAGAAATTTTGCTAACTGCTCCAGAATATGATACGGAAATCTATGAAGTTCTAAAATCTGGCTGGATTTATGAAGATGGTGAAGACTACTACTATGCTGAAAATGCGGGATTTGGGTTTGGAGTGGTTGACACAGATAATGGCAAGAAGTTAAAGATAAGTAATGCAAGCGGATACAATAGAACTGTAAAGAAAATATTATTCTATCCACAAGGAAGCGCGTTGGATTTGCCAGAACAGGATGATGTAACTCTTACACAGCTTGATGTTGAGCCAATATACAGTATAACAGACATATTCAAAGGATTGGAAAATGAAAACATTTGTTATAGGGCTTTGGAAGACGGAAGTGAATATTATTATAACCCTTTGAAATTATTAGATATAATACAAACGCAATAAGTAACAGGATAATGAAAAAATTGGTGTTTAAGAATGGATATAACAATGTTGATAGGGCTAGGAGAGTTCTTTGGGGACTTTGTCTTCATAATAAAGATCTTTGCCTTTATTGCCATTCTTGGGTTTGTTAACAGATATATCCAGAGCAAGTTAATAAAAATAATAATGGTCGTGTTTATGGGTTATTTTATCCTTATTGCAAACTGGGCTGTATTTGGAACTATGTTTGTGATATATACTTTATTGGGAATTGGTGTTGCAGGAATACTAACAGATTTCTTCTTTGCTGGTCAGAATATTATTGGTGAAGGTGAACAAGAAAGGCAGATGGCCCAAGAAAAAGAGCGGGAAGAAATGGAGAGAAGAAGAATGCTTGAGGATGCACGGCCAGTATCTAGTAGTGCGAGTTTGCATAAAAGGCCCCCAATTCCACCTGCACTTATGAGAAGGTAGAACTATGGCGATTAAATTAAATGAAAAGGGTGCAATAATAATTGCAATTGGCATTGCGTTTGTAGTAATAATACTGCTGCCAATTGTGTTTATGCAAATCTTTTCAATTTCAAAGCCTCTATTTCAGATTATAATTGCCTTTGTTATAATGGGGTATATACGAAATGTTGGAATAGAAGGAATACCATTTTGGACTTTGTCTGCTATTCTAATATACTTTTTAGCTTGGAAATATGTTGAGATTGCTTCAAGCTTTTATGTTTTGATGTTATTAATGGGTTTAGGATTTACTTCATCTTTGATCTGGGGTTCAATATTCTTTACTGGGCTTTTGAAAAATAGAAAAATGGCGAAGCAAGGATAACTATAAAAACAAAATTGTGTTATATAGTGATAATATGAATTGGATTCTGTTAGTTGCTGATGTAGGAACATTTAAAGGGGATGTATGGTTAGCCCTGTTCCTTTACGTAAGTATAATGGTTTTTGCATGGGCAAAAGGAAAGCTTGGAAGCCCAGAAGTAGCTATTTTGTATACAATCATAATGATGTTTTTGGTGTTTTATCAGCACGATGTTCTAATTTGGCTTGCCTTGGGACTATACCTTTACCAGACCTATGGTAAGGAGATATTCAAGGGCTGATCTGAATGGAAATTTTCTCCTTTATAATCTCGATGTTTGTAATGATGGTTGCATCGCAATATGGGTTATATTGGCTTATGATAATAGTTGCGGGTGTTGCTGCTTTCATGTCTAAGGAGAAGAAAGTACTGATAATTTTTGTGATTTATATTGCAATCCTGTATTTCATAAAGGGCACTGCCTATGAATCTTATGGAATTTATGTTGCTGCAGTAATCATTGTGGTTTATTTAATCTTGAATAAAGGGGATTCTGGTGGTGAAGAAGAAGCACTGGGCGGAATGGGAGATCAATATGGTGATCTTCTGAAGGGCCTTGGCGGCGGTGGCGGCGGGGGAATGTAAATTCCTGAAGGAATTGTGAAGGAAAACCCCCCAAAAAGACCAAGAAACCTTTATAAAGCTATGTTATATTGATTATATATATTATATATAGAGCGATGTGAAGTATCATGAAGTTATTAATTGCTTTGTTATTAGGAATATTGGTATTTGGATTGATGAACAACTCATCCCTGTTAAGTATAGGTCTAATTTTGTTAGGAGTTTACCTATTGTTTAACATAGTACAGGGTGCAAAGAGCAATGCAAGTACTTTGAAGAAGTTTGTTGATGTTAAGGAAATTAACTTCGACAATCTAAAATGCCCTGAGGGTATTGTGGACAATATGTTGAAGGATGCCGGAAAAGTTACAAAGAATATGCTTAACGGAAACAAGACTGAAAACATAGGAAAGGCATTGCATAACGGAACTTATAATGCTTTACAAGACGTTGGTGCTCCTTTCAAGAACTAGTACAACGCCTAAACCTTTTTTTTATTGGTTTTTTTTCAAAATCTAATCTTTAATGGCAAAAATTATAAGCCCTACTTGATAATATGTAAATATGCAAGTTAAAAGCCTTATAAAAAAGTTTGACGAACTACAACTTGTGTACGGAGACCAAAACTTAGATGCGATTTGTGGTGCGGGGCAAATTCAAAACCCTCAACTCTGTTTAGTGTTTATGAATCCAACTGGAAGGAATGTATCTTCAAGCAAAAGCTGGAAAGGGCTAAAAGCCCCCTGGATTGGCACAAAGAATGTTTGGAAGATGTTTTCTCAACTTGGTTTTTTTGACTCTGCTTTTTTTAAGGAAATTGAAAATAAAAGTCCAGATGATTGGGATTATGAATTCGCTAACAAAGTTTATTCTAAAGTTAGAGATAGTTCTATCTATATTACTAATTTATCAAAGGCAACACAGGCAGATGCAAGGCACCTTAAGAATGAGGTCTTTAGAGATTATTTAGAGGTATTTTTTGAAGAAATAAGTACTGTCAAGCCGCAAATTATAATTGCCTTTGGTAATCAAGTAAGTTCGGTTTTACTTGATAAAACTATTAAAGTATCGGATTATCGTAAAAAATGTGAAAACCTTGAAATTGATGGAAATGCAATCAAAGTTTTTCCTGTATATTATCCTGTTGGGCAAGGTCAGAGAAACATAGAAAAAGCAAAAGAAGATATTAGCTGGATTCTTAAAACGCAACTTGCTGGCTTAAAGCTTTAACTTGTATATCCCAAAGGTTAGATCCCTTACTTTTAAGGCCTTTTTTCTTGAAAAACCTTCTTTTGTAAGTAGGCTTGTTGATGCAGGGTTATAATGTGGTTTCTCTACAATTACTGCATAGATTGCTTTGTATCCTTCTGCCTTCGCATCTGAAATAAGCTGTTTTGTTAGTTCTGAACCTAAGTCTTGATCTTGTTTATGCTTTGCAACTCCTAAAAGGTCCCAGTAAATGAAGTCCTTTTCTGTCTCTTTGGAGAAATAGATTATGATTGGATCTCTGTCTTTGTCTAATTTTCGCAATGCTTTTTGCTCATAAGCCATATTGAAGCCAATAACTTTCTTGCGGTCTAGGACAACATAGCAAAAATTAGAATTCTTTATTCTGTTTGAGATTGTGCCTATCTTTGGGATATTATAATCTACAAATCCGGTATCTTTTTTTGAGTTGGCAGGAATAGTTAATTCTTTTATTATTTTTTGGATATCTTTGGCGTCTTTTGCCTTTGCTTTTATTATCTCCATGTTATAAGATGTGCATTAAAGTTTAAAAGATTAACACAAACTAATAAAAAATAGTTTTGTTTATATTATACGATGTTGTCATATACTTTTATAGAGGGCTTCCTAGAAAAACACTTAGAAAAAAATAAAGTTATTGCTTTAGGAACATCAATGACCTCACAGAAAATAATTAAGCAAATGGCTTTACATAATGTGATTAAAGACCTGAAGCTTAGAATTGTGCCTACTTCTTTGGAGATTGCACATGTTTTGAGTGAGTTCAATATTCCTTTGGCAAAGCCAGAAGAGCATATAGATTTGGTTATTGAGTTTGGAAGCTTTGCGGATAAGTTCTGTAATTATGTTAAAACTGACACTACTTCTCTGGTTATAGATAAGATCATTGCTAACATGGCTTCTAAAGTATTTGTGTTCCTTGAAGCAGAGAAATATGAAAATTATTATGATTTAACTATTCCATTCGAAGTATCTACTTTTTGTATTAAACACACTTTGAACTCTTTAAGTGCTTTTGGGGAAGCGAAACTGAGAAAGAAAGATGGTAGAGCAGTAAGAACTGTTGGTGGAAACTATTTAATTGATCTAGAATTAAACAAAAGTATTTCTTTTGATGACTTAGAGTACAAGACAAGACAAATCCCTGGTGTCTTTGAAACTGGATGCTTTTTAGGCGAAGCAGATAAAATATATTTGGTCCATAAAAATAAAATAGAGAAGAAATTGGACCGATTGTGATTCGCTATGCGTGTGGCTTTTATTTCAGATACTCATCTAGGGTTTTCTAAGCATAAAGTTGAACTTGACTCCTATATCTATGCAGAACAAGCCTTAAAGATCGCTAAAGAAAAAGCGGATTTGATTGTTTTGCCTGGAGACATATTTGATAGCTCAAGCCCTGGCGAAGACTGTTTATCTAAGGCGTTTTCTATTTTGCAAATATTTAAGGGGTTTGAATCTAAAGCAAAAATGATTGGGGTTGTAGATAGAAGGCAACATAATAGTCAAATTACTTTGGGTATGCCAATAGTTGCTATTCCTGGTACTCACGAATACAAACTGAAAGAAGATGGTCCTTTAGAAGTATTAGAAAATGCGGGATATCTTGTTTGCTTGCATGCGGGCTATTGTAAAATACAGAAAGGGGAAGAAATAGTTAATATTTTTGGAATGAAAGGTGTTCCTGAGCAGGTTGCAAGAGATGCTCTGAAAAAACTTTCTTTTATTCCGCAAGATGGAAAGAATATTCTTGTTTTGCATCAGTCTTTTAAGGAACTTCTGCCGTTTAATGACGAGATGGTGGCTACTTTAGAATACAAAGATCTGCCGTCTGGATTTGACTTGTATGTTAATGGGCATATCCATCAGCATAAAACTTTTGAATTGGATTCAGGAGTATTTCTTATCCCTGGTTCTACAATAAACACCCAGGTTAGAAAGTCGGAAATTAAACATAGGAAAGGGTTTGTTGTTTATGACACAGAATCAAAGAATGTGGAATTCGTGGAAATTCCTATTCAGAGGCAGTATAAGTATTTAGAATTGGATGTTTCTAATGGGCTTGAAGATCAGGAAATTATATTTGACGGATTAAAACCGGTGTCTTATTCTTTATTTGGAAAAGAAGTTGTTCTTGAGCCATATGTGAAAGTTAAGATTGTTGGGGAAATTGATGAACATAAGAAAAACATTTTGCAGACCATAAAGAAAAGAGATGGGTTTATTATTGACGTTGAGAAGGATCTTTCTGTAATTGAGCAGAAAATAAAAGATATTGACCTAAAAGCTATAAGAGATGGGGCAATTACAACTGCAGAGAATGTGTTCTTTGACAATTTGTATAGCTCAGGGTTTAAGAAGTCATTTGACTTAAAACAGGTTTTTGAATATCTTAAAGAAGAAAAGCCAGATAAGGTAATGGAACACCTGGAGAAAGATTAGTTCTCACAAGCCCCACACAACATATAATTTAAATGTGATTTTACCTTTTCTTTTTGTTCTTGTGGAGTGAAATATAAGGCGGCTTTACAAAAGTCGCTGTTACTTATTTTCTTACTTGTATATTTGTATTTTTCTAATACTAATTTAAGTGTGTTTATTGTATTCTCTTTGCCAATATTAAAATAGAGGTATTCCAGAATGAGGTATCTGCCTGCATAACTTGATTTTATATAGTCTCCAGTTAAGTCACAAACTGGCTTATTAAAGTCAATGGTCTTTAAGTTGTTGTAAAGTCCGTCTTTATAATCATCTAATACTGTGGAATATGCTGTGTGCCCAATTCCTATTGAATCAAAGTCGTTTTTGAAGTCTGTAATTAATATAAGCGGCAGTACACTAGATGGCGCCTCAGTTAACCATTCTTGACACATCCCATTAAAAAAATAAGAATGAACTAATTCATGGCCTAACAGCCAGGGATGATTTACTCCGGACTCTCCCCCAATAACTATTGATCCTGGGCTTCCCAGGGCTGCGTTTCCAAATGATTGGACAATTATGTCCTTGCAGGGGAATTGAACAATATAACTTTGAATCTGTGGAATATACTTTTCCAATATTATTTTGCCTTGGTTTGCAATCTCTAGTCGTTCCGTAGTTGGATCTGGCACGAAAATTGTAATTCCTACTCCTTCGCTTGAAGAAGTGATTTCGTCTACTTCTATGTTTAAATCAGTATAATTCCACTTTTTTACATATTCAGGGGTAAGACAATTAAACGGATCTTCCTTTAGTTCCATAATTCCATAAACTTCTTGTAAAGCATTGCCATAATTTATCTCTTCATGTGCTTGTTCATTACAATAGTGGTTATCGCAAATTAAGCCAGACAAACAATCTGAGTCTTGATTGCAAGCTCCATATGTTAGTTCACATGATTTGTTATTGCAGTATTCCCAATTGTCACAATCATCATCATATACACATTTATTTTCTTCTAGTTTGCAAGAGTTATTGATGCAGATGTAAGGCAGATTACAACTTGGGTTATTGTATTCACAGCCATCTTTTAAGAAACAATTTCCGCTAGAACAATAATGCTGATTGTCACAATATTTGTTTTTATATCCTTCAAAGTTTTCACAACATTGATAAGGGCAATCAAGGATAATTGGGGTGGTTGGCTTTGTACCTGTGGTTGTTGTGTTTGTGTCGGGAGTTGTTTTTGTTTGGATATTTGTAATTGTTTGTTCTGTGTTTATATCTTTTTTACATTGCCAATATTCACTACACTTAAACCCTTCTTGGCAGCCTTTGTCTAAATATTGGGAATCATCATAGCAACATTCAAAAGGGCAGGCTTTCTTTTGATCTGTAATATTGTCCGTAATACAGCCAGATAGGGAAAGCACAATTATTGAAAGTATAAGTAAAGTAAGCAAGTATTTTGTCATAATTTAATTAGGAAATAGTTGTATAAATAACATTTGTTGTTGAGATGCCCCGGCCGGGAATTGAACCCGGGTCGAAAGAGTGAGAGTCTTTCGTGATAGCCACTACACTACCGGGGCACTAGCCTTTTAATAAAGGCTAAGTTTGCCAAAATTGGGTCCATCTTCGCGGCTAGCCGCTCGATAACCCTTACTTACTTTTTTGGAGAGCTTACCGTTTTCTTTCTTTTATGAACTTAAGCTCTTCCAAGAATCTTTTTTGCAAAGCAAAAAAATTCAGGGGCTAAAGCAGTTTGTGAAACAAACTGGCTTTTTCTTTTCTTTTTTGAAAAGAAAGAAAAACTTAGAGTGCTGGAGGCAGGACTTGAACCTGCGAAGGCACTAAGCCAACAGATCTTGAGTCTGTCCCGTTTGACCGCTTCGGTACCCCAGCTCGGGAACAAACTTTCCCGTTCGAGTTGTACCACACAAGGTGGTACGGTGCTAATGCACAAGCCTTTAGTTAATATAATATATCTATATCTAATACAAAATATATATAAATAAAATCTTTGGGTCTAACTTTTTTTATTAAAAAGCAGGCGAGGATGGCAGAATGGCTAATGCGCCGGTCTCGAAAACCGGTGTCTTCTAGACTTGTGGGTTCAACTCCCACTCCTCGCTTATTCTAAATAATCTTAAAAAATAGAAGTGAGCCCGCGGGGATTCGAACCCCGGACACCAAGGTTAAGAGCCTTGTGCTCTACCAGGCTGAGCTACGGGCCCTAGCCTTTTACAAAAAGGCTAAGCTTGCCAAAAGTGGGCCCATCTTCGAGACAAGCTCTCGATAGCCCTTACCTTTGTCAAAAGAAACTGGTCTTTAAAAAATAAATTTTTATGTGCCATTTATGGCACTCCTTTCTTTCTTTTAATAGACTGTAATTTTTCTTTCTTTTGGAAAGAAAGAAAAAGTTAGACGCCCTGGGAAGGTTTCGAACCTTCGACCTTCCGGTTAACAGCCGGACGCACCACCACTGTGCTACCAGAGCTTTTGAGAATTGCAGAAGCAATCGATAAATAATCTATTACTAGTAAAGTTTTTAAACTAAATTAAACCAGTAAGCCCCTTTGTTTTCTTTCTTTTATGAACTTAAGCTCTTCTTTCTTTTTCAAAAGAAAGAAAAACTTAGGGCGGAAGACAGTGGCAATAACAATAAAACACAGTTTAATTGTTACTCTGCTAGGCCAGGTGGCCCAAAGCAAATCAAAAACAGGCTACCGTTGCTTCCTTCCGGACCTAGCGGGTTCACCAGTAGTTGACTTCTTTGGGTCTGGCTGTCATTGCAAAAATAACAACGCTGTATTTTACTATTACCGCGCCTGTCAACCATAAGCCTTGGCATGTAGCAGGTTTCCAATTACAGGGGACTGCTGGCCCCCCGGCTTAGCCCTAATATCAATAACTATCAAAAATAATATATTTGTGATGGCATTTTGTGCATACCTTATTGACTCAACCAATAAAACACCTATTTAGGGAATCCTCTTCGCATTATACATAACAAGTGGGTGTGACCCAAAAAGTACTTCTACATAAATTGTATTTTTCAAACCCTGTATACATAAAGAAAAACCTTTATAAATACCCTCGGCATATGTATTACAGAAATAAATATTTCTGGTTTTAAATGTGGAGGGGAAGTACATGAAAACTATGGTAAAAAACTCAGTGGGCGTAGGTCCAAAGGAAAAGACAATGTCTGCTGAATCAGATACAGAAGAATTTGGAGCACCAAAGATAATGGTAATAGGTGCTGGTGGTGCTGGTTGTAACAGTATTAGCCGAATAGCTGAAATGGGTGTTAGTGGAGCTCAATTAGTTGCTATAAACACAGATAAACAACAGTTAGCTTTGTTAAGCGACGATTTAGTTAAGATACTTATAGGTAAAAGTGTTACAAGAGGATTAGGTGCTGGTGGATACCCTGAAGTTGGTGCTAAGGCAGCAGAAGTAAGTAGACCAGCTTTGGAAGAAGTATTAAGAGGAGTGGACATGTTGTTCATTACATCCGGTATGGGTGGTGGAACAGGAACAGGTGCAGCTCCAGTTGTTGCCGAAATAGCTAAACAGCAAGGTGCTATTGTTGTAGCAATTGTTACTTATCCGTTTAGAATGGAAAGAGCAAGAATAATTAAAGCTGAAGAAGGAATAAATAGATTGAAAGATGTTTGTGACACTGTAGTTGTAATTGACAACAACAGATTAGTTGAGTTAGTTCCAAACCTACCAATGCAAGAAGCTTTCAAAGTAGCTGATGAAGTAATTGCAAGAACAGTTTCAGGAATAACCGAGACTATTACACAGCCATCCTTAGTTAACTTGGACTACGCAGATGTAAGAGCAATTATGGGAAACAAAGGATTATCAGTAATTGCTGTTGGTGAAAGTAAGAGTGTAGACAAGGTAAAGGAAGTTGTTGAAGACACTTTAAAGAACGCTTTATTAGATGTTGATGTTGCTGGTGCAACTGGTGCATTAATCCACATAACAGGTGGACCAGAATTAACATTAGGTGAAGCAAGCCAAGTTGGTGAAAAATTAACTGAGAAGATTGACCCTAAGGCAACAGTAATTTGGGGTGCAAGAGTAGACCCAACTTTCGAGAACAAGATTGAAGTAATTGCAATTTTCACTGGAGTTCACAGTCCATACATAAAGTCATCTGCTCCAAAATCACAACAAAAAGATGACGAGTTCGGATTAGATTACCTTTAAGGTAATTTAATTTTCCTTTTTTTTATTTTTATTTTTCTTTTTTATTTTTCTTGCCTGAAGAGAGTGTTTTATTATGATTGAAAAAATTGTTTTGCCTTTTGAAAATGTTATCCGCTACGAGTCGTTTATACTGGTGGGAGTGCTTATGACGGCCGGTACACTACTGAAGCTTTTGGGGGTTATAGATATTTCTTCCGATTGGTTTTGGCTTTTAGCAGGTGTAGGTCTGACTGTAGAAGGGGCAATTTCTATGATTAAACAAAGAAGATTTGATAGAAATTCAAAGTAATAGATCGTAATGGCGTAGAATTAAATGGAAATAAGCTTTGAATAAACCAAATTGTGTTACCTGTTTTTATGCTCTGCTTTGAACTTGGGTCTTTCTGCGGGCATTCAAAACCACCTGCAAATTTCCTTTTTTAAAAGGGCTTCTAATTCTATTAATTCTTTATTGTATTTGTGTAATTCTTTATAATGGTCTGAAACAAGCCGAGAATAATAAAGCAATTTGTCTGATAATGTTTTTGATATTTTTTTTACTTTGGTAGTTTCCCATATCTCGTTGTTAACCCAATCCAACTTATCCAGATCTATCCATTTAGCTTTGTATTTTCTGATAAGTTTTCGATTTTTAATGATTAAAACTTCCCATTTGCCGTCGATTTTCTTGCCTTTTGGCATTTCTTTTATTTCTTTTAGAACCTGTTTCATGATTCTATGTCCTTTAGTTGTGTTATCAAATGATAACCATTCTTTTTTGTTTAATTTCACAGAAATAAAATAATTATTCTTGTTTTTTGAATTTGATGGGTTTGGATCTAGTTCAATAATCATATCAAAACCACCTATTCAATTTAGGCTGGGCTTTTTCTTCCTTCTCTTTTTGTTTTAGCTTGTTTAGAGTGCTTTCAACCCTTTCTTTGCTGAAGCTGTACTTGTCAACAAGAAGGTTTGTAAGCTTTTCAAGATCTGGTTCTGTGTTCTGGATGTCTTTCTCTTTTACTGCCTTATAATCTGGCTTTTCAAAGATCTCATATACTTTTTTGTAATCGTAATTTGGGCTGTATTCAAGTTCCTTGTAAATGTCTTCTAAAGAGCTGTGTTTCAATACAAGCTTTAATGCGGTCTTGGGCCCAACCTTTGGCGCCTTTTCATTGAAATCGTTTCCGATAAGGATTGCTATCCAGATAAGCTTCTCTCTTGTTAGGCCTTGTTTTTCTAAACTCTCTCGTAGATTTAGGTGCTCTGGACTCACTGTCACAGAATAGCTTTTCCCGTTTGCTTTCTTCTTGCCACTTATAGTAATATTTCTGTAGAGGTTCTTTCCGCCAAAAAGAAGGACATCAAAGTCCTGGCTTATACAGCCATCTAGAAGACCCTTCTCATTCATTACTGCCAATTGAGCTTCTCCATCATGAATTGCATCTATACAAGGTATTCCAAATGCCTCTAAGAGCTCTTTGCTCTCTGTCACAATCTCAGGAGTTATACGCATGGCTTGTTTACCAAACTTTCTTGCGTTTTCGTAGTCTTCTGCTGCCATTGCTTCTCTGTGTTTTTCTTTTGCAATATCCCTTATCTCGTTTCTTTTTTTAATAACTGTAATTTTTTCATCTAATGGCTTGCCATCAAATACAAAAATAGGCTTAACTCCTGTGTCTAAAATGCTTGACATTCTATAAAACAAACCAACTATGTGGCTTGTAATCTGGCCTTTCTCGTTCTGCAAAGGGTTTCCGTATTGGTCTCTGATAGAAGAAAGGAATTGGTAGATGGTGTTATAGGCATCAAAGCCAAGCTTTTTGTTTTTTAAATCGCTTAGCTTTATTTCGTTTTTAGTTAGGATGTCTCCTAAATCACAGCCCATCTTTCTCATACTCCTTGTTAATAATATCATAAATCTTCTTAGCTTTCTTTTCTCCAAGTTTATCTATGTTCTGCAAAGATTCTTCGCTTGCATTAAATACTCTTTTTACACTTTTATACTTTTCTAAAAGCCTTTTGGCTAAGGTTGGGCCAACAAAAGGGAGGCCCTCTAATATGCTTCTTTGAAGAATATGATCTTCAACACCTTTTTTGACTTTTCTAAGATGCAATTCGTTCTCTTTTTTTGTTTGCTCTCTTTTTGCAACCAAGGTAATAAACTCCGCAACCTCTTTTGGAGTTTTTAAAAAGAAAATTGGAATCTTAAAATCTGTGCTTAAGGAAAGTATGCTTCCTAAAACTGCGTTTTTGTTTATATTTCTACTTTCATAATCAAGAATTCCTTCAACAATGATTATTGGCTTTTCATATGCTATAAGCTTTGATGCCTGGGTGAAAAGCCTGCCGTCTAGAATTGAGTTGAGGAAATCGTCTGCTTTTTTTCTTTCTATTATTGCTTCTTGACCAACTAGGTAGTCCCCAATATCTAGAGTTTCGAATTCCAGGTCTACTTCTTCTTTATTAAAGCAATTTAGAGCAGCAGCATTTCTTTCTCTGTGGTCTATTATAACTGTTGGCTTAAGTTTTTTTTTTGAATCTATTGTAGTAAGCAAAGTAGTTTGTTTTACTTCTCTTGGCTTAACAATTCCATTTATTTTATCTGAAACAGACTCTTTTTTTGAAAGCCGATCTATTGTAGTCTCCATCTTTTTCTCTTTCTTTAGTGAAGACCAATAGAAAATCTCATCTTTTGTGTCTTTAGTAATCAAAATGTAAATCTTGCCATCTTTAAAACGCCCTGTCCTTCCTCTTCTTTGTATCATCCTAATTTCAGAGGGCACGGGCTCATAGAAAACTATTGTATCTACTGCCGGTAGGTCTAAACCCTCTTCAGCAACCGAAGTGGCAAGTAAAACGTTGTATTTGCCGGCCTTGAAATCATCAATAATTTCTTTTTGCTCTTTTTGATTTAGGCCTTTATCATCCTCTTTGTTTGCTTGACCAACAAACCTTTTTACACTGAGAAGAGGGTTTTTTTGCAAGATGGATTCTAAATGCTTTACAGAATCCCTATAATGGTTGAAAACAATTATTTTTTGTTTTGGATCGCTGCTTAATTCAAATAAAATTATTTCAGTAAGTTTTTGTAATTTGGGGTGGTTTATATCTGCTAAATTGAAGCCCTCGGTTAGGTAAATTGCTTTTTGGATTCTTTCGTCTTTTAACATCATTCCTGCTGATTTTGTGGTGTCATCTTTAAGCTTGTGAAAATACTCCTTAAGGGCTTGTACTCCTTGTGTTTCAAGCATAAGTGATGCATGGTTTGTTTTCAATAATGCAGAAATATACATCATGGCTTGGTAATCTTTGCTTTCCTTTTTTTCCATTTGAGATACTTTTCTTTGTAGCATTAGAATCTCGCTTT
The DNA here is from genome assembly GCA_028710695.1 of Candidatus Iainarchaeum sp. Taxonomy (GTDB): domain Archaea; phylum Iainarchaeota; class Iainarchaeia; order Iainarchaeales; family 0-14-0-20-30-16; genus JAQTTP01. The sequence goes on from JAQTTP010000003.1 coordinate 97,540, forward strand.
GGGTGCATTGGCTTCTTAGAGCAAAGCCAGATCTCTGAATGTGGTGGGTAATTTCTTTTGCATAATTGTCTAATGAATTTTGAATAAGTTTGTATTGTTCTGGAAGTTCAACTTTTATCCACTGCACATTTACTGGGTTAGTGTAAGGTGCTATGTCTGCATCTGTCTTCCTTTTTAGTTCGATGTTAGTAAATTTTAGATTATCCATTATTGCCTTTATTTTGCTTTTTTCATTTCCTGGTGATGCAGTCAGGCCAAGAGTTTTGCAAGTTGTTTTTTTTGCAATATTTACATATGCATAAGCCCCTGCTGCTTTGTGAGCTTCATCAAAAATAATCAAATCAAAAACATCTAACTCTTCTTTGCTTAGGCTTGAAAAGGTCTGAGGTGTAGCACAAATAACTTCACAATTGCTTAATTCTGTGCTTCTTTTTTTTGTAGATATTGAGCCAGTAATAAGGCCGATTTCTGCTTTTAAAACAGAGCTTAAAAATTCATAATGCTGATTAACCAATGGTTTAGTTGGTGCTAGAAACAGAATTTTGCCTTTTTTTGCTAATAAAGTCTCTGCAATAACAAATAAAGCAATAATGGTCTTTCCTAATCCGGTTGGTAAAACAACAAGGGTGCTTTCTTCTAAAGCTTTTTCTGCTAGAGCGATTTGGTACTGCCTGTGTTTTATTGTATCTTTTTTTATGAGAGGGTGGTTGTAGTAAATGCCCTCAAGATATTTTTCTAGCATATCTATATATATCATAAATAACTAATAAATATATGCCACCAGAATATCTAAAATCAAGAGGTTTTTTGAGAGGTTTGGAGTTTTCTGAGCATATTGCAGAACATAGAAATTCTTTTTTTAGAGACCGTGGCCTTTGGGGTGCTAGAAGGCTTAGAGGCTGGGTAGAAGAGCAAAGAGAAAGAGTTAACGAAGTTATTCACCTTATGGACAAGGCCAAAGTAAGGCCCTTTTTAGATCTGCTCGCTACTGCAAAAATCAGGAACAAGGCAAAATTTTTAGAGAGATTAAAGCTTTTTATTATGGATGATCGAACAAGAGCCCTTAATAGATCTGAAAAGGTAATAGATATTTTGGCGAGTTATGGATTTAGTGAGAATGGATTAAATGAGTGCCTTGGGGAAATGGCGCTTGCAAATAAAGCAAGTGGCCCGGCTTTAGTAGAGTCTTATGAACAGACAATTGATATGTTAAAATATTATAAAGGCGCTTTTAAAGGAGATGAGGCAGTTTATCCTTTAAGAATGGTTAGAACAATTTTTGCTATTTCTGGAGATCCGGAAGCTCAAAGAAAAATATGTAAAAAATATTTCGATTTGATTTTTGGAAGTTCTAATCCCAAGTTTTGTTTACAAAAAGGAAAAAATCTTTTTGCAATTCTTTTGCGGCTTGTTGCAGAAAAAAGATATAGTGATATTGACGGAATGTTTAGGAATATCAAAGATCTTAAGACTTATGTCGAGATAACAAGTAAAATTGATGACGCGACTTTACAATCTGATTTTGCAAAAATTTCAGGATATTTATTAAATGCCCGTGAATTAACAACCTTTTAATATGGCACAATTACTTCTTTTATTTTTAGACTTATAAAGAAAAATATTCCCATCAGGATAAACATAACTAAGTATGCAAAAGAACTTGGTAAAAATAGAAGTACAATTGCGGGTAGGAACTTTCCTAGAGCAGCACCAAAATCTTTTGAAGTAGTAAAAATTGGGTAATACTTTTCTTCGTCTAATTTTTTTACTTGTTTAAAAAAGAAAGCACCGTCTATTGGTTCAATAAATGATGCTGCAATGCTTGCGATTACTACGAGAGCAAGTTGTAAGTAAATGTTGTTCATGAAAAATAAAGCTAAGGCAATGATACTTAACAAAAAGAAACCATACTTGAAGAATTTTCTAAAACCTAGTTTTTCAGATGCTTTTCCAACAAAATATTCGAATATAATTAAGGGTATAACTAAAAATGCAATAAATATACTTACTGTGCCGTCGCTTAACCCTGCTTTTATAATGAATAATGGAATATAAATATAGACAAAGCCCCACCAAATTTGTAAGCCCATTGAAACTAAATAAGGGAGATGTAGTTTTTTGTCTTTTATGAAATTAATGATGTTTAATAGAATATGCTTGTCTAATCCATCTCTTTCTTTTTGTGCAGGGGAAATTTTTAATATTAAAAATAATATTAGAGCAAGAGCATAGAATCCAGCTGCGGATAAGAATACTGATCTTAGTCCAAATTCTAATAAAAAGAATCCAGCAATTAGGGGGCCAATTAACCATGCAAAATTAATTATACAAAACATAATTGACATTTGTCTGTTTAGCTTACCATCGTCTGAATTATCTCTAAACAAAATGTCGCTGGCATTTACGCGGAGTACAGCATTTATTGTTAACACAAGATAAACCGCCAAAAAGAAATATAAATTTGTAATTATAGATAGTAAGCTAAATCCTAAGATTGAAATTGCAAGACTGATAATAATGATCTTTCTTTGATTGTATTTTTCTAGAATTGGAATTACTATGAATGATGATGACACAGCAACTATTAGAAAAATAGCAGAAACAAAACCAATAGTAGATTCTGATAATCCAAAACTAAATAGATAAATTGCCCAAATTGCCATTATTGCTGCCAAGGCAAGAGATACAAAAAATCTTACAAATGCAAGTTCAGTGCTTTTTGAGATTTGCATATTTGCATAGTTTGGCTTTTGCATGATATAAGAAGTCTGGCCTTATTTATATTTTTTTTGTAGATAATTAATGATCTCACGGGGATTCGAACCCCGGCCGGGGGCTCCGCAAGCCCCTATGCTATCCAACTGCACCATGAGATCATTCTTATATATTTCTTGTAGCATAATATAATTAAGACTTTTGTACTTTTTGGATATTAAGGAGTGATAGAAATGGGATATAAAATAGAACAAGATCATAAAAACTGTATTGGGTGTGGGGCTTGTGTAGCAATTTGCCCTAAATTTTGGGTTATGGAAGGCGCAAAAGCAAAGCCAAAGAAAACAGAATTTGATGATAAAGATTTGAAGTGTAACAAAGAGGCAGCAGAATCTTGTCCTGCAAATGTAATCCGTATCTTTAAAGATGGTAAGAAGATAATTTAGTTGATCTTTATGCTGGAACAAATTTTTAAAGAAATAGAGAAACTAAAAGACCCAGAGAGAGCAAAACATTCACTAAGATATTTTAAAACTGGGCCAGGGGAATATGGGGCGGGAGATAAGTTCCTGGGCCTAAATAATCCGCAAATGAGAGCCCTAGCAAAAAAATACAAGAATCTAGATATTGGCGATATTGCAACTCTTTTGAAGTCAGGATTTCATGAAGAACGACAAATTGCATTATTTATTTTGGTACATCAATTCGAGGGCGGAGATGCTGACGTAAAAACTAGGATTTATAATTTTTATTTAAAAAATACGAAATATATAAACAACTGGGATTTAGTGGATTTGTCTGCCCATAAAATTGTGGGGGCATATTTGGTTGATAAAGAAAAGTTAATTTTGTATAAACTTGTAAAGTCAAAAGATTTGTGGGAAAAAAGAATTGCGGTAATTTCTACTTTTTGGTTTATAATAAATGATTCTTTTGAAGATGCATTGAAGATTGCAGAAATCCTGCTTGAAGATAAGCACGATTTGATACACAAAGCAGTAGGCTGGATGCTGAGAGAAATAGGAAAAAA
>JAQTTP010000011.1 GCA_028710695.1 Candidatus Iainarchaeum sp.
CTATTAGAGGGCATGATGAAGAGAATTTGGAAAGATATAAAGGGAATAAACTTAAAAGTCCCTTTCCCAAGAATGAAATACGATGAAGCAGTAAAAACTTATGGTTCTGATAAGCCAGATTTACGTTATGAAATGAAATTCATTGTTAGAAATAATGATGAAGTTTGCTTTTTGGCAGACCTTAACAAAGAAGTTCTAGAATATTTAAAAGGCCAGAATAAAGTAAAATTCGCAGTCAGTGGAACCCAGTTAAAAGTTTACATTCCAAAACCAGAAAAAGATTACATTTACACCCCATACATTGAGCTTGGTGCTACAAGAGCAAAAATTGGGAGCATCTTAGGCCTAAACAAGGGCGAAGACAAATTCTTATGGGTAACAGAATTCCCAATGTTTGAATATTCTGAAACAGACAAAAGATATGTTGCTGCACACCACCCATTTACACAACCAGATGACATAAATAAGCCAATTGAAGAAATGAAAAGCAGGGCTTATGACTTAGTTTTAAATGGATTTGAATTGGGTGGAGGAAGTATAAGAATCCACAACGAAGAGATGCAGAAAAAAATATTAAAATTATTAAAGATTTCTGATGAAGATGCAAAAGATAATTTTGGTTTCTTGTTAAATGCATTTAGCAAAGGAGTTCCACCACATGGCGGTCTAGCAATTGGCCTAGATAGATTAGTAATGCTTCTTTGTGGCGCAGATTCTTTAAGAGAAGTTATTGCATTCCCAAAGAACAAGAACGCAGAGGGATTAATGGAAGGCTCTCCATCAAAGATAGAAAAAGACAAACTAAAAGATTTGGGGCTTAAACTTTAGTTTAATTCTTCAAATCCTTCTTTTGTTACTATTTTCATAATATGTTCTTTTTCGGTTATTCTTCCGTTTTCATCAAACTGTATATTATCATTTGATATTCCATTATAACTTATGTCATGCAAGAATTTAGCATAATTTGTGTCTTCATTTTCTAAAGCCAGTTTAGCCAGATAAATAGAATCATATGCATGTGCCGCAGATGGCGCAGGATAATTTCCAAATTTATCCAAATATTTGTTTATAAATTTCTGTTCATCAGAACTTTTTTTTGGATAAGGATAAATTATTCCTTCAATTTCAGAAAACAATTCTTTTAGTACTGGATTCTCTGTGTTTGTACTTGAGTATAAGGGAATATTCACTCCTGCCTGCTTATATTGTTTCACAAATTCTCCAAAGTTTGGATAAAAAGCAAGCGGGGCATAAACCGCTTCTGGACTTATTTGTTTTATTTTTTGTACTACAGTTTTAAAATCTACTTCATCCGGAGCAGTTGCAATTTTTTCAACAATTTTTATTTCTTTTTCTTTTGCAAACTTTTCAAAATTCTTTGTAATAGATTCTGACCAATCGTTCAAACTATAAACTATTAATACTTCTCCAACATTCTGATCTTGAAAATAATCAGCTAATGCTTTGGTCTCCCCTGATTCTGTTGGCCAAACTGTAAAGAAATAATAAGATGGCATTGGTACAACACCCGCAGATTGAGAAATTATTGTTGTTTTTGTTTCTTCTGCAATTGGACTTACAACTTGTCCAAACCAGGTAGGGCCTACAATCAAATCTAATTCATCTAATTCTATTAATTTCTTAAACGCTTTAGTTGTTTGTGTAAAATCTGTTTGAGAATCTTCAACAACAAGCTCTAAAGGTTTTCCATTTATTCCACCGGAAAGATTAATTTCATCTACTGCAAGCAAAGCTGCGTTTTTTTCTGTTTCACCCCAAAAAGACCCGGAGCCAGTTAAATGAAATACGGCCCCCACTTTTACTGTGTCTTGCCCTTTTATACTTACAAATAATATTACCATTACTAAGGCCAAGGCAATTATAATACTAAATAGATATTTTAATTTCAAAAAAACCACCTAATATTTTCTGATCCAACCCCAAATATAATGTCTTATTCTCCCAAAAAGGAGAAAATATATAGTTTTCTATCATATAGTAAATATATGTTAGATAAATTGATTTCTTTTGGCCTTACAAAAACCCAGGCAGAAATATATTTGTATTTACTCAGAAAAGGCAACTCTACGACCGGCCCAATAATAAAAAGTACGGGAATATCAAATTCAAGAGTTTATACTGCTTTAGAAGAGCTCATAAAAAAAGGACTTGTATCCTACAATATACAATCAAACGGAAAACATTTTTATGCAGAAAACCCAGAAAAGTTCTTAGATTTAGAGCAAGAAAAACAAAAGCAAATGGAAGACATAATTCCTGATCTAAAAAAAATGATTGGAAAACAGCCAGATTCCACAAGCTACGCAGTATTTGAAGGGATAGAAGGAACAAAAACCGCATTCAAAAGAATTTTAGAAGATTGTCCAGTAGGGGCAACCATTTACGTCATTGGATTTTCAGAGCAAAACTATGGGGTAAGATCATTGAGAACAATAATTTCTAAATCACATAAAAGACACATAGAAAAAAAACATATTGTAAAGATACTGCTTGACTCAAAAATTAAGGGCCAGCCTATAGCAAAGGAGAGAGAAGTAGAGCCAATAACAGAAGTAAGATATATGCCCAAAGGGTACACAAGTCCAGCAGCAATAGATATTTTTGAAGATCAGGTTTACATTTTCTTGTGGGGCGAAAAGCCATCAGTATTTATGATTAAAAACAAAGAAGTGGCAGAATCATTTAAACATTATTTTAAGTTCCTGTGGAGTTTAGCAAAATAAGGTTTTATATTGGGGGGTGATTTTGTAGATAAACTTACAATAAAGAAAGCAAAGAAAAGTGAATCTACAAAATACAACAACCTAGAAAAAATAATTTTCAAAGACAGTTATTACACAAAAATAAATTATACTCTAACACATAGCAAAATTACAGAAAAAGACTATTTTATAAATTACAACTCCAAAACAATTGGCACTCTGTCAATTGGAAATTCAATAGAATTTGGCGGAAAGTTTGGAATCGGCATTGTAGGATTAAAAAAAGAGTTTAGAAACAAGGGCATAGGAAAAAAAGTTATTATTCTTTGTAAAAAATTCGCAAAAAAAGAAAAAGAAACACAAATATTTTTATCCGTACCTTTGTTAGACAACGAAACAATTTCTATTTTTGAAAAACTCGGTTTTAAAAAGCACCATATAGAAACAAATATTCAATATAAAGACGGAACAAAATTTCTAAGATGTAGAAATGATCAACTAAAACATTTAATCTTAACTACTAACGATTATAAAAAACTAGGGTGGCAAATAATGTGCTCAGAAGTTTAGGTTTTACAACTAAAGTAATTTCCCAAATACATAAACATCCAGATACTTTCCATCATCAGTAAGCAAAGCTTTTCTTTTTGTGCCCTCTAATTTGAACCCGCATTTCTCTGCCATTCTTATGGAACCAATATTCTTTACTACAACTTCTGCTTCTGCCCTTTTAAAGCCTTTCTTTTTTGCCTGTTCTAAAGCGTACTTTAACAATTTAGTTCCTATTCCTTGACCTTCAAACCCAGGATAAACACCCCAGCCAAAACCAACTATATGTTTCTGCCTACCAGTCTTTCTAAAACTATAACTTAGTTGTCCAACAACTTTTTTGGTTTTTTTGTCAATTGCAATAAACATTTTGAATGTTGAATTTTTTGGAGACAAACGATCAAGTAGTTGTTTATATCTTTTAGAAGTATATTTATTGCTTCCAGTATAAATCCAAGTTTTTTGTTTTAATCCTTGTTTTGAAACTTCTGCAATTCCTTTTGCATCGTCCAGTCTTGCTTTTCTAATAGTTACAGAAATCATACAAAATAAAGTATAACAAATAATAAAAATACAGTCTATAAATCAACAAAAAGATTAGTTTTTAAGGCTCACGGATAACATTATTAAAATAACTAGAGCAATAATAATTATGCAACATATTTATATCTTTCTTATCTAATGGTTTTATTTTCTTGTTTATGCACAGGATGTGATAATTAAGTTTTGCTATTTCTTCTAAAGCAATTGCTTTTTTTACTACTTCGCCTGGAGACATTCCAAATATTAATGCCCCATGTCGTTCAAGAAGCATCGTCTCTTGGCCTGATGCTATTGCAGCCATACCAATATTAGATAATCTATGATTTACATAAGGCATACAAAAGACTTCGGTCCCAAAATAGTCTGCCTGTAATGTTGTCAAAATTTTCAGGGGTTTATTCAAACTACTCATAACAGTAGTAAAGTGAGCATGGGTATGTAATATGCAGTTAATCTTTTTCTTGTTTTTGTATATTTCTATATGCATATCTAAATCAGAAGATGGCTTTTTTCCTGAAACCAGTTTACCAGACAAATCTACTATTGATATATCTTTTGTTTTAATTTCAGAATATGCAAAGCCACAAGGCTTTATTGCAATCAGGTTATTAGATAACCTTATGCTTATATTTCCTGAAGACAATATTTCTATATTTTTGTCGTCAAGTATATGTATATATTTTGTTAAATCTTGTTTTTTAAAGACTATTCTTACCACCTAATAAATCAGTTATTGTTTTATCATCCATTTTTATTGAGTGCCCACCAGATTTAGTAACTATTTGGGGGGAATATTTACCAATTATCGCATCTATCTCTTCTTTTAAGATTGCAGGGTCTTCCTTTGCAACAACTAAAAACAAATTAGTTTTTGTTTGGGGGAGTTTTACTTTTTTTAAGTCTGCAACTGTTCTTTTTGCATCTATTCTATATACTTGTGGATATGCCCTTTGCAAAAATTCAAATGTTTTCTGTATATTTTCGCCTTTTTTGTTATTTATATGTTGGGCAGGGTCTATAAAAGGACAAATTAAAATAGTTCTATTTACTTTTACGGATTGTAATATAGCCGGTAATGCCCCATAACTAAAACCCAGCAAAAATACAGGGTTTCTTGCCCAAGTTATTTTTTTATTCGCATAAAGCTCTTTTGCCTGCCCTTTTTTAACTAATCTAATAGCTTGTTCTATGCTTTTTGTTGAGTTTTTTATGTTAAAGACACCATTACTTTCCCAAGTTCCAGGATAACGTGGAATAAATAAATTATATCCCAACCGAGCCAGTTGTTCAACAAGAGGGTGATATTTATCAAAATATTGTGGCATACCCGGTGCAACAACAACATTACCTTTATTCCCATTAAGCCAAATGCTCATCAAAATATCTTTTTCTATAATTCTAAATTCAACCATACTATTCACCAAAATAAATGTTTTTTAATTCAAATAACATATTATATTCAGATAGTGACAAGTTATTATTCTTTACTATCTTCCAGCAAATGTTAACGTAATTTTGCATAGACTCAAATGCTGCAGACAACTTGAAATTATTTACTGCATTATTAAATAGATTAATTTGCACAGCCAAATCTTGTCTAATTGATTCATTATTTTTATCCTTATTTGTTTGCAATATTTTTTTAAGTTTTAAATATATTTTTAATAAATCTCGCGTCTGCAATTGCAGTTTTGATGGATCTATAACCTTATCCTGATTAATATTATGTTTCAAAAAATAAGCTCGCAAAATTTTGTTATTAATGCCTTTAAATAATTCTTTTTGAGACCCATCGTCTTTTTGCCATTTTAATTTTTTTCCATCTGGACCTAATAAAAGGCCATGCGATACAATTTTTGTAGGGCAGTCATTATTATTAAGGTAACATAGAGAATAATAATCAAATTTTTTTATAACATCCCCATGTATCCAAACTCTTTTTGTATATTTGTGACTACAAAGAATTGCAGGAAGCATTATGGCAGCAAACCGCGGATCCAAATTAAATCCATTATATTCTATTGTATAGGCCCTATTTTTTTCTAAAATAAGGTCATAAGTTTCAGGTAGAGAAAATACAAAGGTTTTTAGTTTTTGCCTGATACAGTTAGGAAAAAATGCTATTGTGGCCATTTTTCTCTCAATAGTTTTTCTATTTATCTTTTTAAAAAGACTAGTTTTTGTTTGAGAAATTAGGGGGCGATTACATTTTTTACAAGAACAGATAGTTGGGTCTGAGCCATATATATTACCACAACTACTACATTCTATTATATTTGTTTGCCCCACAGTTATTGAATCTTTGTATGTGGTTTTAAACAACCGAACCAAATTTTTTTTGATTTTATCGTCTCTAACAATATAATCAAAGGACAAATAATGATTTTTTAAATCTTTTTTTATTTGTTTTATGGCAAGCAAGATATATTTTTTTATATTGTCTTTTGTAGGGGCTTTATTTTCAAAGGTAATTTGCTTAATTAATGGTTCACCATTAATATTCAACAGAAAAGGAGCAAATACCTTTATTCCTGCAAGTCGCCTGGCTTTTGCATAAAAATCAGCAATTGTTAAATCATAAATATTTCCCACACTTAGGCCTTTTTTTATCTGAGTTGGTGCAATAATAATTATTTCAGAATCCATTTGTTTTACTCCGCTTTTTAAAGGCAATATAGTCTTGGAATATTCTTTTATCCAAATAAGTAAGAAATTCATATGCAACTTCAACATCCTCATCTGTAATGTTTATTGGCCTATTTACTTTTATCTGCAAAAATTTTTCTGGGTTTATAGGGGGTTCAAAAATATCGTAAAATGCTTTGAGAGCCGTTTTCTTATCTAAAGGATATATTTCTTTTGTTGCAAGAGCATATAATGCCCCATATATGCACCATTTCATCATGAGTATTCTGCCGTCTTGGTCCAAATTCTTGTTAATTAGTAACTTTCTTGCTTGATAATTAAGAGAATTTATCACCCTTACTGCCTCAATAATTATTTCTGATTTTGAAAATTTTGTTGACTTAAAATAGTTTTCTCCAATCAATTGATTACCATATAGTTCTATTTCTTTTTGCATATATAGTCCACGGTTATTATGCCAAAAGACTTCTTTTCTTATTGCTGGCACATCGTCACAACTATGGACATTTATATCAGTTATAACCCCTTTTTCGGCATATTTCTTTTTTATTTTCTTCAGCTTTTTTAATAAACTAATATCTGGCTTTTTAATAACTAATAATATATCAAAATCGCTTTTTATACAAAAATCTTCATTCAATGTACTACCATAAACAGTTGCACTAAGTATTTGATCTTTTAGATCAGTTAGTAGATCTTGTTTTATATCCTGCAAAATTTTCTCTCTATTGCTTTTGTTTTTTATCTTTAGATCTAAAGTCATTATAATCCTCAAAATAAGCCATTCCTAAGGCAAAATTGCCATTTTTATATTTTATGGAGAGAATATATTTTTAAAGAGATGTAACTAAGTAGTTGCGATTACTCTATTTAAAGAAGAATTTTATGTTTTATTGTTTATTTTCTGCAGATATTTACCTAATTTATAATAAACCCATTTCTGATTTGGGAAATGTGCTTGTTTTAACAAGCCATTAAAAGAAAGCCATTTATAAGCTATATGTTCATCACTTAATTTTAGCTTTTTTTCTTTTGTAGTTGCGGCAAAATGAGTTACATATGCTTTTCTTAGGCCCCCTTTACTAACATAAGTATGCATAGTAACAAAATATTCATTTTTAAGATCATAATTAGTAATTCCTGTTTCTTCCATTATTTCTCGTTTAACTGTTTCTGTTGTTGTTTCCCCTTCTTCTGTTCCGCCTTTGGGAATATTCCAATAAACTTCATCCTCAAGATTATGCCTAAGAAGTAAAAACTTTTTTAGATTTGGATTATACAATAAAGCCCCGGCACCATTTCGAATACAAAAATCACTGGCTTTTTCCAAAAGTTCTTGCCTATTTAAAATTTTTCTAGAATATATTAAATTTCCGGCATTCTTTTCAGTTATTATTTCAAAATAGTTTTTAGAAATTCCAAAACCAGCAATATGCCACAATTGTGTTAACTCGTCTAATAGTTTTTGTGGGCTCTTTTTAGATAAATATTTGTTTAGATCTTTATCTTTAACAAAAATCAGCTCTAATGGTTCTTTTACTGTTTTTAGCAAAGTTTTTATTTTTTCTTTCGTATTATTTTCTGACAACACAATTAATAGTTTTAGTTTATTAAGATTTATTTCATTATAAAGAACATTTGCAGATGAAAAATCCAGCCTATTATTCATCAGAGTTTCTTTTATTTTTTCAAATGCAGAAAAATAGGAAATATAATCCATAATCTAAATCACTCATTAATATAATCTCTTCACAACTTCTTCTACAACTTCTTCTGGGAACTCTTCTTTATCCAGAACTTGTCTTATTTCTTCTTTTGTGTATTTGGCTTTTACTGGTTTAAGTTTGTTTACTAGCTCTTCGATTTTGTCTTTGTATTTAGAATAAACATCGCCTTCAAAATTGGTTTTTATTAATGCTTTCTTTTTGTCATCTAAACTTAATTCGTTGTGGCTCTCTTCCTTTATCTGTTTATCCTTAACTTCTACTTTTTCTCTCATTGCGGAAATCTTAGACTCCAAAACCCTGATCTTTTGCTCTAACTCAGTTTTCTGTTTCTGGAATTCTTCTTGAGTTATTTTCTGTTGGAACATATCTCTTGTTAATTGTGATAAAGTTTTCTTCGCAGTTTCCAGTTCAGTTTCATATTCTTCTATGCTCTTTCCTTTTTGGGCTTTGTGCAAAATCTTTCTTACTCTCCAATAAATTATTCCAGCAATTATTGCTCCAATTATTACTAATAAAATAATCAGCCAAATAGTTGCAGAGAACAAGGGGCTCACAAACCCAAGATCTTTTTCTACATTTACGGTATTTCCCAGATCATCTTCTCCAGAAAAATTAATTGAGGCATTTCCAAATAATGGAATTCCATAATCTGCCTCATAAATTCCATCCGTATTTTTTTCGAATAAAACATTCTCATCATCTACTGCTAAAGAAATTGTATTTGCATCATAGCTCAGCCCATTTTCATAATTTATCCTCACTTTCAAATTTGTTTGGAGATAACTTCCATCCTCTCCAGGATTAACCATTTCAATATTCAATTTATTGCTTAGCTTGAACTCTTTTGTTTTCTTTGCACTTACTAGAACCCCATTATATTCTGCTTGTGCAACAAAATCAATTGATTTTTTGTCGCCAGTCTTTTCATTAAGCGCATATAGCCCAATGAACCTGTTTTTATTAGCAGTATCTTGTGTTAACTGTATTTGTTTTCCATCATCCAAATAAACAAATAAAGGTTTTATTTCTTTTTCACTTTTTATCTTTACTTCTATTGGAATTTCTTGGCCATAATTTATTGTAGTTATTTTTTCATTTGGTTCTACAATTTCCAAATCAATTATTCCAGTTACATTTTTTACTTCATATTCTTTTGATTTGTATGTTTTAGAAACATAATTTGTGTATTTGTCTGTAACATCAAATTTGAAATATAATATTCCTGTTTCAACATCTTTGTCGCTTATGGAATAATCCAAGTAGGCAATAAAACAAGTCTGCTCTTTTTCTAGAGAATATTCTTTCTTTTCATACCCTTGTAGAATAATTTTTCCGCCATTTATATCTGAAGAATAATTCTCGCTATCTTTATCTTTAAAACATACATTTACAGAGTTTATTTTTGAGCCCAACGAAAAAGTTTCTTTTCCGGGTTCTCCGGCAAAAGAAGTATCCAATTCCAATATCGGAACAAGCTCTTGTGGCACAATATATATTTCCACACTTTTCTTAGATTTTAGGTTCAAGCCACCAGTAGACACGCTTGCAGATACTTCTACAAAGTTCTTTGCATCATTGTAAATATTTCCAATAAAGGTTCCCTCATAATTTCCACTTGATGTCTCTGGCAGAGAAAACACAACACCATCTTTTAGTTGTGCAGTAACTGTTGCGCTAGTAATTGCTTTTCCAGCATTGTCCAATAATTGCACACGGATTTTATATTCATCGTTCCTTAAAATGTCCGCATTCACAAGGGGCTCTTTAATTATAATATTCAGATTCGCACTTACAATATCAATACTCTTTGTTTTTTCTATCCAACTTCCTTTGTCATCTTTTACTTTCAACTTGATTTCATAGTCTCCTTCTTTCTGGTATGTGTGTTTCAAGCTTTTTGTTGTCCCTTTTGTTGTACTATCACCGAAATCCCATTCATAGGAAACAGTTCCAGCACCAGAATAAGTATAATCTGCTGTAAGAGTAACCTCTTCCCCTACTTGCGCTTTATCTGGACCAGATATTGTTAGTGTAGAGAAATACCCTTGCACAGTACCTTTGTCAGCAAAGGCCTCATCTCCTGCTTGATTATTGTTCGGAGTTATAGAGCACTGAACTTCTGTTCCTTGCGGGCATAAAGCAGGAGTACACTTAAACTTGGATGCAATTTCCCCAGTTTTCACAACCCCATTCAAGTACCATTTATACCCCAAGCTTATTCCAGAAGATGGATCATCAGCATCACTCTTTCCAGAGTTCTGACAAGAAATTTCAGAATCAGGATATGGTGTAGTAGGACTAACTGCAACACCAGTAACTGTTGGCTTTGAGTCAATTATAGAAAAATCAAGTTCTTTAGTTGAACTTAAAATAGTATCATTACATACAATAGTCACTTTCTTTGAGCCTGTACCCAAATCTAAAGCATTAAATGGGCCAAGTTCCATTTCTTTTTGTTCCCAGGTTGCACCACTATTATTTGTTGCGGATTTAGTTCCAATTGTTGCAGTGCAAGTAAGTGCACTTCCACCTGTATCATCTGTATTGTCTTTCACATTCAAAAGAACATTAAAAGAATGATTCTTCCCTACCTGTGTTACTCCTTCAGACCCGCTATTTATATCATAAATCACTGGAGTTTCCATTACTGGATTTCCAGAAAGAACTGATATTGTTTCAGACCCAGACCAATTAACTACTGGATCTGGGTTACATACCCCCATTTTCATTTCACAAACAGCCCAATTAAAAACATCTTGTTCTCGGGCGGTATTACTTTGTTTAAGGTGGAAAGTTAGGGTGAAATCTCCTGAAATCGCCACTTGCTTAATTCCAAAACTATTGAAATATTTATTATTAGGATCATAACAAGCTTTATTATCACAATTAGAAATATTCTCAGAAACACCAACTTTATCTAAATCAGTAGGTAAAGAAAAATAATTTTGATTATCGGAAATTGTTAGCCGATATTTAACTGGATCTGCAATAAATCCATCAAAACTAAACTTCACAGTTACATCTTGAGAGTCTGTAAAGATTTGGTTTCCGTTGGATGGATTTAGAACTTCTGAGGAAATTAGGGAAACTGAGAAAGAAATGCCTATTAAGAACCAAAAAAAGAATAAGAAAAATGACTTTATAATCAAATTTGTCATATATGAATAACTTATGTTATATATTTAAAGGTTACTTTACTAAAGATTATTTGTGGAGTTTAAAGTAATAATTAATGAGAACGCAACTAAATTAGATGCAATTTGGAGCGGTCTAGGGCCATACTCACAAAGATTCGTAGCAAGATCTTCTATTTTATTTCAATTTGATAAGAACATGTCAAAACTATTACTTACAAGAGATCTAATAATGGGCTCTTGGCCTGAGTTTATGTCCCATTATTTATTCAATAAAAAAACAACTGACACAAATACAAAACTTGCAAAGAAACTATTAGATAAAACAAAAGTTCCAGATTGGAACCTAAAAAGAAAAATACTGAATTCAAAAAAGCAAGAGTTAGAAATAATTATTTTAAAAAACTTAGAAAAAATTAATTTTTTCTTCAAAAATATTATTGGGCATGAAATAGATAATGTATCTATTTTTTTGGCATATTCTGCAGATGGAGAATTTGGCTTTGGGGGTTGTTGTTTGCCAACAAAGGAACCAGCAATAATGCTACGATTGTGCAAGTCCTCAAAAATAACTAACATTTCTATAATTGTTCATGAATTAATGCATCTCGCAATAAGAAATTGTAACGAAAGAAATAAACTTAAAACGATTGGGCACGAAGCAGAGGAAGCACTATTTGATTTGCTTTGTGCAATGTTCCAAAATGAAAACAAGATAGATTATAAAAAAACCATAAAACAAGACATTGCTGATAGAGATGGATACCACAAAAAATACATTTATGAAATCTATAAAATGATAAAACCAATTTTAAACGGTAAAGAAGACCTTGTTTGGAAATATATTGATTGGGAAAAGTTAAAAGCCATTAAAAAAGGTGAGAAAAATCATAACTAATTTTGACACTCTAATTAAATTACCAATACCCTGCAAAAAAATACTTTCAAAAGAAATAACAGAAAAAAACATTAAAAATTTAAAAAAACTTTTTGAATTAACCAAAGCTAACGGAAAATTAGGACTAAAATATAGTATGAAATCTTATGATACCTATTCTAACTGCAAATTACCAACAGTGGTTTGGAAAACAAAATCAGGACATTGCTTTGAACTGTCACTATTTTTACTGGCTTGTTTAAAATATTTGGGCTTTAATGCCTATTATTATGAAATGCCAAACTTCAAAAAGTGGGATCATGCGTGTGTTTTAATAAAAGTGAACGGTAAATCAATATCTGTGGATCTTGGAAGAAAAATATTTAATGCAAAATACAAAGGATATAATAGACTAACTAAAAAACAAACTCTCGGGAACTATTTTATAAATTGTGCACATATGCTTTATCCTTGGAAATGTAAATCTAAAAAATTAAGTAAAAAAGACAACATAACACAAAGACAAAAAGCAATTAAGTTTGCAAAACTAGGTCTAAAATATTATCCAAATTCGAAAAGAGGAAAAATTATACTTACGGGAGATTAAAAGTAAAGGAAGAGTTACTTAACAACATCTAATTCTTTTTCGTGTTTTTTTGCGAATTTGTAAGCCCATTTTAAGTAATCGTCAAAAGTTTTGCCTTTTTTGTAAATATCTTCTGCATATTTATCTTCAAAATAATGTTGTATTGTTCTTTTTCCTATTCTATTCTTATAAAAACAATCATAACTATAATGTGGTCCGGGGAGAATTTTATTAAATTTTTTGTCATTTAAAATCACAGAAACCAAAATTTCAGAGAGAATCCATTCAATATGTGGCCCGCCATATTTTTGTTTTGAAACATCAGGGAATAGTTCTCCAAACTTTTTGAAATATAGCAGATGAGTTATCTCGTGTGCAGCAATTCCAAAAACTCTTTGTGTGGGCCAATCGTATGGAATATAAAAATTCATTTTCTCTATGTTTCGTGGAAATACTTTGCATAAAGAAAGATACGCTTCAATTTTTTCTGGGTTCTTAAACCAAGGGGTGCCAATCACATCAGACAAATTAGTCATAAACTCTTTTTGTATTTTGTTCCATTCTTTTTGATAATGACCAACATTAACTTTTGTTTTTCTTCGTTTAGTCTTCCACTCACCTTTTAACCAGCCAGTTATATCTAACTTTGGTTCTTTAAGAATAGAGTAACTATCTAAAAAACGAAACTTAAAAGACTGATTACTGTGTTGCAAAAAATGATTAAAAGCCCAGATTTCTTTCTTTATTGGAACTATTTTGAATTCAACTTTTGGATAAGACATAAAGATCACTTTTTATGCCCTAATATTTTTATTTCTCCAGGATTTAAATTAGGGGTCATTTTGTCACCAGTTTTTAAAAATTTTGTTCTGTTTTTACTGCTCAATTTAAAAATTAAAAAGATTATTCTATTTTCATATTGTTTTTCCCGTATTTTACTATTTGATTTTATGCAACGTGTGTACATTTCCATAAGAAAATATATTGAATAAAATAAGTATAAATCATTAGTTGAAATTAATTTATTTAGTTCTTTTTTTCCATAGGCCTCAAAGAAAGCATCAGTAATTATTGACATTTCAAAGTTGCCGTGGCTTCGCACAAACATTTTAGACAATATATTAGTTAATTCAAAATATTTATCCCCGACAATAAATTTATCCCAGTCTATGATTTTTAGTTTTTCTCGGTGTAGAATTATATTTTTGGGGGAGAAATCGCCATGTAATAGCCTTTTTTGAGGGCTGTAATTTATAAACCTTTCTCGCCATATTTTTTTTAATATTTTTATATACTTTTTGTTTTCGGGGATACAAATTTCGTCAAGCTTATAGTTTAGTAAATCAGACCAGGATTTAAATTTGTTGCCTTTATATAAATAACGTTTATGGGTAATGTTATGTATTTTTCTGTACACCACACCCATTTTTTTAAACACTCTGATCTCATCTTTTAAACTTAGTAAATTCAAATTTAGTTGGTTTCCTTCAATAAAAGGGTATGTTATGGCATTAGTTGAAATTATTATATTGGGCGTAAAAAATGGTTTAAATAATGGAAAAAAAGCATAAATCTTTTTAATATTTAAGGGGGGGCCAAATGTTTCTCTATATACATAGTTCTTATTTTTAAATTTAAAGAGATATACATTATTGGCAAAGCCGTTTGCAATATATTCTTTATCTATAACATTTATTTTTGTTTGCAATAAATCCCTCCACCGCTTTAGAAATTTTATTGCTGTCCGCAGGCAGCAACAAAGATAACCTCATCCACAACATTTTTCTCCACTCATATAGTTTGGCAATTTGTGAAATGTGATCCGTAGTTTCTATAAACTTACCTGGCAAGTTAAGTCCTTGCAGTTTTTTACATACTGTTTTGCCAGCCAAAAGAAAATTTTTATTTTTGTAATCTCTGGGACTTAACCAGCCATAATAAAATCCAAATTCGATGATTTGCAAATCGTTATTTTGATCTATATCTTTTGCTTTTTTTATTGCACTTAAATGCACACTCAGTATTTTCCTAGAAATTACTTCATCTTCAAAATTGGGCACCATTTTTATTTCTTTTTTCAGATATTGTAATGCAAAAATGCTTTCTAACATATAGTTTAAATATATTTGTAATTTCTTATTTTCGGCATACTCTTTTGTATTTAAATATTCTTCGTAGCCAAATGCATTTTCGATAAGGCCTTTTGCTTTTTTTAGAGAATATCCTTTTTTTATTTCAATTTCACTAGACAATTGTGAATATATGTCCATATTAGGGCCTCCGTAATCGTTCAATAACATGTGGAAATATGTTCGCAGCGTCAATCTTTTTTTCTCTAGGTAGTCCGTGCAACTTATTTTTTAGGCCTGGTTCGTCATAAAACATTTTTTGAATAATTCTTACTATTCGCAATCCAAAAATATTATTCCCATATTTTTTGCTTCTACTGAAAAACATTATCTTCCCATTAACTTCCTTGACCCATCCGCCCCATACAAATTGTTCTGTGTCTTTAGAACCAACAGATTTATGTAATATTTCAGTATGATTATCTCCTTTATTACCCGTCATGACCACTATCGTGTTATTTTTTGGCAAATACAAAAAAATAAATTTTTGGGGGGCTTCAGTAACAAATAAATTAAGTTTTATTTTATAACCCAGATAATTAAACTCTTTAATAAGATTCATATTTTTCAACCTCTGGACAACGTGGATCTAAAATACCTTTATTTTTTTTATAAAATGTTAAACAACCCAGACCACAGCAGGATTTGTGTTTACAACTTTTGCAATGACTGTTAGTTAAACCTTGTTTAAAAAACGTTGGTTTTTTTAACAATATTTCTTCTAGGCTATTAGTTTTTATATTTCCAATTGCATATTTTTCAGGCAATAACAAACAACCATTTACTTCCCCAAAGGCATTAATGCTAATACGCCTGTTAAAAGCACTACAAGAAATGTCAGACCGCATTTCTGTAGTAGGTAAACCAAAACGAAATGCAAACATTACAGTGTCAAATAATATTGCAATATCGGTGTGATGCACAGTTAATTCATTGTAAATTTCAATATATTGACTATAGGGAATATGTAAATTTTTTGCATTTAAGCCAGACCCTATTGGAAGAAAATAGTTCAATTTTATTTTTTTTACTCCGACCTCTACTAAATTATCAACTAATTGCATAATATTTTTTTTATTAATTGCATTTACTACAATTACGATAGTAGGATTCAAGCCATTATTTATTATCTTTTTTATATTCTCTAAAACTCTGTTTTTTTTATCTACACCTCTTAAAAACAGAAAGTCTTTTTCGTCTATTGAATCAAAACTAACCCCAAAATTATTAATTTTTTTTAGAACGCTTATGATTTTTTTATTAATAATTGTTCCATTAGTATTCAAATGTATTGCAAATCCTAAAGACTTAGCATAATTGACAATTTTATAAAAATCAGGGTGCAATGTTGGTTCTCCACCAGTAATTGATACAAAACAAAGACCCTTTTTTTTTGCATCATTAAAAACTGTTTTTATATATTTAAAATCCAGATTATTGCCCTCTTTTTTATTTATATTGGCATAACAGAATTTACAGTTCATATTACAATGAGTAGTTATTTGCATATCAAGAATGTCTGGAGAATTAATATCAGATTCATATAAAAAAAATTTCTTTTTAGTTATAGAAAAACAAAAAATGCCATCAGTTATAAGATTAATTATAATCTTCTTGGCCGCCAAGCCATATTTTTTATAAAGGTCTTTAATTTTTGTTGTCTGTAAATCTTTAACCAACCGAAAACTATTTTTATCTAATTTAATCTTCTTTGTATCTTTATAAATCAAATAATAATCTTTATTTTTCTTAAACAATTTAATAAAGTTTTTTGTTGGAACCAAATAATTATCATCAGTAAATATAATCTTACTCTTCTCTATCAACACGTACGCAGAATCTAGAAAATAATCATTAATATTTAATCCAATTATACTGGGGATGTTAAATTCTCTACTTACAATAGCAACATGGCTTAATATGCCGCCTTCTTTTAAAACTATTCCTTTAATAAATGGGAAATAGTCAAGAATGGAATTAATACTTCTTTCTAAGTAAATGATTTTTCCGGCATATTTTTGAGGGTTTAATTGCGAGTTATATTTTTTTAAAACCCCAAAAATGGTTCCGCTATAATTTAGTTGCCCTTCAAAGATCATATAATGCGCCCCTTAGGAAATCAAATAATTTTTTGTTATTATATATGTGTCTTTGTTTTTTAAAAGAAAGCATACTTTTTATTATAGAGTCTTTTTTAAGGCCATATTCAAGCTTTAAACCGTTAATATTAGATAAGGCTTGATCTTGAATCACTAATCCAAGGTTATATTTAGTAATAATTTGAGTATTAAGGGCTTGCTCAAGATTTGCAGGATGTATGTAAATATATGGTTTATTGAGATACATGCTTTCAGAAAGAGAACACAGCCCCGGATGTGTTACAATTATTTCATTTTTTGCAATAATTTGTGAAAAATGCTTACGGCTCTTACTAAATACTAGCTGTGATTGAAGTATATTTTCTTTATCCCATATTGCGTTTTTGGTTTTATAACTGCCAATAATTGCCAAGCCAGAGCCATTTGTTTTTTTAATTTTTGTTATATAATTATCAACAAAAAGAAATTTATTGTATTTGTCGCCCCAGGGCGTTTTATTTTTTGTCAATGATGACAAAAAACAGAAATCGGATTCCCTTATGCCCTTCTTAAATAAATTAAGGCGCTCTTGAAATAAATTATGCTTAAATAGGTAATTCCAATAATCCCCCAAATTATCTATAAAAATGTCTCTTCCACTAGTAGGGATATTTCTTGGGTCTATTATATGTATTACAATGTCTTTTTTAGTTACTTTATAATTTGGGTCATAACATAAATGATGGCAGTAATTTTTTTTTATAAAATCATGTCTTTCTATAGAAGGGGTTTTTAAAATACATTTTCTATTTGGAAATAAGATCAGTAAATTTTGAACTATTTGACCCAACATTACTGCAGGACCAAATCCGTTCATTGATAAAAAACACACAATTGCCATACAGGTCTTATCCATCTTGAGAAGGATCTTGACAATGTGGTGCAGAACAATAATTTTCTTTTTTATATGTTAGTTTATTATTTTCTTCGTCTTTTTTTATTTTGCTCTTTTTTATAACTTTTTTATCCATTTTTATTCCTCCTAATTAACAGTATAAATTGCATAACCTAAATCATCTTTGTTATTTATGTTTCCGGTCATTGGTTCGTCTATAAGGCCAAATACTACGCTTGCATTTTGACCTTTAGTTTGAACTGAAAATGCATTTGCTGTAGATTGACCTATCTGGTTTGAATTTGAACCTATTGCATAGGGAACATAATTATAAGTCTTACAAGTTGGGCTGTTTACTTTCGCATAACTTGTTTCTGTGTATGCAATAAAATCTGCGCCAACTAGTTCAGAGATTATCATACAAACTTGCTGGTTGTACAAAGGAACTGCAAAGTAATTTAACATACTTACTTGTAAAGAATATGTTTTATTTTTATTCAAAGCTGTGCCGTCTGCAGGGTTAAATACGGCAGATAATCCTTTTGATACATCCACTGCTTCAAAGCTTGCGCCAGTTTCATAACCAGCAATTACTTTGCTTTCATCAGTATTCATCCATGACAAATATGCTTTTCCTTTTGATAATAAGAAATATTCACCATCTGCACCAAATTCTGTTGGCATAATCTCTTGCTCTAGAACTAATTCATCTAAAGCAGGAACATCTACTAATTGGCAGTAAACATTCTGATAAAGGACTTGGCCATTAGACATTGGTTTTAATAAGCCGTTCTGAGAAACATAACATAAATTCAAATCATTCAAAGGAACATCGTATAGATTTGTGATGTGGACTTTGATTTTTAATTTATTATCTTTTGGAACTTTTCCATATAATGTAACACCCCAAAAACCTGCACCATCATTATCGCCCATGTCTTGCCACATGGATACTAAACCATTTCCTGCCGCATAAAAGATGTCTTTGGTTTCTATTTGCTTAGAGTCTAATTGCTGGCCGTTAAGCATTAACATTATGTTGTAAATCTTTTCTGTGTTCTCAACTGTTGTGTGGAACTCGCTCTCTTTTGTGGAGTTAGGCTCGATCTTGGGAATAAGTTCAGTAATTGTTGTGTGGCCTTCTGGCTGACCATCAAAGATAACTAGCTCTGTTGAGCTTGCTGTTACTTCTATTCCCTCTAAATAGATGCTCAGATTGTTGGTAACATAAACTTGGAAGTAAACTTCGTAATCTAATGGAACTGTGTGAGGAACATCTACTGTTGCAGTTACGTCAGCAGGAGATACTTTTGCTAAACGGAAGATATTGGATTCTACTGTTTTATCGCCATCAGAAGCTGTTACTTTGACATCGGAGTAGCCTTGTGATGTAATGTTACAATACAATACTTTGTTTTCAATATTACAAATTGCCGGGCCATTTAAAACTAAATAATTGTAAGATAGTTCTTGACCTTCAGAATCAGAGAACATACCTAAAAGATCTTTTGAAAAAGATAAATTTGAACCTGTGGAAGTTTTACCAATAATTTTGCCAGAGAATACCGGTGCCAAGTTATCTTTAGACCAGGATACAGAGATTTCTTTATCTACTTCATACTGGCCATCAGAAGCAGAAACTGACAAAGTAGTGGAAATTGGGTATATGGTGGTTGAACAGGATAGGTTAGGTCCTACTAGTCCACAGTTTAAACCACCATTATCTTTTATTTCGAAATATAAAGTAGAGGAAGGGTTGTCCACATCAGACACAAAATTCGCTAAGTTTAGATTCAAGGTTTGGCCTTCCTCCAAGTTATTAATTGGAATGGAGTTCCAAGAAGGAGCATCATTTACATTTGAAACATTTACTTTTAGATCACCAAAGGCAGTATTGCCTTGTGGGTCTTCTGCTTTAATCATAACAACAAAAGCACCATAAGCATCCTTTACAAGAGAGCAGTTTAGTGTGAAATTATCTACTTCACAAGATATTCCACTTGCGGGAGCAATATAATCAACTGATAAAGATAATTCGTTTGTAGTGTTATTTGGATCTTGAACATAAGGTAACAAGTTAATTGATCCTATTTGTGTGTCTTCCTGAACATTTATTGTTGGAAGATCTGTAAAATAAGGAGAGCTACTGTTTTTTGTTATCTCAATTGGTGCTTGCTCGTATTGATTTGTGACTATGTCCTTTACTTCCAAAGTATAATATTTTGTGCCTTCTGAAATCTGGTTACAAGTTAGAACTGACCCAGAGATATTACAATTTGCGGGGTTCTCTAACAATTTGTAAGTTAATTTGCCTAAGGCGAAATCGTAATAGTCAATATAATTTTTTAAATCAACTAAAATGCTTGATTCATTTGTTTGAATAATTACTGGATCAATAGAAACCTCTTTTATTGGATAAAGAGTAACTTTTAAGCTCCTCAAAAAAGGGCTTAGATAATCGTGATCTGTGCTAAGGGTTATTTCTACATTTGCTGAAGATGTCTTTCCTAAGAAAGCATAGTTGTTGTATTGGGAGTCATTAACTTTAAAGCTTACTTGTGTTCCTTCAAGAACTAAAGCATCTTCTTCAAGTTTTACTGCGTAGATTAAGGATAAAGAATCGAATTTCAGGTCTTCTAATGTAAAGGAGCCTTTTGGGTTATATTCCATATAGGCCTTTTTAGAATCTTTTGAAGTATAAGATAGTTTTATTCCGTGCTCTTCTTGGCTTAAACTAGACCAGTTTCCCGAGTAAAATAGATATTGGCCATCGGGAACAAAAGAGAAATTAAATTCCTTTGGGCTTGAGGCGGGCAAAGGCATTGCATCAGGCAGATATCTTTGTATAGGAATGTCTCTCTGAGGGATATATTGTGGTACCTTGTGAGGAACCTTTGGAATGAATCCATCAGCATAAGTAAGGGAGAAAATCAAGAAAAATGCGAAAAATAATAGTATAAAAGATAGGATTTTATGGATTGGTACTTTCATGGGGCGTTTTACCGCTGACCCATTCCGATATAGAACTCCCATACTTATATATATATGAAGGATAGATTTATAACCCTTATGTATTAACAATCCTAACTGAGAAGCCAACAAAGGTTAGGAATCCAAAGTTTGGCCTAAGAATTTACACATTATGCAGTTGTCAACATACTTATTTCCAAATTTGTATTGTTTCTTTACACAGCCAGTTTTTTTAAACCCTAATTTTTCATATAATCTTATTGCTGGTTTGTTTGTTGAAACAATATTCAAATATATTAATTTTATTTTTTTCTGTTTTGCAACAGATAAAAGTTTTTTCAATAATTTTGAGGCAATGCCATTTCGCCTATAATCTTTTAAGACATTTAATTGACTCACATATAAGGTGTGATTTGTCTTGGGTAGTTTTCCGATACTAGATTCAATTAATCCAACTACTCGACCATTTAATTCTCCAGCAAAATTAATGCCATCTTCGATCAATTGGGTTGTTCTTTTTTTTGCTTGCCCATTTGATAAAATGACTTCTGGAACCGCAAAAGTGTTTTCTGTTCTCCATTCATTGTAGAGCTTTTTTATATCTTTCCAATCATTTATTTCGATTTGTCTTATTTTTAGAACCATGTATAACGCCTCTACCAAAAAATCCTTTTTGCCGTAAGATCTCATGAACAACTACTGGAATTACTGTGTGCAAAGTATAAAACTTTGTTTGATTTAACATAGGAACACTGACAATATTATCTAATGCAGCAATTTTTGCTTTACTTAACCCGCCAACTTCTGTGCCAAAAACAATTACATACTTTCCTTTAGAGAAATCTGTTTTGAAAATAGATTGACCAAAATTAGGGGAAGTACCTACAATAGTATATCCTGCTTTTTTAAGTGCTTTTACCTTATCGAAAAAATCATCTGTGTAGTTAATATTTATTGAGGGGGAAGAAGATTTAAACTCTGGAAACCAAGAACTAATTATTCCAGAAACTTTGGGATGATCATGCCTTATTGATTTTCCAGTAATATCAAGTGTTCTATTAGTAGCAATTGAAAGATGTACAAGTTCAGCTAAATCACGTGGGTCTTTTATGGTGTCCACTAATATTCGCAGATCAGTGTCTTTTTTTAGAACCATTTAAACAACATAAAGACCATACAATTTATAACATTTTTCCAATTAGCGAAAAAACAGGTTGTAACTAAAAAAGGCAAAAAAGACAGAATTCAAGAAATTTTGTTACAACCACAGAAACAATGCAAAGCATAAAATAAGATTTAAATACCAAACTTGGGAATTAATCCCCTTTTTTCTTTTTTATTTTTTGCAGGTAGCAAGATAATTATTTTGTAATCCCCCATAGCATAAGGTCAACATATTTGTTTCCTTTTTTTCTGTATTTTTTTCTAACGCCTTCTAATTTAAGCCCTGCTTTTTCCATTGCCCTACTTGATGCAGGGTTATCAGAGTCATTATCTGCTTGAATTCTATAAAGTTTTAATTTTTTAAATCCAAATTCTATTATTTGTTTTATTGCTTCTGTTGCAATTCCTTTATTCCAAAATATTTTTCCAATAAAAAAGCCTAAATCATAACAGCCTTTATCTTCATTTGGTTCTTCTAACATTACACTGCCCGCAATTTCATTATCAAAAATAATAGTAAAAGAGTAAGACTTTTTTGTTTTCCTGCCTTTGATTCCGTCGTTTACATCTTTTTTCATTCGACTTAATGGGCATGGATAGGAATAACCAGAAATCTGTTTTATGACATCTTTATCACTAATCAACTTTTGCAATGCTTTTGCATCACTTAGTTTTGGTTTTCTAATTTCTACTTTCATTTTTAATACAAAGAAATAAAACTTTATAAACCCTACTTGCATGCAAAAAATATTTATACTACTTTAACATATTTTATGCACATGATGAGTTTTATAAAAGATAACAAAGGACAGTTGTCAGCAGAATTGATTATAATTCTGGCAGCATTGATTGCAATTGCAGCAATTGTTATAACCCAATTAACAAAAACTACAAACAAAGCTTCTGAAAAAATTGATGCAAAAACAGAAGACATCTTTGAAGATATTGACAAAGTGGGAGACTATAACTAGAGCAAATAGTTTGGGGCAACTGTCAATTGAATTTTTAATTATTCTTTTTGTTACTGTTGTTGTAATTTCATTATTTTTTCCAATTGTTTCAAAGATCTATGATTATACAACAACTACTTTTGATTTAGCAAATATAAAAAAAGCAACAAATGAGATGAAAAATATTTGTTTTTTAGGAGATGGAAGTTCTTTGGAAATTGAACTAATTTTGAATAAAGAATGGAATCTAGAAGCAGACGGAAACAAAATTATGTGGAGTTCAGAATATTCCAAAAAGAGTTATGAAGATAGTATTTGTTTTACAGCAAATGAAAAAATAAAAAGAGGCAAATACAATTTAATTTTAAAAAAAAATGAGCAAATAAATTTAGTCATAGAAAACAGTGATTGAAACTTGCTTTTTTTCAAGATCTTCAAAAAAGATCTTTGAGGTTTTTACAACTTTGTTTTTGCCTATCTTGTCATTTGAAATACAAAAAGAATCTACACAATATTCATATCCAAAGTTTTCAAAAAAAGAATCCAAAATATCGGCTGGAATGGATGAGTGGGAATAGGAGTTTACTCTAAGAACGTCATTTGCTTTTTGTAAAGCAAAAACAAAAGAATAATCTTTGTCAGAATAATTAAAAAAGAGAGACCCAAAAAGAAGAAGAAAGACAAGACCAATAATTATTTCTATAATCCAAAAGTAACCTTTTTTATTCAGAAAAAACCACCTGCTTTAATTCAACTTTATCGGTGTAGACTAGACGAAGTAGGGACATATTCTTCAGGAGGCCTGGAACTTCGAGACTGTTTTCCCCCACTTGTAGCTTATTTGCCATTATTCTTTTTTCTAAAATATTCTTCTCTGCAAATCCAATTCCTTTTTCATTATGCTTCGTTATCCCAATTTCAGAATAGATCGCAGCAAGAAGAGTTTTGTCAGTTTTTATTGACATTAGGTACATTCCAGAAAAGAATAGAAAAATAAAAAGAACCAAAAAAAGAATTAAGAATAATGCAGACATGGAAAATGACCCTTTATCTTTAGCCATACTTGGGTTCTGCATACATATCCTCCTTTTTGAAAAAAGAACAGCTTTTACTTATTTCAGAATAATTATAATTTAGACTATTAGAAATTTTACAATATTGTTGATCTACTTTAGAAAAAAGTGCATTGGCTTTTGAATTTATAAAAT
>JAQTTP010000015.1 GCA_028710695.1 Candidatus Iainarchaeum sp.
GTCCTGTAGAAGCTGGATTTGAAAGTCGTGAAGCAACTGTTGATTTTGGCGTAAGAGGCTCAAAAACAAAAGATTTAAATCAGGTCGTAGCTTTTCTAAATGCCGGTGTGCAGGGGGCTGATAGGGGCATCCGCGCAATTAAAAACCATCCTGTTGAAGTAACAATTAAAAACTTGATTAGTTCTACTATCCCATCTATGCTTTTATATCTTTACAATAGAAATGACCCAGAATATAAAGAAAAAGCACGATGGGAAAAAGATCTATTCTATCTCATAAAAGTTCCAGGAAGTGATACTTACGTTAGAATTCCTAAGCCATATATGTATGGTCAAGTTTTTGGTTCTTTAACAGAAAGATTTCTTGAATATTTAGATACAAAAGATCCAGAAGCATTCGACCAATATGCACAATCTTTAGTAGATTCAATGATACCAACACAAGGAGACCCTGCATCTGGATTGCTTGCAACAGCTATAAAACCAATTATAGAAAATGCTGCAAATTATAGTTTCTTTAGACAAAGAAAACTTTTGCCAGAAGGAGTTGAACAATTAGAACCATCTGAACAATATGGTAGATATACTTCAGAAACAGCAAAATTACTTGGAAAAACTGTTAGTTATTCACCAACTAAGATTGAAAATCTTTTACAAGGTTATCTCGGTGGAAGTTCAAGATATGCTACAGGTGCTGGTGATTATCTTATAAATTCTATAAAAAAAGCTGCTGGTGAGCAAGTACCAGAAAAACCAAAAGATATATCAAGATACCCTCTATTATATGGAGTAACATCAAGAACTGGTACAATGACCGGTCAAGCAGAAAGTGTTAAGAAATTCTATGAAAATAGGGATAAATTTGTTTCAGTTAAAGAAACTTATGACAAATTATCTAAACAAGGCAAAAATAAAGAAGCTAAAAAATTGGCTCAAAAGAATCCTAATTTAAAACTTGCAAAAAATTTCGTATCTACTGCAAGAAAAATGAGTGAAATTAATAAAAGAATTGATTTAATAAGATTATCTACTAAATTATCAGCAGAAGATAAAAAATCTAAAATAATGATATTAGAAAGGCAAAAAACTGCATTAGCTAAAAATACAAACAAACTTGCTAAAGGGAAAAAATAATGGCTACAAATGATGATTCTAATATACCACAAATCGTAAAAACTATTAGTTATTTTATCAAACAAGTAGGATTCCCTATAGTTGCTTTCTTACTAATGTTCTATATGACATTTTATAGTGTTCAAAAACTTACAGACTCAGTAAATAATCAAACTAAAGTTCTGGCAGAATTGACTTTATCTATGAAATCATTTCAAGGAGAAGTTAAAGCAGAACATAAAGATATGACTAATAAGTTTGATACTATAATAATGCGTAAGATTCCTTAAAATTCTTCTGTCCGGTGTGCCCTATATATAAAATGGCCGTCTGTATTATCTACAGGCGGCCACGATTAAAGAAACGGAACTGCTGTTATATTAATTACTTTGGACTGGTTGTTTGAACATACCACCAAACATCCCATTTAAATCCATAAATGTATTACTATTAGAGCCTGTAGGAACTCCCCAAATTTGTAATTTATCTGGTATATTTTCAGCAAATTTAAGAGCTACTACATTACTGCCGCCGCCTAAGGCCTCTGTTAATAATCGTTTACCTTCTGCTTCTGCTTTCAATTTAGCAAGCATACCAGCAGCTTCCTGCTCAAGTTTATATCTTTCACCATCAGCTTCAACCATAGCTGATTCAGCACGTCCTTGAGCAGCCTGTATGGCTTTTAACTTTTCGCCTCTTGCTTCGGCTTCAATTCTTAATGCTTCTTGTTCTTGAGCAAGTGCTTTATTTTTGTTGATTTCAACTTGTTGAGCGGCGAGTTTTTTGTCTTCAATAGCTTGTTCAAATCTTCCATCGAAACTTAAATGTCTTATTAATACATCATGTACAGTTATAGCAGGATATTTTGAAACTGCCTGTGAAAGCCTATCTCTTAATTTATCTTGAATAGTTTCACGCACCTTACCCTGATATAACTCCTCAGCAGAAAATTCTCCAATAACAAGTCTACCTTCTGAACGTATTTGTGGAAGCAAAACTTCATTTTCATAATTTCTGCCAATTTCTTGGTGCAATTGTGGAACTTCTTTTGCTTTGAGGCCATAAAGTATAGTTACATCAACATTTACTTTTTGACCATCATTTGTTTTCAATTCCATACAATACTCATTTGATTTTTCGCTTTTTTCTGTATCAGGAGGATAAGACTTTATTGCCACATTGTATTTAACCAAATCTGTTTTCCACTTATTATAGAACTGATATCCAACTCCAAGAGGCTCAGTTTTTACTTCACCTTTTACTTTATTAATTTCTACAGCGACTTCTGTCGGCTTAACAGTAGTCCAACCTAAAGAAAGAATAAGTAATAGAAAAATCACTACTAATATTATTGCTGTAGTAATTCCCAAAATTGGTGGCTTATGCCCAGTAAACATTTCATCCTGAGTTAAATTATTTCGTACCATTTTCTTTTTTCCTTTCATAATTAAATTTCATTTGTTTTTTTACTCTATTTATGTCCGTTTCTATCCATTTGTCTGACAATCCAAAAAAAGCACCTCCGTTACTTGTTCTAAAAAATATATATCTAATTATATTAACAAGCAGATATATAACAGCTAAAACAAGCAACATTTCAAATAATGTAAATATCCTCATAGAATTCCTTTCAAACTTTCTTAAAAATAACTATTTATCGACTAACAATTCATATCTTTCATCGCATACACACGGTGAAAATCCACACAGAATACACAAATTATCAGGCTGCAATCGTGGTTCTGGAGGTACTAAATTTTCATCTACAAAATCACCATCTTTAATCATTTTTCCCTTTCTTTACTTTCTAATTGCATCTTCTTGAGCTTTTTTTTGTCTATTATCGTCAGGGTCTACGTAAATGTAGTCAAGTTTTGTCCCCATATCCTCAAGTCCTAAATCCCTAACATCGGATTCAATAATCAACTCATTTGGCTCTTGTTTATTTAATTCTGCTCTAACCGCTGCTCTAACTTGACCGTGTACAATATCTTTATCTATTTTAGGTGATATTTTAATAACAGGTTTTTTAAAACTTCGACTCATAAAATCCACTTCCTATAATTAGACTTACTAACAGTAATAATATTAAGATAATGAAAAATATAATCCAGAAATTAGGATTTTTGTTTGGCAATTTTCATATAGTTATTCCAAACTATCCAGCCCCACCATCTAACGTGGCTGTATATAATCCATCTTGCTAATTTTCCTGTCTTTAGAATAACCATACCTTCAAGAAAAATATTATCGCATTGCTTACGATTATATTGATTAAGACCAACATTACTATAAAGCCAATCATGTATTACGGCAGCTTTGCCATAAGTTCCCACAGGTGGAAATATGCTCCAAAATATTTGTGGTATACTTGCAAAATTAGTTATGTACCCTTTGGGAACTAATATAATTTCATTACTTTCTTTTGAGCCAACGTGATATTCAAAAGGTTCTATTAGTTCCCAATGCTTACCATCTGCTAATGGAGTAACAATCAATGGAGTTGTAAAACTGCTCATTATTTTACTGCTTGTCCAGCTTTAAAGCCTATATCAAACATCTTTTCATAAAGTGCAATTACGTTTGGGCCGAAATCACCTTTGCTTTCTTGAGATTCAAGCTCAATATGAACTTTTTTTGTAATTGGGTCAAACTCTACAATTACTCCATTTAATTTCTGGTCTCCCATACGTAGATAACTTACGTCTCCAGTTTTTGTATTATATTTTACTAATGAAAAACAACCAGAAATAAATAAAGTCATTAATGATACTAATATTATCATTATTTTCATTTTGTACTCCTATTGTTGTGAAGTATATTCATTACACATAAGAAATAAATCATACTGATTTACTACTCCGTCTGGCATTCCATATTGTCCAGATACATCTGCTTGCATACTTTCGCCCTGTTTATGATATGAATTTGCCAAATAAGAAAAATCGACATAATCAATTTTACCATCATTATTAAAATCTGTAAGAGGAAAACTTGGAGGTAAAAGGATTATTTCAACAGAACCATAAGGACTCAACCAATTATAATTTCCCTCAGGAAGATTTTTTAATTCTATTTTACATACTCCATATTCACTTTTTTCTATTGCTTGTCTCAAATCTACAGTCCATCCGTATTTTAGTCTGTCAGACATTAGTATTATACAAAAACCTGGAAAGTCAGGTTCGCCAAGTATGGCACAAGACGGTATTTCAGGACTACATCTTATAAAATCTATGTATAATATGTTTTTTCTTGAGACTCTATTGTAACCTTCAAAGATCAATTTCAAATCAAAAGAACTAAAACTCGTATACGGCCTTAAATCTCTAATTAATGGTATATCATTCAAGGCTGGATTAGGAATATCTAAAAGCGAATATACTCCAAAGCAACTTTCCCAATATGGTGGATAACCATACATTTCTTCTAAAACATAATCTTCGCCGCAACGCAATTCACAGGTATTTTGTATTCGTCCAATTTCACAGCCACCACCCATTGTTTCTACTTGCCTACATTCATAATCCATATATGTACAACCATCACATCCTAATCCTTCGCACGTATTTGAAATCCAAAGTCTTCCATAATTTGAATAGCAATGATGACAAAACAGATGTAGTACGACAAACATTACAATTAACTTTTTCATAAAACATCCTTTCAAAATATAAGTTATTTTTTAATATGTTTCTTTTTATGACATTCTTTACATAATGGAAATTGTGGTACTTTTAACAACCTTTCTATAATCAAATCTATTAACCCATCCCAATTTATTTCAGGTTCATGATGAACTTCGATTTTAACTTCTTTTCCTTTCGCTTTACTTTGTTTAATATTACATTCTTTACATCTATATCCGTACAGTTTCAAAATAGAGGCACGTTCCCTTGAACGCAACCATAATAGTCTCAAAGCTGCTCTAATTTTATATCTGGGAGTATCTATTTTTTTTTTACTCACAATCCAGTACCTTTTCTTTTCCAGAAACTTGTACATTTTCCAGTTTTCTTGTCATGCTTAAAATCACCATAAGATTGACCGTACTCATAAGGTTTTGAATTCCATCTGTAACATTCTTGTTTAGACGGACATTTTTCATCAGTACATTTAGATATATCCGGCATGATTTATCCTTTCACTTCT
>JAQTTP010000016.1 GCA_028710695.1 Candidatus Iainarchaeum sp.
ATCCGCTCGATTTAAAAGCATCGCTCAGTATTTTCTCCAGAGTACCTACGCCCAAACCTGCCGCACCGCCAATCAAAATAGAGATACTAACTTGATGAGTACTTTCTGAAAAATCTTTTTCAAATCTTTTCATAAAGATATCCTTGTTTGACTACGACTGCGTACGCTCGTATTCTTGCATAACATCAACATAGTCACACACTTCATTGTTATCATTGCATGGCTGCGCGTAGCCGGAGATTGGGTCTTGTTGTGCATCAGCAAGATTATCTGAGACAAATCTCCAGTTGATAAGTCTCCACCAGCCTTCAAGATAATCAGCTCTACCGTTACGATAATCTATGTAATATGCATGTTCCCAGACATCACAGGTAAGTAATGGTATTTCATCATGACATAGCGGATTATCTGCGTTTGAGTACTCTGCGATGGCAAGATTTCCATCTTTATTCAGAACAAGCCAGACCCATCCTGAGCCAAAAAGAGCCATTGCTTTGGCTAAAAAAAGTTTTTTAAACTCCTCCTCTGAACCAAACGCAGCAATAATCCTATCAGAAAGTTCTACCGAACAAGTCGTAGAATTCCCGGAGAGTCCATTCCAGTAGAAGTCATGGTTAAATACCTGTGCAGAATTATTGAAGATAGCGCCAGCGGAGTTTTTGATGATATATTCTAGCTCTTTATCTTCAAACTCACTGCCTTGGATAAGTGTATTGAGTTTATTGACATAAGTCGCATGATGTTTACCATGATGGTAAGCTATTGTTTCAGACGAAATATAAGGTTCTAATGCTCTATCTTTAAAAGGCAGCGACATGAGTTCAAGTTTCATTTTCTACTCCTTGATCTATAAGTTAATATTATCATCGTAACGGAAAAAAAATTATGTTTTACAAAAAGAATTGAACTAATTGGAGAAAGTTATATTTTCATAACGCTAAGGATGTCGTCCTGAGGGAAGGACGACATTTTGGGAATAAATGAAGGGTTGATAATTAACGAATAAGGTCGAAAAAGTAGTCAGTTGAAGCGATACCTTTTGTATCTTCATCAAGCTTGTCAAGAACTTTGTTCGTGATCCAAGTAAGCAAATTGAGCGCTCCATCGTATCCGCTAATACTATAACGGTGTAGGTGGTGACGGTCAAATATTGGGAAACCAATATAGATTAATGGAATATTTGTATCTCTCATGAGCTCTTTACCGTAGCTGTTTCCAATCATGAAATCAACCGGTTGTGTAAAAAGTAATGAACGCATGTGCCATAAATCTTTACCAGCCCATACATGACAATCAGAGCACGCAGGAGAAGTATCAAGCATTGCTCTCATCTCATCTTCCCAACCACGAGCTGGATTGTTACAAAGTACATGAGTCGGTTCAGCACCCATCTCTAGTAAGAATGAAACCATTCCTATTAAAAAGTCAGGGTCACCCCAGATTGCAAACTTTTTACCATGCATATATGGATAAGAATCTTGCATAGCATCTACTAAACGACCACGTTCAGTTTTAAGTTTTTGTGGAACTTCAACTTAACTGTAAACAACTATAATTTAATATACATCCATTCATGCTTCTCAGTAGCATAAGAAAATCCCATAGACTCATAAAAATCAACTAGTATTTTGTTCTCTTTCCCACCATCTGGATACAAAATAAGATAACTCACCCCAATATGTTCTCTGACTTCGTAGAATTTTGATACTGAATATTCAAGTAGCAACTGAGAAACTTTGGAGTTATCAAGATGTTCATATGTGTTTGACCTGTAATCATTATTTACAAAAAGTAAATCTATCAAGACCACAGGTTTTTTACTCTTTCCTATCATCACTTCAGAAGCTGATAAGGCTATGTATCCGAGTATTCCTCTGAGGATTGAATTTGTATCTCTGATGGAGTAAAGTTTCGTGCTGTTATTTTGAGCCGATGATATTGCCTTGGCTAAAAGTGCTTTTTCTCTTTCTGCTTTTTTTGATGTCGCGGCTAAATTCAACAGCATTTAAAAGCGACCTTTTTTCTGATTTTATTTTAGAAGAGGAGTAAGAGTTGAATTTATACGGCATCTAGAGATTAAGCTGCTTCGGTAATAAACTTCTTAGCTTTTACCCTTGCTACAAGCTCTTTAGGCACCTTTGCATTAAGCATTTTTTTTGCGTCTTCACCTGTCACATGTGGCGGTGATACTTGAATTACTTTACCGTTTTCATATTTGAAAGCCATTGTAACCCCTTTATTGCAGTTATTTTATGGGTGTATTTTAGCATAATTTGGTTTATGGCGAATTCGCCTATTTTATAAAATGGTGCTGACACATTTTTCTTATTTATAACGAATGTTAAGAAACCACAGATGGTTGCGTATGTGGTTCCTATTTGAGATGATTGAGATATTTGCTTGCAGGTTAAAATAAAGTGATGGAGACTTAAGCATCAAGGAAAAGGAAATTCCAAATACCTGACCCCCCTTTACTTCTTGTTTTGTACTTCTTGTGTAAAGTTAAGTTGGAAGTTAGTTAATAACTTTAATTATCTTCGCCATAATTTTTCCATTGTTTTGATTTTCTTTAAGTTTAAAAAGCACTTGAGTATTTATGTTTATATTTTCTATAAAATTTATTATGCTTGGTACGCTAAAATAATAATCTTTATTATTAGAATGCATCCATCCATCTTTGCCTCTTTCATTGTCATTAATGATTTTTGTAATAGTTCCAGTGAGTACTTCATTAGTAGTTGTTGGAGTTTTATTTGGAACAAAAGAATGCCAATAAGTTTTTAATTCACCTAACAATTTAGTCATGTCAACCTCTTCATTTTCTACTACAAGAGAGTGCAATTCGCATAGGTCATTATTTGTCACTTGCCAACCATTTTGCTCTTTAATAGTCTTGACTAATAAAAGATGTTTGTAAGATAAATCATTTTGTTTTTTAGTTTTTAAAATTTTGGCAATTAAAGAGATAATACCTATTTTCATCTCTATTTTTCCAAAACCATTCATGTTAATAGCTTCGATAGCATACTCAAATGATTTTTGAATATCACCTATCTCAAAATAAAGTTCAGCTAATTCTTTTTTGATAAACCACTCTTTTTTCTTTCTAAATATTTTTTCCAAACCATCTATTGCACCTTGCATGTCTCCAAGAGCTTTTTTAGATAATGCAATTCTTCTTGCAAACCATAAATCATTATTGTAATGGAAATTATGAAGTTTTTCTATAGCATTACTTGAAATTTCAAAACACTCTTGATATTTTCCTAGTTCAAGTAATGCTTTTGTTTGATGTTGATACCAGTTTTCCTCATCTGATGCCATCTCCTTATTTTGACCTTTTATCTCAATAGTTGAAACATCTTTACTCAATAAATCAGGATTAAAGATATTGCAAAACTCATGAATAAATTTATAATCTTGATTTACTTTCTCTTTTTCTGATTTAAAAGTTAGCCTAAAAATATTTGAGATGATGCTATAAGAGTATTGAGATTTTTTGCCTATTAAGAGAGGGATAATGGTTTGTACGAGGCTTAAAAATTGGTATTTATTGAACTGTTTACTTTGAACATCCTCTTTAAGTTTATCAAATATTGCCCACCCATAAGCATTAAGAACCATCTCATGAGTATTTTCATTCATCACAATATTGTACATTTCCAAAAATTTCGGTACTGCTTGAGTATTATTGGTTTTTCTAAGGGCTGTTAAAATAATCGAAACTAAATAGTTATGTTGCGTTATTTGCATCTGGGTAAATGGCTCTTTATTTATTTTAAAAAATTGCAATATCTCTCCATATTTTTCTGCTTTTTTGAGTGTAACCATCTCTTGTACAAAATTTTGAAAATCCATAATTCCTCTTTATTTCAATAGTGAATATATCTGTTGAACTAGTGGAAAAGAACTGTCTTTTTGATCTTGAAATTTTGTAAATTGACTCTTTCCATTATAATAAAAATCAAAAATAGCAACATCTCCATTATTCTCAAAAGTATATCTCTCCATATAGTTTAGATGTATGATATGGTTGATTTTTATACCATGTGGATGTAATTTGTTTTGTATAAGGTGAAAATATTCTTTTAAAAAAGGTTGATTAAATTCAAACTCTTTTGGTGTATGACTTTTTTCTAAAAAAATTATTTTATGTACTAAATTTTCTAAGATATTTTTCAGCAATTTAGAGAGTATATTTGTTTCTATTGGGTCTATTTTTGTAATGATATTATTTCCATTATAATTGATTTTGAGTCTTGAAATTTCACTATTATATTCAAAAGTATAAAGTTCATGATAAGAGTTATGCTCAACATTTATAATATTGATACCATTGGCAGTAGCAATACTGTGAATTTCTTGATAGATACTTTCCAAAAATGTGTGTGCAATTTTTTTAGTAATAATATCCACTTTATTTTCAGTATGAGTTTGGTGTGTATTTTGAGTTGGTGTTGATATTGCTGTACCAACATTTAACTTAAATACGGGTTCGTTCATAAGATAAAGATTCTGTGTTGTTCTTGTCATGGCAGTATAGAGCCATCTAAAATAGCTTTGAGATAAATAGTTTTGTGGAGTTGCACAATTGAGCAATACATTTTCCCATTCACTTCCTTGTGCTTTATGACAAGTAATTGCATATCCAAATTTAATTTTTAGTCCATTAAAATAAGGGTCGCTTTTAAGAGCATCTTTAAACTCTTTTGTATGCGGTCTTAACTCTGGATTTCTATATACAAAATCTACATATAATGCTTTATTTTCATCAGAACTCAAGCTTGGCTTATCAGAGTAAAGAAGATTTTCTATAATTTTGCAACGAATTAAATGGGGAATACCTTTTAAATCTTCAAACAATACTACCACATCTCTAAAAGATAATAGAACATCAATTATTTTGCTTTTTGTTACGATGTGTCTTTGTTCTTTGACATATGAAACCTCTTTAACGATACCAAAATCACCATTAGATAAAAAAATTTCGTTTTGTGAGCTATTAGAGGCTACCATAATTTTATCTTCGGGCATAATATTGTCTTGATTGTTCGGAAAAAAATGTTCTCTGATTTGATCATTATACTCTTTGACAGAATTGTTTGAATAAGCTATGACAATATTA
>JAQTTP010000004.1 GCA_028710695.1 Candidatus Iainarchaeum sp.
CTCTTATGTAAACATTATCTGCACACATAAGATTGTTCCCAATTTCTATTCCTGCTCTTGCAAGTATAGAACTGTTTTCATTTAAGAAACAGCCTTTGCCAATCTTTAATGGGCCTCTTGTGCTTATGTAACATCCAGTTCTTACTGTAAGTTCTTTTATGTCAATAGTTCCTTTTCCAACTACTTTTATTATCACTGGTTCTAACGCAAAGATATTTTTTGAATTTACTTCTGTATCTAAAGTATTGATTCTAATTTGGTCTAATGGAACATCATAATCAAAATAAATAGGAATGCCTTTTCCAAGTTTTTTTATTCTTCTTTTTACTGGAATACTTCTTAATTTAATTTTCAATTTTTGAAAGAAATTGTCAAACATAAATAAAAAAAGGGAAAGAACTAATTTATTCTTTGCTATTTTTATGCGTCTAAATTTACTTCTCCAAAAGCAGAGTACATGCGTTCAAATCTGTCTATTAATTTTTCTGGGTCTGTTTCGTGTAAAACATCAGAAAAAATCCTTTCACGTTCTGATACGTCTATATTATTTTCAGCTAAGCTTTGAAGATAAATTAAAACGATGTGGCTTTTGTTACCAAGCCCTATAAGTTTGTTTAGCATAGCCAAGATGTTCTTTAAATTGTATTTATTTGTGCCTTTTATAAAGTCAAATAAACCCCCTATACGTAATAAAACTACATGTGCGTTACTGCCAGAGTTAGATAATATATTAAAAAGTAGATCGCTTGCTTTTTTTCTGTCTCCATCCTTGAATTCATGTAAATATCTTACAAAGTTCCGCATATTTATTTGTGTAAAAATGTAATGGCCAACTGCCGGGTTTTTTCTAATAATATTCATAAATCTAGAAAAAACTTTTTGTCTTTCTTTTGGGTTATACTCCGCCAATACTGATTTTAAATTAGGCAAAAGATCAGAAGTAACTTTTGCAAATCCTTTAGATAAGCTTAAAACAGATAACAGTTCTAATAAAGCGGGAATCCTTGCTTTTATTGGGAGGTCTCTAACTACCGCGAGGCAGGAATTTATTCTGAAGTCAGCGGTCTGCATTCTAACTGTTCTATATTCTGAATCTATTTTACAATATATTTCTAATTTTCTTTTTAAGTCTCCAGAACTTTTGTGTAAAAGATCAAGCATTTCATGTATTGTTGTTTTATCGTGGTTTTCTAAGACGTGGTAATTAAAGGGGTTTGTTTTTCTTTCTTTGCCCCACGCCTTCATTTAATCCCCTCTAGTATCCTCTTCCTATGTAAACATAGTGTTTTGCTGGCTTTCCAGAAGCAATACAAAGTTCTTTTGGTGCTGTTTCTTTTGTAAGAATTATCCCTTTTATTTCTGCCCCTGTTTTTTCTTTGATCATGTCAGCATATTTTTCTCCATCTTTATCTATTGAGCAAAATGGTGCTCTTACAACTTTGTTGCTTTCAAGAGCTTTTTCTAAAGCTTTCATATCTTTTACTTCAACAATGTTTTCTGTAAATGCTTTTTCTGCCTGGTTTTTTAAGTTTGAAGTAAACTCTTTTGCAATCTTGGAAATTGTTTTTGTTAGATCTTTTTCTAGAATGAATTCTTTTGAGTTTAGATCTCTTCTGAAAATTCCAACTTTTTTATTTTCAATATCTCTTGGCCCGATTTCAATTCTTATTGGAACCCCCTTCATTTCCCAGAAATAGAATTTTTCTCCAGGTGTTTTTTGGGTATTATCATCCAATATAACTTCGTAAGTTTTTGAAAGTTTTTTGTAAATATCTTTTACTTTCTTCAGAACTTCTTTTTCCTTTCCTTTTATTAAAACAGGAACAATCACAATTTGCTTTGGTGCGATTTCAAAAGGGAATCTTAATCCTTTATTATCTCCGTGGATTGCAACTATAGTTCCAAATTCTCTGCTTATTCCTGGACCATAACATGTTAGATGTGCTAAATTGTCTTTCCCATTTTCGTCCTTATATTTCACATCAAATGCTTTTGCAAAGCTAGTTCCTAGATAGTGGGTTGTTGCTGTTTGCAGGAATTTTCCATTTTGAGTTATTGTATCTGCTGCATAAGTGTTAACTGCTCCAGCAAATTTATCCCACTGTGGTCTTTGCAAAAACAAAACAGGAATTCCAAAAACGTTTGTTATAACTTCTTTAGTTGTTTCCATGTCTTCTTGGATCTGCTCTAATGCTGCTTTTTCGTCTCTAAAAGCACAATGAGTTTCTATCCATAAGAATTCTCTTCCTCTTAGGAATGGTCTTGTTGCTTTTGTTTCATATCTATATACTGATCCGCTTTGGTATCTTTTGTATGGTAGATCATTGTAGCTTCTAATCCATAGACTGTACATTTGATAGAATGCTGTTTCTGATGTTGGTCTTAATGCTAATTTTTCTTCTAGTTTTTCTTTATCTCCATGTTCTGTAACCCAGAATACTTCTGGCGTAAATCCTTTAACATGTTCAGCTTCTTTGTAAAAATTTTGTTCAGGTATAACTACCGGCATAAATAGAGGCATATGGTTCTTCTTGTTTAAAACACTTTCAAAAATGTTGTACATTTTCTTTAGAGACATGGCACACCATTCTCTGTATATCACAAAACCCTTTACATTGTATCTGTCATCAACAAGCTCAGTTTCTCTAATAAGCTCATTGAACCATTCGTTCATGTTTTCCTCTTTTTTTTGCATGTTATACCCTCCATTGCCATATAGTTATAAGAATAAGTTATGTTTGCTTTTTAATTGTTATCTTAGCCTTCGGATTCTTGCTGCTTCGTAAAATGTGTTTTGGTCAATAGAAAAATTTGGATTTTCTTTAGCAAAATTTTTAAGAATCGGAATTAATTCTATGTCTTCATCATGTAAATCAAATTGGATATATGCAACTCCATCTACTGATAAAGAATGTAAAATTTTTTTTAGGGCTGTCTCTCTTTGTGTTGTGTATCTTGTTCCGCCAAAAAAAGAAACAATAACATCATATTCTTGCTTTGGGAGAAAAGTAGATATTTCTGCTTGATAGATTTTATCAACTCTGCCTTCCTGGTGTGCCTGTTTTAGTGCGTGGGTTGTTGAAAGGACAAGGGCATGTGTTTCAACTTTATCTCCAAATTCTCTTTTGAGTTCTGCTAATGCTTGTCCATATCCAGCACCCACATCTAGAACACGTACTCTCCCTTTTTTTCCTATTTCTGAACCAACAATATCTAAAAAAGTAAGTGACCTTGTTTCGCCCCTTCTTCTATAATAAAAAGCATAATAATCTTCTATTGGTCTGTGACCATACCTTTTGCCTTCGCCAGCCCCTCTCCATTGGGGGTAGCCAGTTTCACGTCTATCCACTTTTCTAAAATGGCTTATTCTTGATTTTAATATTTCTCTTTGTTCAGGATCTAAAAGGATTTCTTTTAATCTCTCGTGTGCTCTTTGAATACCATTATTTAGAAAAAGGTTATGTTTTCTGGGTATTGGTTTTCTTTGTGGCTCTTTAGGCATGTAAAATAATTGCTTTGGAGATATATAAGAATATGCAAAATTAGGGCATATGATGGAAAGGTATATATATACATATTATACAAACAATAAATATAAAATAATTGAACCAATGAGAGGTGTTTAAATGAGCGAGCTTGAGATTTGTAAATGCTACGATGAAGACAGCGAGTCAGATGATACGGATTTTGACAGCGACGACGATTCAGATAGTGATTGGGACGATGATGTTTCAGACGACGACTCAGATGATTCAGATTTCGATTCAGACGACTCAGATTCAGGGGATTAAACCAATCCTCTCTTTCTAATTTTTATTTCTAATTATTAATTGTTTACTGCAAGCCTTATATAGTTTAAATAACTTATACTATAATGCAAGAAAACTTAGGGCAGATCATATCTTTTCAGGGAACACCTTCTACTTCGAAAGCATATTTTGTGCTGAATAATGGCGAAGTAAACAGAGGTCAGTTCTTGAAAATAAAAAACAAGAAAGGATTTTTCTTTTGCTTTGTGAATGATATTTTTAGGAGTAATCCTTATTTTGAAAATGCTATGCATGTAAACGAAGATACCTCAAATACTTTTCCAGTAGAAGACTGGCATAGCACAATAGTTGAATTGAAAATTCTTGGCTTTTTGAAAACAGGAAAAATATGTAGGGTTTCTTTTCCACCATATCCTGGAGAAAATGTAACTTTGCCAACAAGAGAAGAACTTGAGCTTTTCTTGGGATTAATAGAAAATGGATTAGAGCTTGGAACAATAGAAAATACGGACGCGGCTGTTAAAGTAGATGTATCTAAATTATTGCAAAAGCACCTAGCAATACTTGCAATGTCGGGGGCAGGAAAATCTTATTTTGTTTCAGTTCTTCTTGAAGAGCTTTTGGATAAATCTAAGTTGGGAATAGTTCTTTTTGATGTACATGGTGAGTACAAACATTTTGCAAGGCCAACAAATGAATTCAAAGATTATTCTAATAAAACAAAAGTTATTGACTGCTCGAAATTTAAGATTGCAATAGATTCAATAGGAATAATTACAAGGCTTATACCTGATTTGAGTGAAGTTCAAAAGAGGGCTTTAGTAAAAATAATTTCTGAACTTAGAGATGAAGTCAAAGACTCTGGGCTTTTTACTGTTGGAAATATAATTGAAAGGGTAGACAGCGAGGAACTAAAGCTTGCTGTTAATGTAAGAGATTCTTTGATTGCGAAATTGAGGCATATAGATTCCTTGGATCTGTTTGGAAAGACAAGCAACCTTGATGTGGATATGGTTTCTGCAAATACTTTAACTATTCTAGACTTGTCAAATGTTTTGGATATGCAAAGAAAGCAATTGATTGTGTCATATATAACTGAATTTTTATTTAATTCAAGGCTTAAAGGAACTGTGATTCCGCACCTGATTATTTTGGAAGAAGCACATCAATTTATACCTGAAAAAGCATCTTCTGATTATGCAATTGCGAGGCATATCTTTGAAACAATTGCAAGAGAGGGAAGAAAGTTTGGATCTGCATTGTGTTTGGTTTCACAGAGGCCAATAAATCTTTCAACAACTGTTTTGAGTCAGTGTAATACTCA
This sequence comes from Candidatus Iainarchaeum sp., assembly GCA_028710695.1. Lineage (GTDB taxonomy): Archaea > Iainarchaeota > Iainarchaeia > Iainarchaeales > 0-14-0-20-30-16 > JAQTTP01. Next base: position 5,095 of record JAQTTP010000004.1, read on the forward strand.
TGTTTTTTTGAGAATAATAAATCCAAATGATTTGAAGCATATCTCGGAATCAAGTGAGGGTTTGGATTATAAGACTACAGAGTTCATAACTGGATTGAGGGTTGGGGAAGCATTAATGGTTGGAAATGCAGTGAAATATCCTGTTTTCTTTAAAGTGCGAGAAAAGAAGAGCCAACCCCAAGAATATGATTTTACTTTGGAAGAAATGGCAGAGAAGTTCACAAAGAAAAAGGACAAGAAAGAGAAAGATTTAGATTTATATCTGGGGATTTGAATGGGGCGAATAAACTCAAAAAAGAAAGGAAATAGATTCGAGCTTGAAGTCTCCAAGACCTTAATTAAGATTACTGGTGCAGAGTGGTACAGAGTTGGAGTAAGCTCTGGCGCAAGATTTACAAAGCAGGGAATAGAGTCATTTCAAGGGGATATCTTAACTGAAAATCCAGAATATCGCGGAATCATAATTGAATGTAAAGCAACAAAAGACAGAATAAGTATGGAAGATCTTGCAAATAAGAAATCCAGGTTTTGGGAATGGATTGAGCAAGTTGAGGGCGAATCTCCAGGAAAGGAATGGGTTCTAATCTTCAAAGCTAATAATGGCAAAGTGTTCTTTGTAAGCAAAGGAGAGAATAAGATTACTGGGAAACTAAAAGTACTGACAAAAATAGAAAATTATATTATTTTTTATTGAAATTGTTATTTGCTTTATTGACTCCATTATGTAATTCAAATAATATTTTTTCTAAATTTTCTGATTTTTCTAAAACATCTCCGCAAATAACTAAATTTGATCCTGCTTTAAGAATAGAATACACCTGATCCGCTGTTTTTATTCCTCCACCAACAGTAATGATTCCATTAAATTTCTGTCTGATTATATTAATTATCTTTTCTGGAACTGGTTGGTCTGCCCCGGATCCTGCTTCTAAAGAAATAGTTTTAAATCCAAGGCCTATTGCTTCATTATAATAAGAAATTGCTTTGTCATATTCTTCTCTTCCAATAATATCTGGATTTGTTACTTTCCCGACAGTTAATTGGTCTGCCGGCTCAATTAATAAATAAGCCATATAAATTGGAATAATGCCTTTTTTAGTTAATTCATTAATTTGGGGCTTTACAATTTTTGTAAACTCTTCTTTGAAATAGGGGTTCTTTGAGTTTAATAGGGCACAAATAATTACAAAACCAAAATTGTCACTAAGTACCTCGTGCTTTGGGGGTAACAAACCAATTCGTTTTTTATCGTATCCTAGACTTTGTAATTTTGTTGACAACTTTGATGCATTTTCTTTAGTTACTCCTGTAGAACCGCTTATAATAATGCAATTATAACAGTCTCGCCATTTGACGATTTGTTCTAAATGTGAGGCATATTTTTTGTCAGGATCTGTCCAGATATTAGTTCTGTCAGCATCAAGGTATAATGCCAAACCCTTATTTGTCTTTAATTCAGGACAGACATCTTGAATTGATTTGCTTTGCATAATAATCAAAATGAACAAATAACTTATAAAACCAATTCCCCTTAATTTTTTATATGAACCAATATGAAGAAAAAATGAAACAATTCTTAAAAGCAAATAATATTACTGCTGAATTCTTGAGTTTTAATCAGTCTTGCCATACAGTAGAAGAAGCAGCAAACTCTTTGGGCACAAGTGTGGATAACCTTGTGAAGAATATCTGCTTGATTGGTTCTGATGGAGAAACAATTATTGGGATTGTTAATGGCAAAGACAGAGCAAGCACCTCTCAGATAAGTAAATCTTTGGGGATTCCAAGGCCAAGGCTTGCCACTCCGGAAGAAATCTTAGAAAGAACTGGATATCCTTGTGGAGGTACTCCTTCCTTTGGATATAAAGCGAGATTTCTAATAGATCCAAAAGTTATGGAAAAAGAATATATTTACACAAGTGGTGGTTCTGAAACCTCTTTAATGAGAATCTTAACAAAAGAGTTACAAAAGGCTAATGGCGGGGAAGTAGTTAAGATTAGGAAGTAATTATTTATAGATCTGTATATTATTAATATTATGGATATAGAAAAGTACTTTTGGATCATTCTTGTTGTTCTGTTTTTTTCCGTATTTTTTGTACTTGTCAATCTTAATACTAATCAAGTTACGCAAGGTAATTCCGCACTAGATTCTTATTTATTTTTTGATTTGAATAAATTAAAATTTAACGTTTCAAATATATCTGATAAATTTGGTTTTTTTATTGCCCCCCAAAAAATAACTCTTACTTTTAGATCTTCGAATATTTTTATTAAAGGCAAGACATATAAAACTAAAGTTTATTCTCAATGTAATGTGATGATAGATGATATAAATTATTTTATTCTTGAGACAGGAGATATAATTGATATTGGACAAAATTGGTATAGATTCAATAAACAGGGCTGTTATTTTGAGAAACATTCTGGGGATGGGAATTATTTTATAGGCCCAAGTTCGAAAATTACTTTAAATAATGGGGTTTCTGTAGAAATAAAAAAAATATTTGAAAATCCTCTTTTTGGGTATGAAAAAGTAATTTTAGATGTATATTCTGTCTTTTCAGTAAATGGAAAAAGACTTTCTGCCGCTCCTCTAAAGTTGAGGCTAGTGTCTTATCCATCTGTGTCTACTTGGGATAAATATCGTTTTTCTGGATACGGTTCAGTAGTATCTTTAGATAATGGAAATAATACTCTTGACATAAAGAAAATAGATTCTTTTAATTTGTCTGCAGTGGGCCCAATAACATATTATCGATTAAGTTTTTTTAGTCCTGAGGCAGTTGGGGCTGTAGAGTCATCATTGGACTTATACGATTTTTGTTTGTCTAAAGAGAATAATAATTACAAAAAATGTTTATATCTGTTACCATATGTTCCTCGTGAAAGCGAAATTTTCACATCTAATGAAAATTTTTCCTTTATTTATCCAGCAACTTTGAAAAATCCGGAATATACTCTAAAACAATTTAATAACTGTTATAACTTTGTGAGTAGCAAGCTTAACACAACCCCTCTATTTATGCCGATCCCCGTTCGTATTTTGCCAGAGTTATTGGCTCAAGGGGCCGCACCAGGGTTTACTAATCAAGATACAGGCATTTATATTGCACCAGTAAGTTATGATTCAAATTTATGTTCCGCTCCATTTATTGCCCATGAGCTTGTGCATTATTTTCTTATGCCAAATAATATAGAAACCATATACAGCGAAGGAATTGCATCATATATCGAAAACCAAGTGATTGATCTTAAACAAATTATTCTTCGTAATTCAGATGTGAACATTGGCTTTAGTTCTCCATTTTATTACAATGGTACTTTAGGGTTGATGCTGTCTTCTTTGAATGGTATGTTTTCGACACCCCACATTATAATTGACTATGGTTACAAAACCATTGTTAATACAAACCCTTCTTGGAATAAGATCGCGAGTATACCTGTGGATGTTGGTTTTGGAGGAACAAATATAATGGATGATCTTGTAGCCCCGATAATTCACTTTAAGTCTGTTAATTCAAGTAACAATACTGTAATTATAGATATTTATGACAAAAATATTCTTACCACAAAACTGGGTTGTGGATCTGACTATTTTGTTCAAACCAAAGGATGGATTTCTGATTTAAATGAAGTAATTCTTGCAGATGTATCAATTGCTCCGCATATCAGTTATACTGAATTAGATAAATTTGAAGCGACAGTTAATCCATATCCCGCTTTACATCATTATTATACCTCTGCGTGTTTTTTTGAATTACTTGACGTTAATCTTGGATTGCCTAAAGTTGTGCAAAAAATAAAAACACATTCTTCTATGGCAGATCAGGGTTTTTACTTTTTAGACTATCTTTCAGAAAAAGGACTTGATGTAAATTATTTAACTGGTGTTTTTGGGCTTGGTCCAAATGTAAACACTAAACCTTATGCTGATAGTTTTCAAGGGGATATAGGAAAATATTATGAAAATTAGTGTAACCTGGTAATCATCATTTGGGTAGGATTTAATGCCTTAAAACTAAATCCATTTCTTTCTAAATATTTTTGTAAAGCCTCTACTCTTTTTTCGGTTATTTTATGCTGCTCTCCTGTGTGAATTAAAGCAATACCCCCAATACTTAAAGAATGTGTAATCTTTAGAATTGCAATTTCAGGGTGTTGACTATATACTACTCCGCCCATATAAGAAACAATAAAATCATACTCGTGCTTTGGAAGCCAAGTATCGATTGTAACTTTATGTACTTTATCTACTGTCCCTCTACCAAGTTTATCTTTTAGCTGATTGGATACCCCCAGACTCATTGCGTGTGTTTCTATTTTATCTCCAAATGTATCTCTTAACTCAGCCAGCACATTCCCATCTCCTGCGCCCACATCTAAAACTCTTGCGAATCCTTTCTTTGTAACTTGTTCTTTTACTAGGCCGGGTATATCTATATCTTTATATTTTTCTCCAGGTCTTCCAATTTCGTAAAAATCATAGCCAAGCAAGGCCTTTGGGCCTTTTAATCTTCGGTTTAGTACCCAAAAATAAGGGTTACGTTCTGCATCCCGCATCTTTCCATCTTGAATTATTTCTTTTGCTTTTTGTCTTGCTTCTTTATTTGTCCAAATTCTTTTTAATGCCTCATGTGCTTTTCTAATCCCCTCATTCAAGAAAGGGCTTCTTCTTTCTACTTTTGCAACAGGTCTTGGGGGTTTAGGCATCTTTATCACTAATAATATTATATTTTTATTTTTCTGTTTTATGGTTTATTATTGTTATTGAAATCATATCCATGGTCTAGAATTTCTTGCATTTCTTTACGAATTATTCTAATTAACATAAAAAACTTTCCTGCAGTTGGCTTGTATTTTTTAGATGCATATTTACGCATAAGTATTGCAAGATTTTCTAAAATACCAATTGTAAAATGGGGGTTAAAAACTCGCCCGTCGGTAAGGGCTCTAAGTTCGTGTGCTAAAGATCCATAAGGATTTGATAAGTATTTTTTATAATAATCTATTGCATTTCGTGCTTCAGTTAGGGACTTTTTTCCAGGTGGTAGCGTTGTTTTTCTTTCGCCTCTTAAAACTGCTAAGTCTAAAAAAGGACTTGACTTTCCGTCACTATGAAGATATTGATCTATTTCAGTAAACAAACCATCCGCGTTTTTAATTGTTTGTTTTGTTTCTGGTGCATCCATTATCTGTTTTGCATTAATTAAAATGAGTTGTCTTTTTGCAGTCCAGTCTCCTTTGCTTGCTTTGTCCTCTAATATTGCTCTGTTTTTTGCTCTTTCTTCATTTTCTTCTTCTGCCCATCTTTTTTTAATGCTCTCTCTTAACTTTTCTATGGATTCTACTTTTCGCCTTGCATTCCATTCTGATAATCTGACAAAAAGGTTTTTTTTGAGTTTTCTTGGTTCAATCATTTTTACCACCAATTCGTTTCATTTGCATCTTGTAGACCTCTTCAGTCATTAGAACATCGCCTAAGGAAGAATGTGCATCCTTTGGATTCTGACCGCAGAAATGGGAATAACAACTACCTAAGCTTAGGCTTTGGATATCTGAAAGACCAGAATCTTTTAGAAATAAAGTATTATACATTGTGTCTTTTCTGTGACAATGGATTTTGTCTGTGAAAAGCAGGTTGTTTGTCCTTCTTTTGAACATCTCGTTTATGAAATTCACATCGAATTCTACATTATGGCCTAAAACATAAGGCCTTCGCTCAAAGTTGTCGTTTATGAAAGTCATTGTCTTCTTTATTGCTGTTACTTCGTCTATTCCCTCTTGCTCTAGGTATGCCATAGATATGCCAGTTATTTGCATTGCTTTTGGATCGTAAATAAGCTCTTTTTGGGGTTTTATAAAAAAAGTGTTATGAATATCTTTCCCAAAGACTTTAAGGGTGATAGATGTGATTGCATTTTCTTTTGGGCTTAAACCAGAAGTCTCTACATCTATTACTAAAGTGTTCATATAGCTCACTGTTTCATTTGTTTAAAGATTAATTCTTGGATTTCTTCTGGATTATTTATTGCTGCTAAATAACCTTCTGCGCCTTTTTTGTTCTTACTACTTATTTGGCCTGCTAAGGTTTGGATGTAAATAGAACCAACTTTGAAAATCTGCTCAAGGAAGTTTCTTGATATTGTTAAATCTGATATTTTTGCATAAGGAATTGAAATTACGTTATATCCCAAATAACCTTTTTTTATTACAAGCCTTTTATCTGTTACCCAATAATGCTCTTTGCGGTATTTTAGGACAGATGCAATTATTCCCCACGCAATTACTAATACATAGATTGCCCACAAAGTGAAATACATTGAGTTGGGGGTTTTTGAAGATAGCATATTTGGTAAAAATAATAAAAATAATAAAACTGCAAGCAAGACCATTTTTAAAATATTCATGTAAATCATTTGCTTTTGTGGCCTAAACTCAGAAATTACTTTTTCTCCTTTTTGTAATAAAAAATCTATCTTAATTCCCCCTATAAAAACGGATATAATAATCTGCACATTGATTCTTTTACTTTCATCCACAATGGCCTTTTTTTGAACTCTGTAAGAATAACTTCTTTACTGTTTTTAAAATCCTTTTCAAATAATTCCTTCATCTGTTTTTCTTTTTCTAGATTGTTGAAGATCATTGCATTCATTTCAAAGTCGTTGAAGAATCCTCTTGGCTCAATGTTGCAGCTTCCAATAGATATGATATTTCTTGTTAATAAAACCTTGCCATGGGTGAAACCATTGTAATAATATATTTTAATTCCCGCCTTTAGTAATTTGCTAAAATTTGTTCTTGCAGCAGACCAAACAAAGGGAGTATCCCCTGTTCTTGGAAGAATTACTCTTACGTCTATGCCTTTCATTGCTGCGGTTATCAAAGCAGTGAGTATTGCTTTATCCGGAGTAAAATATGGCACCATAATGTAGAGATAGTCTTTTGCAGAAGTTATAATGTTGAAATAGGCGAAATGAATGTTTGGTGTTTTATAGTCTGGACCTGAAGCAACAACAGAAACTAAGTCATTTCCAATAGTTTTTTGTTGCGGAAAATACTCCTTGCCAGTGATTAATTGTTTTGTAAGTAAAAACCAAGTAGACAAGAAAATAGTTTGTATTGTGTATACTGCATTGCCTTCGACTTTTAGATGAATATCATGCCACTTACCCAATTCTGGGCGACCATGTATATATTCATCCCCCACATTTATTCCACCAGTAAATCCAGTTGTTCCATCAATAACTATTATCTTTCTGTGGGTTCTATGGTTTATCTTGCTTTTTAATAGTGAAACATTCCATGGATACAACGCTTTGATTTCAATTCCTGCATTCTTTAGGTCATGTTTGTCTCTATTTGTTATTTGAGTTACTATGCCATCATAAACAATTCTGATTTTTATTCCTTCTTTTGCTTTGTCTATTAGGACTTGTTTGATTTCTTTTCCAATTTCTGATTCGAACTTTAATATGTGCATTTCAATGTGTATGTGATGTTTTGCTTTTTTTAATTCTTTTATTATTTCGTAAAAAGTATCTTTTCCATCAATTAGTATATTTGTTTTGTTATTTGTAGAGTATGGAAATCCGCCTTGAAGTGCAGTGTTTAATATTCCTGCAACTTGGTCATTTTTTTTATAGAACTCGTTTTTTAGAAGCTCTTGTTGTTCTAGAATTAATCTTTCTCTTTTCTGCCTATATTTTTTTCTGAACATTTTTAATCTGATTTTTACAGTGCTATATCTCTTTCCGCCGTAGAAATAAAAAATAAGGCCAATAATTGGAAGGAAAATCACTACGAGAAGCCAAAGAATTGTTGATGCAGGGTCTTTATTTTCTAAAAGAATAACAAGAATTATGATTGGAACATAGATCGCGAAGTAAGCAAGAATGATGATATTCCACAAATCCATAATTATATAATAGTTATCAAAAATATATATATTATTGTATAGAGTGATAAGAAATGGATCCTAATATTACAAAATTTATGTCTGCGCTTAATGGAAAAACCTCTTTGCATAACTTAGCATTGAGATCTGGATTGAAATATGACCAGGCAATGCGTATGATGTTTGAACTAGAAAAAGAAAAGTATATTGAAGTTTCAAAAGAAGTTTCTAAGCAGCATAGACTTGGAGAATTTGGTAGAATTTATTCTAAAGAACAATTCCCTGAAGAACTTATTGCTAATGCCCTAAAGAAAGAGATGCCTTTGGAGGAATTCAAGAAAGAACTTGGGCAGAAGAGCGGATTTGTCTTGGGCTATGGTAGGCAGAATGGATATCTATCCTTTGTCTTGGGTGGAGAGCAGAAGATAAAACTGATAAAAAAAATAGATTCTGAAAAGTACAAGAAATATAGGAATTTGCTCAGGAAATTAAAAGATGGGCAAGACCTAGAAAAAGAAGAAGTAGAATTTTTGAAGACTTATCCTAAGTTAATTGATACTTTTGACAAGACAGAATACTACATAACAAAAAAGAAAGACTTTGCTCCTGGAAAAGAAGTAGAGTCCCCAAAAGAAATAACTGTTTTGAAGAAAGATCACTTGAAGCAAGACACAAGTAAGTTGAAGTTTAAGAAGTACGATGTTGTTTCAGATGTTCAACCATACTATGGTGGGAAGAAACAGCCTTACTTAGAATTTTTAGATTTAATAAAGCAAAAGCTAGTGGAATTAGGATTCCAAGAGATGGAAGCCCCTCTGATTACTCCTGAATTTTATAACTTTGATGTTTTATATCAACCACAAAATCATCCTGCAAGAACCTGGACTGATACTTATAATCTGGATACAAAACATAAAGGTGAATTTGATGAAAAGATTGCAAAGCTTGTAAAAGAAGCTCACGAGAAAGGTGGAGTATCTGGATCAAAAGGCTGGGGTGGATCTTGGAGCATAGATGTTGCAAGAAAGCTTATGCCTGCTGCGCACGGAACAGCAGGATCTGCAAGAAAAATGGCCTCAGGGGCTAAAGAAGGAAAGTACTTTGCTTTAGCAAGGGTTTACAGGCCTGATGTTGTAGATGCAACACACTTGTGTGAGTTTAACCAGCTTGATGGTATGGTAATTGGTGACAAAAATTCTTTTAGGACTCTTTTGGATTTATTGGCTACTTTTGCAAGAGATGTTGCGGGTGCGGAAGAAATGATGTTTTTACCAGATTATTATCCTTTTACTGAGCCATCTGTTCAGCTTTCAGCGAAACACCCTAAATTGGGTTGGGTTGAGTTTGGTGGAGCAGGGATTGCCAGGCCAGAAATTACAGAAACTTTGGGAATAAAAGGAAGAGTACTTATCTGGGGTTTGGGAATAGACAGATTGGCAATGTTTAATTTGGGAATAAAAGACATAAGAGATTTGTTCTCAAGTAATTTGGATTTGTTGAGAAAGCAGAAAGTGAATACGAAAATATAGCTATCCAATCTTTGTAACAACAGCTACATTTTCAATATATTTTTCTACTTTTATTCTGAATCTTAAATCTTTAATATTTCTTAGTTCGCCATGATAAGGATATATTATAAGTCGCCCACCCTTGCTTAGCGAGTGTGCAAGCATTTCGGCATATTGGAATTCTAATCCTTGCGTAACATAGTGTAGGCCGCCCCAATATGAAACTATTAAATCATATTCTCTGTCTGGGGTAAATCCTTCTAGGCTTCTTTGGATTATTCTGTCTATTGCCCCCTTTTCTAATTTGTGTTTTAGTTGAGGGGTTGTTGTTAAGCCCATTGCTGTTGTATGAACGCGGTTTCCAAAAAAATGTTTTAATAGTGCAAGATAGTTCCCATCTCCTGCCCCTAAATCTAAGATATGAACTTTGTCCCTTGTTTCCAATAATTCTCTTATGTGCCTGTGTATATCTACTCCGTAGTCGGAAATCGAATAAGTTATTCTCCGTCGTGAATATGTTGCTGTTTCTCCGCCATTTTCATTTGCTTTTCTGTCTTTTTCTAAAGCTTTTCTGAGTTTATTACGTATTTCGTCTCTTGTCTCGGGATCTCTTAGTCTTTCTAAATATGTGCGGTGTAACCTTTCGACATGGGGGTTTAAGAATTGTGGTTTATCTGCCCTGTGCCCAACAATGGCTCTGATTAATTCGCGCATAAATAAAATTAGTCTTTAGATTATAAAAAGATATTGGGGGCAAGTAGGGGAAAGGACAGCTTTAGTTAGATGTGGGTATTAAAAAAAGAAAAAAGGAATCATTTTCCTTTTATTCTTACTATTCTTGTTTGTGCATCTGCTTTAATATATTCAACTTCTGCACCAGATTGTAAGTCACTAGAGCTTATGTCAGATGGAACATTTGTTTCTATTGTTTCATAGCTTTGCAAGTCCATGATCTGGACAGATTCTCCTGAATTAGCAACTACTTGTGCGTTTCCGGTGTAAATCTTTGGTTTTTTTGCGTCGTCTCCGGTTCCACATAATAAGTTAAGTTTTTTATCTGTGAATAAAGCAACACCAACAATTCTTGCTTTTGCTGCACCGTGTTTTCCAGGTTTGGATTTTTCGATAATAGTAATCTTACAAGGAATATCTTCAATTAGAATTATGTTTCCAATTTTTAAACTATTAATCTTTTCATATTCAAAATCCATAGCCATCACACCATAATTATTAGTTTGTTATATCTTATATAATTTAAAAACAAAAGGTATATATAGATTTATGATATGTTTTTAGTATGGGTGCCTTAAACGTTTTACGAATAATTGGATTACTTTTGATTGGCTTTTTATTTCTTTTAGGCTTTGGTGTTTTCGGAATAAGCTATTATGCCGCAAATAGTGCTTTTACTGACAATACTGCAAAAATGATAAGTGCGGACATTGTTTCTGTAATGCCTGCTCTGTTGGAAAGCCAAAGTGTTGGATTAGAAGGGTTAAACTTAGAAGTTAACGACCAACTTATGATTACTTTAAAACCAATGATCGAAAAAAATATGTCAGATATTTTCAGTTATATTCGTGGAGAATCTGACAAAATTGGATTGGGTATTACTACTCAAGATGTAAAGGCCCTTGTAAAAAATGTAAAACTTCCTGAGGGTAGTAGTCAAGTTGAAATTTCTCAGATCCCAGATTCTATGTATAGCCAGATGACTGATGAAATGAATAAAGGCTTTGTTCAGTATGAGGCTGATTTAGTGCAAACTTTACAACCTGCGAGAGATGTTTACTCTTATGCAAAACAGGCATTTTATATTTCACTAATTGTTTTGATTGTTTTAATGTTAATAACACTTTTGATAAACTTTAGCTTTTATAGAACTTTGTTTTGGCTTGCCTTGTATTTCCTGATAAATGCTGGTGTTTGGATATTGCTTACACTTGGGTTATATGGTGTATATTCCACTGCAATTTCACAGCTTTTTGTAGGTCAAGGAGAAGTATTAAGTGAGTTTTTCTCTAATTTAATATCCTGGATTTTGTTTAAATTCTTGATAATTTACATTATACTATTTGCAATTGGGGTTGTATTCTTGGTTGCATTTATAATTTGGAAAATAATGCGGAAGAAGAAAGATGTAACAATCAAAGCAGAGACGGTAGAAGCTAAGAAAAAGTAGGGGTTGAATTTATATGGGATTATATGATGAGGATTATATGCCTGAAAAGGATGAAGAAGAAGTAATAGAACCAAAAATAAAAAAGGGGAAAGGAAAGATACCTGGACCTAAAAAATTTGATTTTAACTTTTCAGGAAATATGAGAACTTATTTGATAATTGTGCTTATTGCTTTGGTTGTTATTGTTGGATTTTATGCAATATACCTTTATGCTCAGCCAAGCTTTGCTGATGTTGAATTTAAGGATAACCCATTAGTTTTAAGTGAAGCAACAAGTACTAAACTTTACGTTACTATTGCAAATAGTGAAGAAGAAGCAATGAAAAATCTTGTTGTTACTGTAAAACCATATGATAACTTGTCTTTAGTGGTAATACCTTCAGAATCTCAAGAGATATATGTGCTTGGACCTGATGAGAAGAGAATATTAGAATACGATGTTTCCGTAGTTGGAACTGTACTGAATGGAGATTATTCTGTTGAGGTAAAAGTAAAGAATTCTAAGACTGAATATGTGACTTATGAGACCGTAACAATATCTCAAGAATAGTTTGAGATTAATTAGGTGTATTTATGGATTTGGAAGAGAAAGAACAGAGGTATAGGTTTTTGTATTCGAAAGTTGACAATGAACTTAACAAGATAAAAGGCCTTAAAGACAAAATGGAAGAAAAGAAAACAGATGTCTATAAACTTGCTGGAAATAAGCAAGTTGATTTTTCTCTTCATTTTGGAGATAACTCTGAAGATCTTTACTCTGGAGTAAATAGTTATATTGGCGATCTTGAGAACCTGAAACATTATTTATCTTTAGAACTTGAAAAGATTGTTAAGCAGATAGATCTTAAGAACTCTTTAGTAAAGAAATACGGGAAGTCAATAACTGTATCTGGGGATGAAACTCCAGTTGTAACTTTTAATGATGATGAAGTTTCTGAGATAGAAAGTAAGTATACAGTTAGTAAAAAGTTAATTGACGACTTGAAGAGTAAAATGAAAGAATAGATCCTCTTAAAGCTAAGTTTTTATTTGCTTACTTATATTCTACAAGCTTTTTGTGCATTTCAAGTATATTATCAACAGATTTTTTTAACTCTGTAACAGATTCTACAAAAAGTGATTTTTCAATATCATTTGGGTTTATATCTGCAATTCCTAAGATCTTGCCTTGTTTTACTTCAAAAGGCAAAGATATTGAAATGTCTTTTGCTCCAAATGCCTCTTTTATATAGTGTGAAACATGAACAACTTCTTTTTTGTCAGAAACTAACTTTTCGAAAAACTCTCTAAAACTTATTCCGGCAACTTTGTGTGGGATACCATTTTCACGAATGAAATCAAGTAATTCGTCATCTATTTGTTTTTGTATGACTAAGTATTCGGCTTTAGTCTTTAAATTAAGTAATGGTATCGCTTTTCCGTGGGAACCAATACAAAATACTTTGTGTTTTAATTTTTTTTCAAATCTTTTCGCATCAAGTTCTAATCCAAAACCAAGAATACAATGCTTTCCCAACATTATTCGCAGATAATTAGTTATTTCGTCAACTGGGTTTGTTACTAGTATTATTGGAGTTTTTTCAGGGATTTTTTTAAGATCTGCTATTAATTGTGTTATTGCCCCAATATTAAATTTCAATTCATCTTGTCTTACTTCATAGGTAGAACGACTATTTTGCATACTTTCTTTTCTTGCACTGTCACTCATTCCAGAAAGAGTAATAATGACATAATCTACATCGTCTAAATGTTTAATGTTGTTTACTGGCTTTATTTTTTTGTTGTCAAAATCATAAGCCAAAGATTCAGAACTTTTTGTGGTTCTACTATAAATGAAAATATTCTGGACAGGTTTGAAATCTAATAAGTTTCCCACTATGGTTCGGCCAGTTCGGCCACAACCAATGAGTAAAATATTCATAATTGAATTTATATTACCCCTTAGTTTATTAATATATTCTTTTTTTTTAAAACTGACTAAAGTATAGTTCCGCACCACCTTGTGTCAAAAAAGCATTTTGCTTTTTGCAAAATGTTTCAGGACCTGAAGCGGTTTGTTTACAAACCGGCTTCTTGTAGTGCACTTTTGGCGAACTTAGCCTTTTTGTAAAAGGCTAGAATGGGAATGCCCGGATTTGAACCGGGGACCTTCCGATTATCAGTCGGATGCTCCACCAGGCTAAGCTACACTCCCTCTGCCCTTTTTCTTTTGCGAAAGAAAAAGTGTAAGTTGCCCAAAAAGAAAGGCGCTTCGCAGTTATAAACAGATAGATATGTTTTAGTGCAATTTGTTTTTAAACATTATCTTTTAAATTTGTGTTTTTTAAGCTGATGGTAGTTAACTTTAAAAAATATCCTATGTTATATAATCTGGTTTTTTAAACAATATGTCTTAAGAATATATTAATACCTTATGGTTGTGGTGTAATGGGGAAAAAAATACTTCTTGTTGGTGTTGGCTCTATTGGAACTTATCTTGCTTTAAAATTGTCTGCTGGCGGAAATGATGTTACTGTTTTGCGAAGTAGTAAGCTTAATGGCATAAAAACAGGAGATTCTATAAAAATAAATGGGGCGCCTTTTGTAGTTCCTAATCTTGTTGATGAATTAAAAGATAAAGATCCAACTTTTTATGATTATATATTTTTAACTTGTAAAATGTATGATATTAGAAATTTGCTTAAAGAAATTATACAAAAAGGTCTAAAATTTGGAACTTTAATATCTATACAGAACTCTTTGTTTGAGGATATGTGGTATTTTGATTACATTAAAGATAAGCCTTTTGTTATTGTGTCTGTTTACGAAGGATTCTTTTTGGATGGTAGGGACATAAAAAAATCTGATTACAAAGGTTGGTTCGTTGAAGATGATATGCTTGGAAGAGATATTCATAAACTCCTTTTGGGGTCAGATATTGCTGTTTCGCTAGTTTCTGATATAAGAAAGTTGAGGGCGGAAAAAACAGTAATTAACTGTGCTTTGAATGCAATATCTGCGATAGAAGACAAAACCTTTGCAGAGATGATTGCTAATAGAAAGATTAAACAAGAAATGAAAACTATATTTGACGAAAGCTATGATATTCTTTCAGAATTAGTAAAAATGAAAGCTAAAAGAATGTTGTGGCAAGAACTGCTTGACCGTGCAAAAGAAATGAAACATTATTCAAGCACCTGGCAAGATGTTAAACAAAACAGGAAAACAGAGATTGCATTTTTGAATGGGTATGTGGTAAGTTTATCAAGAAGATTGGGTAAACCTGCGTCCTATAATCAAATAATAATGGATAAGTTTAGGGCAAAGTATCCTGGTTTGTATTACGTTCAGTTATAAAAAAGGAAAATTATTTTTTCTTTCCCTTTTTTTGGATTTTTTTCATCTTTACTTTTATCAGTATCCCTAACTCAACAAATATTATTATTCCCAAGATTAATGCAATTATTGAATCAGAGTTGTAGAATGCAATGTTTGCAATTATACTGCTTAGTAGAGCACCATAAAATAACCCGTTTATGAAAATATCCATTGTTAGGAATATTACTCCTACAAGAATTACTATTGTTATGATGTTTATTAACAAAAGTTTATTCTTTTCCTTAGCTTCTCTTGCTGTTTGGTAATCTTTATAGCAGGCATCCATTTCTGCTTGTTGTGGAGAGAATCCGTTTATGTCATAAACTGGTTTTACCTTACTATAACAATCGTCATAATCATTTGTTTTAAAGAAAATATTTGATGCATAAAACACCAAAGAGGTAAATAGTATTGCGATTAAGCCAATAAAAATGAATTCTTTTACTTTATTAATGTCTACTGTCATGTCTGACCACATATCATAAAAGACTTGTAGTATTATATATGTTTTTAATTTATATCTTACATGAATAGGGTAATTAAAACACTGATGCTTTCAGACATCTTTATACTAACTGGGTTTGGGTTAATAGACCCAATAATGGCTATTTTCTTTAAAGAATACTTAATTGGTGGAACAGTAATTGCTGCAGGAATTGCTTGGGCTATATTTTTAACAACAAAAAGCATAGTGCAAGTACCATTCTCTAAGTATGTTGACAAACATATGAAAAGTATGGGCTGGTTGATATTTGGTACCTTTATGATTGCGCTGGTGCCATTTATCTATATTTTCTCAACCCATATTTGGCATATATATGTGGCTCAGTTTATTCATGGAATCGGGTCAGCAATAGCATATTCTACTTGGCTTGGTATCTGGAGCAGGAACTTAGATAAGAACCAAGAAAGCTTTGAGTGGAGCCTATATTCTACTGTTTCTGGGATTGGAACTGCAATAACGGCATTTTGTGGTGCTTTAATTGCTCAATATGTTGGCTTTACCTATACCTTTATCATGGTTGGGGCGTTATCATTGCTTGGGTGTGTAGTTTTAATGTTTGCAGAATATAAATCTGAAGAGATATACAAGCTTAATTTGAGGAACTATCATAAAAAGCTTCAGAAACGGCATTTATTTGGAAAAGGAATATTATAACTGTGGCATTCATGTCACTCTTTTCTTTTGAAAACAGACCCCTGCGGTCTGCATTCTTTCTTTTTGGAAGACTGTAGCTTTTTCCTTTCTTTTTAAGAAAGAAAAAGCTTAGTAGTAGGGCGTAGGCCACCTTCTGTTTTTAGCTAGCATTAATCTAAGCGCGTTTGCTTGCATCCGTGAAGCAAAACCATCTTTCAGCCTGATGCAGAAACCTCAATTTTCTATCATAGTAATTCTGCAGGGTGTATTTCTGTTGGTTGTGTCATCCTTCTCAGGATTTTTCTCACATAATGGATGGGCGGACCTTCCTCCTTGCGGGAGCTAGCCACCTACTACTAATAGATTTATAAACTGAATAAGAATATATTATAATAGCTAATAATTCATATTACTAGTTTTAGGTGATTTAATGGATGCAAAATTTTATAATGTTAAGGCAGAAGCAAAGGAACTTGTAATTAGTTTAGAAGAGAACGACCCAATATTAATTTCAATTAAGGATGCACTAAAGGAAAATAATGTCTTTACTGCAGAATTGATAAGTATGAAGGGAAATATCAAGAATTTTAAAGTAAATTACTTCGAGAAATCATCTCTAAAAACTATTTCTATATTTGATTCTTGTGAAGTAGTTAAATGTAGCGGAGAATTCAAATACGACTTGGGTCCAGACAAGCTTTTTGGAAGAGCAAGAATAAACTATAGGCACAAGGATAAAGTATTTGATGGAATCCTAAACTCTGGATTTGCTTGTGATGGCTTAGAGATCACTCTTAGATTCTATGAACTGTAACCTTTATTTTTGCCTTTAGATAGTGAGGCAGGTTTATAAAGATTTCAGTGAATATATGATTATATTAATCCCGCCTTAGCATAGTGGCTAATGCGTTCGGCTGTAGACGACATAGTGAGTATACTCACAGAAAGAGCGCATAACACAATTTAAGGTTTATTACTCCTACGCGAAGCGCCTTTCTTTTTGGGCAGCTTACACTTTTTCTTTCGCGAAAGAAAAAGGGCAGTAACCGAAAGATCCTTGGTTCAAGTCCGAGAGGCGGGATAAAGGAACGGGTTTAATCCCGTTCCACAAATATTTATAATTTTTTCGGTCCTAGTTCTTACAATGGCTTCAATATATCATGATGACAAAAGAATAGCAAATGCAGTCAAAAACTTAAACTCTGATATTAATATTCCACCAATTGCTAAAGATGAAATAACAAAATATATTGAATACTGTGCAGCAAGAGGAATAAAAAAAGTAAGATTTCCAAAATTAATTGGCGAGTTATCAAAAATGGCAACACTCTTAAAAAAATCATTTAAAGAGGCAAACAAAGATGACCTTATTTCTTTAGCTGCAAAGATAGAAAGCTTAGATTTAGCAGATTATACAAAATACGAATATAAAGTTGTACTTAAACGATTTTATAAATACTTAGAAGGGCGAGACATTAAGTATCCTGAAAAAATTGATTGGTTAAAACCAAAAGAGCCTATGAGTACGAGACTTCCAGAAGACATTCTTACTGAAGAAGAACTATTAAAAATGATAGAATCTGCAGAACACCCAAGAGATAGGGCAATAATGATGTTGCTCTCTGAAACTGGGTTTAGAGTGGGAGAATTGGCAACTTTAAAAATAAAAAATATTACCTTTGAGACAGAAATGGGTTATGTAAGGGTCGACGGAAAAACAGGCCCTCGAAGAATACCTATTGTGCCATCAATACCTTACTTGGCGGCATGGTTGGATCTACATCCGCAAAAAAACAACCCAGAAGCCCCTCTGTGGCCTTGTTTAGCGAATAAAGATAGAAATAATCCAGCACCAATGGGATATAATGCAATTAGAAAATTATTGATAACTATCGGAAAAAGAGCAAAGATTACAAAAAGAATAAATCCACATAGTTTTAGGCATGCAAGAGCAACATTAATGGCAAGAAAGAATATCTCTGAACAACAGATGAAACAATATATGGGCTGGTCTCAAAATTCAAAGGAAGTATCAACTTATGTCCATATGGCAAGTAAAGACTTAAATGATCCCATAAAAAAGCTCTACGGCCTAAAAATCGAAGAAACAGAAAAATCAAAGTTCGCACCAAAAGACTGCCCAAGGTGTTCAGCAAAAAATTCCCCCAATAGTAACTTTTGTACTAAATGTGCTTGCCCTTTAGATACACAAACATTATTAGACTATGAGCAACAAAAGAAAGAGAATGAAGATTTATTAGACAAAATATTAACTGATCCAATAATAAGAAAACAAATTGTTTTTAAGCTATTGAATAAATAATCATAAAAAAATGTTTAATTGCTTATTCATTCCAATAGACCCATCTATACAAATTGCTGTATCCATAAAAATCGCAGAATTAACTGGCAAAAGCATTTTTTCAGTAAATAATTTTGATAGTTCTGATAGGATAAAATTCCAATTTAAAAATTCATCTTTTTGAGACAATATATAAGTTTTAAATTTTTCAGGAGAATAATCGGTGCGATTCCTACGATTTTTCAAATAATCAAACACAGCCTTTTTCTTTACGTTTTGATCAACTGAATTAAGGACTAAATTAGAATTACTGTTTAATCCATCATAGCCAGAAATACGTATTGCAAAGATATTTACTATAATTATACGAAAAAAACCGTGCAAATCACGGAAATTATTTTTGTTAACTTCACTAAAGGATAATTTACTAAATAAACTATAAATATTTTCTTCAAATTCTTTAGCGTTCTTTTGCGCGTCATCATAACTAATTCCAGAAAGTAGATTTTTTCGTAGGATTGAATTCATTAACAAAGATCTTACATATGATTCATTAGTATCTGTAATTTTTCTTGTAAATATATAAAAATAAAATAAATATATTGCAAAAATTCCAGTAATGGATAAGTTGTTAATTCCCTGTATTGCTCTCAATTCTTTTGCAGGAAAAGTAGAACTAACAAAAGCATTAAATTTATTCCCGTCCTTAGCAGAGATCTTTTCTATTAGAAGTTTAGGCAAATGTTTTTTTAAAAATAAACTATATACTTTAATCCAATTGATTTCATATGGATTTTTTGTTTTATAATGTCTGGGTATAATTATATCATCTAATGTCGAACCAATATTGACCCCTGCCCTTTTTCCCCAATAGTAGTCAAAGGTACTTTTTGTACCTTCAAAAACATCTTGAAATATGCCGTTATATGTTTTTGGTTTCTCTGCCAAAGATAAAAATGCTTTCGATATTAGTGTATCTACGTAAACTTTATTCAAATAAACACCTTGAAAACTATGAATAAAAACATATTCACTACGTAAATAATATAAATGAATCTAAAAGGGGGATAAAAATGGGTAAAGATCGAAAATTATGTGTTATTTTGACGGAGATGGATGATAAACTTTTAGCTGAGCTGTCAAAAACATCTGGACTAACAAAATCAAGCATTGTACGTCTACTTTTAAAACGGGCATTGTCGGAGGGCTGGACCCCATGCTGATTTCACAAAGATTAAAAGAATTACAGTTGGAGGCAAATAATATCTCTAATTTACCAATAACTGCACAGTCGCAATACATTTTCTTTGAATTAAATCTTGATTCCACACAACAAATTAATCAAAACTTTTATTCAGAGATTATAGGGGGTAAACAAAATCTGATTTCCAATATTACTACGAGCCCGTATTATCTGCCACAACAGGTAATAACTTGGATATCACAATTTCAAGATATAGCAGGCAAGATTTCTACTGAATTAAATGAAATAAAAATAGCATACGAAAAAACAGTAAGTTTGAATTCCATATATGGTGATTTAGCATGACTGCAAAAGAAAAAGTATTTGAATTCCTTAAAAAAGAAAATAAACAATATACACCTAAAATAATTTCAAAGCTCCTTCAGATAGACATAAACACAACACGCGGAGCACTAATAGATCTTTACAAAACAGGGGTAGTTTCAAAGAGCCACCATTATTATTATGTGCCAAATGAACAAACCAACGGTGTTGATTACTTGGCCCAAAATTGTGGCGTAAAATATCAGACAAAACAATCAATAATACATAAAGAAAAAGAAATACAGTTAAACCACATAAAAATAAGAATAATTTACGGGGAAAAAAATAACCAAGTTACTGCAAAAATTTCCTGTGAGCCTCCAATAAGCATAGAGTTACTTATTGCGGCAATATTAAAAGTAAAGGAAGATATTTTTGAAGAAATAAAAGAACTGCCAAAAGATACAGAAATCCAAATAACAACTTTAGAGTTAAACCAAGATTATCCTAATTGGAGGTTTGATGGCATTAACTGCATGACCTTAAATGACGTCTGGGGCTTTTTAAAGATATACAATAAGGATAACCCTACCCGAGTACGTAAAGAGCTAAGGGCGAGGCTAAAAATAACTCTGGCAGATTTACAACAATTATTAACATACGGAATAACCGAAAGCACAAACAGAGTATATTTAGATCATTCAATTGCAGATCTAAAACAAACTATTGCTGTAGATGGTCAAGCAACCAGAAACATTATTTATGCTGCATTAGATAAGCATAACAAGCACATTCCAAGCACAAAGGAGGAGAATTAAATGGTTAATTTTAATCCACAACCACAGTTTGGTACTAATTTAAATGCAGTAGACTGTGGTAGGAAGGGGGGAAAAAGCACCACAATTAAGACGGTATTTGCGAGAGAATTAAAAAAAATCCAAAGCTTGGATGCTAAAGACCATCTACAAAAAACAGAGGTCATAGATAAAAATGGGAATAAAGTCGACATCTACACCGTTTTGTTGGCGGGGGAGGATGGTATTGACTGTACTATTAAGAGTATTTTAGGAATATATCTCACTAAACTCGACAGAATGGTACAAAATACAAAGGATGATTACGAGCAAGTAAGACTTATTAAAGAGTGTATAAAAGCCGTGTGTAAGGTAAAAGAAGTGCTTTATGGCAAGAAAGTACGAGCCCCAGAAGGACCAAACATATTTGAGATTCAAAAAGCAACTAAGCTTTTTGAAGAGCTTGAAAAAGACGATGGCAATTAACCGCCATAAACGCTACAAAGCGCCCACAAATGGGCTTATAAATCAAATCCTAAGAGCCCCACTCTTTTAGACAGGCACTTTTTAATTGTTCATTTTCTATTTTATTACAATACGATGCAGAATTTGCTTTGAACGAATATGAATAAAGGCACACATCTTTTGTATTTATTTCATCAGCAAATCCTACTGCCATATAGTGCCTATTATTGTGGTTACATACCAAATCAGTGTTTTTTATTTCAGCAACATAAGATAAACAAGTACCAAATTGGGCCTCGCCCACTATTGGGTCACAATCTTCTGGTTCTTTTGCAACACCATAATATTTTCCGATATAACAACTTTGTTGTTTTTCTGAGTCTCCTTGCAAATTAAAATCATACAAAAAACATTCATCTTCAACAATATTTTTTGCTTTTAGATAGTCGGCTTCTAATATGTTGTCATAATTTGCTATAAAATAAAAATTATCTATCTGACTGACATAATTTCCATCATCTAAGATGTAATCAGTTATTTGCCACCCACTTAAGCTATCTTTTAGCTTATAAGTAGAATCATATATTTTACTTTTATTTCCCTCATTAATCTGTAATTTTAGATCAACTTTACAAATGTCCTCTGAAGAATAGATGGATTTAATGGATACAATTTCATAAGTTACTTTATCATTTAAGCTAAAATAATAATTTAGATAACTAATACAGTTAGACTCATAACCAAAATAGTTAGCAACACAAAGGTCATATAAGTCATTGTAATTATTTAATAAAACATCAAAATATTTTTGCCTTGCCTCGATATAAGATAAAGCAGGGCCAACAGTTATTTTTGATTGAAAAATTAAGTTTTTTATTTTTCCAGTTACTGATTCATAAGCAGCATACTTAATAAAATCCCCTACAACCTGTGCTGTAGGATCACAATTAACATCTTTTTTTGTTTCAATTATTGGTGCCAAAGTATTCTTATCGTTACTATCGGAAACACACCCTGATAAAATAAACATTAACATACACAAAGCAACAATCCCAGATATTACAAAAACCCCATAAAACCTCATTTAGATCCCTCTTTATATATCAAAAAAAGCCCTGCCACTACAAGAACTACGGATGCAATTATAACAATCCAATCAACAACCAAGACAAGGTTACATTGTTCAAGCAAGCCTCCAAGAATAGAACCACAAAACGTATGTGCATAACTTAAACTAAAAACTTTTTCACCCTGAGGGTATATTGGTACAAAACGCAATAAAAACAGGATAACCCCAATAATAATGAGTAAATACTTTTTTTGTCTAAGATCCGTATCCATTATTTCACCTTTATTTAGAATAATATTTCTGAAACTCGTCATCTGTGCTTATTAAATATAATATGCCCTCAATAAATCCCACTATTGCAGGTATAAAAGTCCAACAAAAAACAAGGTATAGAATTCCTAACCCGACTCTATTTAAATAAAATTTATGTACACCGAATCCACCCAAAAATATTGCTAAAAGACCTGCGGTGAGTTTATCTTTTTTTGCTACTACTTGTTTTTGTCTTACCCCACATTTAGGGCATATTTCTGCCTCCGTCTTTATAATTTCTCCACAAGATGGACAAAAAATTTCGTCTGCCCCTTTTACTTTCTTAGCCAAAACATCACCTTCTAAATAGAGTATAGCAAAGTTTAAAATACTTGTTTGCTAAGCTTGTGCTAATCTTTCATATATACATCGCTAATGCCTTTTTCTATATGATTGAGGACTTAAGCTTTGTTTTGAGAGGCAAAATAAGAACACAAATTATTACCTCACTTACCAATCAAAAGAACCCACAGAGAATAGCTAAAGAGATAAATACACACTTATCTACAACAAGTAGAGCTCTAACTGATTTAGAATCAAAAGGGCTTGTTAAATGCCTAAACCCAAAGGATGCATTCATGCGATTTTATGAATTAACTGAGAAAGGAAAAGAAATAAAGGCAGAAATAAAAAAGGTTATATAAAAAACATTATAATGAATAAAATAATTAAAGGTATTCACCAAAGCACTATAGAGATAGTTGCCTCTGCTGGAACCGGGTTAATAATATCGGCTATTTATTACGAAATTTTTGAATCATCTGTTTTTTGGGGTATATTTTTCTTGATTTGTGTTTATATTCTTTGTATTATAAGCTATATTGGGTTCTTCCAAGATATGTCCAAACAAGTCAAATATACAATTGGTTGGGTTATCGGGGGGGTAATAATTATTAAATACTGCCCAGAAATAGTGTCATGGGATATGTTGCCATATTTTATTATTCCGGTTTCTACTTTAGGGTATAAAATATATAAACATTACAAAAAAACGTGATGCGGGCTTATACCCGCCACCTAACGTAGAGAGGCGGGATTCATTTTCTTTTTTAAATTCAACAAGAACATGGCTATTTCCCCGCAACTATTTTTACAATACTTTTCCTTTGTACAAGATAGTCTCCTGGCTTGGAATAATACCTTTCTGTGTAGGGGGAAGAATGTGCTTCTGCTTCAGTTATTGGCCTTATTTCTAAGACTCTAAATTTAGTTCTTTCTAAGGCTTGCCTTAAATCAGAAACATTTTTTATGCCTGCAACAATAATTTCTAATCTGCCTGCAGGTTTTAGTTTTCTATAAATATACTTTAAAACTTTGAGATTATATTCCACGGTAATAATAGAATTAAACTTTGGCCCATAATGCCCTAAAGCCAACTCACTTGTAATTAATTCTGCGCTGTTGTCTTTTAAAGTTCTTAGTCCAGAGATAAAATCCCCTGTATGTTGACGCCAATTAGCAGTGTGAGCAATTTCTGATTTAGTTGTATCAATGCCCAAAAACCTCTTCTCTGGTGCTTTTAAAGCGTGTTCTCTTGTTTTGGCACCATTATCTGAGCCAAGATTCCCCAAATGCACAACATCTGCGTGCGGCTTTCTTATCCAAGCAGACAATTTCCTAAAAACCATATAAAAATTAAGGGTAGTTCTTTATAAAACATATTCTTTTAGATTGCCATGGCCAAAAACAGATTCCTTTTTATTTTTACTTATTTTACTTATATAAGTTAAATAAGGTGATTTTAAAGGCAAATTAAGGTGAATGTATGGTCAAGTTTGAATTTATGCTCGGCAGGTTCGCAAAAATGTCAAACAGGAACCATAAAATGGATGGGGTGATTTTATGGTTAATATGACTTTGGCTGTTCCTAAAGAACTGCATGACATTATGAAGAAGCACCCAGAGATAAAGTGGACTGCGGTGGCAAGAAAAGCAATGGAAAATAAGGCAAAAACCTTAGAAGACGATGACAAAGAGCAAGAACTCCTTAGGGCATACGCCTATAAACGGCTAATAAGAGATAAGGATTAGCCCTAAATTTGTCTTCTTTTTTGTGATTGTTTTTGTTGTCAATTTATGTGGTTAGTTTATATTCATAATATATATTATATATATGCGCGAGAGAAAGAGGGAAAACTGATGAGTAACTATTATAAATCTTTGCTAAAAGGCCGGCAAACCTTTATAAAGAGTAGGGATTAAGTATATTACAGAGCGTTATGAGCGTCCTTAATGTGGGATTCTTTGACTAAAGCTCAGACTCTTCATAGAAAAACGAGGTGAAGTATAGATGAAGAAATTGAATGTAAAGAAATTAGTGGCTATTGGTACAGGTGTAGCTTTATTGGCTGCTGCTGTTGCTGGTGCTGCAGTAACTAAGAACGATGTTTTAGACACAACAGGCCACGCAGTTCTAGTAAATGGAATTGTAGTTGGTGAAACAGCTCACGTTAGCGATGTTTTAGCTGCAAACAAATTGTCAACTGAGGTTGCAAAGTTAGCAGTATACACAACTGGCGGAGAAGTAGTACCTGGGGCAGAAACTTGTGTTGATGCAACAGGAACCGTAGATGACGGCCTAACAGTTAAGAAGAAATTCGTTGGAACTGCTTTAGGAGAAACAAAAGGATCAGATAACTTTGCTGCTGCAGATGTTATTGCAAAAGGTGCAAATGTTGGAACTGACCTTTTGGCAGATGAAAGTTCAGCAAGCTATAAAGTTGGTGGAACAACATATACATCTTCAATTAGAGAACAAGTAGCTCTTGGTGCTCAAGCATTATTTGATGACAGATATTATGTTGGAGACATGGGCTTAGCTTATGATGCAGAAGACTTTGTATACACAGTGACTTTTGGAGATTTGAACTTTGCTAAAGATACTGCAACAGGCGGATATACAAGCCCATCATGGACAGATGGAACTAATGATAAGGTAGTTATTCCTTTTTTAGGATCAACTTATATGGTGTATAGTATTAACGATAGTTCAGACCAGATAGTATTAGTAAACGAAAGTTCAGTAAAATCCTATGCTCCTGGTGCAAAGTTAGAAAACTTAGTTGGTAAAGATGGTAAAGCATATTATGCCACAATAGATGGTGTAGTATATAGTTCTACAGACCCAACTACAGTAAAGATGACTTTGTATAACGCAGAAACTGGCGTTGCAGAGACAGAGAGTACAAAAGTAGCTGAAGGAGAAACTTTTGCAGAAGATTTATTAGATACTGGTGTAGATGTTCACCAAGTTGATAACATAGGTACTTCTGATGTTCCTGCCTACGATATACAAATATTGTTGGGTGAAGACAAATTAACAATAAAGAACAACGAAGGATTCCCATATGATTCAACAAAAACAAAAACAAATACACAGTATGACTGGAAATCAACAATAAGTTTAACTGGTGGTAAATTAACAAATATAGTAATAAAGAACACTGCCAAAAATGATAAAACTTACACAGAAAAAAGTATGTTAAACGCTGGAGAAACAGCATGGTTATACGGTGACTTTATTGGTGTAAGATTTAGCGGACTAGAATTGCCAGATTATAGTTCATATGTATCTACAACTAAAGAAACAACAACAATAGAATTTACTGATGCATTAGAAAACTCAGATAATATGCCTGGTATAAAATACTATGGTACTGATGATGCATTACACGAGCTTCCATTCTATTATCAGTTAACTTTGAGTGCTGCAGATGATACTAACCTAGCTGCAACATTTACTATGGATGGCCAAGACAAGATTCTAAAAATAGTTGCAGAAGCAGATGGTAACTATAGTGTGTACACTGGTACTGGTAGCGATGTTGATGGAGAATATACAATAAAAATAACTGGTGCAACAGACTGGAAATATACTGCAGATGGAGATATTGATATCAATAGTCCATTAGCATTTACAAATAGTGGAGATATAAGCCAATATTATATCTTTGGTTATGACGCTACAAATAGTGTTGGATGGTTATTCCTGGGGGCAGATGTTCCTTATAACTTGAAGAGTTCAGCAGCATCTTATGGATCATTTGAGTTAGAAGGGTCTGATCAAGCAGTAGCATCTTCAACAGTAGCTGATGACTTTAACTTCTATTTACCTCACTTAGAAGGAGAAATAGATTCTTTGACATCAATAGCTGCATACACAGATAACCAAATTTCAGCTGCTTACTTTAAAGTAGATCAAGATGCAGCAACAGCTAACTCTGGTGAATTTGCGGTGTATATAAACACAGAAACTGGAAAAGCACCATTAGTTGGTGAAGGTGGATCAACTAATGATATACCAACTGGATCACAAATCAACTATAGTAGTTCAACAACCTTGATAAAGGCCGGTAAAGATACTGGAATAAGCTGGGCATACAATGCATTCGGAACAAAGTTCGGTGTTGAAAGCGACTTCCCATTCTTTGTAATACCTGAAGCACAAGCATACCCTGAAGTACACATTGTGACTGGAACTGCAACAGTAAATGCTGAAGGTCAAGTATGTACTACTGGTCCTGAAACAACAACTCCAAGTGTTGATACTCCATACACTAATGCTACATTACCTGTAATAGAAGCAGATAAAGCAGGAACAGGTAAATACATAGTAATTGGTGGATGGGCTGTTAATAGTTTGTTCCCTGAAGAATTAACTGCAAACTTAGTTAAGGAAGGAGACAAAGTATTAGAGACAGTTGCTGGTAACGTAATAGCTGCTGGTTTCACAAAGGAAAACACAGTTGCAGTTGTTGACGAGCTAATTGCTTTGTTAACTGCTGATGACGTAGTAGTTCCATTGTAAGAGTAAGGAATTAATTTTCCTTTCTTTTTTCTTTTTTTTTATTTATTTACTTTTTTGATTCCTGACTTTAATCTCTTAAAATAAGTTCTCATAGACTTAACTTTTTAATTCTTTTATTAAAAATATCTTGTTGCTTGCAAAAGAATTTTTCACAAAAATAAATAAAAGTTTATAACCTATATTTATAACTTATAGAGTGATTAAGTTATATATAAAATAACAATTTTTTATCACACACTTTATAAAGTTATCTGCTTTATTATTTTCGACAAAATATAATTAAACCACATTTTTTGATGGCCAAAAAAATCATATGGTTGTTAGATGTGGTAGTTGCTAAGGAGAAAATAAACTAATCTGTTGGAGGGTTATAAATGAATAAAAATAGTGTTGGACGAAGTAAATTGAAAAATTTGTTTTTAAGTTTTTTTGTTTTGTTTTTTGTGGTGTTATGCGCAGGCTTTGTAAGTGCTGCAATAACAAGCATAACAGTAACAGATCCAGATGGTGGTGAATACTGGAGCGGTGACAGGAATATTACCTGGACTGCAGTAGGATGTGCTACTGATCTAAACGTTAATATTTATTGGCAGGATGTATCTTTGGGCAATTCAACACAAATTGCTGTGGATGTAAACTGTGAATTACAATATTATCAATGGGATACAACCTCCGTAGCGAATGATACAGATTATAAAATAAAAATTCGTGCATCTGCTGATTCTGAGACTTATGATATTTCAAATGCTGTTTTTATAATTGATAACACCGTTCCAACATTAACCCCTGTGACTATTGCTTCCGGTGATAGCAATACTTCTTCAGCAAAAGTAGGTAGTACAATAACATTATCTTTTACTGCAAGTGAAACATTGTCTGTTTTACCTACAGTAACAATAGCAACACATAGTGTGGTTGCAACAAATACTGGTGGATTAAATTATACAGCAACATATGCTATGGTTACTGGTGATTCAACTGGGCTGGTGCCATTTACAATAGATTTTAATGATTTGGCAGGAAATGATGGTGTTCAGGTAGCTGCAACAACTAACTCTAGTTATGTTATTTTTGATAAAACTGCGCCTACTGTATCTGACGTAAATTCTACTAATACAGATAATAATTACAAGGTGGGCGATGATATTAATATTACAGTTGAGTTTAGTGAGGCCGTAATTGTAACTGGTACACCATTGATTTTCTTAGAATTGGGTGCAACCGATAGAAATGCAACTTATGAAAGTGGAACCGGTACAACTACTTTGACTTTTACTTATACAGTACAAGCAGGCGACACAAGTGCTGATTTAGATTATAATGGCACTGGCGCTTTAATTTTGAATAGTGGAACTATAGCTGATGCTGCCGGTAACACTGCAACTTTAACTTTAGCTGCCCCTGGTGCAGAGGGCTCTTTAGCACACGGTAAAGCAATAGTAATTGATACTACTGCTCCAATTATAAGTGGTGTTTATTCTAATGCTACTGCGGCAGGTGTCTTAAAAATAGGTGACACAATAATATTTACTGTAGAAATTGATGTTGACGAAAATGGTTTGACAATTCTTCCTGCGGGTTATAATGGTCATGCTTTTGTTCCTAGTTGGGCAAGTGATGATGGAAATTCTTACACAGCAACTTATACTGTTGTAGCTGGTGATGACTTAGTTACAGCTTTACAGCTAACTGATGTAAACGCAGAGGATGCTACTGGTAATATTAGTGCTGATGTAAATGGTTCTGATGTAGCAAAAACAATTGATGCAACATATCCAACTGTAAGTGATGTAAACTCTACAAAAGATGATGGTTCTTACAAAGCGGGTGTAGATATTAATATTACAGTTGGGTTTAGTGAAGCTGTAACTGTAACTGGTGCTCCTTTACTTGTTTTAGAATTGGGTGCAACCGACAGGAATGCAATTTATGCAAGTGGTTCTGGCACAACAACTTTAACCTTTACTTACACTGTTGAGGCTGGCGACACCAGTAGTGATTTAGATTATAATGCTACTGATGGTTTAGATTTGAATAGTGGGACTATAAAAGATGCTGCAGGCAATGCTGCAACTTTAACTTTAGCTGCTCCTGGTGCTGCAGGCTCATTAGCTGATGGTAAAGCAATAGTAATTGATACTACTGCTCCAACTGTATCTGACGTAAATTCTACTAATACAGATAATAATTACAAGGTGGGTGATGATATTAATATTACAGTTGAATTTACTGAGGCTGTAATTGTAACAGGTACTCCTTTGATTTACTTAGAATTAGGTGCCACAGACAGAAATGCAAGTTATGTAAGTGGATCTGGTACAACAACTTTAACTTTTACTTATACAGTACAAACCGGTGATACCTCTGCAGATTTAGATTATAATGGTACTGGTGCTTTAATTTTGAATAGTGGAACTATAAACGATGCTGCATTGAATAATGCAACATTGACTTTGGCTACTCCTGGTGACGTAGGCTCTTTAGCACACGGTAAAGCAATAGTAATTGATACTACTGCTCCAATTATAAGTGGTGTTTATTCTAATGCTACTGCGGCAGGTGTCTTAAAAATAGGTGACACAATAATATTTACTGTAGAAATTGATGTTGACGAAAATGGTTTGACAATTCTTCCTGCGGGTTATAATGGTCATGCTTTTGTTCCTAGTTGGGCAAGTGATGATGGAAATTCTTACACAGCAACTTATACTGTTGTAGCTGGTGATGACTTAGTTACAGCTTTACAGCTAACTGATGTAAACGCAGAGGATGCTACTGGTAATATTAGTGCTGATGTAAATGGTTCTGATGTAGCAAAAACAATTGATGCAACATATCCAACTGTAAGTGATGTAAACTCTACAAAAGATGATGGTTCTTACAAAGCGGGTGTAGATATTAATATTACAGTTGGGTTTAGTGAAGCTGTAACTGTAACTGGTGCTCCTTTACTTGTTTTAGAATTGGGTGCAACCGACAGGAATGCAATTTATGCAAGTGGTTCTGGCACAACAACTTTAACCTTTACTTACACTGTTGAGGCTGGCGACACCAGTAGTGATTTAGATTATAATGCTACTGATGGTTTAGATTTGAATAGTGGGACTATAAAAGATGCTGCAGGCAATGCTGCAACTTTAACTTTAGCTGCTCCTGGTGCTGCAGGCTCATTAGCTGATGGTAAAGCAATAGTAATTGATACTACTGCTCCAACTGTATCTAATGTAACATCTACAAAAGATAATGGTACTTACAAAGCAGGTACGGATCTTAACATTACTGTAACTTTTACTCAAGCAGTAACTGTAACTGGCACACCAATTTTAACCTTAAATACTGGTGATATAAATAGAAATGCGCAATACCTTACTGGATCTGGCACAACAACTTTAACTTTTACTTACACTGTCCAAGCCGGTGATACATCCTTAGATTTAGATTATAATGGCACAGATGCTTTAGATTTGAATAGCGGAACTATAACTGATGCTGCTTTGAATAACGCAACTTTGACATTGGCTACTCCAGGTGCTGCTGGTTCATTAGGTGCCAATAAAGCTTTAGTAATTGATACTACTGCTCCGATTATTAGTTCAGTAACTTCTAATGCTACTGAAGCAGGTGTTTTGAAGATTGGTGACACAATAATATTTACTGCTGATATAAGTGTAACTGAAGCAGGTTTAACTCTCCTTCCAACAACTTATAATGGTCAAGTAATAGCATGGGGTACTGTTAATGGTGGAGATACTTACACAGCAACCTATACTGTTATAGCTGGTGATGATACTGCAGTAGCTATTCAGTTGACTGATGTAAATGCAACTGATGCTGTAGGTAACATAAGTGCAAATGTAAGCGGCTCAGATGTAGCTAAGACAATTGATGCAACTAGACCTACTGTACTTGATGTGAACTCAACTAAGGCAGATGGTTATTACAAGGCGGGTGTAGATATTAATATTACAGTTGGGTTTAGTGAAGATGTAAATATAACTGGTGCACCATTAATTGTTTTAGAATTAGGTGCTACTGATAGAAATGCGATTTATGTTGATGGTAATGGTACTGATACCTTAACATTTACTTATACTGTTCAGGCAGGCGATACATCTTTAGATTTAGATTATAACGCTACTGATGGTTTAGATTTGAATGGTGGAACTATAACTGATTCAACTGCTGGTAACGCTGCAACTTTGACATTAGCTGCTCCTGGTGCTGCAGGTTCATTAGCCAATGGTAAGGCAATAGTAATTGATACTACTGCTCCAACTGTAACTGGTGTTACTCCAGTAACTTTGGCAGATGCGAGTGTAGGAACAGTTGATGTAAATATAACATTCTCAGAAACAATGGATGAGGCTACTTTAGGAACTATGACTGTGGAAGGTTTAAATGATAGTCCAATAACTATAACTAACAGTTCTTGGGCGAATAGCTCGACTATTTGGCAAGGAACATTTACCTTTACAGATGATAATGAGGTTGTAACTGATGCATTTTATGGAATATTAGGTGCAAAAGATTTAGCAGGTAATGTAATGAGTACCTTAAGTACAAGAGGAGAAAATAACGATTTAAATGCAGATACTAACAATCCGACAGTAGCAATAACAATGAGTGATTATGCTTTGAAAGCTGGAGAAACAGCAACAGTAACATTTACATTCTCAGAAGCTCCAACTGGATTTGCAGTGGGGGATATAAACTCTCCTAGTGGAGCGATTTCAGGGTTATCTGGAACTACAGTATATACTGCAACATTTACTCCAACTGTAAGTACAACGGATGCAACAAATGTAATCACTGTTGGTACTGACTGGACAGATGCAGCAGGTAATGCTCCTGGCGTATCAACTACATCAAGTAATTATGCAGTAGATACTTTATTACCAACAGTTTCTTCTGCGACAGCAGATTCAGATCCGGCAACAGCAGGAGTAATTACAATTACTGTAATATTTAGTGAGACAATAGATACTGGAACAAGTCCAACAGTAAGAGTTACTGGTTTGGCTACAAATCCATATTCAGTAACAGAAACAGATTTCAATTCAACAACTTGGACTGGAACATTTACTTTGTTAAATAATGATGAGAATGCAACTGCAACAATAACAGTATCCGGGGCAAAAGATGTTGCAGGTAACACAATGACTGCAAATAATAGTGCAGGAACATTTACTGCTGACACTATTGCTCCAGTAGTAAGTAGTGTTTCCTTTGATAAAGCAACTTACAGGATTACTCCAGATGTAAATGTAACAGTGACTGTAGTTGAAGACACCACAGCAGCAACAATAACTGTTAATGGTAGTGGTGCAACAGAGGGTGTTAATGGAACTTGGACATATACATTTGCACATGGAAAAGCAGTAGTTGGAACATATAGTTTGTTAATAACTGCTACTGATGCCGCAGGAAATAGTAAACAATCTCTTGCTTACTATAATGTCTCTGCTGCAGATACAACTGGTGATTATAACTATACCCAGAGCTTAAATGTAAACTGGAATACATTGTGGTTACCTCCAAATATAAGTGCTTTAAATGATAGCAACACCTCGGTTGCAGGTGTTGTTGGTTATAAGTCTGGAGACCACGGTTATGATAACCACTGGGAATCTGGTGGAGCTTTATGGACAATACTGTATCACTATGATTCAGATTCTGCAGAATGGCTTGTTCAGTACCAGGGTGGCGAATCAGAAGGAACTGGGACTTTAACTGATATGAATTCAGATTTACAAAGTCCATATTGGATTTACCTGAGTTCTGCTGATAGATTCCAGCTTGATAACTAACCCAAAAATAATGTTCACAAAAAGTGAACATTTTTTTTTATTTTTATATTTTGAGGTGTATATATGAAACGGTATTTAAGCGCACTAATTTTTTTGATATTTTGCGTATCTTTTGTTTTTGCAACTCCTGGAGATTGGAAAGGAATTGTTGACATAAACGGTTCAGAGCCAGAGGTGGGGACAACAGTATCAGCATATACTGGAAGTACATTGCTGGATAGTACAACTACTCCAACTACTTCTGCGGGTGCAACTGCGTATGATTCAAATGGTTTTTATATTCTTGTTTTTGAAACCACAATTGACGCAGCCCTTACATTTAAAGTTTGTGGAATAACTGCAGATACAAATACTTTTAGTGTTGGTACCCATGATTTAAATATTTCAGCAACTCTTCAAGCAAATGGGACTGCGGCTTGTACTTGTGATGGGATTTGTTCTGGAGGGCATTGTGTAAACCCTGGAGCATCAGGAGTATGTTCGGCTAATACTTATTATTGTAATAGTAATGGTTCTTGTGAAACTGCATATGGTGAAACATCATCAAATTGTTCTGCTGATTGTTCATCAGGGGGTGGATCTGGTGGATCTGGTGGATCATCAACAATTATAATAGCAGAAACTACGGAAGAAGCAATAGAAATCGGTAGTGAGGAAACAATAACAACAACAGTTTCAAGTGGTGGAAGTAGAACAATCAAAGTAAAGGATGAAGAACACACTGTAACTGTTGATGAAACAAATGTTGAAGAACAAACAGCAAGAATAACTATTGCTTCAACTCCAATGACATACATATTGAAAACAGGTCAATCTGTAAAAGCAGACTTTGAGAACGATGGAGTATACGATCTAAAGGTAACTTTGGGTGGCGTAGATGCTTCTGGGGCTAAGCTGTATTTATTGCAGATTGCAGAACCAGTAGCTAAAGCAGCAGACACAACAAAAGAGCCTACTGGCGGAACAATAACTACTGAAGACAAAACAACTACCACAACTGATGATGGTAGTACAACAACAGATAACACAACTGGAACTACAGACACCGAAGAAACAATAAGCAGTGCTTGGGTATGGTGGGTTCTAGGGGTAATAATTGTTTTAGTAGTTGTTTACCTAGGATATGCAATGATCAAGAAGTAAAGGGATTCTTTCCCTCTTTTTTTATTTTTATTTATTTGTTTTTATTCTTTCTTTTGTCTAATTTGTATTTAACTAAAGCCGATCTTGCCCTATCTGGCGTAAAAGCAGTTAATCTTGTGACTCAAAACATAACCTTTTATATATATCCTGCTTTAATATATATAGGCTTATGAGTGTGAGATACTATGTTTGGTGAGCATGTAAATAACCTCAAATATTTGGGATTAACTGAATACCAGGCGAAAGTATTGTATGCTCTTATGAAAAACAAAGTAAGTACTATTTCTGAGATAGAAAACATTGCTGGCGTGCCAAAGACCAGAATTTATGATGTAATGAAGGAACTAATGGACAAAGATTATGTTATCCAGATAGAAGATAAGCCAAAAAAATATAGAATAAGAAATGTTGATCTAGTTTTAGATAATCTTGTTGAAACAAAAGAAAAGGAGTTCAATAACGTTAAAGTAACTGTGGGCACAATGAAAGAAATGTTTAAAACAAATGAAATGCCTTTACAGAACAAAATGATCCATATGGATAAAAAGAACTTCCTAAAGCTATTAAATGAAGAGTTAGCTAATGCCAATCTTAATATCTGTGCTTTCTCTGGTTCAGAGATAGGGGAAAAAGAGCTAAAAGAGAGGCTTAAGAAGGCAGTAGAGAAGAATATAAGTGTAAAGATTGTCACTCACCCAGAGCATAAAAAGCACATTTGGGAGATAGGTGGAGAAGGTAGAGAATTTAACCACAACCTTTTGGCATACCTA
This sequence comes from Candidatus Iainarchaeum sp., assembly GCA_028710695.1. Taxonomy (GTDB): domain Archaea; phylum Iainarchaeota; class Iainarchaeia; order Iainarchaeales; family 0-14-0-20-30-16; genus JAQTTP01. The sequence continues at coordinate 40,156 of JAQTTP010000004.1, forward strand.
ATAGATGGGAAAAAAGCTATTTTTAGATTAAATACTGATAGTGAACAGCAATATAAAGTGTCAATAGTAGAGAATAATGATGGCTTAGTGAATATGATGAAGTCATACTTTGACAATTGCTGGGCCCAAGGAAAATAACTGCAAATAATTCAGTAAATATTATCGTGGTGCTCATAATCTAAAAGTCGAACAACTTTTGTATTTTCATCTATTTCGTAAGTAAGGACAAATGATTTACAAATATGTACTCGACGAGTACCGTGCATATCGCCTTTAAGTGGTTTGTAATGATTTGGTGCCTCTAATATTTCATCTACTTTTTTACGAATTATTTTTAGTTGCTTTTTGTCTTTTTTTGCTAGCTTTGAAAAAACTTTATCTAAGTGTTCAGGTATTTCTAAAGCATATGTCATAGTTATAACCCATACCTTTTAGCAAAATTATCAACTTTTATAAATTTGCCTTGCCTAATTCTTTCTAATTTTTGAATATATTCTTGTTTTACTTCTGGTTCGTTTTCTATTATGGATCGCATAAAAAACTCTATTTGTTTACTCATACTCATTCCATTGCTTTTACAAAAATCAGAAAATCTCTTGTATACTGTTTCTTCAACATTAAACGTCTTTAAAGTCATAATTATCACTTATTATTTAATATTAAATAACATTATTTAAACTTATTGTTTTTGTGCTTTGGGTTGTGAAGGGATTCTTTTTAAAGGTTACTATATAATACTTATATAATATCTTATTTTCAACCTGTGAACTGTAATAGGGAGGTGTTGTGATGCCACAGTTTGTGAAATTTGAAACCCCACAAGAGACTTATGAGAAAATAAAAGCTTTACTTTCTAAGGTGTCTAAGGGTGGAAAAATAAAAGCCGGAGTTAATGAAGTAACTAAGGTAATTGAAAGAGGAATGGCTAAGTTTGTAGTAATGGCTGAGGATGTTAGCCCTGAGGAACTTTTAATGCACATACCTGTTTTGTGTAAGGAGAAAAAAGTAACATTTGCTTACTTGCCAACAAAAAAGGATTTGGGCGAAGCTTCAGGATTAAAGATTTCAGCATCATGTATTGCAATAACTGATGAAGGAACTTTAGCTAAAGACGTTGAACAGTTGAAGAAGCAATTGTTGGAACTGGTTAAATGAGGTGTTTTGAATGGCTGATGAAATGGGAACACCTGCAGAAATAGTGGAACTAATAAAAAGAACAGGTGTGAGTGGAGAAATAACTCAAGTTCTTTGTAGAATCCTTGATGGCCCTGAAAAAGGAAGAGTAAAAAGAAGAAATGTTAAAGGCCCAGTACAGAAAGGAGATGTCTTAGTTTTGCTAAATGTACAGAAGGAAGCAAAAGAGATAAGAGCAAGGTGATAGCATGAAGTGTTCATTCTGTAGTAAGGAAATTAAGGAAGGCAACGGAGTAGAATATGTGAAAAATGATGGAACCATATTCTTCTTTTGTAGTTCTAAGTGCCAGAAGAATAAATTAAAGCTCAAGAGAAACCCAAACAAAGTAAGATGGGTTAAAAGAGTTAAGAAGTAAAGGAGTCAGGATATGATTAGAGAGCCGATAGTTGTTGTTGCAGGCCATGTTGATCATGGAAAAACAACACTATTAGATGCAATTAGAGGAAGTACAGTTGCATTGAAAGAAGCGGGGAGAATTACTCAGCACATTGGAGCAACAGATGTTCCAATGGAAGTAGTAAATAGCTTTGCAGGGCCTCTAATCGAAAAATTCAAATTTGATTTGAAGATTCCGGGGCTTTTGTTTATAGATACTCCTGGGCACGAGGCATTCTTTACCTTAAGGCAAAGAGGATGCGGCCTTGCAGATATTGCAATTTTGATTGTTGATATAATGCAAGGATTGCAACCACAAACAAAAGAGGTAATAAAATACTTAAAAGAGAATAAAACCCCCTTTATTGTGGCTTTGACAAAGGCGGATATGCTCCAAGGTTGGGACAAAACTCAGAAAATAGATATTTTAATGAGAGAAGTTGATGAAGGCACAAGCAATTTAGCAAAAGACTTTAATAATAGATTTTACAAAATCTATGGAGATCTTTACGAACAGGGTTATCCTGTTGAAAGATTTGACAAAATAAAGGATTTTACTAGAGAGGTAATTCTTTTACCAGTAAGTGCAAAGACTGGACAAGGGTTAGAATACTTGCTCTTGTTTTTGTCCGGTTTGTCTCAGAAATACTTAGAAAAAAAGCTTGCTTTGAATGTTGAAGGCAAAGCAAAAGGATTTGTTCTAGAAGTGAAAGAAGCAAAAGGGCTTGGAACAGTAATAGATGTAATAATTACTGATGGAGTAATTAGAAAAAATGATTTTATTTGCCTAAGCGGAAAGCTTGGCACAATGTACACTAAAATCAAAGGTATTTTGAAACCAAAAGAACTGCAAGAAATAATGCAGAAGAAGGTTGACTTTGATTATGTTGACGAAGCAACTGCTGCAGCAGGAGTTAGGATTGTAGCACATAAGCTTGATTCTGTTGTTGCGGGAGATAGCTTGGCAGTTGTAGATGTAATCTGCGACGAAGAAAAGTGTGAAGTATTGTGTAGGGAAAAAGGGATACTTGTTAAAGCAGACACAATAGGATCTTTAGAAGCATTAGATTCATTGATAAAGAAAGAAGGTTTAGAAGTATTGCAATCAGGAATTGGCAATATAACAAAAGAAGATATTCTGAAGGCATCTATTGCAGATAGCTGGAAAGATAGAGTGATATTTGGATTTAATGTAAATATCCTAGATAATGCTTTAGATTTGCAGAAAAGCAAGGATGTTCATGTGATCCAGAGTTCAGTAGTTTATGATTTAATTGAGAAATATAAAAAATGGATAACAGAGCAAGATAGCAAAAACTTTGAAGAGCTTGTGAAGAAATCAGGGCACCCTGTTTCCTTTAAAATATTTCCTGAGCATATATTTAAAAGGACCAAACCTTTGGTTTGCGGAGTAAAGGTAATAAGTGGAAAGCTTTATCCTGGAACAAAGGTAGCAATTGATGGAAAAGTTCTTGGAGTAGTTAAGCAAGTTCAGGATAATGGAAAATCAATAGAATTTGCATCTGAAGGCCAAGAAGTTGCTGTTTCAATTGATGGCGGAAATTCAGACAAAATTGATTTAAATAAGGAAGTAATATCCTATTTTAGAGAATATGAAATGGGAGAATTCAAGAAATATTTATCAAATGATTTGATTAAAAAAGTTGAGGAATTAAGTAGGAGTTTGTTAGACTAAGGTGATAAAAATGATAGTGAATTTATCTAATCCAAAAACATCAAAAACATATACTGTTAAAGTTGATAGTCCTGTTTACATCGGAAAAAAAATTGGGGACGAAGTTCAATTAGAAACAATTGGAGTTAATGGAAAAGGAATTATAACTGGCGGTTCAACAAAAGAAGGAATGGCAATGGCTTCTTTTTTAGGTAATCAAGGCCACAAAAGAGTTTTGTTAAGCCCAGGGTTTGGGTTCAAAGACTCAAAAATTAAAGGCGAAAAAGTAAGAAAAACTTTGCACGGAACTTTTGTTGATGATAGAATCGCACAAATAAATATAAAATTAGTTGAATTAAAAGAAGACAATTTAGATGCTAAATTTGGAAAACCAAAGGAAGAAAAGAAGGATAAGAAAGAATAATGTGATAGCTTATGGTAGATACTAAACAGGCAGTAGTAAATATTGGTTTAATTGGCCACGTAGACCATGGAAAAACCAGTATTACAAAAATGCTGTCTGGAAAGTGGACCGACACTCATTCTGAAGAAATAAAAAGAGGAATCTCAATTAGATTGGGATTTGCAGATACTGTTTTTTATAAATGTAACAAATGTGGTGCCTATACCTCCGAAGAAAAATGTAAGTGTGGTGGAAAGGCAACTGCTTTACGAAGAGTTTCATTTGTTGATGCTCCTGGCCACGAAACTTTGATGGCAACTATGCTTAGTGGTGCAACAATAATGGACGGTGCTTTGCTAATAATTGCTGCAAACGAAGAATGCCCTCAGCCAAGAACAAAAGAGCATTTGATGGCGGTTAAGATGTCTGGGGTAAAGAACGTTGTTGTTGTTCAAAATAAAGTTGACTTGGTAACTAAAGAAAAAGCACTTGAAAATTATAATCAAATAAAGACTTTTTTAGAATCTGTTGGATATAAAGATGTTCCAATAATCCCTGTTTCAGCAAATATGGGTTTGAACAAGTCTGAATTAATTCAAGCAATAGAAGAAACAATAGAAACTCCTAAGCACGATGATAAAGCAAATCTGTATATGTGTATAGTTAGGTCATTTGATATTAATAAACCAGGGAATGATATAGAGAATTTAATTGGCGGTGTTCTTGGTGGAACAATCCTTAAAGGCCAGATAAAAGTTGGAGACGAAATAGAGATTTCACCAATGGATGGGGAAAAACTAATAACTAAAGTTGTATCTTTAAGAACTGATAAAGGCGAATTAGAAGTAGCAAAATCAGGTGGTTTAATTGCTGTTGGGACAGAATTGGACCCAGCAATGAGTTACAATGATTCTATGAAAGGAAAAGTAGTTGGGCATGTTGGAAAATTGCCAAACCCTGTATCACAAATAGAGTTGGATGTTACTTCTCTAGAAAGAGAATTAATGAAATTTGATAAACCAATATTTATTAATGAACCATTAGTTTTGACTATTGGAACAAGCACAAATTTGGGAATTGCAAGTGCAATAACTAAAAATAAGGTAAAAATAAATCTGAAGTTAAAGAGTATAATAGAAAAAGGACAGAATATTGCAATAAGTAGGAATTTCCAGAACGGCTGGCATTTGTATGGTTATGGAAGAAGTATATGATATTGTAGTTGTTGATACAAGTGTTTTGATATCAGCTTATGAACTTAAAAAAGATCCTTTTGAAGGATTAGATGTTAAACAAATATACATTCCGGGAAGCGTTGTTAGAGAGCTTGAAAAATTGGAGAAAACCGCAACAAAATACAATGTTGCTAAAAGGTTAATATTTAAGTTATTATCCTTATACAATATTATAATCGGGAAAGACGAAGGAAGCTTTGCCGACAAAGAAATGTTAAATTTAGTGGGAAAATATAAAGTATTTTTCACAAATGATAAAATGCTTAAAAAAGAAATAAAAAATAAAGGTGGAATAGTTTATTCTTTTTCAGCAAAAGGATTAAGAAAATATAATTAATGGGTGGAAAACATGTTTTACATTGTAGATATGGAAAAAGTTGTAAGAATACCAGCATCAAAGTTTGGATCTGAATTAAAAGAAATAGTAAAAGATGTTCTGAACGACGAGATTGAGGGAAAGATTGATGAAAGATATGGTGTTGTAATTTGTGTTGTTGATATTCTTGACTTTGGAGAAGCAAAAGTTCCTTTAGGGGACAGCGCGGCATATATAACTGTAAAATACAAAACTTTAGTATTCTCTCCAGAAATTGGAGCAATATACGAAACAAATGTAAAAGATGTAGTTGAGTTTGGAGTATTCTTGGGTTTGGGTCCTTTTGATGGGCTTGTTCACGTATCACAATTAATGGACGATTTCATAAATTTTGATACAAAAGACAGAAAATTTGTTGGTAGAGATACAAAGCTAACTTTGGAAAACGAAGATTTAGTTTATGCTAAACTAATTAATTGTAGTTATGGAAGCGATGTAGTTCAATCAAAGATCGGATTGACAATGAGACAAAAAGGATTAGGAAAAATGGAATGGATAATGAAAGCAAGAAAGGATGTTGAAGGCGGAGAAGAAACCGCTAAAAAAGAAGCAAAGAAAGAAGGAACAAAAAAAGTAACTAAAAAAGAAGCAAAATAATTACGCGGGATGATTAATTATGGTAAAAAGAGATTTTGCATGTAAGACTTGTGGATATATAAGTGAGGAAGAAATAGAATTATGTCCTGCTTGTAATAATAAAAAATTCACAACTTTTTGGCAAGGATATGTAGTTATAATTGATGTTGAAAAGTCTCAAGTAGCAAAAATACTTGGGATAACAAAACCAGGAAAGTTTGCATTAAGGATAGGATAAGGTGATAAAATGAAATTTAAGACAGTAAAAGAATCAGACAATAGATTGCTTAATAGAAGAGAGTTTATGATTTTGGTTGAGGATACAGATAAAACTCCAAAGAGAGACGATCTTGTAAAACAAATCTCTGCAAAAATGGGATTCGACGACAAGAAAGTAGTTGTTGATAAGATCTTCACAACATATGGTATACCAGAAGTTAGAGTTTATGTTAAAGTTTATGACAACGTAAAGGATTTAGAAGAAATAGAATCAAAGAAAAACAACAAGGTAAGAGCAAAAATATTAGGGCTAGAAGTTAAAGATGGAAAGAAAGGAGCAAAAGGAAAAGCACCTGCTAAAGCACCCGCAAAGGAAGAAGCTAAAGTAGAGGCTCCAAAAGCACCAAAAGAAGAGAAGAAAGAATAATAGGAAGTGAATAGTTATGGCTGAAGAAAAGAAAAAAGAAAGTAAGAAGACAAAGAGAATAAAGAAATCAGCTTTTTATAAAGTTGAAGAAGACAAGATAGTTAGAGATCACAAGTGCTGCCCTAAATGCGGATCAGGAGTATTCTTGGCAAGCCACAAAGACAGATACACTTGCGGAAAATGTCAGTATACTGAATGGAAAAAATGAGTAAGTAAATAAGGGTCAAATCTTTTACCCTCTTTTTATATATTTATTTTGTTTGTCTTTATCTTGGCCTTATAATGTCGGACTCAACAGGATCTTTTTCCTACCTGTGGATCCAAGGGGCATTTTATTTATAAATTATCCTGATTTTATTAATACTATGGCATGGTGGTTGAATCTAATTTTTTTAATCCTACCAATAATCTATTTTTTTATTTATCGAAAGTATCACTCTGACGGGACAATTGTTGAAGACTTAAAGAAGTTTTTTGGGCTTAAAAAAATAAAATTCGAAAGTTTGTATCTTGGAGTAAAGCTATTTTTTATTCTTATTTTTGTATCTCTTGCAATAAACTTGGTTGTGTACTTTGCTTTGCCGCAATATAATGATCTGGGAAATGTAAAACAGAACTTTATGTTCTATGTTGAATCTGGGAAACTAGTTTACTTTTTCGTAATGTTGGTCATAGGGGTGTTTTTAGAGGAATACTTCTTTAGGGCATTCTTGGTAAGCAGGATTGGAATGTTCCTTTCTACTCTTGCCTTTGCTTTGTTGCACTATGGTTATGGTTCTTGGGTTGAAATGATTGGGGCTTTTGTGTTGGGGCTTATATTGGCTTGGTATTATAAGAAACACCAAGACCTTTTCGTTAATTTTTATGCACATATATTGTATAACATATTTGCAATTGTTTTGATGCTTATTTAGTGATCTAAATGAATATACTTGGAATTGAGAGTACTGCACACACATTAGGGGTGGGGATCGTAACTGACAAAGGTAAGATCTTTGCTAATGAACGAGATACCCTTAAAACAGAAGGTAGAGGATTTCTTCCTCGAGAGATTGCTGAACATAATTTTGCAGTAGCTCCCTCTATTCTAGATTCTGCTTTAGAGAAAAGCAAATTATCTATGAAAGATATTGATTTGATCTCTTTCTCACAAGGTCCTGGGTTTGGGCAGTGCTTGGGTTGTGGTGCTGTTTTTGGAAGATCTTTATCTCTTAAGTATGGAATTCCCTTAATTGGAATAAATCACTGTGTTGCACATATTGAAATTGGTAAGCTTGTTACTGGATTAAAAGATCCTTTGACTATATTCACCTCTGGAGCAAATACCCAGATTATAGCCCATAAGAATGGCAGATATAGGGTATTTGGAGAAACTTTAGATATGGGGCTAGGGAATGCAATTGATCACTTGGGGCGATATTTAGGATATGGATTCCCTTCGGGCCAAATAATGGATAGTATGTATTCTCAAGGAAACTATATTGACTTGCCTTATACTGTGAAGGGAATGGATTTGGCCTTTTCGGGGATTCTAACTGCTGCAAGGAATAAGATTGGGAAAGAGAGTAAGGAAGATATCTCGCATTCATTTCTACATAACGTGTATTCAATGCTTTTAGAAGTTACAGAGAGGGCCTTGGCCTACACCCAGAAGAAAGAACTTTTGGTTGTTGGTGGTGTTGCAGCATCTAAGCCGCTTAGAGAAATGACTGGAATAATGGCAAAAGATAGAGGGATCAAGGTGGCATATCCTGAGATGCAGTATTGTGGTGATAATGGGGCCATGATTGCTTGGCAAGGATATTTGCAGTATGTAAAGGGCAAGGAAAGAATGAAAATAGAAGATACAGTAGTTAAGCCTTATCAGAGATTGGATAGTGTGGAGATTAGTTATATTTAACTGTGGCAGGAATTGGGATTGTTATGGATGTAAAGAAACAATATGATAAAATTGGAAAAGATTATTGTAAATTACAGGAACAGTTCTTTTCTAAAAAAATAGACTGGTCCCATAAAACAATTGAATTATTATTGCCAAATCTTGTAGGAAAAAAGGTTCTTGATTTGGGTTGTGGGTATGGCCGAGCAATTAAGTTATATGAATCTCTTGGTGCAAAAGATAATTATGGTGTTGATGTTTGCAAGAATCTAATTGAGGAAGGAAAGAAGTTGGTTTCTAAGCCACAAAACCTTTTTGTTGCGAATATGGAAAAAATGCCTTTTGAAAATGGCTTTTTTGATGTGGTAGTTGGAAGATTTTCTTTGCATTATTTGAAAAATTTTGAAAAAGCTTACAGAGAAATTGCAAGGGTTATGAAGTCTGGTGCAATTTTAATATTGATTGTACATCATCCAATTTATGATTTAATTCGCCAGAAAAAAAAGAACTATGGAAAACAGGAGATAATTATTGGAAATTTATTTAACAATAAAATAAAATTACAATTTCCAAGCCATACACTTTGGGACTATTTCTCAAAAGAGTTTTTTAATAAATTCCAGCTTGTTGATTTTGTAGAAGGGCAAGGCTTGGCAGAATTAAGAATAAATGATTTTAAAGTTCCAACTTTTATGGCAATAAAAGCAATAAAGAAATAATTATTTTATTTTTTGGGTGTGGGATTTAAATGTGTGTGTACAAAGAATCTTCCTGCGAAAAATAGTATCTCTCTTATTGTTTTTGGATTTAAATTATATCTTAAAGTTAAATCCACGGTTTTGTTAATGACCTTCCTAGGGTATAACTTTTGCTTTCCAATCGCTTGGCCACCAACAAAATTTAAATGTTCAAAACTTGTATTATGTTCTTTAAATGCAGATTCTAGCCTTCTTTTTGTAAGCCCGAAATCAACGAAATCAATCATAATTATTTTTTTTGGCTTTGTAGACGCATATATTTTGCCTGCTTGTTTAATAAGGGCCTGCTTCTCCTGTATTGCTGGTAGGCCACGCAGATCACTTGGTGCGGCAGCAGCGGGGGTTATTATTGTTGTTGCGGAAATATTTGTCACTCCTTGCTTTCTTAATTCTTCAATAAGCCCACGCATGAAGTAAAATGTAAATAACTGCCCAGTTAGTGGAAATAAGAATAAAGTTTTTTCTTTGGATTGTATTGCGGACGTTATGACAGTTTCTAAACCAGATTTGTGGGTATTTTCAGGCTGTGGGTTATATTTTTGGCCTAATAAAGACTTTATTTGTTCATTATATTCTACACCGTATCTTTTCTTGAAAAACTCTTCTGCCTTTTCTGTTGTAATTTCCTGTCTTTTCTTTAGTCCTGCCCTTTCAAGCTCTCTTCTTCGTTCTCTTAAGAATGCCTTTCTGTTTTGTCTTGCACCCAACTCTCCGTCTTTTAATTTTCTGTATTCTGCTTTGAATTTTGGAAGTTCTGGCATGATAATCACTATGTGAGCTTACCAAAGCCCAGTTACAACTAATACAATTCCTGCTGCTAGGCTGATGATGTGTAATAGTAAATAATCAAGAGTTGTTGTGCTGCCTAGAAGAATGAACTTAGCAATTACTATTAAGATCAGCAGAATTCCTAAGCCCAAAATGACTTTTTTGAATATTGCCATCTTTCCTGTTCCTGGAGAGAAATGTTCTATCTTGTAATCTAAAGTATTAATGTCCTTTTTCTGGAGATCAACTTTCTGTTTCATATCATTTACAATATCTGAAACAGTCTCTGATTTCTTGTTTATGTTCTGCTCGAACTTGTCCTGTTTTCTTGCTGTCTCTTTTACAAACTCATCTGTTTCTGTAGCAATTAAAGTTTTGTTCTTTTCCATTATGTCTTCAAGAATTTTCTTTTCGATCTCTGATTCTTTTTCTTCTAAATAATTGATAGTTTCTTTTTTTGTTTCTGATAAAATTAAGTCGAAAGTATTGGCTTCTGACATGAGCAGAAGATTCTTTATTTGGGCTTCATCAACACCCAAAGACTTTAAAGTTTCAACAATCTTCTCTTCGCTTTCTCCTTTGCTTAACATATCTTTTATTGTCTTAATAATATTTGGCTCTACCATACATATCCCTCTAGCTTACCTTCAAATCAAAATTTATTTCTTCGTCAATGTTATTTGCTTCATTAAAAATATGGAAAAATATTTTATTTGTTCCTTGTAATTTTGGAATAATTATAAAAGAAAAATCTTCACATTTGTCTTTTTCAATGATCTTTGTTTTTTCTGTGTCATTTATTTCAAATCCCTCATTTTTATAAACTTCTGTAGTTAGTCCTATATCGTCACCAGTATTGCAAATTGAAAGCATTATCTCTGTAGAAATATCTTTCTTTAGCTCTTTGTAACTTATGTTGAAATTAAGATAATTAAATCCTTTGAAATCCTTTAGATCTACCTCTTTGTAGAATTTTTGGACTCCTGCTGCATTTACTTCCAAAATGTTTTTTCCTTTTGCAAGGGTTATATTAACTGTTTTTTGTTCTCCTGGGTTTAAACTAAAATTTTCTCCTTTTTCACCATTGAGAGTTACAAAGATGTTTGTTATAATGTGGTTTTGAGTATTAGTCATCTTTAGTTCTAAGCTATCTTCTTTAAGCTCTGCTTTAACGTCTAGATCTTTGTTTATGAATAATAAAACTAAGACAGAAACAAGTACAAGAATTAAAAAAATTAAAAGAGCACCTTGAAGTATTTTCTTTGAAAACATGCTATTTAAAGAAGTTTTAATTTATTTATATATCTATCGATTTCTTTTTCCTTTACTGGCCCTATCCCAATACAAGTGTGGGTGTTTGGCTCTACCTGGGTGTGACCAGCATCAGTGATTAAAACTGTTGGAAATTTTGGCTTTAACATATTGTAAAGTTTTAATAATTCGTCTTCGCTTTCAACTTTTAGAACAATTTTTTTCTGGTATGGAAGCCATTCTTCTATTATGTCTTTGTCTCTATTTTTTGCAATTAAAAATGCAGAAAGGGAGGCGTGCGATGCCTGCGCAGCTATCTTTCCTTTCCCCATTTTTAAGTCAGATCTAACTATAATAACTTGTTTACACAATTGTGTCACGTCCTATTGTCCTTCTTCGCTAGTTTCATCTTCTTCAGGCTCATCTTCTGGTTCGTCTTCAGGTTCTTCGCCGTCTTCATCATCGTTTGGGTCATCTTCTTGTTCATCATCTGGATCTACGGCAGCCTTAACTGCGCCATCAGTAGGCATTAGGTAAGTTATTGTTTTTGTTATTCCGTAATCTCCCCACATGTGACTGAATGAAACTTCTTTACCTATTGGTAACTTTAGAGCTTTGTACCCTTGGAACATTAATTCTTCAACTTCTTCTTTTGATCTCTTTAGGTGGAATGTGCTGTTGTATCCTATAATTGCATAATTTGAGTTAGCATCAAGTAGCTTGAATACCTTTTGTTTTGTGATCTTGTCTAAATGAAATTCTTCTCCTGTGCTTACATTAATTTCTTCGGTTTCCTTTTCTTTACTAAAAGGAGGAACCCACATATTCTTGATTGAATTTACCTGCATTTTTGTTTTCATAATCATCCCCTCTGTTAAATAAAAAAAATTTACTCAAAAAAAAGGCTTTAATCCTATATATACCTTTTCTTTTATGTATTAAAGATAAGAATTTAAAGCTAAGTTGGTTTATAATTATTACTTTTCTATAAATATAGTAACTACTTGTGTAGTTTTTTATGCTAATTTGGGGGAATAAAAATGAAGAGTCTATTAAGCAACGCGATAGTAAAGGCAAAAGAAGAGGCTAAGAAGCCGGCTTTAGATAAACACGCAAATACAGCTATTGATGAAGATATTATTAAAGTTTTAGAAGAATCAAAGGCAAAGATTAAAGTTTTCGGTGCTGGGGGGGCAGGTGGAAACGCAGTGAATAGAATGAAAGAAAGTGAAATAGACGGCGTTGAACTTGTTGCAGTTAATACTGATGCACAAGCATTGATTAATAATATTGCAGACAAAAAAATATTAGTTGGAAGAAAATTGACAAAAGGATTAGGTGCTGGTTCTGAACCAAATGTTGGTGAAGCTGCAGCAAAAGAATCAAAAACAGAATTAGAAAAAGAGATTAAAGGTTCTGATTTAGTTTTCATTACTTGTGGAATGGGTGGTGGAACTGGAACTGGTGTTGCTCCTGTAATTGCAGAAATTGCAAAAGAGAATGCCTCTTTGACTATTGCAGTAGTAACTTTGCCTTTTACAGTAGAAGGAAGAGTAAGAACTGCTAATGCTTTAGAAGGGCTAAAGAAATTAAGAAGCGTTGTTGACACAGTAATTGTGATCCCAAATGATAAAATACTTGAAATAGCACCAGATTTACCATTGAATACTGCATTCAGAGTTGCTGATGAAGTTTTAACAAATGCAGTAAAAGGAATTGCAGAAATGATTACAAAGCCAGGATTGATTAACTTGGACTTTGCAGACTTGAGAACAATAATGTGTCGTGGTGGAGCAGCAATGATAGGTTTAGGAGAAAGTACTCCTGAAGCAAATTCAACTGACCGGGCGCTATTGGCTGCAGAAAATGCATTAACATCTCCTTTATTAGATATTGATATTTCAAAAGCAAAAAGAGCTTTAGTAAATGTTGTCGGTGGAACAGATATGAGTATTAAAGAAGCCCAAACTATTGTTGAAGCAGTAGCAAGTAAGATTGATCCAGAAGCACATATAATTTGGGGTGCAATGATTGACCCTGAAATGGCAAAAACTCAGATTAGGGCAATGATAGTAATTGTTGGCGGATACTTCCCATATATTGACGGGCCTGTGCCTGGAAAATCAGACAAAGTAAAGTTTAAGGACTCAGATGATGGGGAATTAGACGACTTTGATATAGGATATACTGGCTAAAATAGATCTAAAGTTTAAGGGTTGTATTTAAAAAGACAACCCACTTATTAGGTATTAAAAGTGAGATTATGAGCGGTTTAGTTGAAAATTCAAAAAGAGTATTTACTGTTGCTAAAAAGCCAGATAAACAAGAGTTTTGGGGCATCGCAAAGTCAACAGGCTTGGGGATATTGTTTATTGGGCTTGTGGGGTTTGTGATTTATTTAATATTTCAATTTTTCTTATTATAAAATATTGTGTGATCACCGATGATGTTTACTTTGAGAACAATGTATGGAAGAGAAGAGCTAGTTGCATGTATCCTTAAGAAAAAGGTTGAGGATGAAAACTTAGCAATTTATTCTGTAATTATGATGCCTAATGTAAAGAACTATTTGTTGGTTGAATCTGACAATGAAACAACCTTGAAGAGGGCAATTATAGATATTCCATATGTTAGAAAGACCAATATTACTGTTGGAAATGTAAGCCAAGAAGAGCTAAAATCTCTGTTAAAAGTTGAGCCTATGATGCAGAAACTTGATGTTGGTACAGTAGTAGAGATAAAGAATGGATACTTAAAGGGAAATAGGGCAAGAGTAGTAAGAGTAAACCCAACAAAGGAAGAAGTAACTGTTGAAGTACTTGATGCTGCTGTTAAGATCCCAATAACAATTAAAGCAGAGAGCGTAAAGATAATAGAGTAATTAGGCCATTAAAACAGAATCTTGGCTGTCCTGGCTTTACAAGTAGTTTTGTGAAGGAAAACGGGGAAAGGTTTATAAATTTATATAAACCTAATATAACCATAAGCCTAGTTTTAGGCCGTACTGCATATTGCAGGAGGTTTTAACTTGAATAAAAATTTAGTAGAATTCTTGAAAAAAGTGGTAGTAGAGTCTAAACCAAGGAAATTTCCACAATCAGTAGACGTTAGTATCAACTTTAAGAATATAAACTTTAAACAACCTCAGAACAGGATAGAAGTAAATGTAGAAATACCAAAACCTTTTGGAAAAAAGATGAAGGTTTTATTGTTTGCTTCAGACCAAGGTGTAAAAACTGAGTTAAAAGATGTTGTTGATAAAGTAGTTGGAATTGAAGAAATACCTAATTTGGATAAGAAAGCAATAAAGAAAATTGCTGTTGGTTACGATTTGTTTTTTGCTGAAAACAAAGCTATGCAAACAGTTGGTAAATATTTAGGACAGACTTTAGCTCCAAGAGGAAAGATGCCAAAATTGGCTTTGCCAAATAAGAATGCAATGTTGGCTATGATAAACAAGGAGCAAAATTCTATAAAAATAACAAATAAGAAAGGTAAGTTCTTGCCTACAGTACATTTTAAGATAGGGTCAGAGAAGACATCCGCTGAAGACTTGACAATGAACTTAGGGGCAGCAATGGAAAAATTAATTGCGGCTTTGCCATCTAAAGAACAGAATATTAAATCAATTTATGTAAAGACTACAATGGGAGCAGCATCACAAGCAGATATTAAATTTTTCTTGTGAGGCTAACCGAGTGTGATACTTATGATACAAAGAAAAGGCCATAACAGGCAATGGAAAGAAAAACAGATGGAAAAAGTAAAGTCAAAGTTTAATGACTATCCAACTGTTGCAATTGCTACTGTTGAAGCTTTGCCAGCGGCAATTGAAAGAAAGTATAGAGATATTCTAAAGAAGAATGATTCATGTATATTTACTATAAAGAATAAACCAGTAATGAAATTCTTTGAAGAATCAAAATTGCCTTTGGGCGAAAAAATACACGGGACATCAGTTGTAATACTATCAAAAAAGAGCCCATTTGAATTATTTGCATTGATAAAAAAGAATGCAGGTTTAACTGCTGCAAAAGTAGGATCAGTAGTTGACATATCTATAACAGTTCCCGAAGGGGACACTGGGATTGCTGCAGGTCCAGCACTATCAGACTTTAAAGCACTAAAGTTAGATACTCAGATAAGAAATGGAAAGATTTTCATTGCTAAGCCAAAGGTTGTTGTTGAACCGGGCCAGCAAGTTGATGAAAAGATTGCTACAATCTTGAATAAACTGAAGATAAAGCCAATGAAAGTTTATATGAAGATTTTAGGAGTTTATAACAAAACAGAATCATTATTATACTTACCAGAGGCATTGGACGTTGATTACGACGTTTACAGAAGCAAGTTTGCTAAGGCCTATAATGAAGCAACATCAGTGGCAATAGAAGCACGTTATATAGCTAAAGAAATAGTTGATAAGTTTATAGCTAAAGCATACAGAGAAGCTAAAGCAGTTGATTCAAAAACTGCTGGCGGTAAGACTGAAGAAGTAAAAGGATGATATTAAGAGGTGAAACTATGCAATATGTGTACGCTGCGATGTTATTGCATTCAGCAAAGAAGG
Organism: Candidatus Iainarchaeum sp.; assembly: GCA_028710695.1. Taxonomy (GTDB): domain Archaea; phylum Iainarchaeota; class Iainarchaeia; order Iainarchaeales; family 0-14-0-20-30-16; genus JAQTTP01. Next base: position 55,863 of record JAQTTP010000004.1, read on the forward strand.
AAATAAACGAAGCTGCAGTTGAAAAAATAATTAACGCTGCAGGTTTAGAACTAGATAAAGGAAAAGTAAAAGCATTAGTAGAAGCTTTAAAAGAAGTAAACATAGACGAAGTAATTAAGCAAGCATCTACTGTAGTTGCCGTAGCTCCATCCGCTGGTTCCGCAAAAGCTGAAGCAAAAGAAGAAGTAAAGGATGACAAGAAAACTGAAGAAGAAGCAGCAGCAGGCTTAGGATCATTGTTCGGTTAGAATTTCTAACCTTACATTATTTTTTTATGCCTTCTGTTTAATCTGTTCAGACAACAGTATTTTTTCTAATTTTTTTGCTAACTTTGTAATTTTAATATATAAACCACCCATGTTAAACTAATTATCTATTTTTGTATTCTTTGTTTGCAAACCTTTTGTTATCTGTGTAAAATGGTTTGGAAAACTAAAAAATTATACATAAAGTATCTACATAAAATAGAAAGTATATAAAGGTTTATAGCTAGTTTCTTATATCCAATTTTGGTATTAATTTTTTTGTAAAATCTTGTGATGGGTGTTTGTTATGATAAAGAAAGTAAAGAAGAGAGATGGCAGAATAGTTGACTTTGATAAAGAAAGAATTGAGGGTGCAGTAACTAAAGCCTTTGAATCTGTTAATGTGCCTATAGTTTATGTTAAAGATATTGTTGACACTGTACTAGTTGATCTTGAGGATAAAGATCCAAAAGAAGTGCCATCTGTTGAAAACATTTCAGACCTTATAGAAAAAGCCTTGATGAATAAGGGCTATATGGAAGTAGCAAAGTCATTTATTCTTTATAGAGAATATAGGCGAAAAATAAGAGAACTTAAGAAAGCAGTATTTGGAACTGAAACAAAAACTAAATTATCTTTAAATGCAATAAAAGTTCTGGAAGGAAGATGTTTGCTAAAAGACAATTCTGGAAAGATTATTGAAACTCCTGAAATGATGTTTAGAAGAGTAGCAAATAACATTGCTTCTGCAGAAGCAAATTATGCTGAAGATCGAAAAAAAGGAAAAGAGCTGACTAAAGATTATGCGGATGAATATTTTGATTTAATGACGTCTTTAAAATTTTTACCTAATAGCCCAGCCCTTATGAATGCGGGTGCTGCACTACAACAATTAACTGCTTGTTTTGTTTTGCCTATTGATGATTCAATGACCGGAATATTTGATTCTTTAAAGAATGCCGCTTTGATACATCAGTCTGGAGGGGGCACAGGTTTTTCATTTTCAAGACTTAGGCCAAAAGGAGATGCAGTAAAGAGCACTCAGGGTGTGGCTTCAGGTCCTGTGTCATTTATGAAAGTATTTGACGCCGCAACAGAAGTTATAAAACAAGGTGGGAAAAGGCGTGGTGCAAATATGGGTGTACTAAGAGTAGATCACCCAGATATTATTGAGTTTATTACTTGTAAACAGCAAGAAGGAAATATTGCAAATTTCAATATTTCAGTAGCAATTACTGATGAGTTTATGGATGCGTTAGATACTAATAGTGAATATGATTTAGTTAACCCTAGAACCGGCGATGTAGTAAAGAAATCAAGTGCAAAGTCAGTATTTGATTTGATAGTAACTATGGCTTGGAACAATGGTGAGCCAGGAGTAATATTTATTGATGAAGTTAATAGAGGCAATAAAGTACCTAATATGGGGACAATAGAATCAACTAACCCTTGTGGTGAACAGCCTCTGCTTCCATATGAGAGCTGTAATTTGGGATCTATAAATCTGGCTGCTTTTGTGGAAGATGGAAAAATCCAATGGGATGAACTTAAGAAAGTGGCTGAATTGGGAGTAAGATTTTTAGATGATCTTATTGATATGAATAGGTTTCCAACTGAGACAATTGATCTGATGTCTAAGTCAAGCAGAAAGATTGGGTTGGGGGTAATGGGTTTAGCAGATGTATTTTATCTTTTGAAAATACCATATAATTCTGATGAGGCCTTGTATCTGGCGGATAAAATTATGAAATTCATTGAAGATGCTGCAATAGAATACTCTTCAAAATTGGGCCAAGAAAGAGGAAGCTTCCCTGCTTTTAAAGGAAGTTTATGGGAAAGACAAAGTTATCCTTGTATGAGAAATGCGGCAATAACAACTGTTGCTCCGACAGGAACTTTAAGTATGATTGCTGATGTATCTTCAGGAATTGAGCCTTTCTTTTCTTTAGTTTATACAAAAACAGTTTTAAGTGGACAAGACTTTGTTTATGTTAATAAGTACCTTGAAGAGGAACTGAGAAAAAAAGGATTGTATAATGATGCAATAATTTACAAAATAAAAGACGCAGGATCTTTGCAAGATATTGAAGAAATTCCTGAAGACTTAAAAAGGGTTTTTGTTGTTTCAAGTGATATTGCTCCTGAATGGCATATTAGAATGCAGGCAGTATTCCAGAAAAGAGTTCATAGTGCAGTTTCAAAAACAATAAATATGCAAAATAATGCAACTATTGAAGATGTTTCTAAAGCATATAAGCTTGCTTATGATTTGAAATGTAAAGGTTTGACTATCTATAGAGACGGAAGTAGGCAGGTTCAAGTTCTCACAAAAGGGGATAAAAGCCAAAATCAAGAAAAAATTACTGCAAAAGATAACCCTGTTTCAAAGCAAAAAACAATGGTAGAGATTCCAAAAGATGAGTGCCCAGTTTGTAAAAAGAAAATGGTTGCAAAAGAGGGTTGTTATACCTGTGTTTCTTGCGGATATTCTAAATGTAGTATGTAACTGGGCTTGTAAGGAAATGGACTTGTTGTAGTCAGGTATTGCCTGCAGTTTAGTGGTGTAAAATGATAATCTACTATTATGGCACAGGAAAGGGCAAGACTACTGCTGGGCTTGGTGCTCTTGTGAGGGCGAAAGCATATAACAAAAAGATCCTGTTGATCCAATCCCTAAAAAATAATCCTGTTGAAAGCAAATTGTTTAATGGGTTTTGCTTTGGTGATTCTTCTTTTATAAACAAAACTCCTGAGAAAAAACATTACTCTTTTGCACAAGATGCTTTTGATTTCTTTAAAGAGCAGAAGGGTAAGTATGATGTTATAATGTTTGATGAGCTTTCAATTCTTCTACACTATGGCTTGCTTGATGTTGAACAAGTTGTTGAGTCTTTATCTGAGTTTGTAGGGCCTGAATACCCTGTTCTGATTATTACTGGACGTTATAAGATAAAGGGTTTAGAAGAAGTTGCAGATATAGTTACTGAAATGAAAGAAAAGAAACATATTTACAAGAAAGGAATAAAAGCTTTGAAGGGGATTGATTACTAGTGAGCAGAATGCTGTCTGGAAAAATATTAATTTTTTTATTATTGGTTGTGGGACTTTTTTTAAGTGGTTGTGTTACTGATTCAAAGACTTCAAAACCGTCTGATTTTAAATCCGCCATAGAACCACAAAAAATTGGGCCAGAGTGCGTAGAACTTTTTTTAGGTCATAATAAACAAGATGAAAATAGAATTAATTTTGTGATAGTTGGAATTGATTTTTTTGATCTCGAGGCCGTAAAAATGGCCGGAGAAAATATATTTGATTTAAATGAACAACACAACGGCCTTTTTTCTAAACAACCTTTTAAATCAAACAAAGAAAAATTTAATGTTTGGTACGTAACCGAACTAGGAAATTCAACACAAAGCATTGTACCTGAAGAACATCCGGCTGTTTCGGAGTCGAAAAGGCTATTAAAACTTTGTGATGTAAAAAATAAGGTTACTCTTAGTATAATTTATGAAACTCAACCTTATGAACAGCAATTTAAATCTATACTTGAAAACCCAATAATTGCCCCAGTAAATATATTGCTGCCAAAAGACAAGGCGGAACTTAAAGAGGGATATATTGGAACGGGGATGCATGAAATTGGTCATGCGTTAAGCAAATTTTTAAAAGATCAATGGCTTGATAAAGACTGGGACACAACTGCAATAAATGATGAATATTATACTCCTGGTTCTATAAACAAAAAAACAATTTCTGAAGGGAAAACAATAAATTTTGGAAACTGTTATGGTCAATCTACTTATAATGACTGTTTAGAAAATTCTAAATGGGGTTTTTTGATAGGAAATGGGTGTGGCCAAGACGGAGTAATTGATTGTTTGGCAGGAATAGAACAAAAATGTGAATCTCTTGAAACAATGTGCAAAAGCAAAAATTGTGAGGATGCAGAAGAAGTAAAACAGATATGTGAGAAATATTTCCCTGAACAGAAAAATTGTACAATTCAAAATCTTAAAGAGTCTAAGACTTGTAAAGATTTAGTTACTTTCACAGAACCTGCTGGAGCGCAGGAAGTGAACTGCTGGGCGGGCTGTGGTTCCAGTGATATCTGGAGACCAACATATACCTCTATAATGAGTTATTATCAAGAAGTTGAGAATTTGTCATATGGGCCAGTAAATGAAAGGATTCTTTGTCTTGCAATAAGGCACGTAACTGGGTCAGTAAGTGATTACTGTAATCAATTATGCTTGGATGGCTGTGAAAAAGGAGAAAAATGTATAAAGGGTGGCTGTAAAAAAACATAGCGCCCTTATTGTTTTTTTAGTAATTTTGTAATTGCTTCCGTTATTTCCTCTATATCTTTTTCAGATAAGTGATTTAAATCAAGAGTGAAGTCTTTTTGTGGTTTTATCTCTTTAAAGCTAGCTTTGAAGTCATCCACTTCTCTTGGGAGCATCATGTCTTTCTTTGTGTAGATTATTATGAACTCTTTATTTACTTTTGCTAGAAGTTTTGAAATCAACTTCTTTTGTTTATCTGCATCTTCTGTTAAATCAATTAAGAATATTGCCGCTTTTGCAAGTTTTTCTAAAGCAATAATTGTTTGCTTTTCAATAATATTTAGTTTTGAGAAGTCTCTAACTAGAAGGCCAGGGGAGTCAATAACCTGGTATTTTTCATATCTTTGTTCATACAGCCCAACTTGGAGTCTTTTGGTTGTAAATGCATAATCTCTAATTTCTACCTTGCTTCCAGTAATCTTGTTTAAGAATGTGCTTTTTCCAGAATTTGGTATTCCTACTAAAACTGCGGTAGGATAATCTTTGAAAGATGGTGCTTTCCTTATTGTCCTTGATGCAATCAGAATGTATGATAAAGATGGGTCAAGCTTTTTTACGATTGATTGAACTCTTCCGTAAAATTCAGTTCTTAGTTTTGGTGCTGCTTTTAGATTTGTTCTTATCTTTTGGATGTAATTATTTTTCAAACTATTAATTAAAAATTTTGTTTTTGCAACATGGCTTAAACTCTTTTTTAAAGTTTCTAAATCGATTTCGTTTAGTAAAAGTTCTTTGTAAACATCCTTTAGCTTATCAATGTTTGGGAATGGTTTTACAACCCCCTCAAGAGTTGTTTTTACTTCATCTGCAAAATGGTAAATCCTCTTTTTTTCTTTATCAGCAATAAAAAAGTGCTTTGCAACCCTGTTGTCGTTTTCTATTTTGTCAACTTCGTCTTTTACTTTCTTGATTGCATTGTCTATAATCTCTTTTGCTTTTGGGATATAAATAGAATCGTTGTTAGTTTTAGTCATACTATAATTAGAACGATAAGGTTTATATAGTTCGTTATATTATATAAATAGTGAACTTTCTGCTCTTTTAGCGGAGCATAAATAGATATATTAATCAGTCTTGTTGGAGGGGAATATTGTGAAAGCATATTTTATTGGACTTTTAGGAATCTTTTTTGTTTTATCTGCATCTTGCCTTTTTTCTGCAAGCATGTGGTATAAATTTGATGATGGCTGGGCAACAGATGGTAACGCCATTCTTAAGGTTTTTGTTGATACTGGTACTGATGGTGTGGCAAATACAGGTGTAAGTGTTGCTACTACACTAACTCTTGATAGCAATGACTGTGCTTATGCGGCAACAACTGCTGCTTATGCAGATGGTAATTATGCTAATTTTAATTTAGACTTAAATTGTGACGGCGTTTTAGATGCAAATGGTGCAGATTTAAATATAGTAATTTCAACTACTACTCCTGCTTTGTCTAAAGACTTTGAATTCTACCTTCCTGGATTCAAAGATATGGATATTAACTTTGATGTTGGTAGTTTAGATTCAGTGGTAGATATACAAACAGATTATAATCTAGTTTTCCAACCAATTTTTTATGATGAAAACGGAACAGTAGACTCAAGTTTTGGGGGCCAATTTAAGGTTTATTTATACGACCCAAGCGGAGACTTTGTTGATTCTTATGATGCGAATGCAGATAACAATATAATAATTCCAGTAACAGATTTCAATACAGAACCAGGAATGTATAAAATTATGGTTGGTAATGTTACTGCGGATGAGAATACTGCAGGATATAAAACTTTTGTATTTAATGTAAAATCCTTCAACTTAATTGCTTATGTTCAAAATACTGACGATGAATCAAAAGGAACTTATGGTACTGGGGAAGATTTAGAGTTGGTTGTGTTTGCAACTGATATCAATAATACCGGAATTACTTTGAGTAAAATATACTATAAGGCGGATGCGGCAACAAGCTTTACTACTGTAAGTAGCCCTTCAAAAAAGAATACTATTTCATTAAGTGATTTTAGTGCTGGGCAGCACAATGTGAAGATAATTGGAACATATGGTGACTATAATCAAGAAATGAATCTTGGGTTTTATGTTACAGCTTATGCTCCAGAATTTAAGCTAAAGAAGAACGATAATGCCGGAACAAAAGAAAGATTTTCTGGAGTTTATGCTCCTGCAGGCACAGTAACTTTTTTATTTGGTATTAATGACCTGACAACAGGGCAACCAGAAGATATAAACACTGTTGCAGCATGTAGACTTCTTTTAGATGGCTTAAAATATGTTGAAGCGGGAAAGAAGAACGAAACAGAAGTATCTGTGAGTGATAATAACATAAGTTATAATTCAACTGAAAAACTGTGTGAAGTAAGTATGGTTGCTCCATCTACTGAAGACACATATTTGTATGAATTAGATTTAAATGATAATTATAGTGATACTTATGATGCAGTTAATTTGGATTCTTCAGAACAAAAGTTAACTACTCAACAGTATGTCATGTTCTTGGACCCTATTGATGCAGAATCTGCTATTGATGCAGATACAGGACAAATTGATAAAAAAGCAGACAAGTTTGAATTCTTTGATGAGAATATAGCTTATTATTTGAATGTTACAAATTTGGGTGGCGGTTCAGCAAGTGATTTGAATGTTGAAAGTGTAAATAGTTTGTATATTGTTCATGATGGTACATCAACTGCTTTAAGTGCAAGTGATTATGACTATAATTATGATACAAAATTATTAATAATTGATAAAGATGCAACAGCATTAGATGGTGTTGCAGGCAGCTTTGAATTGCAAGCAATATTTGATACAAACTCAAATACTGGTGAGCTAATAGATGTGTTTGGTGCAGGAAAGAAAAAAACATTTAAGGTTTATGTTGATTTAAATATGGATTCACATGATGGTCCGCCTTATGTTACCCCAGATGAAAATGTTGTATTGTCGGTGACTGTAAAAAATTCATCAAATCAGACAGTGCCATATGTAACAATAAGTTTGGCAAGAGTTTATGATGTAGAAAATATGGAAGAAGTGAGTTTAGGAAGTTATAGTGCGGTAACTGATGCTTCAGGAATTGGGTATTTGAATATAGGTTCAGATATAAATACGGGTATGTATGAAGTAACAATAGATGTGAATGATGGAACAAATACTGATGAAGGGCATGGATTCTTTATGGTAAAGAACTTCTTTGCATTTGGATTTCCCGGAGATTACCAACAAGGTGGTGCGTTCTTGGAGAACGCTTACTTGGGTATGGATGAAAATATAGATATAGCTACCTTTGTATTTAGTGGAACTGGTGCAGGATTTGGTGGAACTGAGTTTGCTGCAACTGATACTTATAGCATTCCAACAGGAACAGCAAAATTATTTTATGAAACAGACGATAGTGTAGGAATGAAATTGATTTATGTGGATATAGTAGACTTAGATACTGATGCAAACTGGACAAAAGGGAGTGTAATAGATCCGGGGAGGATGGTAAGAATAACATCTGATGTTAGCTTAACTCCTGGATTCTATGAGGCAGTGTATGATGTAAATTGGAATGGAACAATAGATACAGCAATTGCTCCATTTGCAATACAAGGTTTTGGATTACAAGTTTGTAATTATAATGCGGGTGGATCAGTAAGTTGTGGAGAATCAATGACTGGTGGTGGTCAAGATCTAAAGGGTGCCCCTGACTCAAACGTTTTATGGGTTTTAAATGGTGCATCAAGTGGGGATGTTTCTCTTACAATATCATTAGTAGATATGAAAACATTCTCTGAAGTAAGTGGGGCAGATGACCTGAATTTCTTTTTAGATAATGGAATTAATTATGATGGAAACCAGATGAACGATATAAATTTTAATTTTAGTTCTAATGCGCAGGATAACAATAGTTATGGGGATTTTAATGTTTTGGTATATATTCCTCCTGGAACTGATTTAGGGGAATATGAACTGAGATTTGACTTTTTGAAAGCGGGAGTTCATACAATTTATTCTAGATCGATAACTGTAAAGCAATTCATTATTTCTATGATTTCTGATCAATCAGGTTCAAGAGAAATGGGATACATCCAAGATTGGGAAAATGGTGGTTTTGACCATAATATTTCAAATACAAGTTCTTGGAACCTGCCTACTTTTTGTGATGGTAATAACTTTGAAACCGGAGATATAACTTATGGTTACTTCTACTATCCTGGGCAAGGAAGTGGTGATTTCAATTATGCCGCTTTAGTGGATCTTACTGATAACGAGGTGTTTATTGACTTAGACCAAGATTGTAACTTTGTTGATGATAATTTCAGTATTACTCCAAATGACAAAAATATAATTTCCGCTTTGATTGACGGAAATGGAAACGCGCCAATGATAACTAATGTAACCCTTACTGGAGTAAAATATATGGAAGTTACTGGTGATATTGTTGTGGCCAGACAAACAACTAATAATTGGGCCGGAGAATATGACGTAGATAGAAATATCATAATTCCAATAAATATAAGTGATATTTCTGGAAACTATTTGCAAAATGTAAGTGTAACAGTAAATAAAGTAAAAAAGATAGATTTCTTGAACAAACAGATGGAAACTCTTTCAAGTGGATATACTGTATATAATGATAATAATACAGATCCATACGGAATGGTATTCTTGAAGATGAATTTAGAGGAAACTGGAGAATACCAATTGGAATTAGTAATTGAAGATGCAAATGGAAATAAAGAAAAACTAATGCCTTGGGAAGGACCAATATTCCAAGTTAAGAAGTTTTCTAGTAAGTCTGGATTTGTAAGGGCAGCAAGATACGATGAAAATGTATTGACTATAGACTTGAATGAAAATCCATATACCTATTGGCAAGGTGGGAATGTTAATCAAGCGGAATACCTAGGAATCTTTAGAGAATCAGAAAGAGATTATGATCTAGATAGTGATGGTAGTAAAGACAAGAACTATTACTTCTATTATCCGTATCTAGATGGTGTTTATGTTGTTGATGATGACCTAAACAATACAGAGTATCCTAATGAAGTAAATGGTCTAAGACCAGAGAATCTGTCTACTTTGTGGCCAACATGTTTGGGTGATTATAATGCAACTCGTCAACAAAATGATTGTAATACAGATTCTATAATGGTATCAAGTATAACCGAAGATACAGTTCTGACTACAAACTTAATGTCACATCAAAACAAGAATTGGTCTTTTGAGGATTATAATGTAGACGACTTTGGTAGACCTCTTTTGTGGACTACTATGGCTAACCCATTGGATACTAATATTATGGATAACACGTTTGGAACAAATAGTGGAAATCCAGGTCCTGGTGTTATGGATGGTAGTAGAGCAATGAGAATGGATGGAAATATATGGACTACACTTCAAAATCCTGTATTTGTGTATGCAAACCAAAATGATACTATGGATATAAACATTTGTGCTGTGTCTCAAACAGGAGGTCTTTTGAAGACAAGATTCTATTATTTGCCTGGTGGGGCATCTGATGGAAATTATTATTATAATTTTGACACAAATGTATGGGATGCAAATATTGCAGATCCTACTTCTGGAGACTATGACTTCAATATGACTGTTGCTGGTCCTGCATGGCAATGTTTCACAACAGACATAAATACAGGGGCAATGGAGATGATTAATATTGTTATTGCTGGAGATGATAATTCAAGCCATGTATTTTTGGTTGATGCTGTTCAAATGGATCTTAATTTGATAGGAAGAACAGTGAACATATATAATAAAACCAATTATAGGGCGCCATCAACAGCAATAATTGCTGATTCAGATTTGACTGCTTCAGATTATGCAATGTGGGCAAATTCAGATCTGAATGGTACAACTGGTAGTGTAAATCACTACTATGAAGTATCATTTACTGATAGATTAAATCAGGATGTTAATATAGTTGATGCAAATGTATCCTCAATGTTAATTAAGAAAAACACTTGTGCCACAACCTGGGGGAATGACGATATGACTCTGAAAGGAAAATATTCTGGAAGCAGAATTGGAAGCACAGACTTTTGGGCATTTAACTTTGGAGACTTGGGTACAGGTATTGGAGATACTAACTGCTTGAGATATGAAGTAAGAACAGATATTTCCGCATTAGTTGGGGCTTCAACTTATAAAGACTCTACTTGGAGTAGCTTCTACATAAGTAATAACGAGGGGAGTTAGAGGTGATATGAAATGAGATACTCAAATATAATTACAATGATTTTTGGAATTTTGTTATTGAGCACTTTTGGATTTGCCCTATCTGTCTCTTTATCTTTTAGTGACTCAAGTATGGGTGTTGGAGATTCTACAACTCTTACAGCAACAGTAAGCGGAACAGATACGGGAGTAACTGCTGAATTAAGCGGAACAGGAATAACAAGCGAGGCATTAACAACAAGCCCTGTAGCAGTTTCAGGAATATCAACACAATCTCTAGGAAGTATATCTGATACCACAACTACAAGTTGGATAATACAAGGAAATGCTGTAGGAACATATTCTCTATTAGTGACTATTTCAGGAGATTCTGCAAGCACAACTGGAACTACAACTTTAGTAGTAAATAATCCTGCAAATATAATTTTAGATGACTATAGTTGTAACTCTGGAGATTCAAATTTATCAAGTGGAAATACATATACAGTAAGTTATACTTTGAGAAATTCTGGGGAGGAAAGTGCAACAATAACAAGTACGCCTACTTTAACTTATTTTTCAGTATATTCTAGATCTAATGCGGATACTAGTAATCAAACTACAATAACCGGTGGAGAGACTAAATCAATAGCATTTACATTTACTCCATCTTTTGGAACAACAACAAGAACTGGAGCAATAAGTCTTGCTCTAACTGGTGCAAATGATCCAGATGACATTTCTTGTGGAAGTGTAACTCTGTATGTTGCACCTTCTACAGGGGGGACTACTGGGACTAATGATGATGGTGATACAGATGGTGGTGTAGTAAGTGATGATGAAGACGAAGAAGAAGAGGATGATGGTGTAGTCACAACTACAACAACAACAAAAACAATAACTACGGATAAATTTACTCTTGTTTTGCCAGAGAATGTTTCTGCAGGAGAAACAAAGGAATTAAAAATAATTGATTTAAACGGGCTTCCATTAAAGGATGTAAATATTCAGATAACAGATCCTAAGGGTGAAATTACATATAATTTGACTGATGCAAATGGTTTGTTAGATTATGAGTTCCTTTATGACGGAAACTATGCAATAAAAGTTTACTACGGTGGAAAGACCTATAACTACACAATAACAGTAAAGCCAATAACTGCGGGTACTGAAGACACGAATGTAGGTACAACAGGTACAACAGAAGGCAAGAGTACTTGGTGGATTTGGGTAATAGTTGTAGTTGGTATTATTGCAGTAATAGTTGTTGCAGATTTATTGCACACATATTATGGAAATAAGCCTAAGAAAGGCGGACTAGCAAGATTGAAATAAGGTTAAAGTAATTTTTAACCTTTTCCTTCTTTATTTTATTATGTCTCATTTTAATACTCATATAAAATTTGTAGAATCTCTGAATTCAAATCTTGATAAAAGATATTTGTTTTCGGGGTCCGTATTCCCTGATATTGGGCTATATGTTGATTTTTCAAAAATAAACAAAGAAAAAGACTTTACTCATTTTTTACATTTTCCAGAGCCAAGAAGTGAAAATGGAATAAAGTTTGGAAAAGCTTTAATGGAAAAAGCAAAAACAAAGAAGGAATTGTCTTTTGCTGTTGGGGTTTATAGTCATTTCTTTTTGGATCAAACTGTTCATTCTTATATTATGAAAAATAATTTGCCCATGGCTGAGCACATAATGCTTGAGTTTTTTAGGGCACATAATGATTTTTTAAAAAGAGTTAAAAAATTATATTTGCCAAAAGAATTTTGTGTGTCTGTGTTTGAAGAAACATTCCCTACAGATAAAGAATATGCTATTCAGATCAGAGAAGTTGGTTGGTTGAAGTTGTTTAAATTTAGATTTATTAATGATTATCTTTTGCGGCATTTAATAAAAACAAATTATGGAGAAAAACAAAAAAAATTGTGGCTTGTAAAATTAGTTTTTTCTTTTTTTAGGGCAGGGTATAAGAAAAAAGAGGGTGAGGACTTGTATTCTTATCTTTATCCTTCACTGATTCTTAAAAAAGTACATTTAAGTAATATGGATAGAATTATTGCAAAAACCCAAAAAGAATTTTTAAAAGATCTGGTAGTTAATTGGAATTTGTGAATTTTAATAGTTATTGCTGATTATAGGGTATTGGTATTAATCTCATCTGCTGCTTTTGATTTTATGCCTAATTCTTTTTCAATTCCTCTTGAGAGCCCATCAGTATGGCCGTGATAAGTATAAACCATCTTTGGTTTGCTTGTGCCTATGAAGTCTAAAAGACCTTTGTAATCGGAATGTGATGACAGGTTTACACAGTTCTTTAGATTATGTCCTGTTACGTGCAAGTAATCTGCTCTTTTTCCTGAAATAAATGAAATATAATTGATCATTTCTTGATTATATTTTGATGGTGGCAAGACAACGCAATTTGCATCTCTTACCTCTTCTAAAGGTAACATGTTTTTTAGTTTTTTGCCATACAAGTTATAGACTTCATTGGAGTCTAAAGTTTCTGTTGGCAGGGCTATGTATCCGAAATTACTTTTGTTTAATTCTTTTACTATTTCTTGAGTTTTTCCTAGCCTGTGGGTTATTATCACGGGCATTTTGTTATTACGAATAGCTTGTTTTACCCAATTGTTTATTTGGGTGTAACCCTCTGGCCTTTTTGGGAATTGGTATTTTTCTAAGCCATATGTGCTTTCAATAATCATAAAGTCCAAATCTTCTATTGGTTTTATTGGTCTAGAAACATTTGTTTCTGTTGTGTTTATGTCTCCAGTAATTGCAAACCGTGTTTTATCATTTTCTACAAGAACTGCTGAGCTTCCAAGAATATGCCCAGAATTAAGTAAAGTGATTGTATTGCCATTGAGCTTTATTGGCTTGTTGTACTCAGATGGAATAAAGTTTGCATCAAAATCAAGGCCTTGTTTTAGGAGTTCTATTGTTGCGGGGTGAGCAATAAAGGCATTGTATCTCCCATTTTTTGATATTTTTATGTGATCCGAATGGGCGTGAGTGATTATATTTAGTTCAGAATAATTCTTTTGAGAAATTGGATCTATTGTAAAAGGGACCTCTCCAGAGTATTTTACTGTAGTATTACTTATGCTTAACATTTAGATCCCTTATTTGTGATTGTAAAAATAGGGCTTTCTAGATTATAAACATTATTGATTAGTGAAATTAAAAAAATAGAAAAAAAGAGAAATGTAAAATTACATTTCAACTGCATTTACAATTCCTGTTTGGCCCGGTCTTGAAGTAACTTTTACCATCATTGTTTTTTCGCCAATTTTTACTTCTACTTCTGCACCTTTAGTTAATATATTTCTTCTTACAAACTCTTTGTGTGCTTTGTTTACTTTTTCAGTAACCATTTGGCCTTTTACTATTTTTCCAGTCTTTAATTTAACATTTACAAATTTTAGTTTTAATGGTGCAGTTTTTGTCATACCACTTTTTACTCTTAAAACCTTTCTTTTCTCTTCAGTTTGTGTTATTATTGGGTTAGAAGCATTGTTTCTTAGCTCTGATAACTTCTTTTTCTTTCGTCTTATTGTGTGGTTTATTCCGCCAGTTGGCTTTCTTCTTGATTTCTCATTAGATAACATTAAATTCACCTTTACCTATATATATAAATAATACTTAATTATTAGTATATATTTTTAAATAAGATAGTTTTATGACTAAATGTTTTTAATATTTAGTGCGTTAATTATATTGATTTATATTTCTGGGGTGAGATTGTGAAGGACGATTTTTATGATTTTGACCCATTCAAATTGTTTAGAAAATTCGAAAAAATGTTCTCGGACATGGAAACTATGGATAGAAAGATAAAAGCAACAGTAAGAGAGCCATTGGTTGATGTTTCTGAAACTGAGGATGAAATTAAGGTTTTAGTTGAGCTTCCAGGGGTGGACAAGAAAGACATAGACTTGGAAGTGAAAGGAAATTTTTTGATAATTAAAGCAGGAATTTCAAGGCAAAATAAGAAAGAGCAAAAGGATTACTTGTATCAGGAAAGGACTTATCAGCAGTATTATAGAATGGTGCCTTTGACTAAAGAAGTAGATCCGAAAAAAATAGAGGCAAAGTATAACAATGGAATTTTGGAAATTATTTTAACAAAGAAAACAGAATTAAAAAAAGTAGTAACTAAAATAAAAGTCAAATAGGGGGTTTTTCATGGCTTTATTAGCAAAAGTTGGTGTCTTTAGTCTTGCAAAGACTTTGTCATTATATAATATTTTATTTGGTATTATTGTGGCAATAATTACTTTGATACTAAAGATATTTTCAGTTGGTACTCTGGCAAGTTATACTTGGGGTGCTGCAGTAATATATGAAGTAGTGTTCATAATCGCTATGCCAATAATTGGGTTCATAATGGGTATAATACTTGCCTTGATAATTAATTGGGCTCTAAAAGTTGGTGGCGGATTAGAAATAAGTCTAGAATAATGTGGTGTCTGTGCCTATAACTATGCCAATAATATTTGATAAGTTGAGGAGGAGAACTAAGAAGTCTGTGGTTAGTGTAGACTATACTGTGTTCATCTTCTTCTTTATCATTATTCTTGTTTCTCTAATCCTTTTTTCTTTTACTGACAAATTTCTTAGCGTTCTTTTTTTGTGTTTAGTTTTCTTGATATCTGTTTTATTTCACGATATAATACAGATTTTAGTTGCAAGAATCTTTAGCTATAAGCTGAAAAGATTTATTCTTTTTCCTTTTGGGTCAAAGAAAGTTTTTGATAGGCCTTTTGATAAAGCGGTACATGAGTTAGTTTATGCTTTTTCTGGGCCGATAAGTAACTTGATTCTATTATTGATTGCCTTTATAGTTGCAACTAATATTCCGGGTGCTTGGCCGCAATCCATAATGTTGAAGGAAACATTGACTGCTCAGACATTTGATGTTGCTTTAATACAATTTCCTTTGTTCGTAGTGTTTTGGATAAACTTCTTATTATTTGTTTTTAACCTTTTAGTTCCTGCTCTGCCTCTAGATGGTGGTAGGATTTTCCATTCTTTGTTAACAATATTCTTTGGAAACTATTCATCAAATAAGATACTGCCAATATTTAGTAAAGTCTTGGGTTTTATTGTAATTCTCTGTGGTTTTATATTTTGGGATATCTTGGTTTTAGTCCTGGGTGTTTTCATATATTTTATGAGTAATAAAGAAGCAAAAGAAAACGAACTTTATGTTACTCTTGAAGGTCAAAAAGCCGGAGACTATATCTCTACAAAATACCTTATGGCTAAAGCAGATGACTCTGTATTTGATGTTTTTACAAAAATGTCTGAACAGAGAGAAGTTGATGTAATTGTTGACTTTGGAAAGGATGAATATGGAGTAATAAGTGTTGATACTATTGCTTCGATTCCTAAGTTACACTGGGCTTCTGAGAAAGTTGGGGATCATTCTAAGATAGTAGATCATGTTTTGCCTTCTGAAGGCCTGGCTTTTGTTGTTCAATATATGATGGAAAACAACCTGAACATTTTACCTGTTTTCAGTACAAAAGACAAACAAATAAATGGGGTTCTTAAGAGAATAGATATTGCAAGTGTAATTAGATTAGGTAGAATTTCTTGAGGGCTTGACTAAAGCGGTCTTGATCCTATGAGCTGCCTAAAGCTTTATATATCTAAATAAAGTTATTTTACTTGTTTAACTTATATAATTAAGAGGGGAAAGTTATGAAGAAGATTCTTTTATTACTATTTTGTTTGATTTTTATTGCAAGTGTTGGTTTTTCCGAAACCGTTTTGTCAGGGGTGTTGAATTCTAAGCTTGATCTTGTTTCTGGAGGGGTTTATACTGTTGAGGGGGATATGTATATCCGGGCTGCAGGGCAATTTTCTATGGCTGCAAATCAAATTGGCGTGGAATTTAGGTGTCTTCCAGGAATAACAATACATGTTGAGTCAGACTTTACTGGGAATTATTTATTTGATATAAAAGGGGCTAATTTCCATATTGATAATTGTGTAATTGATTTTGGATTGGATAATAAAACTGCATTTTACTATGATACAGCAAGCAAAGCAAATATAACTAACACAACCATAAATAATGCGTCTGTTGCAATAAGATTGCATAAAATTGCGGATGTATCAACGATTTCTAACTTGTTTTTAGAAAACGTGACAACTGGGATATATGCTACCTCGCGATTTTCTGATCAAATTCGTGCAAATATAACGACTAATGGCTTAAGAGGCTCTAATGTAGATTATTATTTTAATTTTTCTGGAAATGTTATTTATCAAACTGGCTTATTTTTGAATATTACTGATTTATCAGTTACAGATTTTACAAAAATGGGGTTTACTTCTATTAACACCCCAACCTATACAATAAATATAGACCAAATAAATAGCACAAGTTTGATTGATTTAACTGGATCTTTGTTTAAAGAATTGGATCTTGCAAACAGCTCTATAAATCAACTAAAAGTTACAAATAATTCTGTTACTGATAGTGTTAAAATAGACATTTCGGATACTATTATAGATTCTTGTGGAGACTATTGTATTTATCTGGATGCAAAAGTGTTCCCTTTAACTCTTACTAATGTTTATTTTGATTCTGGTGATTATGGGGTTAAGACTGGTAGCACAAATACTAAAGAGATATATTTTTTGTCTACAAATTCAATTTACTCCGAAATTGATAATGCTTTGTCTTTTCGCCAAAAAACAATGACTTTTCAATCAACTGGTGATAATTATGGTGGAGGAAATGTAATTTTAGAAAATATTTCCACCCCCGAAAATGTGGCCATTAATTCTGCAACAGGATTAGGTAATCTGACAGTAGTTAACTCTGGTGGGGCTTTAGCGGTAATAAATTCAGAATTTAGTCCTGAAAAGGGGCTATTATTATCTACTTGTAATGCCAGTAGTTTAATTGGTTTGAATAATGTTATTTTTTCTACAGATCAAGAAATAAAGGACTTTGTTGAAGGATTTTTTTCTGATGATTCTTGTTATCCTTATTTGTTGTCTGCAGGTAACACAAAAATAAATACTGATAAGTTTTGGTCTTTTAATAAATCTGCAGGTAGTGATAATCCGGATGTTACTGGTGTAATAACTGATGCTGATGCGCCAGATTTTTCAGCAATACTTGCATATGATTATCCATTATCAATTACTGGTGTAACTGCGGGATATGCTAGATTTGACAGCTCTTCAGATGAAGATGAATTTAGTTTAGAAGGTGTTTCTTTTATTGATTTATATAATAATAGTACAAATTTAACAATTCTGAGAAGTGAAATTGAAACTATAGAATTAATTGACACAGAGGGAATAATTAAAGCAAACACAATTGGGCATTTAAGTTTAGATGGTTTAAGTGATGGTCTAAAAATATCAAATAACGAAATTTATTATCCTTTAGAATGTGATTCATTATCAAACACAAGTGATGTTTCATATTATGATGCAAAGGATTTGACTGCAAAAAACATAAAAGGAGTAAATGGAACAGGTGGAAACTGGTGGGCTGGATTTTCTGATAGCTCAACAAAATGTAAAAATGAAATTGATGATGCATTCTGTGATGCAAAATATACTTTTACTTGTAATGGAAAAACATATGATGATTTGTATCCTTTGACTTTGCTTGGGCCTACAGTAGTTGTTGATGAAGATAATGAGAATAATGATAGTTCGTCAAATTCCTCTTCAAATTCTAACTCTTGTACAAAGAACTCTGATTGTTTGGGAACAGAATCTTGTATTAGTGGGCAATGTAAAGACTTAAACTGTAAAGTTGGACAAGTAATCTCTAACTATGCTTGTGTGGATTGTTTAACTGATGCTCAATGCCCTGCAGATTCAAAGTGTAGCTTGAATAAATGTGAAAAAGTTACTTGTAAAGCTGATGAGAAAGTTGAAAGCCACAAATGTGTAAAGCTTTCAGGGAATGCAGGTTTAGGAACAGGTACAGATAAAGATATTGATGTAGATGCTGGTGTTGATAAGGATGTTGATTCGGATGTTAATGCTCCCGGCGGCCAAATAGAAGAGCCAGGATTTTTCCAGAAATTGTCTGATTGGATAAAAGGTCATGCACTGGTATTGGGAATTGTTGGCGGAATAGTAGTTCTTTTGATCATAATTCTGATTGTAGTTCTTGTAGTGCTACATAACAAGAAAAAGAAAGCTTTGTTGGGCGAAGAAGAACCAAAAGAAGAATCAGTAGAGGCCGAACCAGAAGAGAAGGAACCTAAGGAAGAAAAAGAGCCTCAAAAGGAAGAGGAAGAACCAAAGGCTGAAGGCGAAGATAAAAGCCCTGAAGATGAAGATAGTGATAACTTAGATACCTCTGGATGGAGTAAATAAGGCTTTTTGGGAGTAACCTTTTTAAAGGTTTCTCCTACATATATTCTCTGTAAACGGCCATAGCGGCAGGGAAACACCCGGTCCCATTCCGAACCCGGAAGTTAAGCTTGCCAGCGGCAGTACGTACTGCGTAGACGCGCGGGAACAGTTGCACGCTGTTTACATCCTTATTTTTAAATTGTTTTTTTATATCTTCTTTTATGCAATATAATGTAATAGTAGTTGTTGGTATTGTTGAAAATAATGGGCAAATCCTTATTGGTAAAAAAGCACCTACTCCTGGGCACAGATTAGATGGTGCTTGGCATATCCCTGGTGGCCGATTACACAAGGACGAGACCGAAGAACTGGCTTTAATTAGGGAAATTAGGGAAGAGGCAGGATTAGATATAATTGTTAAAGATTTTATTGACGAAATTATCTTTGAAAATGGTAAAGTCCTTATTAGATGGTATCACTGTTCATCCGAAAATTGCAATCCGATTCCTGGCGATGACCTTGTCGAAGCGAAATTTGTCCCTAAATCAGATATTCTGAAAGTTTTAGACCAACGTGCAATATCTTCTTTTCCGCCAAAGGTTTTAGAATATTTTTTGTTATTATAATTCTTCAAGAGCTTCTTTCTCAGATTCGTGAAGCTTTCCAGGGATTACTAGGCAGCAGATGCTGTCTTTAGGATACTTTGCTTTTGCAATCTTTTCTAATTCTTTGTATTCTACAATCTGGCTCTTTCCCATTGCATTGCAGATTACTATTGCCTTCCCTAGTTTTATCTCGCGCTCTTTGGCAATATCTAAAAGGATCTTTGTTGCTTCTGATGGAGACATGAAATAGTTTTGTTCTTTCTTGATGTCCAAAAGTAAGATTGTGTGTAATCCAAGTTCTTGGTTCTTTAAAAAGTAGTCAAAGAAGCTCTTTGGGAAATAATTCTTTTCTGGCCGTACAATACTTATGGTTCTTCCAAACTTGTACTCTTGTAAGCCAGTTAACATAGGGATTACTGAGAAAATGCTTATTCCCGGAATAACCTTTACCTTAATCTTTCTGTCTTTTGCTGTTTGGATTATTTCGGAATGAGTTGTAGCAGAGGTTATATTTCCATATATACATAACGCAGTATCTTTAGTCTTTGCATGAGTGAGGAAGGGTTTTATCTCTTCTACTTCCTCTCGCGAAAGGGGAATTACCTTCTTTCCTATGATTTTTTCAAGACTTTTTTGAGATCCTTCAGAGTATTTACTGGTGTAATCCTCTAGATACACGCTTTTACAGCCTTTTAAGGCCTCTAGGGCCTCTAAAGTAAGTTCCTTTGGGTTTAGACCTAATCCTATTAAATAAAGCATATTTTCACCTTGAAATCCACTACAAATTCAGTCCTATACTGAATAAATCCCTTATTCCTGTTGCAAATCCAATAATACTTATTATTATTCTAACAAAATTAAGGATATTCCTGTTTTTTGCGTTGATCGATTTTTCTATTAAAACCATAATGATAATTGCTAATAAAATCTTTACTATTGGAAAAGCCCAAACCCCAATATTTAGAATAACCCAATTACTTAAAACATGCTTTTCCCCAAATCCGAAAAAGGCAATTGCAAAGAAGGTGGCAAAGCCATCAAAAGCCTGGCTTGTTATTAGAGCAATATTTAGTTTTTCTTTAATCCATTCTGGCTTGATCTTGTAGATTATAAAAGTAATTATGCTGGAAACAACAATAATTGCTAGTAAGGTGATGAAAAAATGCCCTGGTTCTGTAAGTAGTAAGAGATATGCCAGCAGAATAGTTCCGGCTATTGTATAGCCAATTGCTTTGAAATAAAACAAGGTTTTTTCTTTTCCAAAAACCCAACAGAGATGTAGTAAAAATAATGTTCCAAAAAACATAACTATGTATATTCCTGGAGTAACAAACCAGAAACCCCAAGATAAAGGATCTATTGATGTTGAAACAAGCTTTATTGCAGAGTATGGCTCTTCAGCTACTCTTAATAGGGCGCCAATTAAGATATAAGGGAAAATGGATACTAACATATCGAAATTTAGCCAGCCTCGCTTCTTGAAATATGGGTATACTACTCCAAAGCAAAATAGGAGTAAAAGTCCAATATAAGTTATTGTACTAACCATAGTGTAGGAATCGCTTATTTGTGGAGCAATGAAATAATCATAGAAAAAACTCATTTTGATCCCTAAATAAAACAACATATTTTTTTGGGTCTGAAACAATTTTGTATCTAAAATTGCTTTCTTACCCTAATATTATATACTTTTAGTATAAATATATATAAGGTAGGAGGTGTCCTTATGGAAGTAGGCACAAAGCACTATTATGTGTTATTTATAGTACTAATAATTCTTGTTGCTTTAATTGGCACAATGTCAATGTGGGGTGGCGAGAAAAAAGATATAACTGTTTATACTGGTGCAGAGAATGACAAAACAATTTCAGTTAATGGCTCTGCAGATAAGAAAGTTATGCCTGATGAAGGTTATGTAAACTTTACAATTGAAACAACAAATGACAAGGCAAAAGATGCACAGAATAAGAACGCAGAGATCTGGGATGCATTGAAATTAGAATTAGATAAAAAGAGTTATTTGAAATACGAAACATCAAATTACTCAGTATATCCTGACCAAAAATGGAATAAGGAAACACAAGAATATGAAACAAAAGGTTACAAAGTAAGGCATTCAATAAAAATAACTTTGTCTGACACTTCAAAGCTTGGTGAGATAGTAGACTTGCTTGTTGGTGCAGGAGTAAATGATGTTGATTCTATATCTTTTGGATTGAAGAAAGAAACCCAAGAAACAATAAAGGATGAGCTTTGGGCAGTAGCATTTGCTGATGCTAAAGCAGAAGCAGAAACAGTTGTTGATGCGGCAGGAGCAAATTTGACTAAGACTCCAAAGAGTATACAGATAAATAACTATAATTATTATCCGTCATATTATGAAAAAGCAGCAGGGCTGTCAATGATGGATTCTGTTGCTGCAGAGACAAGTATTTCTCCTAAGGAGTTAGAGGTTTCTGTATCTTTGAGCGTAATATTTAGTTATGAGTAGGGGAAACCCTCCTTCTTTTTATTCTTTTATTTCTTTTTATATATTTATGATATCACAGAAACCAAAGCTTACTTTGCCATTAAAGGAAACTCTAAAGAAAATACTAACCCCTAAAGAGTTAGAAAAAGCAATTACTTCTTATGATACTTTGGGAGACATTGCAATTATAAAAATTCCAGATGAACTTCTGAAAAAAGAGAAAAAGATTGCACAAGCTTTAATGGCTTCGAATTCTAAAATAAAAACAGTTGTGAAAACAGATAGTATTCACGCAGGAAAGTATAGAACCCAAAAAGTGAAATACCTTGCTGGTAAAAAGACCTTTTTGACTTTTGTTAAAGAGTCCGGGTGCGTGTTTAAAATAAGAGTTAGTGATAGCTTTTTTTCTTCTAGGCTGAGCTTTGAAAGAACAAGAAATGCTCAGAATGTGAAACCTGGAGAAGATGTCTGTGTTTTCTTTTCTGGGGTTGCTCCGTTCTCAATAGTTATTGCAAAAAACTCTAAAGCAAAGAAAGTAGTGTCTGTAGAATTGAATCCTAAGGCACACAAATATGCATTGGAGAACATAAAGCTAAATAAGGTGGAAGATAGAGTAATAGCCATAAAGGATGATGTGAAAAAGTATGCTCTAAAAACAAAAGACAAATTCGATAGGATAATTATGCCTCTTCCAAAAGATGCACATTTATTCTTTGATTCTGCCTTAAAGGTTGCGAAGAAGGACTGTATAATTACTCTTTATAACTTTGTTCCTAAGGATAATCCTTATACTGAATTAGAAAAAACAATTAAGGGAATTGCAAAGCAAGAAGGCAGAAAGATAAAGATTGAGTTTAAGAGGCAGGTAAGAGATTTCTCTCCTGCTGTGATACAAGTAGTGTTGGATATTAAAGTGTTGAATTAGGTTGTGATATTTGTGGGAAAGTGGAAGCCAGAGTTGTGGACAACATATAGGGGAAATAATACATACCCAATCTATAACTGGTTCTATTTTACTGAAGCTTATTCAAGAGGGATTGTAAATAAGTACATAAAGAAGTACGAGATTAAAGGAAAAGTTCTTGATCCTTTCTGTGGAACAGGAACTACTTTGCTTGTTGCAAAAGAAAATGGCCTCAAAGCTACGGGATATGACCTTTCTAAATTAATGGCTTTGGTAAGTAAAGCAAAAACACAAGAGTATGATATTGAAAAACTAGAAAGCCAAGTTGTAGAGTTTTTTGGTTTGGAAAAAAAGAAACAAGAGGTTAAAGTTCCAGATTGGATAAAGCAATATTTCCATAAAGAAGTGCTTGATTCTCTATTGGAATTAAAAGAAAGAATTAATACTTATAATACAGAATACAAGGAATTCTTCCTATTGGTCCTTATGCGAACTTTGGATACAGTATCTAAAGCTAAGAAGGTTGGAAAGTCTCTGCAGAAGAGGGTTGTACCGATTTTCAATGTTTATGCTGTTTATGAGAAGTTGGCAAAAGCAATGATAAAGGATTTGAAGAGAGCAGAACGTAAGAAATTGTTTAGTGGGGCTGCTGAGGTTTACAATAATTCAATGTATGAAATCCCCGAAAATAAAAAGTATGATTTGATTATTACTAGCCCGCCTTACTTGAACAAAACAGAATATACTAAAAGATTTGGGATTGAACTTTGGTTCTTGGGTGAAGAAACCTATTTGCAGGGTTTAGGGAATGAAAAAGAGCAGAAGCAGAACAAAGAGTGTTTATTTTATACCACTTACTTTGCAGATATCTTGGACAAGATCCGGGATGGTTCCGAGCACAAGATGGTAAATTATAGTGTTGATAATTATTTCTCAGGGCTTGAAGCTTTCTTTAAGAAAAGTTATTCCTTGCTAAATAAAGGTGGGCTTTTGGTAGTGGTTATTGCTGGCGGCTGTTTTAAGAACTATGCTGTTGATATTTACGATTATGTTTGCAAGCTTTCTGATAATTTAGGCTTTAAGTTCGTTGAGAGCGAAGTAAATAGAGAGCTAATTTGTCATAAGAATAGAACTCAAAAGATCGGAAAAGTAAAAGAGTTTACAATTGTGCTGAAAAAATAATAAAAAAATAAGATGTGTTTCTAATCTACTTCTTTTGGTATTTAGAAACAAGGTCGAAGATTTCTTTTTGCTTTGCTTCAGGGCATTCAAATCTCTTTGATAGGATTGCTTCTAAGATTTCCTTTTCTTTAGGCATTACGTTTACTATGTTTACTGCAACGTTCTTTGGGGCGCCTAATTCTACTAGCTCTTTTATTAGCTTTTCAGAATCTTTCTTGTTTAGTTTTTCAAAAGTTGAAACATATTTAAGAGTAGTTTCTTGTTCATAAATTGGTTCTTTTTCTACTTCTTTTTTTTCTTTTATTACTTTCTCAATCAATTCCTTTGCTTCTGCAAAAGAAATTGGCTCTTTAGTTTCAACATGTTTAGGCATTAGAATCACTTTAGTCCTTTACTTCTTTTAGGTGCTCTATATCTACAATAATTGTTTTCTTAAGTCTTGGAAAGCTAAGCATATAACTTGCTTGTCCTACTTTCTCGTCAACTGTTCCGATTTTTCCTAAGAATCTTCTTGCAGGCATACCTTTTTGGTATCTTCCATTTGCTTTTACAACTACTTTGGAACCGACACTTAATTCTTTTAGTCTTTGTTCTACAGTTAATTTCTTTCCTTTAAAACTATCTCTTGTATTAGCCATTGGGCCTTTTGGTTTCTTATTTGCCATTGAATCACACTCATTATTTTTCAATTACTTATAGGAATATTTTTATTAGTTAATACTTATAAATATAAGTTAAAAGATTAAATACAGAAGTATGAAAATGTATATAAAGATATACTAGGCCCAAAGGCAGATTGTGATTATATGGATATATTTAAGATAGTAGTGACGACAATTGTGGCTTTAGTTATAATTGCCTTGATTTATACCTTCTTTATAGCTCCGAAGCCGGTTCCTGAAGAAGAATTAGCAAATAAACTGCTTTTGGCTTATAATAATCCAGGAACTTTTGTAAAAGGAGAAGTAACCTTATCTGAAACATTAAACTACTACCAAATAAAGGACCATTTGCCTTCACAGCTTGAAATTGTGTATAATTATTATTCTTTAGTTCCAGATTTGAACATAATAACCTTATCTCCTGTTCCAAGTATTGATTTGTATAAAAAGTTGTCTATAAAGCCCCAGAAAAACAAAGATTACAAGTTTTCAACCATTTGTTATCCTTCTTTCTTGAGTTTTGACGAGCAAAGTGGGGGGGAAATGTACTGTTTGATAATATTTGGGCTTGAGAAAGATGACTCTAAAGCTCCAACTGTGGACTTTTCGATGGAAAATACAATTTATGATTATAATCTATTTGAAAATTATTCTTTACAAGCAAAAGACTTTTTTAATTTAGATACCAAGAAAGAACTATATTTATTAGTAAACGACAGCCCAGAATACATAGAAACCTTTGATATTGGAGACCTTTACAACAACAAAGACTTTTTTACAGGTATTGATTTGAACGCACAAGGAAAAACAGAAGTGTCTTTTGCTTTTGAGAATGTTGGAAACTATTATGCTCTTTTGTATTATTCCTGTCCTGAGCTAGTTCAAAATCTGGGTCAAATAAGAGATAACATAATTACTAATTTTCCTTTGTGTAATCTTTATACACAAGACCTGGTTTTAAAAGTAAAATCAGATTATGGGTCTTTATCTAAAACCTGTGTTGCAACAACAGCATTGGGTGAGAATGAATATAATTTTTCTGAAGGGGTTTGTATTAAGAAATTTGGCTGTAGCAACTGCTTAGCGCCATCTATGTGTGCAGAGGCCTGGCATAAGAAAGACAACAAAGAATATATTTCTTATAAGCAAGATGTTGCTTTGAGTAATGAGGTAATGTCTTATGATGAGTGTGTTGGTGGAACTAGCTCAAATAATAGTTCTTTAATTAATGTGCCAACCACTCCGCCAGCTACAAATCTAAATCTTGAAATAGATTCCTCTTTTTTGAATAAAGTGCAAAAGTTTGGTGGAAAAAGAAATGGATATAACTTTATTGTGATTCATGATGGTGGAACTTGGGGTACCTCAACTTCAGGGCAAGCAGTAAATAGTGTTATAAATATGTGGAACAACGGAAACACGTCTACTCATTTTTATATCTCTTGTGAAGGAAAGATATTTGAGTTTTTGGACCCCGTCAATGTGGCTTGGCATGCGGGCTGTAATGATGGATTTATAAAAAATGTAAATGCTTATTCAATTGGAATTGATTTGAGAAATTGTGAGAAGTTTACTTCTGGGCATTATACTTCAGAACAAATGCAAAGTTTAAGTAGTCTTTTAAATTCACTGTCTTCTCAATATGGTATTCCCCTTTCAGACAAATCAGTAATTGGCCATTTTGAAGTTGGATGTCACGATGATCCTTATACTGACTTCTCCTGGACTTCCTTGCCTGGAATTACAGTAAACCACAGAACAAGTTCCTATTATTATAATAAAGGAAATCAAGAAGCATCGGCTTGGGTTGCACAGATGTTTTCATAAAGGGAATATTTATATTGTTAAGTGAGTTTTATATGTTAACAATAATTGTTTGAAGGTGGATGTTTTGCATATTGTTGAAAAGGCATTAACTCGTTTCTTAATAAAACTTGTTTTTTGTGTTTTACTAATCTTGTCTTTATTGTTTTTGGGATTCTTGCCTACCTTCTGGATACTTGCTGGTTTATTTGTGCTTGTATTGATTTTAACAAAGGGAATAAAATTCCAAAAATTCCATGCAATTTTAACGAAGCTTGAAAGAGAATATGAAACTGGCTTTGCAGGAAAAGAAACTTTTATTGTGTTGTTGGGTTTTATATTTTTCTTTTTAATTGTTTGGCTATTACAATACTTTATCGCATTCCCAGTAGAACAGATTGCAATAATTGGATTGATTCCATTAACATTTGGAAACAATTTAGTAAAGCCATTACAAACTTGGCTTAGAAACCATTTGCACTTTATTAGTCATAAGATGAGTATTGAGGGTTTTGTAATTGCGACTTTGATTAATATCTTGGCATATTATCTTTTGTTGCCATACAATATAGTTGTTTTTATTTATCTTGCATTAATTGCAAGCCTGTTTGATATGATACCATACATTGATAGCAACTATACAATACCTATATTTACATCATTAGCATTTTTGCTGTTTTTTATATAAACTATTTTATGTGATCAATTATGCAAGGAATCGTTTTATGTGGGGGCTATGGTACAAGGTTAAGACCCATTACTTATTCAGTCCCTAAACCTCTGGTAAGATTAGGCCAACATACTCTTCTTGATTATATTTTAATGAACTTAAATAATAGCAAGGTTGACAAAGTTTATCTTGCAGTATCATATCTAAAAGAAAAAATAATTTCTCATATAGACAAAGTAAAGGATAATTACAATTTTGAAATTGATTTTTTATATGGTAATGATGGAGATGGAACTGCGGGTGCAATCCTAAATGCAAAAGATCTAATGGACGAAAACTTTTTTGTTACTGTGGGGGATAATATAACAAATGTTAATTTTGATGATTTCTATAAACATCACGTAGAACATAAAGCTCTTGCTTCTATTGCTGCAAGAGAAGATGTAAAGAAATACGACTATGGTGTTTTAGATCTTGCAAACGATAAAGTAATTGGATTTAGAGAAAAACCAGAAACTAAGTTTATCATGAATACTGGAACCTTTTACTTTAAACACAAAATCTTTGATTATATTGAGCAAGGCGAAGATATATCTGGAGATGTTTTCCCAAAAATCTTGGCTAAAAATCAGCAGATCTATTGTTATATGTCTGACTTCTTCTGGTATGATATTGGAACTCTAAAGAAATATAATTATTATAAAAGAAATTTGCATTACTTTAAGTTCTAAAAGCAAGCATTAAGAAGTAGCTAATTCACTCGGTGCTAGATTCTGTGCAATAGTCGAGGGGTTGCTTGGCCAATACTTTGCAGTATCGAATCCTTTTAATAAGCTGTTTCCTGAAAATGGACTTATGGCTAAATTATTTCCTGCGTTTACAATTATGAAATTCTTTGGAAATGAATTTGTATTTTTTTTGTCAATAGAGTATTGTGTTCTGTTTGATAGTGTTCCAATAAGTACTTGTTCTACTCCTTCTACTTGTGAAAGATAATATACATGTGTGTGGCCTGCAAAGTAGGTTGCGCCAGCACTTTTTAATGCAGAAATTATTTTATCTCTATTATATTGAACATAAGACTTTGCATATGTAACATCTGATAGCGGATAATGTGCAAATACCAACACATTACTGTAACCCTTGTCTGTGGCATTATTTAACTCTGAAATCAGCCAATCAGCATCTAATTGACCTCCATTGCCTGAGCCAACAGCATACCAGATGATGAATCTGTTATTGTTGTATGTAAAAGCATAATACTTTGGAAATGTTCCTGTGAAATTAAGGTTTGAACTATTGCCTTTTTCTAACCCCGCAATTATGGAATCTTTTTTTGGACTCCAAAAATTATTATATTGTTGATAATCGTGGTTTCCAACTACCGGCAAGAAAAGTAAATTTGTTTTGCTTAAGCTGTTGGATAGCACAGCAAAGTTGTCTTTTCCTTGCTGTATTGCGGCTTGTTCATCTGTTGAAACTCCGGATTCTCCTTTCACACTTTCTATTAAATCTCCAAGTCCGATTACAAAAGAGACATTATTGCTCTTTGCAAGAGACATTGCTTTTTCGAGATATTCTGTGTTTGTTTTGCTTGTAGTCGTTATATGCGTATCAGAAACTACTGCAAATGAGAAGCTTCCTGCAGAGCTGTTTGTTTTTTTGTTTTTATCTAATTCAGTTTTAAAAAAAGTATTTAACATTTTTTCTACTTGGCATAAAATGTTTCCAGAAACTGTACCCATTTCACAAAGCGATACTTGCTTTACAGTAGTGGTGGTTGTTTTTGTTTTTGTAGTTGTAGTAGTTGTTGATGTAGTAGTTGTGCCTGTTTTTTTGAATATTAAAATCGCGGTTGGAACTTCTCTTTGTGATTTTCCATCATCTTTGTAACCCCAATAATAAATATTTTTTTCTGGAGCTATTAAAGTTGAACTTCCTCCTCCATCTAAGTTAATTATTGATTTACATTTAGAATCAAAAGTTGTTGGATATGTTGCTCCTGCTTTGTTGAAAACAGCAAGCAGAAGTTTGTTGTCATTAGTAACACAAGCATAAGTTGCAGAATGTGATCTATTGCTACAATAGTTATTTCCAAGATCACATTGCTTTGTTCCATTATACTTTAGTGCTGCACTTTGTAGTGCATAATCTGGTTTGCTTGTAGGATATTTTTGTTTATATTCTGTGTAGTTAAGGATTTCAGGAATATTATTATTGATCACCAAAAAGTTATCTGGAAAATGTGGTGGATTCATTAAATGACAGTCCCATTCTTGATTTCCTAAATAAGAATATTTTTCTTGTTTGTTTTCAACTACAAGCCCAAGCGGGACATTAATCTCATCTGGTTTTGAGCAATCATATCCTGCAGACTTATCATTTACATTAAAGAAGGATGCATTTACTCCAATTACTGCCCCTGATTTTTCAACCATCTCTTGAACAGTTGAAGTTAAGCTTCCAGTGATGCTTTTTGCGGTAACTACTTTTATTGTATATTGACTTGGATCTATTTCTACTATGTGAGCTTCTTTGCCATTGTATGTTGCGTTTGATAAAGAGTATGTGCTAGAAACTGTTTGTGACCCGTTTGTCCATTTAGTGAATTCAACACTTTCGCTTATAGGTTTCAATGTTTTTAAGTCTTGCATAATCCTTTGATAATTTGCATTTTCTTGTGAAACTAAATTATTTTGTGTTAGCCATCTTGCAACGAATGCACCAGTCCTATGTTTTCCCCACCAACAATGAACATAGACATCGTTCTTTGCAGAATCTAACCAGCTGAATGCTTTTGTAATTTCTGAATTGTATTTCTGGTTTTTTTCCATTATCACCGAACCAAGATTTATGAATGCATAGTCAAAACCCTCATCTTTTAAAATTGTTAAATAACTCTTGCCTAAACTAGTGGTTGTTGAAGTACATTCTCCACCTAAAACAATTATTTTATTTACTCCTTTGCTCTTTAGGGAGTCAAGAGTTTGTTTTAATACTGTGTAGTCGCAGACTTTGTATTCTGCACTTTTTCCTGGATGTCCCCCAGTATAAAAACTAGATTTTGTATTATTGTAATGTTGTAAGTTATAAGCATCTGCAAATGACAGAGGGACTATTATTACTGTGAAAAGCAGCAATAAAAAAATTACCTTTTTATACATATGCCTCTACCTACTATAAATATAGAGACGAGAT
Organism: Candidatus Iainarchaeum sp.; assembly: GCA_028710695.1. GTDB lineage: Archaea > Iainarchaeota > Iainarchaeia > Iainarchaeales > 0-14-0-20-30-16 > JAQTTP01. Next base: position 86,451 of record JAQTTP010000004.1, read on the forward strand.
TTATAAATATATAACTATCGAAATTTTTGAAGAGATGATCTTTGGTAAGGGTTATCGAGCGGCTAGCCGCGAAGATGGACCCAATTTTGCCAACCTAGGATTTTGTTAAAATCCCGGTGACCCGGTGGCCTAATTGGATAAGGCACCAGCCTCCTAAGCTGGCGATTGCGAGTTCGAGTCCCGCCTGGGTCGTTCTATCCTTTTTCTTTCTTGCCAAGAAAGAAAAAGCATAAGTTCACCAAAAAGAAAGAACCGGAAGTTACGGTCTCCCAAAGAAAACTCTGGTGCCATGAATGGCACAGTTTGTTAAAAGGCTCTTCTGGGTCCCACCTGGATCTCATAATGAATAGTAATATTTTTTCATAAGCAGGGCATCTTTTTCAATGTTTGGGCTTTCGCAGACTATTGCCCCTTTTACTTTGTAATCTTTTAATGCTTCCATTAGTCCCTTGTAGTTAAAATCAGAATCTGCTAGGTTTAGATGGTTTCTCTCTCCCTTTGCAGAATAGTTTATTCCTGAAAGATGCATGTGTAAATTGCTTAGGGCTTCTTTGCCAAGACCTTTTTCTATTTTTTCTAAAATGCTGTCAAATTCAGGTTTAGTGTTGAACTTTCCGCCATATCTTGCATGTATGTGTGAGAAGTCTACACAAGGCAAAACTTGATCTATTTCTTGGGATAAAGAAATGATCTCATCCAAGTTTCCGAATTGTGTTTCTTTTCCTGTGGTTTCTGGCCTAATCCAAATTTTTAATCCCATTTCTTTTACTTCTTTTACAATTGTTTTTAGGTTTTTTTTGATGTTCTTATAGGTTTCTTCTTTGTCCATTCCTTGATAGAACCCAGCGTGGAATGTTAAAGAGTAAGCTCCAGAAAGGTATGCTTGTTCCGCACTGTCAACTATCCGTCTTATGCTTGCATCTATTTTGTCTTGTTCAAAAGAATTAAGGTTAATGAAAAAAGGACCATGTGCAGTTAGTATAAGATCTTTTTTTGTTTCTTTAATTTGTTTTGCAAGTTCAAGATTTTTTCTAAGGCCATGAACATATTCTAATTCCATACCATCTAGTTTTAATTTTCTTAAATCTTCCAAAGCAGAAAGAGTTGTTGCGGAAATGTTTGGTCTGCCTGCTGTCAAAAAATTAAGTTTGTCCATTTTTTGCATATTATACAAAACGAAAATTAGTATTTAATATTATCTTTATACAATTCTTACATGTTCAGCTCAAAACAAGCATTAAGCGAAAAAAAGAAGGAACTCTACTCAAAAACAAAAGAAAGAATGGAATCAATAAAGTATAAAGTGGAGTCAGAATTTAATACATCTAATATGCTTTTTGTTAGTGATAGGCTAATAAATAATTCTTATTACAAAGGCCCAATAACAAAGCCTTTGGGAATAGAGCAAGTTAAGAATTTAGATTATGACGGAATAATGGATTCACTGATTTCTAGTTGCTTGTCTTTTGATACCTCTCTGATAAATGAAAGAAAAAAAGAGGAATTGAGGTACCTATCTTTATCACAAGATCCAATGAAATTAGATTATTCTTTAGAAAACAAAAAATTTGTTTTTGAACATAATGCGGAAATGAAACCAATTGGAATTTCAGGAACAATAAGAGATATTGCAATTGAGGATAATGTAAAAATTCCTGGCCCAGTTGATAAGCTAATAAATGATGAAGTTAGAGCAAATTATGCTTTAAACCAGCTTAGCAAAAAAGGGTTTGAGGTGGAATATTTATCAAATGTGCTATCTTCTGGATTCCTGGGGATTGATAAAAAACTTGTCCCTACTCGTTGGGGAATTACTGCAACAGATGATACTATTGGAAAAGAACATATAAAAGAAATTCGTGAGTTTCCAGAATTAAGCGAAATCCAGATGTTTACTAACGAATTTCTACATAATGTATTTTTCATAATCCTTCTTCCCGGAAAGTGGGAGTATGAACAGTTTGAGCTTTGGGAATCTGAATCTGGCTTTAACTTTAACCAAGAATATGAACCTTTTTTTGGCAGAACTAATTATGCAAAAGACCAAGGCGGCGGATATTATGCTGCAAGAATTGCAGTAACAGAATATCTGAAAAGTATAAAAAAGCAAGCAAGGGTTTTAGTTATAAGGTACATAAAGAAAGAGTATTTCTTTCCGGTTGGTGTCTGGCAAGTAAGGGAAAATGTCAGAAACTCTTTTAAAAATAGTTTGAAGGTAGATAATATTAGTGAAGCAAAGCAGGAAATAGCTAAGAGTTTGCAAGTTGATATTTCAAATGTTTACAAGTGTTCACATCTATTGATACAAAGAAGAATTTGTGATTTCTATGGTTCTTGAAAATTGTCTATGTGGAAAGAAAGGAGTTTACAAAGTAGAACATGGCTTCCTTTGTAAAATCTGCTATTTGCGACAGATAGAAAATAAATTATTTAGGTTTGTAACCAAGAATCAACTTATTTCCCCAAACAAGAAATATCTTTTTATTTGTGACTCAAGTGCAGATAAAGTTAAATTAAATCTTTTAGAAAAATTATTTACAAAATTTGGGCTTGAGAATTTTAAAACCCAGTCCTCCAAATTTACTTGTGATTATAAAAAAGATTTGGAACAATTAGCAAAAAAGTCTAAAGGCCATACAATTATTCTGCCT
>JAQTTP010000017.1 GCA_028710695.1 Candidatus Iainarchaeum sp.
CTTGACTTACACTTACACTAATTGACATAAAACACCTACTTTCTTAAATTGTTAATGAGCCTTATATACTTACCGTAAACATATACGGAGTAATAAGTTATGTAAAGTATTGAGATACTAACTTGCGGTAAAAAAGGGTTGCAAGTTATTGACTAAAAAAGACAATACCACAAAGCCAAAAAATTGTCAAGTAAATTTTTTAAACAATTTTACAAGCGTAGTATTTACAAGTATTTACAAGCTAAAATTTTTGTATTTTTTTTAGCTTATTTTTTGCAGATGCAGCCATTTTTGGGGTGTTTTTTTGACGTTTTTTTGGTTTTAAAGTTTTAGGCAATGTTAGGACGTAGTTAAAACAGCTTTAAAACTGCTTACAATGGCATATAAAGCATTAAAGTCAAGTTTTTGGGCAATTACTGCCATAATGCGCCAAAAGGCTTTAAATGGCGTTATATGCTGTTTTAAGGCCTAATAAGACTATAACGACTATAAGGCTTTTAACGACTTTAGGTTTAATGCGTTTAATACAGTATATAGTGTTTATACGGCTTATACGGCTATTATAGACTATAGCATCTATAACGATTGCATTAAGTGTAACAGTTGTATAGGCTTCGCGCGCACACGCACACGCACGCGCACACGCGCACCCGCCCGCGCGTCGGGCGCTCGCACGCACGCCCGCGCGAGTGTAGACGCACTTCCATACATCCCTATACCTGTCCCTAAGTTTAATTTACGTTGTATATTCTATATGGTGGGGTGTTGGTGTCGGTGTAAAATGTTTGTTTGTGTATCATTTGCCTTTATTTTATAAATATATATATCTATATTTTTTATTTAACTTGACAAGTCCCCCATAGGGCGGTTACAGATAGTACCACAGACTTTCTTGAACAGTTTAACATTCTAAAAGATACCGGTTGTATTATGTTTTTACTTTTTTACGTAATAATATATATTACTTACACCTCATATTAAGATTCCTTTCTTAATTAAGTTATTGACGGACATTAAGCCCTGATGAAAACCATTGGGGCTTGATGTTTTTAAGGGATGTAATTATAGCAGGGCAGTGATGGGATATTACCTTGGAGTTTACAGACATTTGGTCTGTCTGGATATATAGCACAGGTATAGTTAAGTCGTAAGAAAACGCAATATCCATCTTCTGTAACAGGTTGAACGAAGTCGCCTTTTACGAAGTTTGGTTTAACGATGTTATAGGGTTTTCGAGCTTTGCCTTTATGCTTTTCCCAGAAGTCTGGTTGTAAAGGTATATTACCACAACACTTACCGCACATTTGGCATTTATGATTATTAACCATATAGTTTCTTTCTTATCATGCCTAAGACTTCAAATGAGCGTATTTGGGCTTCTTTATTGTCAGCATTGATATATTGTTGTTCTTTGACGATTAGCTTTTCCAAAAGTCTATTACAGCGAATATCATTTGGTGGTATATTGTTTTTGATAGCGTAGTTTACGACTTTAATTTGTCTTTTGCACAGCATAGTAGCGATTTGTATATTTGTTATTTGCATAAATCCTCGTACATACGTTTATATTTTTCAAGTTGATGGTTTTGGGTTAGAAGTTCTTCTATAATATCGCCGCGTCTTCTAACTTCATCTAAGGCATTATTAAGCTGTAAATGTGTATTTTCGGAAGATGTTATTTTATTTGCCTGACTGTCTTCGAGGTCTTTTATGACAGAATCGATAATGATGTATCCTGACTCTTCGCGACCTGTATGAAGGAACTCTAAAGCGTCAACCAACATTGTTTGCCATATCATTAATTTTTCCATTGTTTTTGTCCAGTTCTATAATATTTTGCCTTGTTAATGTTTCTTTTCTTCTGCTTTCTTTTGCCATGGACTGTTTTCTTGAATTGTCGTAGGCATTTACGATTTTATCATTTTCCTTTTTATTAAATGGAGTCCAAAAGCTATCTCCGCAATTATGGCATATTTCTTTATGGCTGCGGGAAAGGCTATACATTGTAAAATACCTTATCCAGCCGCAATACTCGCATTTCATTTTAATTTTATTTCCGCTTAACTGCATTTTAAAATCCTTTCTAATAATTTTCATCTATCACAGACATATTTTGCCAGTCTGGACGTTGTTTTAGCTCTTCTATAATTACATTTTTAAGTTGTTCAAACTTTTGGCAAAACCAATCTTCGCCTATAATCCAGTCGAGATAATGCGTTGGTAAGTCTTTTATAGGCTTGTCTTTATGTTTACCAAACGGCATTACAACAAAACCATCTTTATCCTTTTTCATTGTTGTTTTCCTTTCTTATAAATCTGATATAAATTCATTGTCTTTAAGTTCAATTGGTTTTTGCATTTCATTTATAAAGTACAGCATCATTGACAGATTTGCCACGTCTATAAAATCATCTTTTTCTATATTATTAATTAGTTTTTGAGTTATTACGCCTTTTTGTTTAATATCATCCCAACCTCTAAGTCCTTGTTTATACTTGACTAACATCTTCTTTTCCATCTTCTTGGCAAAGTCTCTTACTGCCAAGCGAATCTTTGATTTGTCTAATACTTTCTGCGATTGATTCTTTTGGTTGTCCATTTTGGTTTTCCTTTTTAATTCTATTTTTTATACTTCTATCTTTTAACAATATTGCTCTTTGTTGTAAGTCTTTGCATACAACTAACTTATAGTCAGTTTTAGTTCTTTCTTCATACCCTTCTTTACAACCTTGTGCATAATTTAAGGCACAGTCGGGATTGTCTGAAATATGGCCAAGTTCTATCAATGTTCCATATCCAGGTTTTTCTACTTCTGGGTCGTCCTGCTGCAAAAAGTACTGAGGCCATTTTTCTTCTTTTAGTCTTTCAATGCGGTTTGTTTGCTTTAAAGCACTTATAATTTCTTTAAACTTGCATAATATCGGCCTTTTAAAAGTGTCGTAATTAAGCGTATACTGGCTTGCAGCACGACAAATATCGTCAGGGGTATACTTGGCTATAAAATTAATCCAGTCGTCATATAAGGCCGCTGAAAGCTCAAAATCGGGCCACCTTGCAAGTATTTGACTTTTAAATATACCTTGTGCTGTTATTTTATCCATTGTGTTTTTCTTTCCATTCACCGCAAGAATGACCCAATCTAACTGTAGGCGAAATATAATGATATGTTTGTCCATCATATATTACAGTTGGTGGATATCTGTGACATAATTTGGAAAACATATTAAAATACATACAGGTTTCGCAAATATTTCCATATGATATCATTGCAACGCCCTTTCCCTTTCAATTTTTTCAAGTGACAATTCTGCTTTAGTCTTTGTCACAAAAAGACTTATGTTATTTTCATCATCCCATCTTTTTTGATTTAACCACGTTGCAGGATAAGGAATAAATTGCCCTTCATCCCTCGACCATTGAGGCCAAGTTTTTTGGGCTTCAACCGCTTTTAAAATTTTTTCAGCCAAACCATTATTAACGCCTATTTTTTGCCATGACGCAAAAGCAGCACCCTTGCCAACCTTCTTTGGGTAAATTAGCCAAAATTTTTCAAAGTCGGCGGTGTATATAGTTTTATTTACATTATTATCATTATTTACATTATTAACATTATTGTTAGTGGTTAAGTGTTGGTTAAGTGTTGGTTGACTGTTGGTTAAGTGTTGGTTGGCCTGTTGGTTAATTTCGTCGTCAATAAATTGGTAAGTCTTGTAATTTACAATAGTTATGCGGCTATTTCGTTTGGTTGCCTCAATGGTCAAAAATTCGAGGTTTTTAAATAATTCCAAAGCAGTTCTCAATTTTTGCCTTGTCATACCCTTGCCGCATTTTTTTTGTATTGACGCTAATGACGTTATCATTTGTCCGGCCTGACATTCATATAGTTGGCCTTTCCAAAGCCATTTTGTAGGCTTATGATTAACCATTAATAATAAGGTTATTAATATTACCCTTTGCTCGTAAGTAGATTCAATCCATATTGGCTTGTCAAGTAGTTCGCGATGTAGTTTAATCCAACCTTGCATACTATACTTCATTGCCCCAAACATCCCATTTTTCATCTTTAACAAATAACTCAGATATTGGTCTTGCAAATAATTCTATCATAGGAGAGTCTGAAATAGATTCAATTAAATCATAACTTTCTTTTGGCTTTTGTGAATGCTTTCGTGGAGTATTAGCATATAATATAGTTGGCTTATACCTTGCTTTATTAAAAATACATTTTTCCTTATATCCAAAAAGCAAATGCTGTGTTACATGCACAAAATAGTTACCTAAGCCAGATGGTTTAACCCACGTCACAGGGGCTAAATATTTAAAACCCCAAGCAGCCATCACATCAAAAGCAAACCGTAAATGCGAATTCGTAGTCCATAACCATA
>JAQTTP010000018.1 GCA_028710695.1 Candidatus Iainarchaeum sp.
GTATATAAGATAAACAAAAAGAACTATTCCTATTAATATAAAAAAATTGAACTTCTTTGAAACCATACCTACTTATTGAATATAACAATATATAAATCTGATTTATCCCCCGGCAGTCTTTCTGTACATTTTTTCGACTTGGTTAGAAATACTGTAAATACTGCTTTTTTCAAGCGTTTGTCTCCTTGAATTTTTTCCTATGCGTTCCCTTAGTTTTTTGTTTTTTATTAACAGCATAATTTTTTCTGCAAGCGAATCAGAATTTCCTTTTTCAAAAAGAAGCCCCGTATTACCTGCGCTTATAACCTCCCTTATAGTGCTTATGTCTGTTGCAATGCATGCTTTTCCGCACGCCATTGCTTCAAGAAGGCTGTTTGGGTTAGGATCAAAATAGCTTGGCTGGGCATAAATTGTACTCGCCTGATAATATTTTATTATATCCTCATGAGAAACAGAAGGTATTATTTTTATATTGCCCGCATTTCCTGCTTTTTCTTTTAATTTGCTGGAGTAAGGTCCGTCCCCGATTATTACAAGAGTAAACTTTTTGTTATTTATTTTTTTGAAAGCATCTATCAGGATGTCAAGCCCCTTCCACGGAACAAATCTTGCAGTCGACAAAATTATATTTTTGCCGTATTTTCTGTTTACTTCATTCTGCTTTAATGACGGCCTGAATTTTTTAACATCAACGGGATTTCTTATTACTTCTATAATCTTATTCACTTTCATCTCTTTCTCAAGCAGCCATTTGCCGTATTCGTTGTTTGAGTAGACAGCAGTATAGCTGTTAATCATTTTCTTTTCGAGATTGTACATTAATCTTCCTGTGCTGTTGTTGAATTTCCAGCTTGCAAGATATCCTTCTTTAGGGTCCCAGCCCCTAACATTAAGTATTCCCAGAACCTCGTAGACTAAATCCCCGCCGTATTTCAGTATGGTTTTCTTTTTCTTGAAATAATTATATAGGAAAACTGCGGTATTGCCTATAGTTACCTCATGGCTGTGTATTATATCATAATTTTCTTTTTTGTCTTCATCTTTAAGTTTTTTTGAAAGAATTCTTGCAGTCTTATAGAAATTTAATAATCCTTTTTTACCTGAACTATAAGGCGTTTTAACCCTGAAAATCTTTAAGCCGTCTCTTTCCTCAGCATCCTTTTCATAATCACTGAACTTCTGGGTGAATATATGTATAATGTGCCCTCTTTTGGCTAGTTCTATTGATATCGCTTCGCAGGATGAGCCGGCCCCGCCGGTTACAGGCGGAAAGGTGCTCAAAACCATGGCAATTTTCATATAAATTTTAACAATGATTACCTTTTTAAAATACTCTTAAAGGAACCTTATCTTCAAAATTTCCAGCAGAATTTTTAATGGGTCTGCAAATTTCATTTTTGAGTCATCTTTGTGTTCCCATTCTATGGGGAGCTGGTATACAGAATAATTATTCTTTTTAACCTTGCAGAGAACTTCAACATCAAAAGCCCATCTGTTTGTTTTAAGATTTGCAAAAACATTTTTAGCCACATCCTGCTTAAAACCCTTAAATCCGCAGAGCAGGTCATGAACTTTTATGCCTAAAAGAGCATTAACATAGGAATTAAATACGCTGCTGGCGAGCCTTCTTGTAAACGGCTGGGGTTTAGTTATCTTTGAATCGGACGTTTTTCTGTTGCCGATTACAACGTCATTTTCAGCGAGATGTTTTAGCATTACCGGTATCTCGTTCGGCTTTATTGCTCCGTCTGCATCTATAAATAATACATGCTTTCCCTGCGCCTCATTAACTCCTGTTTTTACAGCATAGCCCTTGCCCATATTCACCCGGTAATTTACTAATTTTACAAAATCCGTATTATTTGACTTGATTACTGCATTTACAACATCAGCGGTTTTGTCCCTGCTTCCGTCATTTACAACAATAATCTCAAAATCCCTTAGGTTTTCTTTTGAATAATTTATTAATTCATTAAGGAATTTTTCTATTCTTTTTTCTTCATTATATGCAGGTATAATAATGCTTGTTTCCATATCTAGTAAATTAATTTAATACATTTTAAAAAGTTATTGAGAAACTTCAATAATTGTAGCCCACTTGCTGTAAGCTATACTGCATGCTTCATTTGAAACGCAGTAATCTATCATATTCATATACTCCCCTACCTGCTCTGATGATATAAATATATAATCAACTCCGATAAGTTCTGAAATTTTTTCAGGATATAATTTAAGATTTTCTATTGTATCTACAAAACCAGAGTAATCATACCCCTGTGTTATTGCTATCATTTTTGAGCAGTAATACATTTTGTTTGGAGTCAGCGCTGAAAGCGGGCAGAATACAAAATTATCATAGTAGCTTACAAGGAATACTTTGCCTTCTATTTTATTTTCGTTTATCCAGTCATATGCCATCGCATCATATTTGTGCACCTTGTTTTCTGTGAAGTCCATTGATAAGAATGATTCAGCATCCCAGGATAAAAGCGAGTATAATTCGTATGCACCTAATATAACTGTCATTGCTATCAAAAGAGCTGAAATTTTCTTATTTTTGTATCTGCTAATCAGCTGAATCGCTCCTATTATTAAAATAAAAGCTGACATTCTTTCAAGTTTAACAGCGTAGAACATCTTTGTTCCGAGAGTGAGATATAATACTTCAAGCAGGACGCAGAACAAGCCGTAATTTGCCCATTTGTTCTTTTCATATGCCCTAAGAACAATGTTCATGGCTATTAAAAGAACAAGAGATATTGATATCCAGTGGACTTTTAGCAGTCCAAGCATTATCCATGCAAAGAATAACAGAAGATAAGGCGCCATGGTATTGAGTTTTTTGTGTTTATTGCATGTAAAGAGTACAGCCCCAAAAATAGCCATTGTAAAAGCAAATCGGTATATTGTTTCTGTATTCATTGGGTTAACATCGCTTAATGCGCTGTCAAATCCTGAAGATAAAAACATAGCAATCCACGGAGAAGATAAAGCAACAGTTACCACTGCAAAATTAACAGCTTTTTTGTAGTCCTTTTCTGCAATTCTCTGTATAAAATGTATGAAACTGAACAATACTGTCAGAGGCAGATACTGGAAAGCCATTACGCTGTTCAGGAACCCATATTTTTCTTCTTTCTCTTTCTTTTTCTGGAGCAATACGTTCAGAAGCCACAGCAGAGTAATGTGACCTACTGTCCATGAAACCCATCCAGCGTAAGAAACCATGTTTGACATTATGGCTGAAAATATTACAAACATCAAAAATCCGAGTTTTTTGTGCTTTATTGATGAAAATATGTTAAGCAGAAGCACGATGAAAATAAATCTTGTCAGCGGAAAAAGTATTTTAAAAATAGTATATGGGTCTGCACCAAACATTTTGCACAAAAATACTGTTGTAAGTTCAGGGGCAAGGGAATAAACTACTTTTTTTCCGTACATATATGGGTCATCTATAGGAAGTCTCTTTGAAACAAGAAGCTGGTTTACATAAGAAACGTGCTGTGTTCTGTCGGATTCTGAATAGAAATTTCCTTCTGCATCATACCAGCCGTTTTGTATATCCCACAGCATACTTGGCACAAAAAATATCAGTAATGCAATAATCAGCGGCCACTTCTTTATTTTTAATTCTATATCCAGCTTGAAATATTTTGAAATAAAATATGTCAGAACTGCAGAAACAAAAAGTGCAATATATACTGAACCATCAAGCCCGAGTATGTACTCTGTAAAAAGAAAA
>JAQTTP010000005.1 GCA_028710695.1 Candidatus Iainarchaeum sp.
CATAATCAAAAAAGATTTTCATTTCATCATAAGTCATTGTTTTTGCTCTATCTACTATGACCATATCATAGTTGCTGATTTTTGAATAGTCCACAACATAGTCTAGTGGTTTTATATCAACATATTTCTTTATTGTAAGAACTGTTCTATCCTCAAATAAAGCCTTAAGTTTAAACGGATCTCCAATACCATCCGCACCATATACAATTAGAATATCGGGCTGGCCCATTATCCCATAATAAACACTACACCACCCAGGAATATCTCCACATTTCACAATATTTACCCAGGTAAGGAGCATCAAAAGGACAAATATCAATAGAACCACAGGTATTACTTTCTTCACTATATTCCAAGCATTAACCGCCATAGTCACCACAATACCTAATCATTTAAAGCTTACTTCCTGGCCATTCTGCTTAACAGTAAGCAAGTCGCAGGTTCCATCAAAATAATAACCATCATTCCTAAGTTCTATATTTCCAATATAGTTTTTCATATTAATATAAGCTTTGTCAAGGACTGTCGAATATGAATTTATCACTAAAGTCCCAGAAACTCCTGCTCTTTCTAAAGTGAATTTCACATTTTTTACTATTAAATTATCAACAGAAATCTTTACTTTTTGTTGGTCTTTAAATTCAACTTCCGCACCATCGCTAATTACTTTTTTCACTGTTCCAACAAGTTCATATCCCGTATCTACTGCCTTGATGGTGCCTTCAAAATTATATACTGTTGGGTTATTCAACTTTATTGTTGTACCATCAGCTCTTGTAATTATTGTTTCTCCAGAAAAAGAAACCTCTTTATCTGAAAAGTTTGATTCTGCAATCCCAGATATAGAACCAACCACACTTGCTTTTTTGGGTTCTGAATTAATGTCTGTGTTTACATCTGCCTGGGCAACAACATCTTTGTTATAATCTAAACTCTTACTCACATCTGTTCCTGTACCGGCCCCAGAGTCATTATTATCAAAAACAGAATCTATTGAAAAATCTGTTCCACCGATTTTCTTTCCAAAAAAGACAAATACTAAAAGAAGAACTAAAACAACAATAAGAATTACCACTACTGCCATATTCCCTTTCTGATTAATACTACCCATATAATCACTTAATTCATATAATAACTCAAACGTTGACGTATATAAAATGTTAAATAGGTTTATATTATTTTACCTTTACAGATATATAAGTATATGTAAGGTGTTAAAAATGAAATTCATGAAAAGAAAGAATAATGATGGTATGGGTCCAAGATCATCTTTAGGACTATTAAGCTTTAATGAGCACTCAAAAAGTATAATAAAATTGACTCCAGAGTTAGTAATAACTATTTCTCTTGTTTTCGGAGTACTAATAATGGCTTTGGTAATGATTTTTTAATTCCTGAGTAGGGCACAAATAGTATTAGTTAAATCACAATATAAATAAAAAAGAGGGAAATAATTCCCTATACTTTCATTTTTTCTTATTATATTCTATTACATCTCCATTCTTTGGAGCTATTGCTTTTAAGCCAAGGTCTTCTTCTATTTTTTTGACATAAGCTGGCATTACAGTTTCGTCTCCGTGGACACAAACAACTAATTCTGGGTTCCAAGCAGAAATAACTTGGAATAAATTGTTTCTTCCTGCGTGTGCTGAAAAATCAAATTTCTTGATTTCTCCTTCCCACTTATATAAGCCGCCATCAATTTCAATCTCGCCTTCTTTAAGCAAAATATCTCCTTTAGTTTCTTGAACTTGAAAACCAGTAAGGTACACTGAGTTCTCTGCGTTTCTGCAAAGTCTTTTGAAGTAATATAAAACCGGGCCGCCCTCAACCATTCCAGCAGTTGTTACTATTATTGCTTGCTTTTTTACAAGCTCTTCTCTCTGCTTTTGAGTTTTAACTTTTATTGTTTTGTTCATTGCCTGGCGTAAGTTATATGCTTCTTTAAAGTAATTAGGATACTGCAAATAAACTGCAGAAACTTTTTGGCCCATACCGTCTAGATATAATGGAACATTAAAGTTTTCTTCCGCAATTATTCCTAGCATTTCTTGTGCCCTTCCTAAAGCAAAGGCTGGGATTAAAACACTTCCACCTTTATCTAATGTTTTTTTGATGCTATTTACAAAATCTCTTTCTATCTTTGTTCTGTCAGGGTGATCTCTGTCTCCATAGGTACTTTCAATTATTAGAACATCAATATCTTTGTCTAAGTCATAATCTGCACCATAGTGTAATCTAGTTTCATCAACTTTGAAATCACCTGTGTATAGAACATTACCTTCTTTAGTTTCAAGCAAAGGCATTCCACTTCCTAATATGTGCCCTGCATCATAAAAAGTCAAAGACATATCTTTTGTGATTCTTATTGGTTTACGATAATTCATTTTTTTTGTTTTACTATCTGCTATCTTGCTTTGTTCCTTATTATATTCTGGTTTTCTATCCTCAATTCTTGCAATCTTCTGCGCATCTTTCCACAGTATATCACAGATATCCAAAGTAGGAGTTGTCATATACAAATCTGGGTTGTTACCACCAAATAACGCAGGTATCAATCCAGAGTGATCCATATGTGCATGGCTCAATATAACTGCGTCTAGATTAACATCTGGCTTTTGCGGATACTCAATTCCATAGGGTTCTATTTTTATTCCATAGTCCAACAACACATTGGACTGTTTTGTGCTTACCAGATATGATGCACGCCCTACTTCACGTCCGCCCCCTAATACTTTTATCTTCATTTTTATTCACGCTCCTCGAATTTGTTTTTTTTCTAGCTTTTTTCAAAAAAGCCAATAATAATAAAGCAAATAATAGGCCCAAGACTGCAATTATCAAAAACAGACCAATGCCTAATAACCAATAATCCATCGTCCCACACTCTACTAGTGCACTATTTCTTTAAAATTCTTTTTTTGCATCTTTTCTAATTCCTTTAACTGTATATTAAAATCATTGCAGAATTTATTAATTACCTCTTTTAGCTCAAAAGACGCATATGCTTTCCCAGAGATTTCTACTGGGTAGTCAGTCTCAAACAGAATCAAGTTTTTGTCTATTTTCTCGATCATTGCTTTTTGCTCATCATGAAATAAATATGTGGGCCCGAGGTTTATATAATATTCTTTGTCTGCCACTTTTCTAAGATATTTTTCAGAATTACAGAACCAATGCATAATCACTTTTTCTTGCTTGTTTTTTTCTAATATTTCCACTACTTGTCTCTGTGCATATCTAGAATGAACATTAACATAAACATCATATTCTTTTGCTAAATCCAGAACTTTTTGGAATATTTCATTCTGCTCTTTCTTCTGTGCGTCATCTGCAAATTTAAAATCTAATCCTATCTCCCCAATAAAGAATTTTCCTTTCTGAGTTTCCAAGATCTTTTCAAACTCTTTCAAATCTTTTTTTGTGGATTCTAAAGGATAAAGCCCAAATCCTGGGACAACCTCTTTATATTTTTCAGCCAATTCTTTTGTTTGAAAATTAGATTTCAAAGAAGTAGAGTTAACAAAAAAATAATCAAGTCCATTTTTTTTAGACAACTCTAAATATTTTTTTATTTCATCTTCTTTCAAGTGATCTAAATGAAGATGTGCATCAAAAAACAATTCTAATCCCCTTCATCATCTTCTTCACAACAATCTTCTTCGTCATCTTCAGAGTCATAATCTAAAGATACCTTTCCGGAGCCATTAAAATCCAGATTAAAAGGCATTATCTTTACCGCTTTTTCTGTTACCTTTGCAATATACAAGCTATTCCCACAGCAAGGGCATTCTATTATACTCTCTGCTTTTGCATTATCATTAAATTTCCCCTCACACACTGGGCAAAGTACATTAATCTTTTTCATTTTTAAACACCTTTTTGTTTTTATAAATATAATATATAACATATGCTAATATTATTGTAGTAGCAAGGCCTGCAACAAGCCAAGAATACTCTACAGCAACATCATAATTTTTCCCAATAAAGTATCCTAATGCAAGCAAAATTGCAACCCATATTCCAGAACCAAGAACAGTGTATAAACAAAATTTAAACAAGTTCATTCTTGCCAGTCCTGCAGGCAAGGAAATCAAATGGCGTATTCCAAAAATCAATCTTCCTGTGAAAGTAGTTATTTCGCCATGTTTTTCAAAAAAAGCATCTACTTTTGCCATTCTTGATTTAGTTAATAAAAAATACTTTCCGTATTTGTCAATAAATGGCCTTCCAAGTAACAAGGCAAGATAGTAATTGAACAGTGCACCTAACAGGCTACCTATTACCCCACACACCCATGCAAGCAAAAGATTCATTTGACCCTGTGATGCAAGATAACCTGCAGGTATCATTATCAATTCAGATGGCAGAGGAAAGAAAGAGCTTTCAATAGCCATTAAAAGAATTATACCCCAATAGCCTAAGAGCCCAACACTGCTTACTAACCACAAAGCAATACTTTCAAGCATTATTTAATCACACTCAGGAGCCAAGTTTGCCCTTTATTTCTTATATGCATCTTCCACAAGCTTTTTGTTTTCGCCTTTTTCAAATGCTTTTCTAACTGGGTCCAACAAATCCACAAGGACATTTGCCACTGCGGTCTTCAAATCTAAGGGATGTAATTTCTTTTCAGCATAGATTTTTTCTAATTCTGCGTATGTTTTGAATTCTAGATTTCCGCCAAATTTTTCTGGCCTCGTAACCACAAAAGTCTTTCCAGTTCTTTTAAAATATGGAAATAATACTGCTTTAGTGAACATTAGAATTGCATTATTTTCAACTGTGTCAGTACAAAATGCTTTCTTCATTTTGCTTTGTATAATCTCTGGAGTGTCCAATAAATCTATTTTTGATTCTTCAACAGACGAAGACATTTTATCTCCTGTTAATCCAGGCAACATAGGATTCATAAAATGTATTCTTTGTTTATAACCGATTTTTGGTAAATATTCATGTGCTAAAACAAATATCTTTCTCTGATCTGATCCACCAAACTGGGCATCAACTTTCAAATACTCTTCATCCAAAGCTTGCAATAAAGGATATAACAAAGGTGCCATCTTTGGATTCTCTGATTGTTTTACAACCTCGGCGCCTGCTTTCTTTGCTTCTGCATTAGTAACTATATTTGCAAATCTATACATATCTTTTGTATACTCCTTGCTAAGTTGATAATCACTACCTTTAACAAATTCAAGCTTTTCAACAGGCACTTTCATTGCCTTAAGAGTTTCTTTTATTATTTTTTCATAATACTTAGACCTTAGATCTAACAACTCTTCTGGAGTTTTCTGACTGTCCAAAAAAGCATGAATATCTGCAATTAATACTTTCACTTTAGAGCCTGCTTCCAAAAAGTCAGCAAGTTTTGTAAAAGGGATTAGATACCCAATATGTATTCTGCCAGTTGGTGCAGTACCCCAATATATTGCTAAATCTCGTTCTTTGATTACTTTATCTAGCTCTGCCTCGTTGATTACTTCTTCCAATCCTCTTATTATCAATTCTTTCTTTTCTTTTGTATTCATAGTTATCACTAATTATTTACATCGCCATAATCCAATTCTGAGAATCTTTTTGAGAACTCAACTAAAAATTGCTCTGGATCTTTTATTGTAGTACCAAATATCTTTATAAATCGTTCATGAGCTTTTCTAAAACGATTTATATCCAAAAAATTACTGTATGTTAACAAGTTTTCTATTGCATTTGTAACAGAAAGTGGTCCATACTTCCAATTCTCATTATAATAAAGGTCATCAAAAGGCCTTATTGCTTCAATATATTTTGCTAACAACTTATAATGCTCTGTAGCCCCATATTTTTGTTTTATATGTGCTATTGAAAATTGTTTTATTACTGAATCATTAGCAGCAAAACCTTTTTCTTTCAAGATTGGATCGTCTTTGAGACCATACGGGTCAGAATAGCGCAAATCCAAAACTCTTTGTCTATAAGCCAATACGTCATCATAACTTAATTTTGCAGGATCAATTGACTTTAATTCCTCAACACCCATTTCCTTAAAACGATCTACTGGCTTCTCTGGTGGTTTTGGTAATTCATGTACTGTTCCAGAACCGGCCTTTTTTTCTCCACCTACTGGTGCAAGGGGATTTGGAGGAGCATTATCTCTTATCTTCAAAAATTCCATTATTCTTGCTCTATCTTGTTTGAAGAATTCTTGTGGATATTTTTCCATCTTGCCATCTTGATAAAGTTGCTCCATTGTTTTAAAAAAATCAAATATTTTTTCTCTATGACTCTCCAAAAGTTCTGGAAAGTTTTTTGCAAAAGCAAATGATATATTTGTTATGACAGACGCTAAACTATGATATTCTCTACTTAAGCCCAGCCCTCTTTCTTTTTTTGCAATACCATTTAATCTCTCTGGAAGCAAAATTAAGACATTAACAATACCATCATTCAAAACCTTTTTCTTTTGTTCAGGGTTTAAATACTTGCTTTCTTGTACGCCCCTAACCCAGTCCTCTGAACTTGCAATCCCTGGCAGTCCAATTTTTCCTTCTCTGTAAACTATCTCCTTATAGTGATTAACTGTTTTATCATCTACAAGCTCTGCTATTACTGCCTTTGCTCTTTTAAAATCAGCATCAGGAATTCCATAAAGATTATCTGGATCTGCTGCTTGTGGCTTAGGTGCTTCCTTTAGCTTTTTTTCTTCTGTCTTTTTTACATCTACTACAGGCTTAGGAGGTTCTTCTTTCTCGCCTTCCGGAGCCGTGTGTTCTGGATGTTTTTCATAATAATCTAGTAATATTGGCAGTGCAGTCACTCTAGACATATCGGGGGTAATGCCCACTGGCTTTAAGGTCTCAGCATTTACTTCATATTTACCAAACATTTTCTTTAAAATTACTTGATATACTTGCCTACACATAAGTTGTGCTAGATCTAATGCTTTGCCCGCATGCAAAGAATCAATCTTTGCAAGATCATCTTTATTCTGCTCTCTTATAATCTCAAAACTACGATCATCAATACCTTGTTCCTCAAGGAATGCTAATGCTCTTTTTGCCAGATCAACAAGTTCTACTGTTTTCTTTGCTGTGTATTGACCTGCTTGTGCAGACCAAGTTTTATATCTTGGATCTTCTGATTTTTTCTCTTCACCTTTTTTTGTTCTTTCTACAAGACGGTCTAGCCCATCTTTTGCAATACTATTTTCTGGATCCAATTCTAACACTTTTCTATATGCTGCTATTGCCTCTTTATCTTTTCTTTGACTTCTTAATGCAGTAGCATAGTTGATCCAAGTGCTTATATCTTTTGGATTAAGATCTAATACTTTTCTAAAATTTACCTCTGCATCAGCATATTTCCCCAAATTTAATAACTGTACTCCTTCTGATTTAAGAAGCCCACGTTTGATATTTTCTTTTTCTTTTTCTTTTTCTTCTACTTCAGCTTCTGCTAGTCTTCTATCAAGTTCTTTATCAGACATTTCTGGAAGGCTTTGTGTATGTTCACCAGGCAAAGAAGGTAATCCATCTTCTTCATAATCTGTTACTTTTAACTCTTGCCTTGGTTCTGGCCCTGGTTGTGGTGCAGGCAATAGTAATGGTTTAGCCCCTTCAGGAAGTTGTGCTACGGGTTTAGGCTCTGCTAATTTTCTATCTTCTTTTGGAGGCTCTAATCTTTTGGGTTCTTCTTGCTTTTTTTCAGGAAGTTTTTTATTTCCCTCTTTTTTCACGCCTTCGGGTTTACCCAAAGTATCAATTAAAACAGTTTTTCCTGGTTTCTCTTCTGCACCTTCCGGAGTCAAGTCTTCAAATTCTTCTAAGATACGCCTTTTCAACATAGACATACGTCTTGTTCTTTCAGCACCCACAGGCAGTGCAAGTATAGATTCGAAGTTGTGTCTTAAATGTCCTACTACTTTTGTAGATAAACCTGCTTGTTCTAGTTCGCCCACTTGGGCCAAAGGTTCAGCACTCTTTGGAGTTAATTTGCCTTTTGGAGGTTCTTTTATTTCTTTTTCTGGCAGTTTAGGCCTTATTTGTTTTTTATCATCTTTAGGCGGTTCAGGGCCTTTCTTTCCTGCTTCTAGTTCTTTATGCCCAAGAAATTCTCTTATCACTCTAATCTTATCATCTGACCAGGTTATTTTTTTCTCAGCTCTAACTTTTTCTAATTCTGCAAAAAGCTGCCTCATTCTTGCTTTATAAGGTTCCAAAAGTTCTGGAACATTTCTTATAATACCTTCCAAGGCATTATATGCTCCCTCAAATATATGGTCCCTACTTAGGTGAGCAGGAGATTCTTTTATGTGTTCTAAGTCTTCAGTTACAAAATACAGATTTTCGTTAATACCATTTTTCAGAACTTGTTCTTTTTGTTCTGGAGTTAGATATTTACTGCTTTTTACGCCTTTGACCCATTCATCAGCCGATGCTGCCACTAATTCTCCGATTTGACCCTTTAAATTCTGTTTCTCATTAAAAGATTCTCGGCTCCCAAGAGAATTCAAAGCTTTAATTATATCTTTAACTCTTTTCAGATCTGCTTCTGGAATTCCATAAGGATTACTAGGATCTAAAGGTCTCTTCTCTTCTTTTGGAGCCTCTGCCTTAACTTCTTCTTTTTTAGGGCCCTTTCCTTTCTCTTCCTTCTTGATTCCAGCGATCTCTCTTGCTCTTTTTAATTTTTTCTCCATTGCAGTATGAAATCCATTACTTTCTTCCATAGCGGCTACTCTTTCTGGAGTATTCCAAGGATCTCGTTTATCTATTAAAGGATAATAGTCTGGCATTCTTTTATCTAATTGTTCTGCATATTCTGCTGCTTGTTCTTTACTTAAAACTTCAATATTCAAACCATATAAGTCTTCATCAGCTAAATTCTTCATCTTTCCTGGTTTAAGACCTTCTTGTAAACGTTCATAATATTCCATAAGCTTTGGCAAGGAATCTGTAGACATATAAGATTTTCCTTCTGAAACCGGAATACCAAGTTCCCTCAAAAATGCATTGTCTGTAACTCCCTCTCTTACAAATACTGTTGGCCTTAACTTTGCAATTTCTGTAAGAAGTGCAAGATTAAGTGTCCCAATAATATTATAGTGGGCATCCACCACATCGCCTTTAAAGCCAGATTTTTCAAGCTCTTCTAAAACCAATTCTTTCTTTAATACTGAACCTTTTATTGGAAGAGTTAGCCCGTGTTTATCAAAGAAATCAAGAGCCTTGTAATTTAAGTCTACTATTGAGGTTATGTCTGCTCTTCTTTGCTGTTCTTTTGCGTCTAGTTCTTTTTTCTCAAATTCTTTCTTTTCTAAATCTTCTTTTTTAGTTCTATCTTTTTCTTCTAGATCTTTTGTTGCTTCAACTAGATCTTTTAATTCATGCAAACGTTGTCCTAAAAATCTAGATTTTTTTGTATTCTCAAAATGAGCTCTCAGTGGATGATCTTTATCTGCACCAGCCAAATTTTCTTCTATCTGATCAGAATACTTTCTTTCCAGTTCTCCTACATCTGCTTTTAAATTATTATAAAGGTTAACAACATCTCTTTCACTAAATCTGAACCCCGGAACTGTTCTTCTCAATTTTTTCTTTATTCCTTCTAGTTCTTTTTTGTCCTTACCGTCATAAATTCCCAGCTCAAGTAAAGCATCTACAAACTCTTCAATTCTTTCAACACGCTTTTCTTTAAGGGGTTTTTTGCCTTTTTCAGCAAGCAACAGTACTCTTTCAAGCTCTTGGACTCGCTCAAAAGGGGTCATTTTTTTATTTACTTGCTTCATTATGTTTGAATACATATACTCTGCCTTATTTGGATTTTGGCCAGTATAATGTTGCTGTGCAAGATAATCTTTCAATTTAGAATCTAAGCCCTCAGACACTTGATCAATTGCTTTATTAACTTCAGATTCTAGAGCCTCTAATTCTCCTGGGCCTGCTTCATTAAACTTTTTCTCTAAAGCTTTTGTTTTCATATGTCGTGATAAGAATCCTATTTTTCGTTCTATTCTTTTGCTTCTATTTTCTTGCACTTCCACAGGCGGTGCTGGCCCAGTCTTTTTTTCTTCTGGTTGTTTTTTCTCTTCTGGCCCATCTACGCCTGGCTCTTCCTTAAGGTCTGGCATCCTTACAACACCATCCTTATCCGGTTTTAAGAACCAATCCTCATCAAAATCCTGATCTCTGTCTCTTTCTTGCCTTTTTATATCTCCAAATTCTTTTGGACCTTCTCTCTCTTTTTTTATTCTCGCCTTCAATTTAATTATTAAAGAATTAACCTCTGCCAACCTATTTGTTAAACTCAAGTTTTTGTGCTCTTGAGCAATTTTTTTCAATCTTTTCTTGCCTTCTTCCGGACCTTCAAAATCTAATACTAACTCCTCAAGTTCTTGATACATTCTCTTCTCGATTGTTTTTATTCTACTATAAATGTCTCTGGCTCTTTTTTGCATTACTTCAACATCACGTATTTCTCTTGTTTCTTCTCTTTCTCTTTGTAGCTTTGCTTTTGCTTCTTCTGTTTGTGGTCCAAAGATTTCAAGGAGTCCAATACCTTCAAAAACATCCTTTGCTGCGTTGTGTAATTCACCAGGCCCTTGTTTTAAACGCGGTACCTTTACAATTTCACCATTAATAATTTCATTTTCATATTCATATTCTTCTTGTCTTGGCTGTTCCCTCACCCTTCTTCTTTCTGGCTCTTCTCTTTTTGCTTCTGGGCCTTTTTTACCCTTGCCATATAACTGTTCATATTCTTCTGGTCTTATTCTCCTAAGTACTTCAGGAGGAATAGTTTGTATAGGGGACCTTTCTTTTCTTTGTCTTGCTGGGCCTTTATATCTTAGGTTTCCTTCAGCATCAAGTTCTAATTCTTGTGGGCCCTCTCTTGCAGGGGCTTTTCTTCTTACTCTCCCCTCTTCGTCAATATCTACTTCTACCTCTCCAGGTTGTGGCTCCAATAATTCATCTATTTCCCTTTTCCGCCTGCTGCCTGGTTCTTCCATTCTTTCACGAGCGCGTGCAGGAGCAGGGGGCTCTCTTGGACCAACTGGTGGCTTTCTTTCTGGCTCTACTCTTTCAGGTTCTCTTCTCTCTGGCCTTGGCTCTGGAAGGTAATGCTTACTATTAACATCATTTATTCTTTCTAGGATTTCTCTTGCCAATACTTTGTCGTGAGCTAAAACACTTTTGAAAGTATCCAATGCAATTTTTCTTTGTTCTTGGTTGCCTGTTCTAAAATGTAAAATTAGGTTTACTAGTGGGTCTCTTTCTTTAAGTTCAACAAGTTTTTTTACGTAAAATGCAAAGAACTTTGGTCTTTTTTCAGCATAAAATCTAACTAGGTTTCCAATATTGTGTTCTAAACCGTGCCTTTCAAGCAGGGTTTTGTGGGCAGTTCCACTCTTTTCGTGTAAATCTCTAAAAACAGATCCAAAATGATGATTTTCAAGTCGTCTCGGCTCAGCAGGCATAGAAGTCACTCCATTGTAGGCATATAAACATAGATGCACAAATATAAAAATATATTTATCTTATTTTATATATCTTTATAAGATAAAGAAAGGAATTTTGAAGAGGTTACTGAAGGGATCAAAAATGATGTGGGAATATTGTGCAAATTGTGGAAGTATAAGTTTAAAGAAAGTTGACGGTTTAATGAAACAATGTAACAAATGCGGATGGAGAGGAGTTCCAGATAAAGCAGATATGGAACATATAAATAAAAAAGCAAGAGCAAATATTGGGAATCCAAGAATGGTTGCTGCTGCAGAAAGAAGAGCAAGTGAACCTGTAGATCCACATGCTCCAAAAGAGAGCACAAAGGATTTAAAAGAAAGACTAAAGAAACAAAGCGATGATTTCGATATCTTTTAAAAGTAGGAGAATCCTACTCTTTTTTTATTTTTTCAAAAATAAGAAAGTAATATATTTACAATAAAATAATTATACTTATGGAATTAACTAGTTATTATAGAAAAACAAAGCCTACAGAAAAGGAATTAAATAAATTCAAAATAACTTATGATAAAAAATCACAAAATAGGCCCGCGTGGATAAAAATTGATGGCTTAGAAGGAAAAGTAAAATTTATAGAGATTCATTTAGGAAAAAAAGGCAGGAATGGTAGAAGAAAACAATTTTATAGAACTTATCTCCCACTTGGATTGTTTTTACCAATAGATTATACTTCTGAAGAAATGTCCAAATATTACGATAAATTTGCAGAAACTTATGATAAAGAAATTAAAGAAACTGGATATAATACAGGGGCAGCAAAGTTTTTAATAGGCAAAATAAAAAAATATGTAAACAAAAATCCGGCCATTTTAGACTTAGGGGCGGGAACAGGCATTGTAAATGAAGTATATGCTCTTGCTAGCTTCAAAAATATGACTCTTGTAGATTTTTCAAAAGGAATGCTAGATGACGCAAAGAAAAAACCTGCCTTAAGGGGCTGTAAGTTTATTAGAGCAGATATTAGAAAACTAAACCTTAAAGGCAAATATGATTTAATTACTAGCCATTTTTCGTTAGGAAATTATCGTTATATCAATGAGGAAGATGTAGATAAGATCTTAAAAAAATTCAAAAAAAATTTAACACAAAAAGGCATTATTGCAATAATTGGGCACTTTAACTTAGAGCTATTTAGAAAACATTTTAAAGAATTGAAGTCAGGAATCTACACTTTAAATAAATCAAAGAAACTTTTTGCAGATTATTTTATTGGAAGAAAATAAACTAATTTCCTGGTTTATTCGGCCCATCAATAAACAACTTAGTCCTATGAGTTAATACTTTAGTTGCTAAACTTGGTGCCCTGTTTTTCCTTTTTACTTGACTTAATTTCAAAAAACGATCTATTGCCATTTTTATTGTAGGAAGATCTTTTTTTAATACAGAAAACACAATCTCATCTGCCTGATCTCTATCTACAACAATATTATAATCCATAAATTCTATCCACAATTGAGTATATTTTCTTACTAAACTTTCTACATCTAAATACACATTACGCAACAATAATGATGCAAATGTAGAATGAATATGGCTACTACAATCTGGAAGTGCTTCTGCAAGTTCTGAGATATATTTTTTCCTTTCAACATAATAATCTGATAAAGATTTATATCGTTTAGTTAAAACCAAATAAACTGGAGTATCTGTCTTTTCACCAGGATATTTTTCTTTAGCTTCTTTTTTAAGAGCCTCATAAGTTCTAAAAAAATCAGCAACCGTTTCATAAGATGATTTCATTACTAGACTAATTGCTGTTCTATGCAAATTTTTATACTGAGGATATTTTTCTGTACACTCGGCAGCAAGTAATTCTTTTTTCCGAACCAAATCAGAAGTACTTGAATTGCCCACCTTAAGTACTTGACCTTTAGTTAACCCACTCGCTACTCCTTTTGCAACTTTATCTGCAAGATCAAACACAGGGATTTGTGAATTTGTGCCCATATTATGAGAAACAAAGCCTACTTCCTGCATTAAATCAAATTCGGCTTTGACATTATTGTAAAACGCAGAAAAATAGGAGGGCCCATATTCTTCTAAATATATTTCACGAATAGTTAATTGTCTGGCCATTTGTTTAAAGAAATAGTCAAATCTGGGGTCTTTACCAAGTCTTTTTTTTATTTCCGAAGGTGCGTGAGCATAAATTAAGTCAATACTTGCTTTTTGTCTTCGTGTAAGATCACCTTTACGCCCGTGACCCCTGGACAATAAAATATCAGAAATAAATTTAGATGCTCGTGCTTGCTCTAAAATTTTTGCGCCTAATAATCTTCTATATTCTAGATTTTCAGGAACTGTTAAACCATATATAGAAGTGTATCTCCTTATTACTTCTTCAGGATGTTTTAATTCTGGTGGTTTTGGTTTAGATCTAATTTGCATAAAAAATATATCTTATACTCAAATATAAATTTATCCAAAAATCGGAATTAAGTTAAGCACTAAAAGCAATACTACTAAAGCAATGAAAAACATCATAACTGTTTTCTCTCTTTTTTCGCCCTTCACAAAAAAGAACAAAGGAGAATACATGCTCATTGCCATTGCTCCACCATCAAATGGAACAACAGGTAAGAAGTTGAAGATTCCAATAAGAAGATTTAACAAAAAGATCCAATAAAGCAAGGAGCTTACAAAACCGATTACCTTGTATTTGAAAGGAACACCCTCTTTATACCTCTGCTCTAAGCTTATTCCCAACACATTTTTTTCATTAAAATAAAGATTCTGATCAAAAACATTCTGATCCTTTTCAAGTTCTGCAGAAATGTATTGCTTTTCATCTTTAAGTGCAGAAATAATTTGTGTTCTAAAATCTGTCAAGCTTGAGATTGTATTTCCGTCTACAGAACTGATTTTTGTGTTTTCATCAACAAGCCCAAAGTTTTTTGAGAGCCCACCTTCACCACAAATTCCGCCATATTCATCTGCACCAACAATATAGACTTCACCATAGTTTGCAACAACAGTCTTTGTGTAATTAGAAGTCACAGCACCAAACAAAAGCAGAAGCCCAAATACAATTACTGCAAATATTATATTTATTGCAGGCCCGGAAGCATAGATTCTTAGCTTGTCTTTAAGAGATATTGATTTTAATTTTTTTTCATCTGGCTCTACAAAAGCACCTATTGGTAAAAATCCAAGAAGTAAAGGGCCAAAAGATTTTATCTTAACCTTTGCTTTCCTCATCAGCACAGCGTGACTAAATTCATGTATTACCATTCCGATTATTAGCGCAATCCAGCCTTCAAAGAAAGGGATAGTTATTGGCACCTTAGGAATCTTTACACCAGGTATTACTGGAGCAATCCCTACACATTTTGCCTGCCCAGCAACAAACAAATCGATTAGCATTATTGTCTGCACAATAAGCAGATATATTACAATTCCGGAAAATCCAAAAAGTCCAAAGATTCCAGATATAAGTAAAGAATCTAAAAGAGATTTTCCTGCAAGGAAGTAAATTACTAAAAAGAATGCTGCAAAAAATAATAAAACATACAAAATTGTAATTAATTTGTTCTTGCCCTTTCTCAAATAAAAAAGTCCTAATGCTCCAAAGCCTAAAGAGATTCCAAAATCCCCTAATTTATCCCAAACCGTGCCAAACTTCAGCTTATCAAATTTCTCAGCAAGTTTTGTACTTTTTACAATAGAAAAAATCAAGTATGTCTTTGCATTAGCATACTTCTTCAAAAGATAGGTAACTATTATTGCAACTACTAAAAAAATAAGAATGTAAAAAAGAATACTCATTCTTTTTCACTCTTTCTTTTCTTCTTGTGTTGTTGGCTTAGGTATTTCCTTTGCCTCTTCTTCTTTCTTTGGTGTTTCAAATAGAACTATGTTTAGCTTCTTTTCAAGCTTCTTTGCAGTCATATTGTCTGGCTTGAACTTTCCACCTTCTATTTTTTGCAAATATGATGCAGATATGAACAGCTCTCTTGCAAGTTCTTCAGTTTTCAAATTTGCTTTCTGCCTTGCCTGGCCTATTCTTACACCATAATTTTCAACTAAATCTTTAACTAAATTAGGATCAAATCTTGGTCTATCATCTCTTGGAGGTCCTGAATATGGTCTGTTGTTAAAATTTGGCCTATTTCCATAACCAGTATTTGGCTTAAAGCCTGGTTTTGTAAAATTTGGTCTTGCATATCCTCCACAGTCACTACATAAGTAAAGTCTAGCACCTTCCTTCTCAACAGGCCTAGTATATCTGTCCAATCCACATATTTCACATTCCATTTACATCCCCTACTGTATAACTAATAACAAAAATCTTTATAATTGGATATTTCTTTCTTAATTGCTTAGGCAGGCCCTTAACCTGCTCTATTTATAAATATATAATATATACTACTAGTATAATATACAATAGTTAGAGTGCTATTCTAGTTCTAGATTGTGCAGGAGTTATTGTGTAGTTTAATTAGGAGGGAAATAAATGGCATACAATAGAGACAACAACGATTATCAGCCTAGACAGATGTATCCAGCTACTTGCTCTGAATGTGGAAAGAAATGTGAAGTTCCATTCAAGCCAATAGAAGGAAAACCAATATTCTGTAGAGATTGTTACGCAAAGAAGAAAGGCTATAAGAATAATTATAACAGAAATGAAGAATAGTTATACTTATCAGTTTTAACAATCCAAGAAAGCATTTCGCTTTCTTGTTTTCTTATTTTTCTAATTCTTTTTAAAATAATAATAAAAATTGATATTACTAAAAAAATAATACAAACCAAGATGCACAGAGGTATTTATAGTGAAAATCCTATTAATTTATGCAAAATCAAGTTTAGAAATCTCAGACCATACACAAGCCCCGCTTGGGATTTGTTATCTTGCGTCTTATATCAGACAAAAATCTAAGCATATTGTTGAACTATTAGATGACACTATTGAAAGCAAAACCCTTGACAAAGTAGTAAAAGAATTTAAACCAGAACTTATTGGAATTTCATTTAGTGCTCTCTCTGCAAAAAGAGCATATAATATTGCAAAAAAGTTTAAAGGTAGGGCCATTTTTGTTGCTGGAGGACCATATGCTACCTTTTGCCCAGAAGAAGTTTTGAACAAAGGCTTTGATTTTGTTGTTTATGGGGAAGGTGAAAAAACTTTTTTACAATTAGTAAATAAATTAGAAGATAAAAAATCTTTGAAAAATCAAAAAGGAATAGTTTACAAAAAAGGGGGAAAAATCATTAAAAACATTCCGCAGCCACTAATCAAAAATTTGGATTCTCTTCCAACTCCTGCAAGAGACTTATTAAAAAAGAACAAGTATATGCAAGGAGCAATAATGACATCTAGGGGTTGCCCATTTAACTGCTTATTTTGTAATTCAAGGAAATTTTGGCAGCAAACATATCGTTCAATGTCTGTCTCAAAAATATATAAGGAGTTAGAAGAACTAGTAAATAAATACAAATATAAACACATTTTTTTCAATGATGACACATTTACAATAAATCAAAATAAAGTAATTGGGCTTTGCAAATTAATAATTAAGAAAAATT
Source organism: Candidatus Iainarchaeum sp. (assembly GCA_028710695.1). Taxonomy (GTDB): domain Archaea; phylum Iainarchaeota; class Iainarchaeia; order Iainarchaeales; family 0-14-0-20-30-16; genus JAQTTP01. Next base: position 17,034 of record JAQTTP010000005.1, read on the forward strand.
TGAAATTTACTTGGGCTGCATTGTCACGTGCAGATACTCTTTCTGAGGAAAGAATTAGTTGGATGAAAAAGGCTGGATGTAATCTGATTTTTATAGGAGTAGAATCTGGCTCAGAAAAAATCTTAAAAACAATAAATAAAAATATAAGTCTAGAACAAATAAAATACGCGGTTCAGCTCTGTAAAAAACACAACATTACCTGCAGAACATCTTTTATTCTTGGGTTACCAGGAGATTACTCAGAACAACTGAAATCTCTAGATTTAATGGAAGAAATTACTCCAGATAGTATAAACATCCATCTTCTTGCAATCTTTCCAGGATCTGAAATTTATGAAAATATGGGTAAATATGGCATAACATTTAAAAAATTAAAAAATTGGCAAGATTATTGTGCTTATTATTCCCTAAAATTATTCAAAATAATTAATTTCAATTACTTATCAAAAAAACAGGCAATAACTTTATGTAAAATTTTTATAAAAAGACTTAAAAAAATTGGATATACTCATAGAGGAATGGATAGTTACAAAAAAGGCAGGACAATAAAAACATTTTTAGATTAGAATTATTGCTTACTTTTTCTAGTAATCTGCAAGATATACAATCTTTCAAAGAAGAAACTATCTTTGCCAATTATTTCGCTACTAAAGCCTGCTTTTGAGAGCTTCTTCTCTGTGGCTTCTAAGTCATTGTAATCTGCATGAAGCAAAAGAACAACCCCATCCTGCTTCAAGAACTTCTTAAATCCCTTCAAGAAAATGTCAATGAAATGCCTCCCTTTCTCCAAACCATCTACAGTGATATCCTTGATATCATCAGAAGGAAGATAAGGTGGATTAAAGAATATAAGATCAAAATCTTTCTCTTGTAGGGAACTAAACATGTCACTCTGAATAAAAATTATATCAAGCCTTTTTTTCTTGGCTTCTTTCTTTGAAACCTCGAGAGCAGCAGGGTCAACATCTAAAGCAAACACTTTTGCTCCTTTCTCAGCACAGAAGAAAGAGTTATAGCAATTCCCACATCCAACTTCAAGGACTTTTTTTCCTACTAGCCCGAACTCAGAATCATAGAAATGAAGAGCCTTGTTCATCAGAAAGGTATCTTCACGGGGAGAGTACATAGATTATCACAAAAAAAATTATTGATCGGCTACAAGTTTTTTCCTTAAAAGGATTTGCCTTATTGCTCGCAAGGTTATTTGTCTGGTTGTAAGATCATATTTTGGAGGTACTTCCACACCACGCCTAATATCATTAAATTCAGATTCTATGGCCTCCAACTGTTCTTGAAGCTTTACCATTATTTTCCGATCAGGCCTACTCTTTGCTCTTAAAGCCAGATCCAAAACTGATTTCAATCTCCTTATCTCCGCCAAACCATTTGATGAATTAATATATCTATGTACTGCCACATCCCGGGGGGCAATTAATGGCCTTTCTTTTTGAAATTCTGGTCTTTTAAATTCAAGTTTTTCTATCCTTCTAGGTTCTACAGCCACCATCTCACCTTATTTTTTTCCCTTGTTTATTGGTATTGGGACTCCTGAGTAATCTACTGTTAGATTCCCAACCTTTAGAATCTTTCTCAAAAGGTAAACTTTCATATACTCTTTAAGCTTATCCTTGGTTTTATTGTCCGCTGTTGCAGGGATCAAAGAGTTAATGAGTTTAGAAGCATTTACTCCAGTTATTTCTTTCAAAACAAGAGCAAAGTCTTCCTCTTTCTTAAGCTTTCCAGAAACAAGGCTTGTGGAGAATTCATCCAATTTCTTAATATCTACAATTTTCCCTAAATATTCGAATAATTTACTATCAAAGCTAAGTGAAATTGATGCTAAAAAATCAGCCACATCTATTGGTGGAACATTATCATCTATTTTTAACTTCTTAACCGCTTGCCAACCTTTACAGTTAGCTATGAATTGTACTTGTTCTTCCATGTTTTATCACTCCTTAATCGCAATCACAAGATTTATAAAAGAATCAACTCAATAATAACTATATAATTTCTACTTATATATATGTTTTGGTGTGATAATAATGGGAATAGGGCATGTTGATTTGGAAAATAAAATATCCCAATTTTGGGAAAAGAACAAAACCTTTGAAAAATCTGTTGAAAAAAGGCCAAAAGACAAAGAATACATCTTTTATGACGGCCCACCTTTTGCAACAGGAGTTCCTCACTATGGTCACATCTTAGGTTTAACAAGCAAAGATCTATTTCCAAGATACTGGACTATGAAAGGATTCCGAGTAGAAAGAAAATGGGGTTGGGACTGTCACGGCCTACCAATAGAAAACATCGCAGAGAAAGAGCTTGGAATAAAGAACAAAAAGCAGATTGAAGAAATGGGAATAGATAAATTCAATGAATTCTGTAGATCCAAGGTTCTATACTTTGTAAACGAGTGGGGAAAGACAGTAAAAAGAATGGGAAAATGGATTGAATTTGATAACTCCTACAAAACAATGGACTCTAGTTATATGGAAACTGTATGGTGGATATTCAAGACTTTGCACGACAGGGGTTATGTATACGAAGGCAAGAAAGTTCTAATGTACTGCCCAAGATGCCAGACACCAATAGCAAACGCAGAAATTGATATGGATAATTCTTATAAGGACATCACAGAAAAGACAATCACTGCAAAATTCAAATTAAAAGATGAGAAAGACACTTACTTCTTGGCATGGACAACAACACCATGGACTTTAATTGGAAATGCAGCACTAGCAGTAAATGAGAATCTAACTTATGTTAAAGTAGAGTCCGGAAGCGAAAAATACATTCTTGTAAAAGAAAGACTAAAAGAAGTTTTCAAAAGCAAGCCTTACAAAGTTTTAGAAGAATTCAAAGGCTCAAAAATAGTTGGAAAGGATTATCTTCCGCTTTACAAATTAGAAACAAAAAACAAAGGCTATTATGTAATTGCGGGTGGAAACGAAGTTACATCAGAAGATGGAACCGGAATAGTTCACATGGCAACATATGGTGAATTCGATTATGAAATGATTAAAAAATACAAGCTTCCAATATTCCAACACATTGGAAACAACGGAACTTTGGTAGAGGGGCCAAAAGAATGGCTTGGAATGTGGTTCAAAGAGGTAGATAAAAGAGTTCTAGAAGATTTAGAAAATAAAGGAATAACTTTCAGCACAGAGGACTATGCGCACTCATACCCTTTCTGCTACAGATGTAACACACCTCTAATCTACAACGCAGTAGCATCTTGGTTTATAGATATTACAAAAATAAAAAAAGAAATTCTAAAAAGAGGAAAAGAAATCAAATGGCACCCAGCATCAAAAATGGAAAAGAGATTCTTAAACATAGTTGAAACAGCACCAGATTGGTGTATTGCAAGAAACAGATATTGGGCAACAGCAATTCCCGTTTGGAAATGTAGCTGTGGAAACCAAAAGATAATTGGAAGCATAGAAGAACTAAGTAAATCAGCAATAGAAAAAGTTCCAAAAGATCTAGACTTACACAAGCACATTGTTGACAACATCCACCTAAAATGTGAAAAGTGTGGAAAGAAAATGGAAAGAATTCCAGAAGTTCTAGACTGTTGGATGGAATCTGGGGCTATGCCTTATGCTTCAAAGCATTATCCTTTTGAAAACAAAGAAAAGTTTGATTCTATATTCCCCGCAGACTTTGTTTCAGAATATGTTGCACAAGTAAGAACCTGGTTCTACTACATGCACGTTCTTGGTGTTTTACTATTTGATCACGCACCATTCCAGCACGTAGTTGTTACTGGAAACATATTAGCAGCAGATGGCCAGAAGATGTCAAAATCAAAGAACAACTTCCCAGATCCAAGCTTAATGTTTGACAAGTTCGGAGCAGATTCTTTAAGATTTTATTTGATGTCAAACCCAGTTATGAACGGAGAAGACATTAACTTTAATGAAGAAGTTTTGAAAGATGTAAACAGGAAAGTCTATGGACTTCTATCCAACATAAAATCATTCTACGAACTATTCAACGACGGAAAAGGAGAGCTAGATAATACAAAATCAAAGAACTTACTTGATATCTGGCTAATAAGCAAGACTAATAACCTAATTAAAGATGTCACAAGTAGTCTAGACAATTACGACACAGTAAACACTTGTGCAAAAATATTAGATTACATTGTTGAATTATCTACATGGTATGTAAGAAGAAGCAGAGATAGATTCAAAGGCAAGGATGCAAAAGACAAACAAGCAGCGATTAATACTTTGGGCTATGCACTAAGAAACCTTTCATTAATAATTGCACCAATAACTCCATTCATTGCTGAAGATGTACACCAAGCATTAATGAAAGGGCATAAAGAATTAGAAGAATCTGTGCATCTTGAGTTATGGCCAAAAGCAAACTCAAAAGCAATAAATACAGAAGTTATGAAAAACATGGATTTAACTAGAGATCTAGTAACAAAAGCATTGAGCGAAAGAGAAACAGCAAAGATTCCAATAAAGCAGCCACTATCAACACTGACAATCTTTGGAGCAGATCTTGATAAAGAGTATTTAGAATTAATAAAAGACGAACTAAATATTAAAGAAATAAAACTAAAAGCAGGAAAAGAAGTGAAAATGGAATTAGACATAAAAATAACTCCTGAACTTCTACAAGAAAGGATTTCAAGAGAGTTAATAAGAAACGTAAATGAACTAAGAAAACAAGAGAACTTAACTCTAAAAGACAGAATCGAGCTTTGTATAGACACCGAATCAGATCTAATAAAAAAGAGCGCAGAGAGATTTAAGCAAAGCATTATGGATTCTGTTCAAGCAGACAAGCTAGAGTTCAAAAAAAGCGAGAAAGCAAAAGAGTTCATAATCGATAAAGAGGCAGTAAATATTGGTTTTAAAGTAAAAAGATGATTCTATGGTTGAATATATCAAGGATGTTATTTGGAAGAACGGCCAGAAAGTAAGCGACTTTTTAGAGCAGATGAAAGCCAATGGATATCAAAGCATAGAGCTCTATAAAGCAGCAGAAATAATCTACAAGATGAAAAAAGAGAAAGCAAAGATCTTTCTAACATTTACATCTAACTTAGGAACATCAGGATTAAGAGGGCTTTTTGCACAGCTAATAAAGCTTGGACTTGCAGACATAATTGTTACAACTGCTGGGGCTTTAGAAGAAGATATTATGAAATCAATAGGAGAAAAATTCTTAATAACTAGATTTAATGCAGATGATATTGCATTACACGAAAAAGGCCATAACAGAGTAGGAAATATTGCAATAACTACAGACACCTACCAAAAATTTGAAGGCTTTATAATTCCAATTTTAGAAAAAATAGCAAAAGAAAAAAAATCTTTAACAACTTCTGAATTAATTTATGAAATTGGCAAAAACCTAAAAGATAATAATTCTTTTATAAGACAGGCATATCTAAAGAAAGTTCCAATACACTGCCCATCAATTATTGATGGCTCAATTGGATTCCAATTATATTTCGTGAAACAAAAGCATCCAGAATTTAACATAGATATTATTAGCGATTTCAAAGAAACAATGTTTTATACAACCCAGGACGACAGAAAAGGAGTAATTGCTTTAGGTGGAGGAGTTTCAAAGCACTTTGCAATTCTATCCTCCCTTATAAGTGGTGGAATGGACTATGCAGTATATATCACCACTGCAAATGCAACTTCCGGCAGTGCATCAGGAGCAACAACAAGCGAGGCAAAGAGTTGGGGAAAAATAAAAGATGATGCAGACTCAGTTACAGTAAAGGGGGATGCAACTGTTCTATTTCCACTTGTTATGTTCTCAGTTTTAGACAGACTTAAAAAAGAAGGGGAAATATAATGGCTTATTTTGAATTAAGCAAAAAGGTTCTAAAAGAATATTATAAAAAGCTTGAGCCTATTGCAGACATTATTGCTTATAATTTAAAATCAAATGAAGTTGTGGGCAAAGTTCTAGAAGCAGAGACAGGCTGCCAATTTACAATCAGCTCTATAAACTCAATAAATACAATAAAAGACAAAAAAAGAATAATTTATATTCTGCAAGGTGAAGAAAAAAAAGAAGTTGAAAAGATCTTCAACTCAGGAATCCACTCTTTTATTGTAGATAACCCAAATGACTTGAAAAATGTTGTAACTCTAAACAAAAAAGTAACTTTATTTTTAAGAATGAAATTCAAAGAACACACAGTTTATACTGGAAAATATTTTGTGTACGGCTTCAGCTGGCAAGATACAAACAAGTTAATCAAAGAGCTTTCAAAGAACAAAAACATTGAGCTTGGGATTCACTTCCACAGAAAAACACAGAATATTGGAGAATGGAATTTAGCAGAAGAGTTCTTTGAAGCAATCGAGGAAGAAAACTTCAAGCACATAAAAATAATAAACATCGGTGGCGGAATCCCAATTGAATATGTAAATTCAATGCCAGACACAAAAGCAATTATGGCAAGCATAAAAGATTTTAAGACAAAGTTAAACAAACTTGGAGTAAAGCTTATGGTAGAGCCAGGAAGGTTTTTAGCAGCCCCCGGCATAAGACTTCATTCAAAAATAAAAAACATTTACGACAACAACATAATTCTTGACTGTTCAATTTACAATGCCTATTTTGATACTTACCTATTCCACATGCGTTTGATGGTATTAGATGAAAACAAAGGCAAAGAAAAATATCTTCTAAAAGGAATGTCTCCTGACTCTTTAGATATATTCAGATATTCCATAATGCTTCCAAAAAAGAAAATAGGAGATTACATTACATTCCTAAATGCGGGAGCATATAATTTTTATTCAGAATTCAACAATATGGACAAAATTGAAACAAAAATAGTAAATGATTTCAAGAAGTGATTCCTATGTCTAGCGATTCCATGCTTTATCTAAAGAAACAAAACTTGATCCCATACACAAACAAGAATGCAAAAATTGGAATACTGGGAATACCTTTTGATTCAACATCAATAGAAGTTCCGGGCCAGAGATTTGGGCCAAGGGACATAAGAGAGCAATTTTCAAAACTTTACGGCTATGACTTTGAAACAAAGCAAAACATATATGAAAAAATTGATGATTTAGGAGACATTGACGCTGTGCACGGAAGCTTTGAACTTACAGCAGAAAGAATAAAAGACACGATCGATCATCTAGATAAGAAGCCAATATTCTTAGGCGGAGAACATTCAATAACCCACGCAATAGTAAAATGCCTAAAGCCCGACGTTTTAGTCATATTTGATGCTCACGCAGATCTTTTTGATACTTATCAAGGAGAAAAATATTCACATATTTCTTATTTACACAAAATTATGTCTGAAAAATTAGTAAAAAAAGCATATGTGTTCGGCTGCAGAGCATACACACAAGAAGAATTGGAGTTTGCAAAGAAATTCAAAGTGGTTTTAGTAAACCCAAAAGATGTAAAAAAAGAAGTTAAGAAAATAAAGAAACAGAACATCTACCTTTCTGTTGATCTAGATGTTTTAGAATTCAATCTTGCAATGGGCACAGGTACTCCAGAATTCGGTGGCTTATCATTAAACGATCTTTTGAGCCACATAAAAACAGTATTATCTAATAACAAAGTAGTTGGGGCAGACATAGTAGAACTTAACCCACTAATAGATTCTCAAAAGACAACCACTTTCTGTGCTGCCCAGATTTTGAAAGAAATAATACTACACATGTAGAGCAAGATCGGCTTTAGTTAGGTTAGGCCTGGTTTTTGCACCTACTTCTATGCCTTCTCGTGCTTTGGATCTTTTATTTTAATCTTTATTTTCCTTGGAGTTATTAAAAACAATATTAAAGATACACCTATTCCAATAATTCCAATGGTTCCAAAAGCCTGTATGTTTCCGAAAGTATCTGCTAAGAATCCAGCAAGTATTGGGCCAATTACATATCCAATATTTGTTGCAATATCTGCCTGACTTTCTATTTCTGTGCCAACAGATTCACTTTCAGAAATGTAATCTGCGTAGGTGCTATTATTTGCAGGATACGCAACACTAACAAACAGCCCAATAAATAATGCAAGAATTATTAGAACAATATGGCTTGGCACAAAAAAGAAGCCAATTAGTGCAATGGATGCAAGCAGTAGAGCTATTATTGCAGTTCTCTTTTTTCCAAGCAAGCCAGTTACGGGCCCAATAATCCAGCCCATAAACAAAGGAGGAAGCAAATATGCAGATATAAATAAACTTCCAAGGATTCCTAAATCTGCCCAACTTTCAACAAGCAAAGGCCCAATAGTCCAAAATGTTGCATCAATAACATTTATCATTAGGGTCATAATCAAGACAGGGAAAATAAGTTTGCCTATCTGACCCCAGATATATAATTCCCTTCTCTTAACTTCTGGCTCTTTAGGAATTACATTATTTGCTTTTCCGTTTTTAAGGGTAAACAAAAGAATTATGAAAAATATAAAGGATATACCTAAGAAAAACCAGGACATTATAAATGGAGTAAACACAACTGTTTCTTGGATAACAAACCCAGCAATAAGGGGAGATAAAAGATAACCTATTGCAGTAAACACACTTAATAACCCAAAGCTTGAGGCATGTTCCTCTTTTTTTACATATCTTCCAACAAAGTCATAACGCCCAACATTAAACAAGTCATAGTATATACCCCATATTGCCATTGCGATAATATACAGCCAAATAGTATTGGCTTGCCACAATATCAGGGGGTAGAAAGCACATATTACAAATAGAATAAGATACATTCTCCTTACTGTTGCATTTTTAAAAATTCTACAAAGCAAGATATCAAACAAAAAACCAGCAATAGAAGAAGTTCCAATTATAATCCCCATCATTGTTTTTGAAACTGCTTCACCAGTGATAACTAATGGCACTATATACTCAAGAATTCCATCAAAGATAGTCCAAAAAAGGATCAGGAAAGCCATGGCATACAAAGCCCTGTGCTTAAAGCCATACTTTCTTATGTGGTCATATACATGTTTAAATCCACGCATGTAGATAAAAAGTGATTTAGATTTAAAATACTTGCCTTAGTAATTTAAAAAATATGCTCAATTAGTGGCTGGATTATTATACTTAAAAATTAATCCAACTACCAAGGTTTGGGCTTGAACATATTAGAGTAACATAATTCTACCCCGTGGTCAGCCATGATTGCTTCAAGTTTTTGATTATACAAAACATACCAATCTTTTATGTTTACCACAACATTAGACATAAGGTCATAGCCATCTGGATCTATAGATTCAGGATAAAATGCAACAGCACAAATATTCATATTTTCATCAAGTTCTGAAAAATTTGTCTTGTCAAAGTACACATAGTTTATAAACTCCTCAATTAAGCTACCCGCCATCTGTTCAGTATAGTTTTTCGGAGGATCAGAAGCAGTAACATAAAACTCAAAATTACCATATATATCAGAGCCTATTGACAGAGCAAAATATTTGTCGTCATAAAGATCTGATTCTTTTAAACACATATCTGAAACATATTCTTTCTTTCCATTTACTTCGATTACATCGCTTCCACAAAAATTATTAACTCCATAACAAAATTCTGAACCAAATACCTTTGCTCCTTTTTTACAATATTTGGGCTGAACAATATAGTCCGGAGAAATATCCTGAATTAAATCCCCAAGGATAACAGAAATAGAGCTGGCACCACATTTATTTTGTGGTTCATAATAAATATCATATCCATCCCCATAGGTAATAAGTCCAGATTCATTTTTACCCACGCTTGGGTCAGTTGGACCACTACAAAAGTTTTTGTCTTGGTCATATTCTACACAGGCACCATTTTTACAAGTTGCGTTTTCATCATTCAAAATTTCAGAGCAATCTACTTTCTTATAATCTACAACATTATTTTTACAAATCTGTTCTTGTAACTTTGGCTTAGATTCATAACCACAGACATCGTTATTTATATGATTTATTCCAAATTCATCATTACTTATCACAAGAGACTTCTTAAAATAATTTTCATCATCAACATCTTCACAGGCCAGGTCCACTGAAGACATACAAACTCCAAAACTAGAGTTACATATCTGGCCAGATTCACAGGCATCTTCTACTATTTCATACTTGTTTCCATTGCACACATACTTTGTTGCTTGAGGAAATCCAAATTCTGTTTTACACCCATTATTATACTTTGTTTGTATTCCATAAATATCAGTATAATATACTGCATAATTTGTCTGACTACAGGATTCTAATAATGGACTAGGAGCAACACAAGATCCATCAATACACTTTTCTTGTCCAACACAACTTATTTTTTTATCGCCCATTGTTTTATCATCAACACAATAATAGGTTACTATTTCAAAATCACTATTACATTTAGGTTTAAAAGAGTCTGTTTGGCCAAACCAATCTGTATACAGAACAGAGGTGTTTTTGTCCACACACTCTTGTAGATCTGGGTTTTTTTCTACACAGGCTCCATAGTCATTATAATTCTCAACACAAAAATAATTGTCCCCATAAATATTACAGTTTATTGTTGCAGCCTCAAAATTCGTATTGTTACAATAGGTCTCAACAAGAGTAGTAGAATCTAGGCAAATATCTTTTTCAAAATATGAAAACGGCCCGATTTTATATTTTACTTCCCCAGGAACAAATGGGTCTAACCCACCATCATTGATATTATCACAGGTTTTTACTTCTGGCTGTGGAACAACACAAGCACCATATTCACATACCATGCCTTCGGAATTACAATCATAAGTTATGTAATTAAAATCTAGACCACTACATATTGCTTCAGATAGTATTGTCCCCCCCCAACACCCATCATTTGCATAGGTTGGAGCAAAATAATCTTTCCCGTCATAAGTATAGATGTTATTTCCAGTAACGCTTTTTGAAGTATAATAGTCAACTACATTGGTATCTACATCACACTCAAATTTTTTGTCAGCCATTACACACGAACCATCTAAACAAATACTATCACAAAAGTTCATTGAAAAATCGGGTATTACACCCTCACAAAAATAATCTTTTTTAAGAAACAAAGATTCACAATAATCTGGCAGAATGTGTTCTTCACCTTTTAAGTCATTAAATACTACTTCACCATACTCGCTATTACCCCAAAAGTCACCGGGTGCAGAATCATCACAATCCAAATTTGTTGTGCTTTCCCCTGCTTCTAATTCAACACACATTCCACCTTCACATTTTTTATCTATAGCATAACAAGGTACTGTTTTTTCACCCAAACTAGGTTCACCAGAATCAAGTTTACAATATGATTCGTCAAGTATAAAGTTATTCCAATTACATGAATCTTCTGAAACAGTAAGCCCAGCCCCTTTTAGTATTGCTTTAGAATACTCAAAAGGAGCAGGATATAAAAATCCGCCGTCAGGATCATAACAAGTGAGTTTACAGGTTGTGTTTTCATCTAAAAAGTATGAATCTCCAGTATAAACTGATTTTTCTAAATAATTATTTGTTTCATCTGTTTCTTCAACCATAAGACCTGTATCAAGATCTATTTTAACAGATATGTTTTCAGATAATCCTGCAAAAAAAGCAAGAGTATTCATTTTTTGGGGCTCATTTATTTCAATACAAGAATCCGCCTCAATTAGTCCATATTTTCCAACACTATAATTGAGCTTTATGCTTGTCCCCTTACTTATCACGCTGACCTGGATCTCAAAATCTGTTGTTATTTTACCAGCCCCTTTATTACAAACTTTAAAAGAAACATAATTCAAACAATTTTCACTTTTTGCAATATCTTTTATTTCACCAACATAAAGATCTACTTCTTGTTTTTCAATTTTACAGTCGGAGTCACAGCCATCACTATCTTTGTCATTTCCATCATCACATTCTTCGCTATCTTTAATGAACCCATCTCCGCACTTTTTTTGTATACAAGCACCAGATTTACATAAATAATTTGTAGGACATTTTACCTCTTTAGATGCCACTACTTTCTTTGAAACATCACAATAGGCTTCACTTAGATTATCTCCACCTTCTTCCAAACACGAATCTATTAACCAATTACAACCTTTTGGAACATTATATTTGCTTCCGTCTGGGTTATACATCGTAATTTCATTTAAATTGTAACTTGTTGTTACACCTGATTTATAGATGCTTTGATTGTCAGTATCTTTACAAACTGCAGTAATAGCTCCAATTCTACTAACGGTGGGCACCAGCTGTTTTTTTAGTTCACTACAAAGACTTACAGCATATGCTTCTTGATAATTTGATACGTTAATTAAAGGCTGATTTTCATTAATTGTTTTTATTTTATTGTGATCAATAACTGGAAGATATAGAAGTGCAGATTTGTTGCTCCATTGAGGGATTACAAAAATTGATGCCACAAAACAAGCAACAACTAAAAAAAACAAAACCCACAATAAATACTTTTTTTTACTTACACTGTGCATCTTCACAAATATCACCTTGTTCTGTACAATCTGTTAATTTGTTATCCACATATGGACCTCCACAAATCCATTCATGAAGATAATTCGAGCTAAATACTTTGCCGCCGACATCATTAACACAACCATTTTCAAAGTATTCTATTTCTCCTTCGCCTTCACAGTGAGTCAATCCTTTAGGATCTTCTAGGCACCAATCTTCATCAAGAGAATAACATTCTCCTTTGTAACAATATTCTCCATCTTTAATTTCACCTGGCGCAGGGACATATTCCTCTTCAGGATTCGCGGGATCAATACAAGCCCCAAAACTACACACTAGGCCTTCCTTTGAACAATCATACTTTTCATATTTTGCAGTATTATTGTCACAAGAATATTCCAATAGGATTGTATTGCTTAAACACTTATCCTGATAATAATTTTTAGTACCTAAAACATTGGTATACTTTATTGCTGTACTGTCATAGTATTCTCCAGATAATTCAGAGTATTCATCCACAACACAGGTTTCTTGTTGTGGCACAAGTGTTGAACAGGCACCATTTACACAAGTCTTTCCATCTTTAGAACAATCTTTTTCTAAATAAACAGAACCCTCTTGACAATCCACACTATCATATGAGCCCTCTTTACAATTATATCCCGCATTACAACTAAATTCATACAAAGTACCCATTGGCAAACAAAGGGGGTTATCTTGATTATCAATATCTGAATCACATTGCCCACCATTTTGAACAAGCCCACAATGATCTTCAAACTTTTTAGATTCTGATCCTACATTTGTCTCCCCCAATACAGACAAGTCACATATCAAATCAAGGGTTATTTCCCCACTGGAGAATTTGTTTGTATTTTCCCCGTCCAGATCACTACAATTTACCTCAGTATCACAATCTTCATCTTCATTAATGCATTTTCCATCATAACAGGCACAATCTTTAGTCCAAGAAGTCAATATTGGAGTATCAGATTGGCAAGAATAATCCTTTAACTTTTTACTATAAAGAACTTCCTCTTCATCATCATTAACACACACTGATTTAACTTCGTGTTCTATTCCATCCACGTCCCAATACTTTACAACATCACCAAGATCTTTACAATCAAATCCAATGTAATCTTTTTCAACACAGGCACCATTTTCACAAGCCATGTTTAACATATAACAAGGAATTTCCAAAGACTTTGATTCATATCCGCTTTGGGTTTTATCACATGTTTGTTCATATAGGATAACACCGCCCACAGAACAGAAATCCTCTAATTCATATTCATATCCACCCGAATTAAGGCCAATAATTTTTGAACTTTCCAAATAGGCCTTACCACCAAGATAAGCATCTAAGTCAGTACAAGTAACTTCACAAACAGAGCCATTATTCAAATAAGTATCTCCCGAATATATATTTGAACTTTCAAATACATTTTCTTCATCTTTTTCAGCAATTACATTTTCTGTATCAAGAACAATAGATACATCATAAACTTCCTTTAGCCCAACCCCAAACTGAGCTAAATCTAACTTTTTTGGATCCTCTAAAGTAACACATCCAGATCCGTATCCGCCATACTTTCCTTGCAGATAAGTAAGCTTTCTTTCAACATCATTTATTTTTATTAAGATATTAAAATCATCTAATACAGGCATATTGCCCACATTACAAATATCAAAAGTTAAGGAGTTAATACATTTTTCCTGATGTGGCACAAGATGTATTTTTTGAACAACCAAGTCTGGTGCTTTTTCTATTTTACAAGTCTGGCTACAACCATCTCCTGATTTTACACCGCCATCATCGCATTGCTCACCATCATCTACAACCCCATTTCCGCAGAGCCCTGGAATACAAGTGCCTTTATAACAAATATAACTATCTCCGTAGTCTTTACAGTCTTTTGAAATATATGTCGGCCAATATTCAAGAAATACGTATTTTTTTTCTACGCCATCTTCAATTATTTTTTTACAATTAGCTTCATAAAGAACAGAACTACTTTTACAATAATCCGCTATTACTTTACAGCCCTTTTTTGCAGTAGTTAACCCATTGTCATAATAATTAAAGTCTTTAAGAGCATAACCAAAGGCCTTGTCTTTGCTCAAATAGCTTGTGCCATTATCTTTACAGGCAAAGGAAACATTATTTTCCTCTGCTTTTTCTTGAAGATATGTACAAAAAGAATCATCTGCAACAGTTACATCAGAAACTATTCTACTTATTGCAATTGGATTAGTTACTTTTGTGAGGTCTTTCATCTTATTGTGATCTATAACTGGAATAAAAATATAGCTTTGTTTTACAGTAAAAGAACTTAAAAATCCGAAGGCAAATATTCCTACAACTACAAGCAAAATAAGCAAGAACCCAAAATAGCCTTTATGCAAAAATAATCCCTCGTATAATATGAGGGAATACTATATATATTTCTTTACTTCGGCCCTTATAAACTCACTAAGCTCTTTCATCTCTGGCTTCTTACCGGTTTGCTTTACAATCTCTTGGATTATTGGGCCCATCATTGGATTCAACGCAGACTCCTTTCTCTGCTTTATGAAATCTTTGTTCTTTTCCAGGTATCTTTTTATAATCTCTTTTACTCCTGCACTTAGCCCTTGTCTCTCAAACTTTTCCAAGATTTCTTTTGGGCTCAGGCCTTGCATCTGTGCTTCCAACAGAAGTTTAAAATCATTCTTATGTACCTTTCCATCCTTCTGGGCATCTAAGATCCAAACAACCTCTCCAATGCTCTCTTTATCAAGCAACAAAGTCAATTCAGCCAAAGATAGAATATCATAAAGCCCAATATAACTCTCAAACTCTCTTGCATGATTACTCTGTGCTACCTGCTCAGAAAGCTGTTTATTTAATCCCATCGAGATATATAGTTTAACTCTTTCAGAATACCACCTAGGCAATTCCTTAACTTTTTTCTTCAACTCTTGTGCGCTTATTTGAATAAAAGGGATATCTGTTTCTGGATACATCCTTGCTGCCCCTGGCAAAGGCCTCATATACTTTGTAGTACCATCTTCATTTGGAGCCCTTGTCTCTTCTGGAACCCCTTTCTTAAGCATCTCAAGCCTTTCAACTATTCCCTTAAAACAAGCTTCGGCCTTTTCCCTACTAGCCACAATCACAAAGATAAATCCATCTTTCTCTTTACAGCCCAGTTCTTTTCTTATCTTTCCAACTTCAGATTCAGTAATCCCATAATTTGGAAGCTCATCACAATGTATTAAGCCACCAACCCCGCACTTAACTTTAATAAAATCAGAAAGATCAGTTGCAAGCCTTTTATTTGGTTGTAGTTCAGTACCAAGTAGGCCTTTAGAACCTGTAACTTTGGAGCCTACAATTACTTGTCCTTTACTTAGTGCAGTCTTTATCATTTTGCTTTCTGACTTTGCTAATAAAGTTGTAAGATCTTTAAGCTCTATTTTAGGTATTGATATTTTCTTGCCTATTTCTAGGATCTTCTCTTGTCTAATAACCTCATTCCTGACATAAACATCGATCAAATCTAGTTCCTGAACTCCTTTTATCTCAATTCTTGCTCCGCCTTTAATTGAGATGTTAATATCCTGCCTTATAGTTCCTAAACCCCTCTTTGCAAACCCCGTAATTCTAAACAACTCACCAATTTTCATTGCCACTTCTTTTGCCTCTTCTGGGCTTTTTATATCTGGGGCAGTAGTGAACTCTATCAAAGGGATTCCAAGCCTATCAAGGCCATACCTAACAAAGCCTTCGCCTTGCTCAATAATTTTACAAGCATCTTCCTCTAAGCAAATTGATTCTACACCAATTTTCTTTCCATTAACTTCCAAGATTCCATCCTTTGCTACTTGCATTGTTCTCTGAAACCCCGTTGTGTTGGATCCATTTATTACCATCTTTCGCATTATGTAGACAATATCAAAAATAGTGGCATTTGTTTTCAATGCAACCTCAAGCACAGCCTTCAAAGCCACCTTATTAAGTTCGTGTGGTGGTTCCTCATCTAACTCCACCAAACAAGCATAATCTTTGTGGAACTCGTAAATATACTCTAAATTCTTATTAAATTCCTGCAATGCCGCCTTATCAAATTCCCCTTTTTCAGAAGCAACAGGCCTAAGCTTTCTAGTAATCGAGTATTCATAAGGTCCATCATTAATATTTGAAGGACAAGAGCAGAAAAGCTTTCCCACATCAAGCTGCTGATGGCATTCAAGCCCCACTTTCAAGCCAAGTTTAGAATAATCCAAATCCATGAAGATCCCATTTAAAATAAATATATAACAGAAGAGCAGATTTTTTTATATTTGTATGTCAAAAACTTAAAACAGGGACTTAATTATTTTTTCTCCTGTTTTTCCGTCACCAAAAGGATTTTTCCAGGGTTTTATTTTCTTGTTGTAATTATTATACCCACTAATAAATTTAGTATAATCTGATCCCACAAGTTTTGCAGCACCAACATCTAATGCCTGGGGCCTTTCGGTGTTCTCCCTTAATACCAAACAAGGCACGCCAAGAATACATGTTTCCTCTTGTATCCCCCCAGAATCAGTAAGAATGATTTTTGCATTTTTCATTAAAGCAAGGCCATCTAAATAACTTACCGGATCCACAAAAACTATTCCCTTTCCAGGTTTTAAGTTATACTTCTCAAGATTACTTTTTGTTCTTGGGTGTATAGGAAAAAGGACATTCAACCCAGTATCTTTACAAAATTGTTCTAAGTTCGCAATTTGTTTACTTAGCGCCTCTTTTGTATCCACATTCGAAGGTCTATGCATAGTTAGATAAACATATTTTCCCTTTGTTAGGCCATATTTCTTTAATGTTTTTTTCTCATTTACAAGTTTAATATTTTGCAATACTGCATCAACAACAGAATTACCAGTTACAAAAACTTTATTCTTTTCAATTCCTTCTTTATAACAAATTTTTGCTTCAAGATCAGTTGGACAAAATAAGTAATCAGAAATATGGTCTGCCATAATTCTATTTATTTCTTCAGGCATGCCCCAATCATAGCTCCTTAGCCCTGCCTCCACATGTCCAACTTTAATATGTAATTTAGACGCCGCCAATGCTCCTGCCAGGACAGTGTTGGTATCACCTTGAACTAATACCACATCTGGTTTTTCTTTCAGCAATACTTCTTCAATTTTTTCAAGCATTTTTCCAGTTTGTTTTCCATGTGTCCCGCTTCCAACATTTAAGTTATATTTTGCAGACTTTAAATTCAACTCTTTGAAAAATACTTTATCCATATTTTCTGAGTAGTGCTGATTTGTATGTATTACAAAATAATCTATATTTTTATCTTCACAAGCCCTAATAAGGGGGGCCATTTTTATTATCTCCGGCCGAGTTCCAAGTATAAAACAAATCTGCATGTCTATTTCACCTACAAAACATAATAAAAAGGGTGTGTTTTCAAGCCAGTTAAACAATTTCTGGTATCAAATACGATTGTCTGATCTTTTATTTTTTCTTTAGTAATCTGTTCTACAAAATTAGAGTGATTTGTAGTTAAAATAATAATCTCTGCCCAAGCAAGGCCTTCTTTTAAATTATTAAAATCACTTTTATCCAACAAATAAGGGTCATATACTTTTACTTCTGCTTTACGCTCTTTTAATAATTGAATTATTTTATAAGCAGGGCTTTCTCTATCATCATCAACATTAGCTTTATAAGCCAACCCCAGAACCAATATTTTCGCGCCATTATAATGTAAATTATTTTCATTTAAAACGCTTTGAAGTTTGTCTACAACAAAATAGGGAGCAGCATCATTAATTTCTCTTGCAAGAGGTACAATTTTACTCGTCTTTGTTGCTTCAGTTAAAAACCAAGGGTCTATAGCAATGCAATGTCCGCCAACACCCGGGCCAGGATACAAAATATTTACTCGAGGGTGCTTATTAGCCAAATCAATAACTTCCCAAACGTTTATTCCCAAATCATTACAAATTTTTGCAAGTTCATTTGCATAAGCAATGTTTATGTCTCTAAATGTATTTTCTGTTAACTTACAAACCTCCGCAATAGTGATGTCAGTTAAAAAAATCTTGCCTTTTACAAATGACGAATATATTTCTTTTGCCCTTAGAGCAGAGGCACTATCTAATCCGCCAATAATTCTGTCATTATTTACAAGTTCATAAAGAGTATTTCCTGGGATTGCTCGCTCCGGACAATGAACTAAGCCATATTTTTTTCCAGTTTTGTCCAAAATCGGTTTGATTATTTTCTTACAGCAATGAGGGGATATTGTTGATTCAATTATTATCAAATTATCATGATCTAAAACTTTAGAAATTGTGTTAACTGCATTAAGAACGAATGTCAAATCTATGTGGTGGTTTTTTTCAGGAGTAGGAACAGAAACAATAAAAACATCTGATTTTTCAAGCTCAGTTGTGGGGATAAAATTTCGTGTTTTTTTACTTTCTTCAAACAGATTAGCTAAGCCGAGTTCACCAAAGGGCAATTTTCCTTGATTTAATAATTTTATCTTCTTTTTGTTAATATCATAGCCAGTTACTTTATGCCCGGCCTTTGCCAACAGCAAAGCAAATGGCAAGCCCATATAGCCTAAACCAATTATTGTTATATTCATAATAAACCACCTAAATATTATTGACTTCTATTTTTATTTTTTTGTTCATTTTCCCCTTAAAATAATCCAAAATTAATCTCCAGATCCTATGTTCTTTTTCTATTCTCCACAATATTGGCAAATACCATGTTGTAAACAATACTGCTTGAATAATCTTTACTATATAATAGTTAATAAATCCATATAACCAAAAGTGAGCAAGGAACCATAACAAACCATATCCCACCAACCCATAAAAAAATGGAAATAAATAGTTAAAAACTTCCTTTAAGGCCAATATTTTTGAACCAAGTAGCTCTTTATATCCAAAATAATTTACAGTCAGGCCATAAAAAAATATAGATAACATAGTAGTATATGCAATAAATACTGGCCTTAGTTCAAAAAACAAGACTAGGCAGTTTAACAAAACAATTAGGATGATGAATATTGTACTAACTTTTATTAAAAAGAGCTCCTTATTTTTCCCAATATAATAATTTGTTATAAGAACCGGGAAGAATAACATAGAAAAAACAAGTATGTTAATATATTCTGTGCTTAATCCATACTCAGGCAAGATAAATATTATAAAAGGTAATAAAAAAAGAACTAAAAATGCAATAAAATAAGAAAAACAGGCAATTATTTTTGTTGGAGCAATTATTAATTTTTTTAATAAATCTAATTTTGATAAATTTTGATAGATTTGTGGTACAAATGGAACCAATAGAGTGTTTATAAACAAGTATATTATACTCCCAAAAAATAAACCAACTGCATAATATCCTAACTCCAAGCCACCATAACCAAATAATATGAAGACTCTATCAATTCCAAAAAATATCAGGTACATAAGGCTTAACAAAAAAACCCAGAACCCACCACGAATTAACAGAATAAAACCCTTAACATTAAAAACAAGTTTTAAGTTAGATTTAACAAAGAAGTATTGATAGAGCAATACAATAATTAAACCTAACAGGGTACCAAAAAAGAACCCCGGAACCCCAAATAATTCAACGAAAGCAACAACAAACAGGATTACCACAATACCCTGCAGAATATTTGTTTTAAAGATTGTTTTGAAATCACTCTTAGATTGTAAAATAACACCAAAAAAGCTACAGTACAGATAAATAGGTATTAAGAATCCAAGAATCAAAACAGATAATCTAGTTGAAAGGGAATAAGACAAAACAAAAAAGGCAATAATACCCGCAACCATTGAGAGCAAAGATACTAAAAATAAAAATGTAAATGTAAGGTTTGTAAAATAATCTCTTTTTTTCAAATTAGAAAATTCGTATGTCTGCCTTTTTTTTGAAAAGTTTTTTAGAGAACCAAGGTGAATATTACTTCCATAATCCAAAATCATTTGCAAGGCATTTTTTACCCCAAAAAGCCCAGGGCCCAATAAATTTGCAACTACTATACCTTGTATTATACCAAAAAAATTAAGAAAAAGCGTTGAAAACAAAACTTTAGAAGAGTTTAAAATAAATCCCTTTTTTGTTAACTTTTCTTCAGTCATAGATAATTCCTACTAATTAAAGGACTCACAGTATTTTAAATTTAAGCGTTTTTTAAGTTAGTCAAAGTAGCTAAATCTTTATATTGTGCCTAAACCTAGCCTCTGCCGCTTTTTTCAGTGGCCAAACATCAGCAATTAACATATCAGGAATAGTTTTGTCAAGTACAGGAAAAGCCAGCTCACAGGATTCACAAATAAGGAATAAGCCGCGTTCTTTCACATCGTTTTTACATTTAGGGCAAGCAATAATTTTGAGAAGTTTTTTTGGCACAGCCATAAAATCACTTTATTTTTTTTGCACCTTTAATATTATTGTTGACCTAAAACGCCCAAGTAAAGGGCCCATAAAATTTAAAGGAGTACTCTCAGCATACCTGTGTGTAACATACTTAAAACCAGATCTATCTAATAAACGACATAAGGTAAATATATCCCACGAATAAATATGGTCTAAATGGGTCCCAGTATTACGGGACTCAGAACTTATTGCTTTTAATCTTTTTTTGCCACGAAAAATTTGTCTTACTATTGAAAAAAGTGATACTGCGTTAGGGGTAGAAATAACTAAGACACCTTTTTTATTTAATTGTGATTTAAAAGTATCTAAAAATGCCACTGGATTTGGCACATGTTCTATGACTTCTAAAAAAAGAACACAGTCAAAATCTTTTTTGTTTATTGATATCTTGCCTTTAGGAATAACTTCAAAAGAAAGATTTGGCAAATTAAATGTATTTTTTGCAATTTTTATGGCATCTGGATTAATATCTATTCCTATAACTTTTGAATTATGATTTTTTTTTGCAATTAATGCAGAGGTAATTCCAACACCACAGCCGAAATCAAGAATTTTATTACCTTCAACTAATTCAAGAGTATTTAAAATTCTAGATCCAGGAGATAAAAATAATTTTTTAACATGGGCCACCGCATCATTTAGTTCCCATTCTTTTCCATCCCAATTCACTTTAACCATTTAAATCATCCTTTTTGATATATTATTTTATCACAGACTTTTTTATATGTGTTGCTATATCAATCATATTCTCTTCACTTAATCCGGGCCTATTTGGTAAAGATACTGAACATTTCCAAATATTATTTGTAACAGTTAAATCGGTTGTACGATAATTAGTATATGGTTCGCGTAAATGCAATGGCAAATAAACCCATTCTGTTTCTATTCCTTTAGAAGCCAAAGCATTAACAAATTTAATTAAATCCGTAGACCGATTAGGAGCTTTTGATTGTTTTGCTTTTTTCAAACTAACTACAAATTTCAAAAATGCATGATCTTTTGAGAATTCTGGCAGAGTAAGTTCATCGATATTACTAAGTCCATCCAAAAGAATTTTTGCATTCCTCTGCCTCAATTTTACCATTTTATCTAGCTTTTTAAATTGTTCAATTGTAATGCCGGAAGAAACATTTGGGATATTAAATACATCAAATGAAAAACTATTTTTTAATAACTTACGTTTTAGTCCATCTTTTATTGCAAAATAAGGTAAAGTATACTTACGGTATTTACCCCGAAATAAGGCCGCCATAGAATCAGAAAGCACATTTGCATATGTTTTATTTTTCAATTCAAAAGAATACTTTTTTTTACTTAAAAGCACACCACCATAAATTGATTCTACCGGTTTTCCAAGAGCAAAACTAAATATTCCAAAATCCCCATTAGTACCGGCCCCATCTAAACCCAAATACTGAGCAGCATCATCTATAACAAAAATGTTTTTTTCTTTACAAAAAGTTTTTATCTCCTTCCAATGCGGAGACTTACCAAATAATCCAGGGACAATAACAGCAATTGTATTTGAAGTATAATTATTTCTAATACCATCAATAGAAATATTAAAATCAATACCAACATCAATAAACACAGGAATATAACCCGCTTGAACAATTGGCTGGACTACACCACTACAATTAAAAGAAGAAATTAAAACTTCCTTACGCCCATCTTTAGGAATCTGACCTAAAGCTAGTTGAATCGCGGACCTACCGAGATTTGTTGGATAAGAATACAAATTGGTTTTATTATTTAACATTTTCACCAGTTTTTCAGAATGTGACCCCTCAACAAGAGAATTTTCAAAAAAACAATTTTTTAAAATACCAGTTTCATTAGTATCCCAATATGGTACTAAATAAGGTATTTTATAAAATTTGCTTAATACTTTATTTAGCATACAATTACCTCTTTTTACAAACAACAAACCGCCTGAAAGAAAAGTATTTCAAAATAGGCATACTTGAAATTAATTCATCCACCATTTTATTACAAATTATTAAGTCTAAACCTTTTTTAAGAATATTTATTCCTACACGAGGAATAATTTCAAAAGTTCTCTCTTCTACAATATCAAAACCACAAACATTTAGTGTATGTTTTAATTTTTTATTAGATACAAAAAATTGAGGCACCTTAAATCTTTTTTTTGAGTACAAGGCATTAAGGCTATGAGAAATACCACAGTCCAATATTAACAAACCCCCCTTTTTTAAAACCCTATTTAATTCTTTTATCACACTATCAAAGGCCTCAATATAATAACAAGTAGAAAAACAAGTAACCATATCAAAATAATTATTTTTAAAAGACAAATTAAGCAGGTTTCCTTGAACTAAGGTTATATTTTTTAGATTCTGTTTTTCAATAGATTTCGCAAATTCGGAAAGCATTTCTTGAGAAAAGTCAACTGCAATGATTTTTTCTGCTTTATTAGACATAGGCACAGTATATATTCCATTACCACAACCTGCGTCAAAAACTATTGATTCACTAGTAATATATTTATTTATAAGTTCTAAACGGATTTTATACAATCCGGAAGCAGCTTTCATAGTTTTTGCCATATTGGCATAGTATTTTTTAACTTTATTTTCGTAATTCTTTTTCATTTAAAAAACCGCCAGTACAGTTTAGCAAGTATCTTGGTAATTCTCCCGCCAGTTAAACTTTTTTTTGGGTTAGGAAAACTATTCATAAGTTCTTTAGGATTCCACTTAAATTTCCAATCGGCGGGCCCTGCTAAATCCAAGCCCAAATTTCCTTCTTCAATACTTAACTTTAAAGAATTATATATTAAATAAGAAAACGCATAATATGGACTTTCAGAGTCTATAGATACTCCTTGTATAACCAAATAACCATCTTTAAATTTATAAAGCGCAAAAGAGCAACAATATTTATTATTTATAGTATAAATTCCAAAATATCTTCTTTTAAACGGTAACTTAAAGGGGGGCATTAAAAGTCCTTTTCTTTTTCTATACTGCCTTAAGTTTTTTTTATGCTCATCAAAAATTATCTCTTTAAAGATCAATCCTTCACGAGTACCACGATTAATTTCATGCCTAATATCTTTTGGCAAATTATTTAAATTCAACCAATCTTTTTCTAAAACTAATGTTTTCATTCCATCACCAATTATGGGGGGTAACCAATTTATTTTTAATATCTTGATTTTTTAAGTACAAAAAACAAGGAATCTGAATTTCCTTGAAAAATCTTTCCCAACATATATAGGCAGTTATAAGTTATTTTAAAGTGCGACAATGCAGCATGTACCTTTGTATGTGGCACTATAAACCCTATACCTTTATCTTCAACAACTTTAAATCCTGCTGTTTTTGCCAATTGATAAAATGATTTTTTTGTATAAAAGTGAACGTGGTCTGTATTTTTTAAGATTTTAGGCTGTACTATATTATTCCTGAATTTACATATAAGATTTCCTTCATTTGGTACACCAACTATTAAGATGCCTTCTTTTTTCAATAATTTGTTCATAGATTGCAAAAGACCCACATCGTCAGGGATGTGCTCCAACATGTGATGAAGAAGGATTACATCAAAAGACTCTTTTTGAAAACCCGGGTTAAAAGCATCTCTGTGAAAAAAATCAACATTTTTTACAAGTTTCTTTGCCCTCTTTACTCTTATTGGGTTATAATCAATTCCGGTTATAATGGCATTATTAATTTTTAATAAATGCTTTGTCATTGCACCGTCGCCACAGCCAATATCAAGTATTTTTATTTTCGACAACCCTTTACAAAATCTGTTTATAATACTTAATAAATATTCAACTCTCTTCTCATGATGATGTTTATAATGCCCTTTTTCAAGATATGCGGTTTGATCACCAACATACCATTCATTAGAGTCAAGTATTTTTTTTGTCACAATAGTTTTAGTTTTAGCCATAAAATCACCAATTATATATTCTTTTTTATGAGTTCAATCTCATAATTTAATATTACATTCATATTATATTTTTTAGTTACAAAAAGTCGCGCATTATTACCACTAGTTTTCCAATTTTCTTTATCCAAAATAAAAAATATGTTTTTTGCCATAGCTTCACTATTTTTTGGTAAACTTAAAAAAGCAGTTTTTCCCACAATTGTGTTATTATGAAACGGCTCAAGATCAGTAGCAATAATTGGCAAGCCGCAAGCTTGAGCTTCTATTATCGGAATAGCAAAACCCTCATGTAATGTGGCAGTAATGAAAAATTTGGCTTTATTATAATAATCTGGAAGTTTATTATGTGGTATTGGCCCAAGATAAATCAATCCTTTTTTTCTAGGAATTTCAATTGGCCCCGCACCGATAATTGCTAATTTAAATAACGGAAATTTTTGTCTAACTATGTCAAAGGTTTTTACAAGATATTCTATCCCTTTTCGCGGTATTAACGATCCAACATAAATTGCATCATACTCTTTGGTTATTTTTTGTGGCTTAAAGAGCTTACAATCAACAAAATTCGGCACCAAATACATATTTTTCCACTTTAGCTCATCGATATACATTTTGTCAATCACAAAAGTCAAACTTACGGCATACTTTGTTATAAACTCACAGAATCTAAATAAAATCTTGTGGAAGACACCATAGTTATAAGTTTTTGCAAGACCCCTATAAGTACCATGTATTGAACAGACAAAA
The DNA here is from genome assembly GCA_028710695.1 of Candidatus Iainarchaeum sp. Taxonomy (GTDB): domain Archaea; phylum Iainarchaeota; class Iainarchaeia; order Iainarchaeales; family 0-14-0-20-30-16; genus JAQTTP01. The sequence continues at coordinate 42,574 of JAQTTP010000005.1, forward strand.
GGGATTCTTCTAATCTTTGAGACCAGACCTAACAATGCAGATTTAACAAAAGTAGAACCTTCAAGTGCTCTGGTAAAATTTATTTTATATTTTTTACACAATTTAAAAGTGTAGTAAGCTTGTTTTAAGAGGCTAATTAGTTTAATTTTTGAAGCGGCCACATTAATTATTTTTATATTTGGATATGAAAAAGTTACAGATCCCTTATCCACATTTAAAATATAAACGGGCCCTAAATTATCAGCATAATATCTAAATCTGTCCATAAATTGGTCTAGATTTCCTTGTTTTACATATATACTTAGAGGGTCATTTGGTAATACTAAACAATTATATTTCATTTCTTCACCCAAGATTTTGCAACTTCTTCACAAGTTTTAACTTTAATTTTATTCTCACACAAAAACTCTAAACTATCCTCAAAGCTTTTACAATTTGCTACGTCTGCAGGATCAAAATAAAAGGTTCCTACTGCATTGTGCTTTTTTATTATTTTGACGGCTTTCTTGAAAACATCCACAAAATCTCCTGATTTTGCATGCGCAGGAGGATTTGAACGAAAACAATGCCAACTGTCAAAGAGAGGAAAGTAATGTTCTGGACAAACCATAAGGGGTAATTCTAAAACAGAGTAATTTTGATTACTAGACTCTAAAAAATTTGTTTTTGACGGATAATATGGCAAACCATATGATTTTGTTCTAGTTAACATCGTTGAACTTGAATATAAATATCCCAATTCTTCTAATAAAGGGTATACAAACTGTCCATGCAAATTACCTAAATGAGGGGTTCTAAATCCAACAGGCTTGTAATCAAAATACTTTTTGCATAATTCTTCAAATTTCACTATTTCTCTATTTTGTTCTTTTTGAGTTATTTTATTAAAAAAATTATTGTTGAATACGGAATTAGGATGTGAATAAGTATGATTTATTATTTCGTGACCATCATCAAGAATTTTTCGATGAATTCGCGGATATTTTTCAATCCATTTACCTATGCAGGCAAAAGAACTTTTTATGTTATAGGAATTAAGCAATTCTAACAAATTAGGTAAGACACCCATATCTGGGGGCATATCACAATCAAAACTTATACTAAAAATGCTTTCTTTTAATTTGCTTTGATTTTTTGAAAAATAATTGTTAAGCATAATAGGAGATATTGGTTTAATGACTTTACGAGCAAATTTTCTCAAAAGATTTATCTGCATAATATCACAATCTCAAACATTTACTATATATAAATATAATGTATATATTATTTATATCTTATTGGTGAGATTCCATGGCTTTAAAAGAAGGATTTAAAACTAATTTGGTACAGGTTCACCCCGGAATTGTTTACATTTGTGTTTATGGGGCATATAATCCTGAACAGCCACGCATATCAAAACTCGCGGCATCATTAGTTAAATCAAATTATAAAATAAAATGGGTTGTTTGTTCAGGCAAAGGAGAAAACATTATCGAAACAAAAGCAAAATCAAAGATCGATTATCTAATTAAAGCCACTAAATATTTAAGAAAAACTCTTAAACCACAAGATCTTGTTCTTTGTTATGTACATATTGGTGGAATAGTCGGCTTTTTTTCAACGCTTGGCAAAAAAACAAAATTTATTTATGATTATCCAGACCCATGGGTTGGATGGTATTACTATAAAACAAAAAATGATAACTTAAATTGGAAGATTGGCAGAATATTATTTTTCTGGTTAGAAAAATTGTTGTACAAAAGCGCAGCATATGTTACCACTGCGAGCTTTTCACAATTAGAGTTTTTGCAAAAACAACATGGCAAAAAAGAAAATTCTGCAGTAATATTAAATTGCCCAGATATTAATATATTTAATAAAAACAATAAAGACGGGGGATTAATTACTAAATTAGGATTAAATAACAAAACTATTTTAATATATTTGGGGACCATATTAGAAGAATATGGCTGTGATATTTTATTAGATGCATTTTCAGAAATTTATAAAAAAGATCCAAACACACAGTTATTATTTTTAGGAAAAGCAAAATCACCACAATTTCAAAAAGAATTAGAAAAAAAAGTTTTAAGTTATAAAATAACTAAGGCCGTTACATTTTTACCACCTGTGTCAAAAATACAAGTTCCGCAATATTTGAATATTGCAAAAATTGGTTTTGTTCCGTTTAAAAATAGGTTTTATAATAATGTTGGCAGCCCAAACAAACTTTTCGAATATCTGGCTTGCGGAGTTGTACCTATTGTTTCGGATATGACTGAATTTAAACACTATATTATCGACAAAAAAAATGGTTTTTTAGTTCAACCAGAAAATGTTAAAGAATTAGTCAATAAAACTATCGAAATATTAAACAAAGATTCTGTGAAGGAAATTGTGCACCTAAATGAGAAGTTGGTAAAGGAAAAATATAACTGGGATTTACAAGAAAAACAATTTTTAAAGATAATAAAAAAAGTAAGCAAATAAAAAACAGCTTATTTCTTGCCCAATTTAGAAATACCAGATTTTAAAATTAGATTGTATTCTTTTATGAAATCTTTTATAACTATATTCCAATCAAAATCTTTTGCTTTTATTTTTGCAGATACTGCTAATTTTTCACAACTCTTAAAATTGTTACAGACATAAACCATTTTTTTATACAAATCATCACTGTTACCCATTTTAACTTTTAAACCGGTTTTTTCATTTTCTACATAGGGTAAACTAGTTATTATTATTTTTCCTGCAGCCATTGCTTCTAATAATGCAACTGGTTGCCCAGTTTCAAAGGATGGCAGAACAAATACATCATTGTTCATTAAAAAGGAGGGCATATCTTTAACCCACCCAAAAAAGGCCACATTTTTAGTTTTATTAACAACAACAAACTTTTCTAATTCGCTTTTCAATAAACCATCGCCGCCAATATTTAATTTAACATTATATTCTTTTGATAATTTGGTATATGCTTCAAAAAGAATTCTAAGCCCTTTTACTTCTTCAAGCCTACCCATAAAAACAAACCTAATTTCTTTCCACGTTTTATTAGTTTTATTAAAATCACCTAAATCTATAGCATTAGTCATAAGCTTATTATTTAATTTTGGATATTTTTGCAGCATTTCAGTCCTAGAAATTGGACTTACAAATAAAACTTTGGACGCCCTTTTTATGGCGAAATCATTTAAAAAATATAAAAACTTTTTTATTGGAAAAAACCAACCTCTCGGCAACCCATGTGGAGTATAGACTAAGGGGACATTAAATTTATTTTTTAACAAAGCACCAAAAAAGCCACCTACTTGTCCATGCGCATGAATAAGATCTATTTTTTCTGCCTTTATTATTTCTTTAGCCTTAAAATATGCTAAAAAGTTAAATGATAGGTTTCTTAAAAAAGTATTATTAATAAATGGAACACGCCAAACTTTTATTTTTCCTGTTGTTTCATACTTACTTTGATTAGGAAATAGTCGAGTAATTATAAATATATTCTGGTTATTTTTTGCAAGAAATCTACTAAGTTTATCAACATGAATTTCTATTCCGCCAGATGGTTTTTTCTCAAAACCAGCTCCAGAATGAAAAGGCCATTCTTTTGATCCAATTAAAAGTATTCGCATTTATTCACCCAACCTTTTTATAGTACTAACAACTTTAATTAAATCTTCTTTCTTTAATAAAGGATGAACCGGCAGACTTACAACTTCTTTTGCAAGTTTTTCTGAAACGGGGAAATCTCCTTCTTTATAACCCAATTTTTGGAATTGAGGATGTAAATGTAATGGTTTAGGATAATAAATTCCAGGGAATATTTCTTGTTCTTTTAATTTTGCAACAAAGGTATCCCTATTCATTGGAAATTCACTAGTTATTCTAATTGTAAACTGATGCCAACAAGGCTCATGGCCTTCCTCAACAACAGGCAATATTAGCCCCTTTATACCCTTCAAATTTTTCAACAGGTATTTTGCATTTTTTTGCCTCTTCTGTGTAAATTTGTCCAACCTATCTAACTGAACTAAAGCAATACTTGCTAAAACATCAGTTAATCTATAATTATACCCTAAATCTACATATGCATAATCACCAGATTGTTGCATCCCATGCTGTCTAAATCTTTTTGCCCGTTCCATAACCTCTTCCGAATTTGTTGTTAACAACCCACCTTCTCCAGACATCATATTCTTAGTCGCATATAAACTAAATGCGCCTGCATTACCTAAATTACCTGCAAATTTGTCTTTGTATTTAGCATTATGTGATTGACAAGCATCTTCCAAAACTACAAGATTATGTTTCTTTGCAATTGCATTAATTAAATCCATATCACAACACAAGCCATAAAGATGTATTGGCAAAATTGCTTTTGTTTTTGAAGTTATTTTTTCTTCTATTTTTGTAGGGTCAATGTTAAATGTTTTCTCGTCAACATCTACAAAAATTGGTTTAGCACCAAGCATAATTGCAGGATTTGCGCTAGCAACAAATGTAAATGGCGTTGTGATTACTTCATCGCCTGATCCTATTCCCAAGCCATAAAGCCCAGCATGTAAAGCAGCAGTTCCAGAATTTAAAGCCACACAATATTTTGTGCCTACTTTTTCAGCAAATCTTTTTTCCAACTCTGCAACTTTTGGGCCTTGTGCAAGCATTCCTGATTTTAATACTTCCATTACTGCTTTTCTTTCTTTTACATCCAAATATGGTTTTGAAACCGTTATTTTACTCATATATTATCACTCACTATTTACCAATTGGAAAACCATTTTTTCCTACTTTCTTAACTACTTTTGCGGGATTTCCAACAACCAAAGAGTATGGGGGTACATCTTTTGTTACTACTGCGCCAGCACCAATAACACTATATTCTCCTAAAGTTATGCCACAAACAATTACTGCGCCAGCACCAATTGACACCCCGTCTTTAACTTCTGTTTTTGTTAATTTATCATCATTCCAGATCTCTGCCCGAGGATACAAATCATTTGTAAAAGTAGCATTTGGGCCGACAAAAACATTATTCCCAATTGTAACTCCATGATAAACATTTACATTGTTTTGGAATTTACAGCCATTTCCTATTTTAACCCCAGAATCAACGTACACACAATGTCCAAAAATACAATTCTCACCAATTTCTGTGTTTTTACATATATGAACAAAATGCCATATTTTTGTTCCTTTTCCTATTTTTGCGCCATCATCACATACTGCAGTAGGATGTATAAAATAATCCATAAACATCACTTAAAATTCTTTTTCAAACTCTCCAAAAGTATTATCCCATTCAAAGCATCATCTATGCTAACATATGGTTCTTCTGTGCCCGCAATACAACTTAAAAAGTTTTCAATTTCCATTAAAAGCGGTTCTTTCTTTTCAACAAGTATTTTTCTTTCTTCACCAACAGTAACGCCAGTTAATATTTGCTGATATTCTATATTCTCTTTATGTTTCCCATTTTCATAAAAGGTAATTTCCTGGGTAATATAATCTAGGCTCAACAGCCCTTTTTTTCCGCAAATATATAATTTTCTTATTTTTGTGGGAGATAAAATATCTGTAGATAAATTTATTACAATATTTTCTTTTGTCTTCATTAAAACTCTTATAATATCTGGATCTTTTTTATTTATGAAATTGTGTGTTTGTAAACAAGCATAACTTACACAATCACCCATTTTACCAAGTAAGTAATTTATTATTTCTAAATCGTGTATTCCTAAGTCTGTTAGAACATCTACATCTACTACACCTGGTGGATATGGCCCTTGCCTCAAGATATTAATATAAAAAATTTTTCCTAACTCCCCCCTAAAAACAAGATCTATTACTTTTCTTACTGCTGGATTATATCTTTCAATCTGACCAACAACACAAGTAACTCCTGCTTTTTTAATAATATCTTTAATTTCTTCAGCTTCTTTAACAGATGGTGCTGCCGGTTTTTCTAGTAAAATATTAATTTTCTTTTGAGCCACCTTTTCCACTATTGCCTTATGCAACATAGTAGGAACACATATTGACACCCCATCTAACTGTTCGTTATTCAACATTTCATCCAAATCATAATACGCCTTACATTTGTATTTTTCCGAGAACTCATCACATTTTTTCTTATTAGAATCACATATTGCAACTAGTTCAACATCTGGCCTTTCAAAATAAATTCTTGCATGGTTTTTTCCCATATTTCCAACACCAATTACTGCAATTTTTGGCACATTACTCATAAAATCACCTACGTCAATTAAAAATATTAAAAAAATAGAAAGTGCTAAATCTTTGTTCGTGTAAAAAGCTCTCCGCTAAAAGACAGCCAATTAATATAACTAATAACCATTTTGTTTATAAAGGTTACTTTTTATCTCCCACTCACAATCTCAATAACATCTCTATTCTTCAATTTGTGTTCCTTTCCAACCATCATTTTGGTCTTAACAAGAATCGCCTTTATGAACTTATTTCCCAAATCAGAGTGAATATGGAATGCAAAATCCAAAGCAGTTGATTCTGGAGGCAATAAAAAACAATCCGGAAGCACATTTCCATCTTTATCCGCCAACTTGTTTACCCCACCGGGGAATATTGCCATATAGTTCAAAAGATTGAATACAGACTTATCCATGATCTCTTGAACTCCGGTAAATCCATATTTGCCAAGGATATTAGTTTTTATAAAATTTAAAGCTTTTGTCTGCTTCTCGCTAAGCTTTGATTCATCTTTAATTTCAAAGCCATTGGCCCCAGGCAGATAATCTATAAGCCCAGCTTTGTCCGCTTCCTTCAAAGCAAGTTCGCTCTCAGCAGAAACAGGAACTATAAGTAACTCAGGATATTTCTCCTTTATTCTCTTAATATTGTTCTCCGCAGTAGGCAAGTCAACCTTATTTGCAGCAATAACTATTGGCTTTGATAGCTTTCTAAGATTTTTTACAAATGTTTTTTTCTGATCTATATTCCATTCAAGCATCTGTTTAGGATAATTCTTTATTACTGCCTCAACATGGTAACGCTTTATACTTAGCCCAGAAACCATCTCTGCCAATGCATCTTCTATTTTCATTTTCTTAGCTGCCTGGGTCTTTCCGGATTTATCCCAATTAGCTTCTAAGATTCCAAAAATCCACATATCAAGCTCAAATTCTAAGAATTCAATGTCTTTTAGAGGATCATAGCTTCCCATTGCCACAGGCTCTCCTTTCTCATTTACAGAGCCTGCAATGTCAACTACATGGATCAAAGCATCAGCCTTTCTCAAATCATCTAAGAATTTGTTCCCTAAACCCTTACCCTCGTGAGCACCAGGTACAAGGCCAGCAACATCAACAACTTCTACTGGCACAAACCTTATGCCCTTTTTACAATATCCTACTCTTGGGTTACATTGTACCCCAAGTTCTTTATCCACACATTCAACCCTTACAAATCCAACTCCTTTATTCGGTTCAATAGTTGTAAAAGGGTAGTTTGCTGCCTCAGCCTTTGCCATGGTTAAGGCCTTAAAAAAAGTACTTTTTCCTACGTTTGGTTTTCCTACAATACCTACAAGCATTAGTTTCACTCTCTTAGATTCCAATCCCTACTCTAGTTATATTATATAAAAATAGCAAAAATAATAAAAAGGAGGCTTTTATTCTTTTACAATTACACAAATTTCCCCAATAAAACAATCTTTATTTAGGATGTATTCCAGGATATATTCCTTACCAAGCCTATGTGCCTTACTAGCTTTAACTTTTACTTCACAAATAACTGCTTTATTCTTTATTAGTATTGGTTTTTTGGTAAATATTGTAAAACTCTTGCTTATAACTTCGCCAAGTTCTTCTTTTGTCTTTTTGTTTTTTAAACAAAAAAAGGCAACTAAGGACTGTGAGATAATAGACAATGCAGAATTAATATGTAAATTAATCCCAAAAGGATTATTCTTATCTTCAAAATATTTGGTAAAAATGGCCTTAGTTTTTATTGATTTCTTTGTCAGATCCAAAAAACACAGATTAAAATGTTCTTTTTTTACACCTTTAGATAGATACAATGATTGTATATTTTCGTTTAATAAACTATTTTTTTTAGGTACACAAAAAACCATACTAATCATTTCTTTCCCAACACTTTGAATTCTTTATCCACTTCTTCCTGGACTTTTGCTATCAAGTTTTTCCTTAACTCTGGCTTGAACAAGTGGGCATAAAGCTTGTGTGATTTAAGATACTCTTCTACAGGCAGGGCCTTCTTTGGGTTATAATTTATCTTGTATTTTCCGCCCTCGATCTCATACAAAGGCCAAAAGTTCGTCTCTGTTGCAAGCCTAGCAACATCATAAGTCTTAGAACTTGGGAACTTCCACCCATAATTACAAGGCATTAAAACGCTCAAGAATTTCGGGCCCTCATAGCTCAAGGCTTTCTTTATTTTATAAATAAAATCATCTAAATATGCAGGATTTGCTTGTGCTGCATAAGGAATATTATGTGCAGCCACAATAGACATTATGTCCTTCCTCTTCTGTGCTTTTCCAGTACTCTCTAAGCCCGCAGGAGTAGTGGTTGTACTTGCTAAATAAGGTGTTGACCCACTTCTTTGCATTCCTGTATTAGAATAAGCAGCATTGTCATAAAGAACATATAAAATATCATGCCCTCTTTCAAGCATTCCTGACAGGGCTTGTAATCCAATATCTACTGTCCCCCCATCACCTGCAAAAACAATGAACTTATACTTTTTCTTTAATTCTCCTCTCTTTTTCCTGGCAGCATATGCCCTTTCTACACCCGCAAGAGTAGAGGCAGAGTTTTCAAAAGCATTATGTATACAAGATACTCCAAAGCTTGTATGGGGCCATATTGTGCTAGTAACTTCTAGGCATCCAGTAGCAATAGACACCACGGGCTCACAATCATCAGGCACATTTCCAAGCACAGTTCTAACTATTGTGGGTATGAAACATCCAGAACAGGTTCTATGCCCTGGCCCAAAACCTTCTTTCCCTTTTTCCCAAATCTTCTGCAATTCGTTGCCTTTTACATCCATAAAAATCACTTTGCCTTAATTTTTTAGATCTTTCCTCAGCCCATAGAACTGGAACTTCTTTTGCTTCCCTTTCAAGAATTTGCCCACTAGATCTTTGGCTTCTTCTAGCCCAAAGTCTCTTCCGCCAATTCCATAAACAACATTATAGAACTCTCTTCCCATACCTTGGAACTCTAAACCCATTGGCCCAAACTCTGCGCCATGGCTTATTGCCCTATCCAAAACAATTATCTTTTTGCCTTTAAGCTCTGCCCTTAACTCATTATAAGGAAACGGCCTATAAACTCTTGGTCTCAAGCACCCAACTTTTTTTCCTTTTTTTCTCAATTCTTGGCAAGTCAACTCTATTGCTTGATAAGAAGAGCCCATTGTTACAAAGACAGTATTTGCATCTTTTAACCCGTAAGACTCATATAAGCCATAATTTCTTTTTGAAAATTTCTCAAATCCTTTTTGAATTCCAAGTATTGATTTTGATGAGTTTGCAAGATCTCTCCACTGCCTTTCTCTTACTTCTATATTAGAATCAGTTAAAGAAACATTTCCAAAAGTTATTTTTGAATCAAGCATGTTCGGCCACTTTGGTTTCTTTCCCACAAAATTCACAGCCTGTTTGGTGGACAAAGTATCAATCACCTGCTCTCCATGGGTAGTATAGAATCCATCCATCATTACCATTACTGGTATTTTTGTTTCCTCAGTAATCTTCACAGCCATTAAAGTAGTGTCATAAACTTCCTGCACATCTTTACAATAAATTTGTATCCAGCCAGAATCTCTTGCCAAAAAACTATCGGAATAATCACAATGCAGAAGAAGTGGAGCACCTATTCCTCTATTTCCCACAACCATAGTCATAGGCAGTCTCAATCCCGCAGCAATATAAATCACTTCAATCATATATGCCAAACCTTGAGATGCGGTAGCAGTAAACACTCTTGCACCTGCAGCACTTGCTCCAATACAAGCAGACATTGCACTATGCTCCGATTCTGCAAGAATATTTTCAGTAGTAACTTTTCCATCAGCAACATATTTTGAAAAGGTTTCAATGATCTGTGTTTGGGGGGTAATAGGATATGATGCACAAACATCAGGGTTTATCTGCATCATTGCATATGATACAGCATAGTTTCCGTTTATCAGAGCCCTCATCTTTACACCCTCTTCATTTCTATTACTTTCTTCAAATAATTTGCACAAATTCCACAGCCCTTACAAAACTTATAATCTATGTGTGAATACTTTCCACCAACATAAACTATTGCTGCTTCCGGACAATATAATGCAATTTCAACATGTTTATTCATTTCCTCTTTGTCTTTAACAACAGGAATCTCTTTTCTCCAAGATCCAGTTTGATATTCTTCTGATTCACTTGCAAGTATTCTTGCACCCAAATCCACTTTCTTAATTTCTTTAACCATAAAAATCACTTAAATTGGGTATATGCCTCATTTAAAGCTTTAAGATTTCCGTCCAATAATTCTGGTTTCTTTGATAAGGTTTCTTTTACTGCTTTTTCTAAATTTGCAAATTTAACACAAGTTGTCATCTTCAAAAGAGCGCCAAGCATAACTACTCCAGGAAGGTCCTTTTTCAAGTATTTATTTGCAATTCCAGATGCATCGATGAATACACTATTTTTTATTTCTGGATTTATTTTTCCATTTATCAAAAGTTTTGCTTTCTTTTGGTTCAAAATTAAATTCTTGGTGTCAAGTTGTGATAACAAAGAGCCATCCAAAACAACTACATAGTCTGCTTGCGTTATGGATGCTTGGTCTTTTATTTTTTCTTTAGAAATTTTTACAAAAGCCCTTACTGGTGCACCACTTCTTTCTGGGCCATACTCAGGAAATGCTTGCACTTCCAAGCCTTGTAAAAATGCTGCTTTTGCAAGTATTTCTGCAGCAGTTTTTACACCTTCTCCGCCACGACCCCAGAACACAAAACTAGTATAAGACATAGTACCACTTATATAACTATAAACAAGGAATAATAAAGAGATTAATGTTTAAATACCTTTCTGGATTTTGCAAATGGGGAAAATATCAGCAATAGTTAAGAACAGAATTAAATTCAAAAAGCATATTAATAGAAGAAAAATAATTTTGTGACTTTATTATGTCACTCTTTTCTGACAATTGTTATTGTCCAGCCTCTTTTACCATAACCCTTGTAATATTCTTCAACTTTAAAGAATTGCGATAGTAGATTAGTCATATTTAACCGATCTATCATCTGAACATACGGCTTAGTCTGATCTTTCTTTTGTTTTATTTTTTTATCATCATCATAATCTGCAGTATTCGAGGAGTATACTAAACCATATCCACCTTTCTCTAAAATATCCGACATTTTTTCTACAACATATGGCGCCATTGAAGAATCAAACTGGTTCAAAAAAGATCCAGCTACCAAACCGTGGAATTTTTCTTCAGGTTCCCATTCTAAAAAACAGTTGTTGTAGAACTTTGCTTTAGGGCTATTTTGTTGAGCATGTTTTATCATTTCTTTAGACACATCAACACAGGACACATTAAAGTCATACTTAAAATGTTCTGTAAGTATGAACGAGTTTAATCCAACTCCACATCCAAGGTCAGCAATTCTTGCACCAGTTCCAAAATTAGAGTGAACCTTTTCTGCAAATGGTTTTATCACTTTGTATTGATTGTCTACGAAATTTACCCACCTAGAGTTATAATCGTCGGCCAACAAATCGTAGTACTCCACCAATTGTTTTTGGCTTTTGTTAATTTGTTTTCCGCACATGTTTATAATATAATTTCAATATTTATAAAGGGCTTGGTTTTATGTATAGAAAGACCAAAAAAAAGCACACGGAAACAAATCGATTTTTGCAAGTAGATGTCAAACGGGAACAAACTTTCCCGTTAGAGTTGGCGCCATTTATGGCGCGGGTTATGGAAAATAAACAATTTGACTTTTTTTGTTCTTTTTTTATCCACCTTAGATTAATTAAAACTAGAATATCCCAAATCCTTTGGGTTTGTGGATATGCCCCCTTTTCTTTTTTGGTGAACTTATGCTTTTTTCTTTTGGAAAAGAAAAAAGAATAGAGTGGCAGGTAAAACGGTATACACAAGAGCATCTGGGACTACGGATATATACTCCCGGAATTGACCGCGCAAAAGACAGCAGATAAAATCTGCCCCAACATACAGCAAAGCACATGGCATGAAGCCAGAACGCTTGTTTGCATATCCTCACTGCGCCGTTTGCAAATCTCACGAGGAGATTTAGAGGTTACCTACCGTATAAATATTATACAAACTGGTTTATAAAGGTTACTTTTTTTATGTAGAATTTGGGCAGAAAGAAGTCAGGAATCAAAAAAAGTTAAAAACTAAAAAGAAAAAGAATAACTTTTTAGTTAACATAGGCAAGTAAAATGCTAAAGATTGCTAAAAGTTTTTAGCTAAGATTCTAAACTGAATCTCTATTTGTGTAGTCTATGATTTCGTGTGTAGTCTTTGATTTTAAAGGTCCTCTTATGCTATTAGTACTGGTCAGCTGAATATCTCGCCGAAGCTCGATACTTACACTTCCAGCCTATCAACCCAGTCTTCTACTGGCGCATTAGTCTGTCCGAAGACAGAGTGACGATCTATTTTCAGGGGGGACTTCAAGCTTAGATGCTTTCAGCTTTTATTCCTTACGGCGTGGCTACCCAGCGCTGCCCTCCCGGACAACTGGTAGACTAGAGGCCGCGACCTTTTGTTCCTTTCGTACTAGAAAGATCTTCCCTTCAGATCATCAACAGTCCCAACAGATAGTAAACAAACTGGCTCGCACCGTTCTTAACCCAGCTCACGTACGGCTTTAATGAGTTAACCCCTCCACCCTTGGCTGCTTATGCACAGCCAGGATGCCATGAGCCGACAACGAGGTAGCAAACCGCGGGGTCGATATGTACTCTTGCCCGCGACAACCCAGTTACCCCCAGGGTAGCTTCACTATCAGACCAGACTGCCACCAAAGCAGTACTGACGATCATTAAGCCCTTCTTTCGAATCTGCATTCCTTGTTTTGCAGAACACAGTCAAGCCTGCTTTTGCCCTTACACTCGACAGGATGTTCCTAACACCCCTGAGCAGACCTTTGGGTTCCCCTGATACCTTTTCAGGGGAGTACCGCCCCAGCCAAACCACCAACTCTGCAGGTGTCCCCCTTTCGGGGTGAGTCTTAGAATTTCTAAAGGTTAGTGTCCCATTGACGTCTCCACAGTTCCTGACGAAACTGCTTCGAAGACTACTAACTACGCTGCACATCAAAAATTCTAAAACAGCAACAGATTGTGGTAAAGTTCCGTGGGGACTTCACCTCCCATTGGGACGCCGTGGCATATTCACCACGCAGTGGGTTCGTCGAGTTATAGTTAGGGACAGTGGGAATCTCGTTACTCCATTAATGCAAGTCGGCATTAAACCGACAAGGTATTACGCTACCTTAAGAGCCTCAGAGTTAGGCCCGCTCTTTACCAGCGCTTAGACCCCTTGAAAAGGGTTTTCACGTACTGGCAGTGAGCAGAAGTCGGCCCCTATACTAATCTTTTCAGACTCGCAGGGACCTACGTTTTTGATAAACAGTCGGACTCCCCTTGTTAGTGTCACCTACAGTTTACACAACTGCAGGCACCCCTTATACCAAAGATACGGGGCTATTTTGCCGAATTCCCTTAACTATATTCTCTCGATACGCCTTGGCCTTCTCAGCCAGGGGCACCTTTCCCGGTTCTCGGTACGATCTGATGGAATCCTTATGATCTTTCTTTTCATGGTTACCAGGTGTGAAAAACAGCTTTCGCCCCATCACCTCTTAAAGCCCTTCTCGTCATTATAACTCTCCAGGCTTATATTAGGATTGGATATTCTGGGAAGAATACGTTTTCTAACCCAATAAGTCAAAAGATCATCTATTGTTACCAAGTTGTATCCATCAGGTACAGGAATATGAACCTGTTTCCCTTTCCCCCCACTCGTGTTACGATGGGGGTTAGGATCGACTAACCCTTAGCTGATGATCAGTGCTAAGGAACCCTAGCCCTTTCAGCGGAGAGGGTTCTCACCTCTCATAGCTATTACTACCGCTAGGATCAATATTCCATATAGGTCCACAAGAACTCACGCCCTTGCTTCTGCCCTATAAGAAAACCTTCTTACAAGATATTACATACAATGCAATCTGCATGGTATCGGTGGTCTGTTTTAGCCCCGTATATTTTTGGTGCCCTCACTCTCGGAAGGTGAGTTGTTACACACTCTTTAAATGATAGCTACTTCTGAGCTTACATTCCCTCTGTCTTAGAGTAAAGACGCCCTTTATTTGCACTTAACAGACACTTTGGGACCTTAACCACGCGCAGGGTTGTTTCCCTTTCGGACCGGAAGCTTACCCCCCGGATCCCAACTCCAACCTTCTTAGACAAATGGCGATTCGGAGTTTAACAAAAAAGCCGAGGATCTCTCCCCAATACTTTTTGATCAGTGCTCTACCCACCATTTCGTCTCAGGTCAAGCTAACCTTAGAGCTATTTCAGAAGGAGCCTGCTATCACCAAATTCGCATAGATTATCGCTCCCACTCCCAGGTCACCTAAACAGTTAGTCTAGAACTAGAAACGGACCTCCACCCCTTTGTAAAAGGGTTTCATCCTGCCCAGGAGTAAATCATTTGGTTTCAGGTCTGGTATCTGTGACTAAAGACGGATTAGCATCCTTGTCCTCACTAAAAGTTGCGACAACTCGGTTTCCCTACGCCTACGAGGTTTAACCCCTTAAGCTTGCCACAGACACAAATTCCCTAGCCCGTGCTTCGTGACGAACGACGTAACACTGTACAGAGCGCTTCGTTACCTTAGGCGCTCTACCTTTTGTGCCGCGTCCACCTATTACCATTTGGTTTCAGGTGCTTTTAACTCCCTACCAAGGGTGCTTTTCAACTTTCCCTCACGGTACTCGTTCGCTATCGGTCTTGGAAGAATGTTTAAGATTGGGGGTTGGTAACCCCCGTATTCATACGCAAATGCCAATGCGTATTACTCTCGGTTACTATCGGAT
This sequence comes from Candidatus Iainarchaeum sp., assembly GCA_028710695.1. Classification (GTDB taxonomy): domain Archaea; phylum Iainarchaeota; class Iainarchaeia; order Iainarchaeales; family 0-14-0-20-30-16; genus JAQTTP01. The sequence continues at coordinate 57,683 of JAQTTP010000005.1, forward strand.
CTTTCTCTCTTATAACTAAGGGGCTATCACCCGCTATGGCGCTTCTTTCCAGAAGTCTTCGTCTTAAAGAGTTAAGACCCTAACTAGACCTCACCACATCTCCCACTAATTTCTTAGAGGGATTCAGTTTGTCTTCTGCCCTTTTCCTTCGCCAGTACTAGGGGCATCGCGATTGCTTTCTTTTCCTGCAGGTACTAAGATGCTTCAATTCCCTGCGTCTCCCCCCCTTTCGGGGTAATTCGGGTATCTCTGGTTCAATGGTTGCGTGCACCTCGCCAGAGCTTTTCGCAGCTTGCCACGCCCTTCTTCGGCTTCCAAGCCAAGTCATCCACCAAATGGTTCACTAGGACCCTTAACACTTTACTTGCCTATGCTAACTATGTGTGATATAAATATCACGAGTTACGCCAGAACAAAAAAACTTGTTCTAACTACTCATAACTCTCGGAAAGTCCATATTTACATATGGACTCAGCGGGAATTGAACCCGCAGCCTCGGCCTTACTCGCAGCCCCAGAATAAATTCTGGAGTATTGATGCAAGGGCCGCGCTCTCCCAGTTGAGCTATGAGCCCGTAGACTGTTATTAAACAATTACGAAAATTCAGAAGGAGGTGATCCGTCCGCAGGTTCCCCTACGGACACCTTGTTACAACTTAGCCCTCCTCACGAAACAAGAAATCGAACTACCATTGAAGTAGCCCTCATTCTAGCCTCATTCGGGTGGCTTGATGGGCGGTGTGTGTAAGAAGCAGGGACACATTCACCGCGTGATAGTGACACGCGATTACTAGGGATTCCAGCTTCATGAGAATGAGTTACAATCCTCAATCCGAACCTAGACCGAGTTTCACGGATTACCTCCCCCTCTCGAGTTCGATACCCATTGTCTCGGCCAATGTATGCCGCGTGTTGCCCAGAAGATTCGGGTCATACAGACCTATCGTCGCCCACCCCTTCCTCTAGATTGCTCCAGCTGTCCTTTCATAGTGCGCCCTTCCGAAGAAAGACTAGCAAAAGAAAGCATGGGTCTCGCCCGTTGCCTAAGTTAATAGGACACCTCACGGCACGAGCTGACGATGGCCATACAGCACCTCTCAGCGTGTCAGGTAACCCCATCAGAGTGACCATCATCCTGCTGTCGCCCCTGGTAAGTTTCTTTGGCGTTGTATCCGATTAAACCGCAGCATCCACCCCTTGTGGTGCTTCCCCGCCAATTCCTTTAAGTTTCAGCCTTGCGACTATACTCCTCAGGCAGCAGACTTAACGGCTTCCCTACGGCACCCCGCAAATCCAAGATTAACGGGACACCTAGTCTGCAACGTTTACAGCTAGGACTAACCGGGTATCTAATCCGGGTCGCTCCCCCAGCTTTCATCCCTCACCGTCAGGTCCGTTCTCGTAAGTCGCCTTCGCTACTGGTGGTCCTCTATGGATTATCACATTTCACCGCTACCCATAAAATACCACTTACGTCTCCCGGCCTCTAGTCAAGTAGTATTCTCTGCAATTCAACAAGTTAAGCTTGTCAATTTCACAAAGAACACACTAAACAGGCTACGGATGTTCTAGGCCCAATATCCACGAGTACCACTTGTGGAGCACGTATTACCGCGGCGGCTGGCACGTGTCTTACCCTCCACTTATTCGCCAAGTTATTTACACTTGACAAAAGCTAGAAAACTAGCACTAGGAATCCCCCTATCGCGCTTTCGCGCATTGTAGAATTTTCGCGCCTGCTGCACCCCGTAGGGCTAGGGGCCTTTTCTCAGTCCCCTTCTCCGGGCTCCCCCTTGCAGGGCCCGTACGGATCTCAGGCTTGGTGGGCCATTACCCCGCCAACAACCTAATCCGACGCAGACCCATCCTAAGGCGCCAGCAAGAAAAGGCTTGCTGACTTTAATAAAAAGAGCATCCCAGCTTCAATTTACTATGAGGTATTACTCTCAGTTTCCCGAGCTTAACCTCTCCTCAGGGTAGGTTGTCCACGTGTTACTGAGCCGTTCGCCGAAGGTATCCATATACCTTCCAGACTTGCATGGCTTAGTCGAATTCCTATAGCAGTACTCTCCAGCGGGATCAGCTGGAATCATATCGCAATATTAGTCTAAAAACATTCAGAAATTGGTTTAATTATACACACATTATATTTGGTTAAAAAACTTTCGTTGTGTTCTTACCAATAACAGTCTACATCCTACCTAAAATACCTTAGGTAATCATGGGATGGTTCTCAAAAAATGAGAAAACCAACAAAAAAGCACAGCAAAAATCTTTTGCTATGAAGTTTTTATAAAATATAAAGGGACACAAAAGCTTTATAAAGGTTTTCGGCTTATTCATTATGTAGATTGAAGTGTCAAGGCTAATTTTTAGTTCATTATTTTAGTCACAAAGTAAACAAATTAGTAAAGTTTTGTCTATTCCGCCACAACTCTATTTCTTCCTTGTTCTTTTGCCTTATACAATCTCTCATCCGCCAAAGACACCAAAAGGTCAGGACTTGCTTCCTCAGCTTCATTAACACTAGCAACCCCTATACTTATAGTTACTTTACCTACCGAGAACTCAGAGTTATCTATTGCTGACCTAAGCCTCTCCCCAACAAGCTTTGCACCTTCTTTGTCACAGCTTAAGAGAACAATAAATTCTTCTCCACCCCAACGACAAAGGAAATCTTGGCCTCTTCCAGGTCTATTTCTTAAACTACTAAACAGAATCTTTGCTAATTTTCTAAGAACTATATCCCCGTTAAGGTGGCCATAGGTGTCATTGATGTTCTTGAAATGGTCTATATCTATTATTAATAAGGAGAATACTGCTTTGGTTTTTTTGTAATCTTCTAACTTGTCATTAAAGTTTATTTCAAAAGAACGTCTAATCGAAACTTTAGTCAAAGGGTCCAACTGTTTGTCTATTACAGATGCAATAAACCGCCCAATAGATGCAAAATATATTGCAGAGATTAGAAGCATTGTCTTTATGTCTTCTCCATACTTTAATTTTTTTAGTAGAAGATTCTTGCCTTTTATTATTACAATTCCAATAACAGAATCATTGAATACAAGAGGAACCAATAGAGTGCTTTTATCAAACACCGAGTTAATTAGAACTTTAGTATATCTAAAATTATGTGGTACCATATTATAGGCATAAATTATATTCTTCTTGCCTTTTGGATAAAAATAGATTATTTCTTTGTCCTCAATTGATTTTAGAATATAATAATTCTCAGGAGTTATCTGATTCAAATCCATTTCTTCCAAATGGCTTGTAGTCTTAGTTCTATTCGCCAAACATACAAGAGTATCTTTATCCAGCAAATAAACTCCAATATTTTCTACATCCTTCAGGGTATCCATTATTAATTCCGATACTCTGCTTAAGTTGGTTTCATATTTAGAACTCAAGAGTGTACTCAGGGTATAAAGTTCTTTTGCAAGGGCCCACCCCCAAATTTTTTGCATTAATGACACCTATAGGAAGAATGAAAAAATAAATAAAATTATTAGAACTAAAACGTCTACATATAACATAGCACGATATAGTTTATATATTCTCCCCCCAAGTGTCGAAAATGATTTTGTAAAGATTAAAAATAATAACAAAAATAAGAAAGCACAGAATATTGTCAGATATGATCCAAATACAGTATCCAAAAACTCAATAACTGCTACAGAAAATAAAGACGGAATAGCAAGAACTATCAAAACTACAAGAGCAATCAATGCAACTTTTTTTATCTTCACTTTGTAATAATCTACAAAGGATGCAACTACAAGCTCGAACAAGGAAATTGCCGAAGTAAATGCTATCAAAAAAATCAGCAAGAAAAATATTGGACCCAAGAAAACTAGATCTTTAAAGGCCATAGTCAAAACATCAAAAACCAATCTTGGCCCAGAAGCCAGGTCCAAACCATAACTAAACAAAAAGGAATAGATAATAATTCCAATCAAAACTGATATTAAAATACTAGAAAAAACTACGGCCCCAATTGTAAAGTTTAGGTTTTCTTTTTTTGAATAACTTGCATAAGTTAGCAGAATCCCAAATCCCAAAGACAAAGAGAACAGAGCATGTGCAAACGCAAGAACGATCGTCTTCAAAGATATTGCAGATGCATTAAAACTAAACATATATTTCACCGCAGTCCCAAAGCCTGGGCTTGCCACAGCAAAATATAATAAAACAAATAAAAATATCACAAACAGCACAGATGAAATATAGTTAACTACATTAACCCCTTTCTTAAGTCCAAATCTTACTGCCAAATAAATTAAAAATACAGTAATAAAAAAAGCAGCAAACATCAACACGCTTCCAATATAGGAATCAAATGACATAAAGCCGGCAAAGGAAGTAAAGAAATAGCCCAAAGTCCAAGAAGTCACAACAGAATAGTAACTAAGCACAATAAGTGAAACAAAAATTAAAAACAAAGGAATAAGTAAGACATATTTTGATCTGAACTTTTCCTTAAATAAGCAGATAATAGTAGTTTTATATTTCTGACCTAAATACATTTCAAAAAAGATCAAAGGAATTCCAAGAATTAAAACAGCAAGAATGTACAAAAACAAGAAGGCAGAACCGCCATTACTTCCCATCAAATAAGGAAAACGCCAAACATACCCAAGCCCGATTACTGATGCAATTATATCAAGAAATAATGCTAGTTTCCCAATATGTTCACGCATTACATATATATTTCATATACATATATATTATTATTAGTAAAGACGAATAAAAGAGGAAAGAGAATGATTCCTGATTTTCTGAAGAAACATTATCTTTTGACCACATTCTTTTTTATATTTATTTTTTTGCCATATCTAATCCTAGAAATCTATGATTATAGTGGACTGTTCAGCTTATTTACAAGGCTTCTTTGTTTTTCTTCGCTTTTTGTGTTTTGCATAGTTTTGTCTAAATACTTAGAACATAAAAACAAGGCAATAAAAATTACTTTATTTTTTCTATTCTTCTTATATTACCTCATCACATATGTATTTGCAATATATCTAATCTTCTCAAGAACACCATTTAAAATTATGATTACTATTGAGCTTGGGTTGAATTCAATAACACATGGAATGGTTGGGATTTTAGGATACTTTAACATTACCCTAGTCCTTATTGCTGTAGTTCTTTTATTTTTACTTACTGGCCACTTCTTCAGAAAAATAACAAAAGATATTCACAAAGAGTTTGGAGGAAAGATAATTGGCTTATTACTTCTTGTAAATGTTGTATTCTTAGTAACTGGAAATGACTTGGTAGTTTCTGCAGTAATAGA
>JAQTTP010000019.1 GCA_028710695.1 Candidatus Iainarchaeum sp.
GTGCTTTATCAAAAGCTTCTATAATTTCTTTATAGTAAGGTATCATTTGGTCTATTTGTTGTAATTCCGGATTCTCTTTCAAAAACCCATATTGTTCCGCTTTACATTCTTTAAAAATTCTCCAAGGGGGAAGCCACTCAATATGTGCATAGTGGGGGATGTTAAGTCGCTTTGAAATCATATGACCAAGCATGGTTACACTTTCATAAGGACTCCATACAAAATCAAAATCATATGGGGGAATATAATTAAGGTTATCAATTAATGTAAGTTTACATCCCAAACTTTCCAATCCTCTTGCAAGTTCATCAGAGGGTGTGGATACCCAATCATATCCGGGCATTCTTGCATAAATAATATTCATGTTTTTCCTTTTACTTTTTCTCAAAAATTATGTTAATATTACCAGGTGGGTTATCAAGAACTTCTCGATTTGGCCATAAAATTTCAAAATTAAGATTATCCAACAATCCTAAAAAATCATATTTGTTATGGGCTAAACAATCTAATGCTGGAAGCGAATACTCAACTAAACCAATAAATGAATTATTCTTTATTAGACCCTTCATTCCGGTCAAAACCTCAAACTCTGCACCTTCAACATCAATTTTTACAAAATCAAATTTAAAGTCAGGACCTAACTCCTCATCCAAACAAACAACTTCTACCGGATAAGTTTTTTCTGTGGTTCTATCTTTATATCTGATTGCACCCTGTGTATCAAGGTCTCCCATAACAATATTAACTGTTCCTTTTTTGCTCCAAACTCCTAGTTTTATAGGAATAATTTCATGATAAATTCGTGCTTGTTCACACAAGGTTTTATAAGGAACATCCCATATTTCATAGGAATACATCAATTTAAAATGTTTATGTAAAGCCACCCCATATAACCCAACATGTGCCCCAAGATCTAATCCAATTAAATTAAATCTATTCTTAAATTTATGAAGTAAGAATTGAATAGATTGAACTTCTAATGGAGCTAATGTACAAGACCTACAATTAGGATGGCATCCTACCATTAGATAGGGTGTAGCTGGATTTTTTACAATATTTAAACTCATTTTTCTTCTACAGAATTAAACATTTGTTTCAACATTTTTGTTAATGTATATTTTTCTTTATATAATTGATATCCATTTTCAGCAACGTGTTTTCTCAATTGCTCATTTTCTAACAATAGTTCAATTTTATCCAAACACTCTTGTGGGTCATTAAAGAACACCATGTGCCTATTATTTTCAAACATTGTTTCAATCATTGGCACTTTTTTGTTTAATCCAACTGTTTTAACGGCCATTGGATAAAAATACCTATCCGAAAAATACAAAGGGACTTCATTGATAATATTTATCCCCAAAACCATTTTTGCACGATTTAATACCTCATTGAATTTTTCGTCGAACACTCCCTTTTCAGTATAAGGTTTTAGCTTATCAGGCCAATCTCCATTACCAAATATTTTAAGTTTAACTCCATTGTCTACAAGATATTCTAAAAGCTCTATTCTTGGCTTACTGTGGGGTGTTCCTACAAAAAGAACATCAATATCTTTCTCAACCTCTAAAGGAAAATAAGAGTTATCATCTGGAGTAATTGGTAAAAACTCACAAGGTCTGTAGGTTTGAGAAAAAACTTGAGATAACATTTTTGGATATCCTGTAGACCAAAAAGTATAATGACAAGAAGACGATAAACGTTTAAACCATTGTTCAACTTGACCTCGTTGGTCCACATACCAATTTATCAGTTTTGTATTTGGACACAAAAATTCAAGCATGTTAAGAACTTCTGGAACTATAGTTTGCCCACCATTAATAAAAACATAGTCGGGTTCCTGATGTAAAACAGTATTAATAAGGTCGTAAGTGGCTTCCACTTGGTTATTTGATTTATTTAAGGAAGCTCGATAATCAAAGGGGATTACCCTATGTTTTAATTCCTTTTCCAAAACTTTCTTAATATATTTTTCATTACGAAGTGCTCCTCCAGAGAAATCACCAACAAGAATTGTCACTGTTTTTCGTTTATTTTTTTCTTTAAAAAAGACCTCATTATAAACTTCTTCTGCTGTCATATAAGCAATACATTCACATGTTGTAAATCTTTCAGTATATTGGCATGGAGAACAAGGAAGTTTTTTATTCAAAATTGTTACGTTTGGGCCAAGAGGTTTATTTTTTGCAACCATTGTGGGACCAAAAATTGCATAGGTTTTTGTACCAACTGCAGCAGCTATATGAGTAGGTCCAGTATCATTTCCTACGTAGAATTCAGCATGTTTTATAAGATAAGCAGTCCCTTTAACATCTGTTTTGCCCATTAATTCCATATTGACATTTTCAGGCCAATCTTTTTCTCCAGCTTCTTTTCGGTCTTTTTCATCTCCAATTAGAACAATTGTATATTCAGGAAATTTTTTATAAATAAGTTTTGCTAATTCCACATAATGAGGCCAACGTTTATTTTCCCATCCATAACCTCTGAGTAGAGTATCACCAAATACTATGTATTTACCACGATTTTTAATCCAAGGATCCAGTACACAGTCAATCAAAGATTTTGGGGGTAACTCACAATGTGGATAAGAAAGGTCTCCAACTCCTCCAAGAAATTCTGCTATTTGAAGATGTTGAATTGATTCATGAAACATTTTTAAAGAAGTTGAAAGAGTGTGTTTACAATGTGTTTGTACCCATTGTTTTTGTTCCTGGAAAAGTTGATTTCCCCATATAGAAACAAAGCATAGGTCATAGAACATATCATGAGGACCCGTAACAACTTCATCTACTAATTCCCATCCTTCAATTACTTCAATTGCAGGATGTTTTCCCCAAACCGTAATTTTCAAAAGAGGATGAATATGTTTTAAAAGTTTAATAGCCGGAGTAAGCATTACCATATTTCCGATACCCTCATTCATAAGAATGAGAACATTACTCACCTCAGACCGGGTAAGAATAGGAATTAAACTTTCAAACACAATATCCGAGAAATTTACATTACTTTCTTCTAGTTGTTGCCTTTTTTCAGGTGGCATATTTAAATAAGCGGATAATGCTTGTCCAATACCCTTTTTTACTTCATTTTGAACTGAAGTTGCCAACGTAAAACTTTTCTTATTAATCAAGTTCCAACCTCTTAAGTTTTCTTATTTTTAATTCTTGTCTTTGTAAGTGCCAATCTAATGCTTGTTGTTGTCTAAAATCAGGTTTATATTTTATTGCTGTTAAAAATTCAATGTTAGTTTCTCGTCCCATATTTACATCCTCATGATGTTGATCACAAACTAATCCAAGATTCCACAGTTCATTTATAATTTCAAAACTTCTTGGAATAAAATGATGTATTTGAGTTCCTTTTTTCGTGCATCCAAAATGACAACACTTCCCTTTATCTAATTCAATTACCTTTTCTCTGATTTCTTGCGGAATATCTGTATTTACCATAATATTTTTTTAATTTTTTGTCCAAAATATCAAAATTTTTTGATTCAAGTTCTCGTGTTGTAAAGTTTTGTTTACATTCTGGACATACATAATAATATTGTTTTGTTTTTATTTTTAATGTTGTTCCATTTAAAAAAAGTTTAGAAGATGCTTCTCGTTTCTTCTTATTAAAAATACAAT